>NZ_JAUTAZ010000001.1:3031882-3638259 GCF_030818905.1 Microbacterium sp. SORGH_AS_0888
AGCAGGACCGCGGCGAGCGCTGCGCACGCGATCACGAGCGCCAGCGCCGGGGCGCTGCCGGATGCGGCGTTCACGACCGTCCAGATGAGGAACGCCGCCGCGACGACCACCGTGAGGATGCCCGAGCGCGTCGCGAGCCGACGGGCGTCCTGGCGCACCTGGCCATCGGTCTTCAGCGCGACGAAGTACACGCCGTGCGTGAAGAACAGCAGCAGCGTCGTGAGCCCGCCGAGCAGCCCGTAGGGGTTGAGCAGGGTCAGCAGCGATCCGGTGAACTCGTGGTTCGCGTCGATCGGAACCCCGTGCACGATGTTCGCGACGGCGACGCCCCAGAGGAAGGCCGGCAGCGCCGAGCCGACCACGATCAGGGTGTCGAAGCCCTTCTTCCACCGCAGCGAGTCGCGCTGGTGGCGGTACTCGAATGAGACGCCGCGGGCGATGAGAGCCAGCAGGATCAGCAGCAGCGCGAGGTAGAAGCCGCTGAACAGCGTGGCGTACCACTCCGGGAACGCGGCGAACAGGCAGGCGCCCGCGACGATGACCCACGTCTCGTTGAGGTCCCAGACCGGGCCGATCGTGTTGATGATCTGGCGGCGGGAGACGTCGTCCTTCCCGAGGAAGGGCAGCGACATGCCGACGCCGAAGTCGAAGCCGTCGAGGACGAAGTAGCCGACGAACAGCACCCCGACGATGAAGAACCAGAGGTATGCGAGATCCATGAGGGGCTCCTAGTACACCGTGGTGGGCACGTTCGCGGCATCCTCGGACGCCGTCTCGGGGTCGGGGAGGGGCTCGGGGCCCTTCTTGGCGGTCTTCAGGATCAGGCCGAACTCGACGACCGCGAGCACGGCGTAGATCGCGGTGAACGCGATGAGCGAGATCAGCACGTTCCAGCCGGGGACCGACGGCGAGACGCCGTCCTCGGTGAGCATCAGCCCGAACACGATCCATGGCTGACGGCCCATCTCGGTGAACACCCAGCCGACCAGGCTCCCGAGCAGCGGCAGCGGCGCCGACCAGATCGCGATCCGCCACGCCCACTGCGGCACCGCGCGCTTCGCGTTCTTGCGCGTCAGCCACAGGCCGACGACCGAGACGAGGGCGGCGAGACCGCCGAAGCCCATCATCCAGCGGAACGACCAGTACGTGACCCAGATCGTGGGTGCGAAGTTGTCTCCGCGGGCGGCGAGCTGCTGGGCGAGCTCCGGCCACCTTTGCGCGTACAGCGCGTTCAGGTCGTTGATGCCCTCGACCGTGCCGTCGAGACTGTGCGTCGACAGGAACGAGAGCAGGTACGGCACACGCAGCGACCAGATCTCGCTGGAGCCGTCCGGCGTCCCGAGCGAGAAGATCGAGAAGGATGCGTTGGCCCCGGTGGCCGTGTTGTAGAGCGCCTCCGCAGCGGCCATCTTCATCGGCTGGGTCTCGACCATCGCGAGGCCCAGCTGGTCGCCCGCGAGGGCGACGCCGGCGAACGCGATCAGCATGGTCCACATCCCGAACCGCAGTGCGGAGCGCATCATGTCGAGGTGCTGGTGGCGCGCGAGGTGCCAGGCCGCGACGGCGATCACGACGGCGGCGGCGAACATGAGCGAGGCGAACATCGTGTGCGGGAACGTCGCCAGCGCCACCTTGTTGGTCAGCACGGCCCAGAAGTCCGTCAGCTCGGCTCGGTGACCGTCCTCGGCCATCGTGTAGCCGACCGGGTTCTGCATGAACGCGTTGGCGGCGAGGATGAAGTAGGCGGACAGGGTGGCACCGATCCACGCCATCCAGATCGTCGCCAGGTGCACGCGCTTCGACAGTCGGTCCCACCCGAAGATCCACAGTCCGATGAACGTCGCCTCGAAGAAGAACGCCAGAAGACCCTCGAACGCGAGCGGTGCGCCGAAGATGTCGCCGACGAACCGCGAGTAGGCGGACCAGTTCATGCCGAACTGGAACTCCTGCACGATGCCGGTCACGACGCCCATGGCGAAGTTGATGAGGAAGATCTTGCCGAACAGCCTCGTCAGCTGCAGCCACGTCGTGTTCCCCGTGCGCACCCAGGCGCTCTGGAAGATCGCGACCACGAGCCCCATCCCGAGGGTGAGCGGAACGAAGAGGAAGTGGTACAACGTCGTGAGGCCGAACTGCCACCGCGCAAGGATGAGCGGATCGAGGAGGTCCATAGCCGTGCCCTTCTCCGCATCGGCCACGCTGCACCGACCCCACGGACGGGACGGCCCGACACGGTTCCTTCAGATTGTCTCAACGTTTGTTCGGCGTTCCGTCGGACCGGCGCCGTGAATAATCGAGATGTCTCGGAGCCGAGACATCTCCGACGCCGTAGTCTCGAAAGATGCGGTTCGGCACGGGTGCGACGCGATGAGCGCGGTGAACGTCGGAATGCCGCGCGCCCGCCTTCCGGAGATCGATCCGTCCGCGTACGAGGCGGCGCCCGGGGCGCCGCTCGTCGACACCTTCGGCCGCGTGCACCGCGATCTGCGCATCTCGCTCACCGACCGCTGCTCGCTGCGGTGCACCTACTGCATGCCCGAGCAGGGCAACGAGTGGCTCGCGCGCGAGAGCATCCTCACGGTCGACGAGATCGAGCGCGTCGCGCGGATCGCCGCCGCGGCGGGCGTGACCACGTTCCGGCTCACCGGCGGCGAGCCGCTGCTGCGCCGCGACGTCGTCGACGTCGTGGCCCGGCTCGCGGCGGTCCGAGGCCCCGACGGGCCGGTGCAGATCGCGATGACGACCAACGGCATCCGGCTCCCCGAGCTGCTGCCGGACCTCGTCGCGGCGGGGCTTTCCCGGGTCAACGTCTCGATCGACACGATCCGCCGCGACCGGTTCGCCGCGCTCACGCGCCGCGATCGCCTGCCCGAGGTCCTCGAGGGCATCGCGGCGGCCGCGGCCTCCGATCTGCGCCCGCTCAAGCTCAACGCCGTCGCGATGCGGGGCGTGAACGACGACGAGCTCGTCGAGCTCGTCGAGTTCGCCGTCTCGCAGGGGGCCCAGTTGCGCTTCATCGAGCAGATGCCCCTCGATGCCGGCCACACGTGGGATCGCGCGCAGATGGTGACGCGCGAGGAGATCCTCGGCGCGCTCTCGGCCCGGTGGGAGCTGACGCCGGTCCCGGGCCGTGGCGGCGCGCCCGCCGAACGTTGGCGACTCGACGGCGGCCCCGACACGGTCGGGGTCATCGCCTCCGTCACCGCCCCCTTCTGCGGCGACTGCGACAGACTGCGGCTGACCGCCGACGGCCAGCTGCGCAACTGCCTGTTCTCGACGACCGAGTTCGACCTCGTGCCGCTGCTGCGGGGCGGCGCGGGCGACGACGACCTCGACGGGATGCTGCGCGCCTGCATCCTGCGCAAGCTCCCGGGACATGCGATCGACGACCCGGGGTTCCTGCAGCCGGCACGCGGCATGAATGCGATCGGAGGCTGACATGGGGCGCATCACCGCTCGACGTCCTGTTGTGCGGATAACCCTCGGGGAGCAGCCTCGGCGTCGCGGCGACGTGCTCGCTGTCGAGGAGCCGCTGGAGATCCGTGTCGCGGGCGAGCCCCTGGCCGTCACCATGCGCACTCCCGGCGCGGATGTCGAGCTCGCAGCCGGATTCCTCGTCTCGGAGGGCGTCGTCGCCGACGGCGCCCAGTTCCTCGGGGCGATCCACTGCGGCGGTCCCGGAACCGGCGGCGCCGAGAACACGTACAACGTGCTCGATGTGACCCTCGCTCCCGGCGTGCGGCTGCCCGAGTCGGCGCTGTCGCGCAACTTCTACACGACGAGCTCCTGCGGCGTCTGCGGCAAGGCCTCGATCGACGCGGTCGAGACGGTGTCCGCGTACGACGTCGCCGCCGACGAGACGACGGTGGCGGCGGCATCCCTCGCGCGCTTGCCCGAGCTGCTCCGGGCGGGGCAGGCCGTGTTCGAGAAGACGGGCGGGCTGCACGCGGCCGCGCTCTTCGACGCCACCACGGGCGAGATGCTCGTGCTGCGCGAGGACGTCGGCCGGCACAACGCCGTCGACAAGGTCGTCGGCTGGGCCGTGCTGAACGACCGACTCCCGTTGGGCGGGACCGTGCTGCAGGTGTCGGGGCGCGCGAGCTTCGAGCTCGTGCAGAAGGCCGTCATGGCCGGCATCCCCATCCTGTCGGCGGTGTCGGCGCCCTCCTCGCTCGCGGTCGAGCTCGCCGCCGCCAGTGGGCTGACGCTCGCCGGCTTCGTGCGCGGGCAGTCGATGAACGTCTACGCGGGCGCAGAGCGGATCACGGTCGAGCCATGATCGAGCGCACGGTCTGATCGACCCATGGTCTGCTCCGAGACAAGGATCTCGTAGGCGTTCACCGTCCTCCGGCGCCGCCGGTCGTGTCCCTGGCGCCGCCCGGGTCTGCAGTCGAGGATCGCGAGCGCCGTCGTGACCAGCGCCTCCCGGTCGCTCTGCGTCTCCTGTCCCCGTCGGGAGTCGGTGATCGCGATCTCCACGCCCGGTGCTCTGACGATCCGCGCGCGGCGGCGACCCCCCGTCATCCACAGCGCCCGTGGGCCCGTGCGCTCAGCCCGCGAGTCGCACCACGCACTGCGTGGGATCGCACGAAGGCGCCATGCCCGCGACCCGCAGCGGCCCACCGGCCTGCGCGAGCACGCCGTCCATGAGCCCGAGGTGCACGTGGCAGAGGACCCGTCGGTCGGCGTCCGTCGCGGTCCCGTGCGGGCACGGCGACAGGTCGACCGTGAGCGCCGACTCGTCGACGAGGGGGTCGAATCCGGCGTCGCCGAGGTCGTCGGTGAGCGCGTCGAGCTGGTGGAGCGCCTCGGTGGGCAGGCCCGCGGCGTGCGCGCCGGGGAGGACGCGGCGCATGAGGTCGCCGCGTCGCGCCGCGTCGCGCGCCTTGCGCTGTGCGATGGGGCTCGCCTCGTCGGGGGACGCGGCGCTGTAGAGCACCCGGGGGCGTCCCCGAACCGTGCGCTTCTCGGTCTCGGCCACGACGTAGCCGCCGTCGATCAGACGCTGCATGTGCTCTCGAACGGTGTTGGCGTGCAGGCCCGTCGCCTCGCACAGCTCGGCGATCGAGCGCTGCGGACGCCCCTGCAGCAGATGCAGCAGTTGCACGCGGGAGTAGCTCGAGATCGCGCTGTAGGCGGCCATGCCCCCATTATCCACGGCCCGGTCGGCGCGCGGCAGGGGAACGGGTCACGGCTTGCCGGCGACCATGAGCTCGCGCAGGCTGTCGTACACGGGACGTGAACGCAGCATCGTCGCCGTGAGCACGGCGGCCGCGGCCCCGACGATCATGGGCAGTGCCAGCATGCTCGCGCCCGTCATCTCGATGATGACGACGATCCCGGTGACCGGCGCGCGCACGACCGCGGCGAACATCGTCGACATCCCCACGACGGCCATCGCGACCGAGAACCCGGTGCCGAGGCTCGGATCGAACGCGCGCGACACCTCCGCGATCGCGGTGCCGCCGAGGGCGCCGAGAGCCAGCAGCGGCGCGAACAGGCCGCCGGGGGTACGAGCCGCATACGAGAGCGGCCCCGCGACGAACCGTACGCCGAGGTACAGGAGCAGGACTGGCAGAGCCACGGCGTGACCGGCCAGCAGCAGCTGCGTCAGCGCGTCGCCGCCGCCCACCATCAGCGGGTCGACGAACAGGGCGCCGCCCACGAGCGCGCCGATGAGCGCGGCGCGGACGGTCACGGGCAGTCGGCGCAGGTGCGCCGCGGACGCGGTCGCCGCGACGACGAGGATGTTGTACCCGGCCCCCAGGACCCCCAGCACGACGCCGAGCGCGGCCATCAGCGGAAGCGTGTGCAGCGGCGCCTCCGGAACGATCGGCAGCCGGAACTCGAGCGCATCGCCGACCAGGAGGTGCGCCGCCGCCATCGCCCCGCCCACCGCCGCGAGCGTCGCCAGGGCGGTTCGCAGCGTGACGGCGCGGGTGATCTCCTCGAAGACGAACACGGCGCCCGCGATCGGGGCGCCGAACGCCACCGCCAGCCCCGCTCCGGCCAGGGCGCTCTGGGCCGTGCGCACATCGGTCACCGGCAGCCGGCCGCCGCGTGCGGCCGTCGCCCCGATGGCGGCCGCCATGTGCACCGTCGGGCCCTCCCGGCCGAGCACGAGTCCGCCGCCGATCGCGAGCAGTCCGCCGGCGAATCGAGCGGGCAGCACGCTGACCGGCGGCGCCTTGACCTGACCGCGCACGACCGCCGCGACATCCTGGATGCCGCTGCCCGCGGCCCGCGGCGAGAGCCGCACGATCGCGGCGGCCAGCGCCGCGCACAGGGCGACCAGCAGGACGGGGACGAACACACCGCCGGGCAGCGTATGGGACCACTCCGCGATCCCGGACCGGACCGCATCCGCCCGCTCGAGCAGCCAGCGGAAGGCGCCGCCGACGAGGCCCGCGAGCACCCCGGCGACCGCGCAGACCACGACCAGCACGAGCAGCGAGCGCCGGGTTCCGCCGAACTCGTCGGGTTGCGGGGGCTCGACCATCACCCGCCACATCGTAAGGGTCGCCGCGGGAAGCGTGCGCATGGTCGCGGCGAGTGTGCATGATGGGTCCCATGACTCAGTCGCGCGTGGGAATCGTCTTCAACCCCAGCAAGATCGAGCGAGAGCCGCTCGAGAAGGCCTGGGCAGAGGTCGGCGGCGACGCCGACACCCACTGGTTCGAGACGACCCCGGAGGACCCGGGACAGGGCATGGCACGGGAAGCGGTCGACGCCGGCTGCGATCTGGTGATCGCGGCGGGCGGCGACGGAACCGTCCGGGCCGTCGCCGAGGTGCTCGCCGGCACGGGCGTCCACCTCGGGATCGTGCCCCAGGGCACCGGGAACCTGCTCGCCCGGAACCTCGGTGTGCCGCTCGGCAACGTCTCCGCGGCGCTGCGGCGGATCGCGGATGCCGAGGCGCGTGCGATCGACGTCGGCTGGGTCGAGACGGACACCGGCGACCGTCAGGCGTTCGTCGTCATGGTCGGCTTCGGCCTGGACGCCCAGATGCTGGCCGAGACCGACGACGACCTCAAGTCCAAGGCCGGATGGCTCGCCTACGTGGAGGCCATGGGGCGCGCTCTGGCGGCCTCCGACGTGCTCGACGTGACGATCGCAATCGACGACGGCGACCCCGTCGCGACGAGCGCGCACACCGTGCTTGTCGGCAACTGCGGCACCCTGCAGGGCGGGATCACGCTGCTGCCGGACGCCGTCCCCGACGACGGCGTGCTCGACACGCTCGTCGTGCGCAGCGACGGCGTGCTGCAGTGGATGGACACGCTGCGCTCGATGGTCTGGGAGAACGGCCTTCTCCGCCTGTTCGACAAGGACCGCAAGGCGGCCAGCACCCAGACGGTCGACCACGCGCAGGCGCGCCGGGTGCGCGTGGAGCTGCCCGAGCCGCGCGCGTTCGAGATCGACGGCGAGGAGGTCGGCGAGGTCGGCGCGTTCACCGCGTCCATCGACGCCGGCGCGCTCGTGGTGCGCTGACCGCATGACGATCCTCGTCGCCGCGGCGGCCGTCGTCCTGCTGAACCTCTACGCGGCGGTGCTGGTCTGGCTGCGCAGCGCGGTCTACGGGGTCCGGCTCTACCGGCCGATGCTCGTGAACATCGGCCTGTCGGCCGTGCCGGTGCTCGCGGCCGTCCTCGCCGTCGCCGGGCTCGCGGTGCTCGGCCCCGTGGTCGCCGTCGCGGCGAACCTGTCGACCGGTCTCTCCGCCGGCATCCTCTGGACCTATCTCGTCGTCGGCACCCTGCTGTGGCTGCTGTTCTTCCCGAACTCGATCTACCTGATCACCGAGCTCAACTTCAGCCATCGGCAGGACGGCGATCCCGTGCCGCTCTGGTACGACATCGTGCAGACGCTGACCCTCACCCTCTCGGGCATCGCGAACGCCGTGCTGAGCCTCGCCGTCATCCAGACCGGCTTCGTGCTCGTCGTGGTCGATCCGACGCCGTGGGTGGTGCCGCCCGCCTCCAGCTGGGCGTTCGCGGCGGTCGTGATCGTGCTCGGCGCCGTCGGCGTCTACCTCGGCCGCTATCTGAGGTTCAACAGCTGGGACGTGCGGCATCCGCGGTCGATGGCGAGCAAGCTCGTCTCACATCTGCGGCAGCGCGGCAAGGCGCTCGAGGCCGGCGGCTTCGTGCTGACCCATGCGCTGCTGATCGCCCTCGTCTACGCGCCACTGTATCTTTTTGGCTTCGTCTCGCTTGGGTGAGTTTTTGGCTTCGTCTCGCTTGGGTGAGTTTTTGGCTTCGTCTCGCTTGGGTGAGTTTTTGGCTTCGTCTCGCTTGGGTGAGTTTTTGGCTTCGTCTCGCTTGGGTGAGTTTTTGGCTTCGTCTCGCTTGGGTGAGTTTTCGGCTTCGTCTCGCTCGGCTGAGTTTTTGGCTTCGCCTCGCTCGGCTGAGTTTTCGGCTTCGTCTCGCTCGGCTGAGCGCTCGGGGGCGCCAGGGCGGTAGCCCGCGCTGTCAAGCCCTCCGCGTGAGCGCGCACCCGCATGGCAGCATCGCGGGTGATCGGCGCACCGTGCGCCGGGGAGGAGTCGGAGATGAGCATCGGAGCGGGCATCGCCCTCATCGTGATCGGCGCGATCCTGGCGTTCGCACTCGACGTCGAACTTTCCTGGGTGGATCTGCACCTGGTCGGATACATCCTGATCGGCGCCGGAGTCGTCGTCGCCCTCCTGGGCATCGTCCTGCTCGCCCGCAAGCGCACGAGCAGCTCGGTCGTGCGCGAGGTCGGCCCGGGCGGTCAGCAGCGGGTGACCGAGCAGTCCACGCGGACCGACGAGGTCTAGCAGGGGGACCGGCCGGAATAGACTGCCGCCATGCAACTCGGGATGATCGGCCTCGGCCGCATGGGTGCCAACATCGTTCGTCGACTCCAGCGCGACGGTCACGACTGCGTCGTCTACGACGTGAACCAGGATGCGGTGAGCGCGCTCGAGAAGGAGGGCTTCACGGGAGCCTCCTCGCTCGAGGACCTCTCGGCGAAGCTGACCGGACCGAGGGTCGTGTGGCTCATGATCCCGGCCGGGCTCACCGGAACGGTCGCCGGGCAGGTCGCGGAGGTCCTGGAGGCGGGCGACGTCATCATCGACGGCGGCAACTCGAACTACCGGGACGACGTGCGCCGCGCCGCCGCCCTGCGCGACAAGGGCATCCACTACGTCGACATCGGCACGAGCGGCGGGGTCTTCGGGCTCGAGCGCGGCTACTGCCTGATGGTCGGCGGACCCGACGAGGCCGTCGCCCTCATCGACCCGATCCTGCGCACGATCGCGCCGGGCGCCGGCGACGTCGAGCGCACCCCGGGTCGTAGCGGCGACTACGCGCCGGAGGAGCTCGGCTACCTGCACTGCGGCCCGAGCGGTGCCGGCCACTTCGTGAAGATGGTCCACAACGGCATCGAGTACGGCATCATGGCGGCGCTCGCCGAGGGCATGAACATCCTCGAGAACGCGGATGCGGGAGTGCGCGAGGCCACGCACTCGGCCGAGGTCGCGCCGCTCGAGGAGCCGGAGTTCTACCAGTTCGACATCGACGTTCCCAAGGTCGCCGAGGTCTGGCGCCGCGGCTCGGTCATCTCGTCCTGGCTGCTGGACCTGACGGCGGCGGCCCTCGCGCAGAACCCGACGCTCGACGGACTGGCGGGGCGCGTGTCCGACTCGGGCGAGGGGCGCTGGACCGTCAAGGCGGCGGTGGACGTGGGCGTCCCGGCGCCGGTGCTGGCGGCATCCCTGTTCGAGCGGTTCGCCTCCCGCGGCGAGGACCACTACGCGAACCAGCTGCTCTCGGCGATGCGTCTGCAGTTCGGCGGTCACCAGGAGCTGCCGTCCGGAGATCGGCTGGAGGCCGGCGCCGCCCACTCCGACGCGACCTCCTAGGTCCGCGGGTGCTCAGCGACGCCGACATCCTGCGGCTGCTGCCGAAGGCCGAGCTGCACTGCCACCTCGTGGCGACGATGCGGCTCACGACGCTGCGTGAGCTGGCCCACCGCTACGGCGTCCGCCTGCGTACCGACGATCTCGAGGAACTGCTCGACTACCGCGGGCTTCCCGACTTCCTCGACGTCTTCCAGGTCGCGCAGGAGGTCCTGCGCGATCCGGCCGACATCGCCCGGGTCGCGTACGAAGGCGTCGTGGACGCGGTGCGCGCCGGCAATCTGCGTTATCGCGAGTACTTCGTCAACCCCGACAACTTCGCGGCCCTCGGCGTCGACTACCCGAGCCTCGTCGATGCGCTCGTCGACGGACTCGGGCGCGCGGAGCGGGAGCTCGGCGTCGGCTATCGGATCATCGCGGCCATCAACCGGTCGCTGGGCCCGGAGGCGGCGGTCGCCATGGTCCAGACGGTGATCGCCCACCCGCATCCGGCCGTGGTCGGCATCGGACAGGACTACCTGACGCCCGAGCTCGACGAGGATCCGCTCCGTTTCGCTGCGGCCTACGCGCTCGCCGAGCGGCACGGTCTGCGCCGCAGCGCCCACGTCGGCGAGACGATGGCGGCGAGCCCGCAGAACGTGCGCGATGCGATCGAGACCCTCCACGTCGACCGTGTCGACCACGGCTACCGCGTCGTCGACGATGCCGAGGTGCTGGCGTTCGCGCGTTCCTCCGGCGTCGCCTTCACCTGCACCCCGCATTCCACGTACGAGCTGTCGCACTGGGAGCTCGAGCCGGGGCATCGCATCGCCCGGATGATCCGCGAGGGTCTCCTCGTGACGATCGCGACCGACGACGCCGTGCTGTTCAAGACGGACGTCGGGCGCGAATACACCGTGGCGCTGACCGCGATGGGAGTCGGGCTGGCGGACGCGGTGCGCCTGGCGCGCGCGGGTTTCGAGGCGGCGTGGTGCGACGACGAGGAGAAGCGGCGGCGGCTCGCCGATTTCGACGGTCTCGTCGCTGCGCTGGCGGGAGCCCGGGACCTTCCATAACGACCATGAACGATATATCGTTAGGTATCGTTCACGGATCGGGAGGTCATCATGAGTGGAACGTTCGGCGGGGGATTCGGCGGCGGCTCGCGGGGGTTCGGGGGATTCGCCGACGGCTTGGGCGGCATCCCCGGTGCCGACGGGCTGCGTGAGGCGTTCGACCAGCTGCGCACGGCGTTCGACAAGCGTGTCGGACCCCGTATGGGGCGCGGCGACGTGCGGGCCGCGGTCCTCGCGCTCCTGCTCGAGCAGCCGATGCACGGCTACCAGATCATCCGCGAGATCGAGGACCGTTCCGGCGGCGTGTGGAAGCCGAGCGCCGGGTCCGTCTACCCGACGTTGCAGCTCCTCTCCGACGAGGGCATGATCGAGGCCTCGGAGTCGAACGGTCGCAAGACCTACTCCCTGACCGAGGTCGGCCGTGCCGAGGCGGAGGCGGCCGCCGACAAGCAGGCGCCGTGGGAGAGCTCGGGGCTGCGCGACAGCGGCCGCGTCACGGCGTTGCCGAAGGCGGGCATGGAGCTCGCACAGGTCGCCGCGCAGGTTGCGCGCACCGGCAGCTCGGAGCAGGTCGTGAAGGCCGTCGACGTGCTCGACGAGGCGCGGCGCAAGCTGTACGGCATCCTCGCGCAGGACTGAGAGCGAGTGGCCCCGCAGACGGCTCGTTCGCGTCGCATCCTGAGGTTCGCCGCCCGCGCGCTCGTCTCGGTGTGGTGGTTCGAGCTGGCGCTGCCGCGTCTCGGCTTCGCCCGGTTCGCCGCGCAGGGTCGGGAGGCGCGGATGCGTCGCCTCGCCCGGCGGTTCCACGCGCTCGCGGTCGAGCTCGGCGGTCTCATGATCAAGGTCGGCCAGTTCATGTCGTCACGACTGGATGTGCTGCCGCCGGAGATCACCGAAGAGCTGTCGGGACTGCAGGACGAGGTGCCCCCGGTCGCCTTCGCCGAGGTCCGCGCGCTCGCCGAGGCGGAGCTCGGGATGCCGTTGGCGCGCGCCTACGAGCGGTTCGAGGAGTCGCCGCTGGCGGCCGCATCCCTCGGCCAAGCGCACCGTGCGCGGCTGGCTCCCGGACTCGCGGCGGACGCCGGCTTCGCCGATGTGGTCGTCAAGGTCCAACGTCCCGGCATCGAGCAGATCATCGAGGTGGACCTCGCGGCGCTTCGCCGGGTGGCGGGCTGGCTGATGCGGGTGCGCGTCGTCTCCCAGCGCGTCGATGCGCCCGCGCTCGTCGAGGAGTTCGCTCAGACGAGCCTTGCGGAGATCGACTATCTGCACGAGGCCGCGAACGCCGAACGCTTCGCGGCGGACTTCGCGGAGGACGACCGCGTGAGCGTCCCCGCCATCGCGTGGGAGCGCACGACTCGGCGGGTGCTGACGCTGCAGGACGTGACCGCCCTCAAGATCTCGGATGTCGCGTCGCTGCGCGAGGCGGGGATCGACCCCTCTGCCGTGGCGACGGTCTTCGCCGCCGTCATGTTCGACCAGCTCTTCACGCACGGGTTTTTCCACGCGGATCCCCATCCCGGCAATGTCTTCGTGACGCCCCTGCCGCAGGGCGCGTGGCGGCTGACGTTCATCGACTTCGGCATGATGGGCGAGATCTCGCCCTCGGTGCGCGATGGGCTGCGCACGGTGCTGATCGCGGTCGCGTCCCGCGACGGCTCGGCGTTGATCGCCGGCATCCAGGACATCGGCGTGCTGCTCCCGTCGGCGGACACGCGTGAGCTCGAACGCGCCATGACGGCGCTGTTCGCGCGGTTCGGCGGGATGGGGTTCGCGCAGTTGCGTGACGTGGACCCGCGCGAGATGCGCGTGTTCGCGGACGAGTTCGGCGAGGTGATGCGCTCGCTGCCGTTCCAGCTGCCGGAGAACTTCCTGCTCGTCATCCGGGCGGCCTCGATGACCTCCGGCGTGTGCAGCACGCTGGATCCCGACTACAACGTCTGGGACTCCGTGGAGCCCTATGCCGCGCGGCTGCTGCGGGACCAGGGCAGCGGCGTCGTCCGAGATCTCGCGCAGCAGGGCGTTCTCACGGCCTCCGCGCTCTGGCGGCTTCCGCGGCGGCTGGACACCGTCATCACCCGGGTCGAGGACGGACGGCTCCAGGTCGACCTGTCGCGGCTGGACGATCGGCTCGGGCGCCTGGAGCGGCTGGCGCAGCGGATCCTCGGCGGCGTCCTGTTCACCGCGTTCCTGCTGGCCGCCGTGCTGCTGCGCGCCAGCGATCCCGTCTTCTCCGGGGTCATGTTCGTCGTGTCGGCCGCGCCGCTGTTGTACGCCCTGTTCGGCGCGCGTCGCCGACGGCCGTGACGGGCATCAGCGCCGAGTCATCCGAGTTCTGCGCCGGGCCCGTTGCGGCTGGATCGGCACCGGGCGCGTGACCACGGCGTCGACGGTCATCGACCCGTCGACCGGGCCGATGACCGGGATCGGAGTGGTCTCGGCCGTGACGGCGTCGGTCGGGCCGAGCGGCTGCCGGGCGAGCGCGCGATGCGCGTGCAGGTACGCGGGGACGAGCACCGCGACGGCGCCGAGCCACGCCAGCGGGTTGCTCCAGGCGACGCCGACGAACCCGAGGGCTGCGCCCAGGATCACGGCCGCGCCCAGCCGCATCCCGAGCTCGATGAGCCCGGTCACGGTCGGGATCATGGCGTGGCCGAGTCCCTGCAGCGCTCCGCGTGTGACGAACAGCACGCCCAGGAGCGCGTAGGTCGCGCCGTTGATCACGAGCATGACGTGCGCGAGGTCGACGACGTCGCCCGAGGCGTCGCCGACGAACAGCCGCACGATGCTCGCTCCGAAGACCACCAGCACGATGCCGAGCGCGACCGAGCCGATGAGGGCCATGACGCTCGCCTGCGCGACGCCCCGTCGGATGCGGTCGGGTCGGCCGCCGCCGTGGTTCTGGGCGACGAACATCGAGACGGCGAGGCCGAGCGACTGGAGCAGCGCGACGGCGAGCCCGTCGACGCGGGAGGCCGCCGTGTATGCCGCGACCGCATCCGCTCCGAGCGCGTTCAGTCGCACCTGGACGGCCAGCGCGCCGATCGCGATGATCGAGGCCTGGAACCCCATCGGGAGGCCGAGGCGCAGGTGCAGGGCGAGGTCGTTCCGACCGATGCGCCAGTCGCTGCGGCGCAGGTGGAGCACGGGGATCCGGCGCCGCACGTGCGCGAGGCAGAGGGCGACCGACACCGCCTGCGAGACCACGGTGGCGAGCGCCGCCCCGGCGACGCCGAGTCCGAGCGGTCCGACGAAGAGGACGACCAGCCCGGCGTTGAGCACGCAGGCCAGCGTCAGGTACACGAGCGGCGTGCGGGAGTCGCCGATCGCGCGGATGATCGCCGAGAGGTAGTTGAAGAACATGGTCGCGCCCGCCCCGAGGAAGCTCACCTGCGCGAACGTCGTCGCCTGGGGGAGCAGGGCGGCCGGGGTCTGCAGCAGCTCGAGGATGCGGCCGGCGATGAGCGGCGCGACGAGCGTGAGCAGGATGCTCGTGACCCCCGTGAGCACCGTGCCCGTCGCGACCGAGCGACGCACGGCGGCGTGGTCGCCGGCGCCGAAGGCCTGCGCGGTCGGGATCGCGAAGCCGGTTGTGAGGCCCCAGGCGAAACCGATGAGCAGGAACAGCATGCTCCCCGTCGCGCCGACCGCGGCGAGGGCATCGACTCCCAGCTCACGACCGACGACGATCGCGTCGACGAACTGGTAGAGCTGCTGCACGACGTTGCCGATGAGCAGGGGGACGGAGAACGCGAGGATGACGCGCCACGGGCTGCCCGTGGTCAGGATTCTGGACATACGAAACTCAAGGGTCGAAAGAGAGCGGTCGAAACCGAGGGGTGATCGGGGCGGCCGACCAGGAGCGCGGGCGACGGCGCGCCGAGCAGGGCTGTGAGGACCGTCCTCCCAGTGTATCGAATCGATTCGAGCTGCGCGACGATGTCGAACACGGGGTCCGGCGGTCGGTGCGGGGCCCGGCCACACGGCGGCCTGAGGCGAGTGCGCCTACGCGCCCCGTCGCTCGGGCCCGATGTGGGGGCTAGAAGGGTGGTGGATCCGATGTCGCGTCGGCTCCGGCGTGTATGAGAGCGTCCGAGACCTTCGGCGGATGCGGATCGTCCGTCACGCCGTCGTCGCGGAACGTCGGGAAGCGCCGCTGCGGCTCGACGAGGTACATCCGCCCCGTCGGCGACGTCCACTCGATCACTCCGCCCTCGAGCTGCCGGATCTTCCAGGCCCCGTGGTGCTTCAGTGTGTGGTGTCCCTGGCAGAGCGCTGTCAGATTGTCGACCGAGGTCGAGCCGCCGTGCTCCCAGGCGATGTTGTGATCGATCTGGCACCGGCTTGCGGGCATGTGGCATCCGGGCGCCATGCATCGGCCGGCTCGCCACTTCACGAACCGCGCCATGTCGGCGGGCGGGCGGTACTGCACGCGGCCCACGGAGAGGGCTACGCCGGTCTCGGGATGGGTGAGCACCCGCATCCACCCCTTCGCCGCGCCGCACAGCTCACGGGCCCGTGCGATCGGGATCGGCCCGATGCCTTCGACCGTCGCTGGTGCGGAGCCTGCGCGGCCCTCGTCCAGGAGCGAGAGGGCCGGTACCGTGACGGACACCGTCGCCTGCACGCCGCGCGCGTCGGCGGGGTGCAGGCGGGTGTCTCCCTCGATCAGCAGGTCGCAGGCCACATCGGCACGCAGCTGATCGATCGTGCGGGTCTCCTCGTCGTCTCCGGCCCGCAGGGAGGAGGCCATGGCTGTCAGGCGGCTCTGGATCGCCAGGACCTCGACGTGCGGGCCGTAGAGGTGGAACCAGGCCATGCCGTCGGCGGCGGCTTCGATCGAGGTCAGGCGATGCGCTACCGCCTCCGTGTGCCGGGTCTCGAGCGTGGCGGCCCGCAGGGTGTTGCTGAGCGCGGAAAGCGCGCGTCGAAACGTGCCGACCGGCTGCCGCTCGGCAAGGGCGAGGCCCTCTTCGAGAAGACGCCCCGAGTGCTCCGGCTCGATCTCTTCGAGCGCGTCGATCAGCAGGTCGGCGTGACGTTCCGTGATGCGGGAGGTGCTCAGCGCGGTGAGCACCTCCGGAAAGTGATCGCACAGGGCGACGGACCGACGCAGCAGGTCTCCTGCGACGTACTCGGTGACGCGCAGGGCGGCAGCCAGTTCCAGGCGCAGCGAGCGCAGGAGCACGGCGGGCGCCGCCTCGCCGAATCCGCCGGCGCCCGCGAAGGCGTCGCGGCACATCGCGGCGATCCACATCGCCCGCTCGGCCAGGAACACGCCCATCAGGGTGCTGATCTCCTGCACGCGGTCGAGGGGCTCGGGGCACAGCATCGCATCGAGCTCGAACGGATAGGACTCGTCATCCCACGGCACGCGGTCAGCGACCGGTGTCGTCTGCGTGTCGTGTGTCGAGGGGGAGACCATGCTTCATTATAGAACAAAGATTCGATGAAGTGAACAGAATGTCAGAATAATAAGCGAAGAAAAGATCTACGTTGAGCCAACGTCGCGACGCCGGGCCAGCACGATCCCGTCCTCGAGCACCGCGGGCTCGCCGTCCGGCCCCGTCGTCGTACGCTCGCGCACCTCCGAGAGCAGGATGTCCCACGAGGAGGCGTCCAGGGCGAGGGCGTGCAGCTCCTCCTCGGGCGTCGGGAGCGTCGGGTGGTGGTGCGCATGCGACCAGGGCGGCGGGGCGGCGTGAGAGACGATGAGGAGATGGCCTCCCGGGGCCACCCAGGTCGCGGCGCGGCGGAGGATGTCCTCCCGCGGCAGCTCGACGGTCGAGTGGAGGAAGCTCGCGGTCACGAGGTCGACGGTGTCCTCGGGCTCCCACGTGGACAGATCCGCGCTCTCGAACCGCGCGGGCACACCGCGCTCGCGAGCGGCCTCGGTCGCCCGCGCGACCGCGACGGACGAGATGTCGACGCCCCTCGCCGACCAGCCGTGCTCGGCGAGCCAGATCACGTCGGCGCCCTCGCCACATCCGAGGTCCAGGGAGGTGCGGCCGGCTCCCGGGCCGACGGTGCCCGCGATGTCGGCGACCGCGGCGTTCACACGGCCGGACCAGACGCGGTCGGCGGCGGAGTAGCGACCGTCCCAGTGCTCCGCCGGTGTCTGCGTCCGGGCCGCGTCGGCCGCGGCGACGGCGTGATCGAAGTCCTCGGCCGTGAGTGCGGCGTTGACCGCCGCTCCCGTCATCGCGCCGTCGCCCAGCGAGAGGGGCACGTTCGCGAACGGCAAGACGGCGTTGCCGCACGCCCAGAGCCGCGGATGGCTCGTGCGGTGCAGCGCATCGACCTCGAGCAGATCGTCCACGCGACGGGCGCCGAGCGCGTCTGCGAAGTCGTCGTGCGGTCGAGGGGTGCCGGCGGTGAAGAGCGCATCGATCGTGACGACCCCGCCGTCCGCGAGGTGCACCGTCGCCTCCTGCGTCACGGCGGACACGGAGCCGTCGACGATCGTGACCGATCGTGCCGCCAGGCGCGTGCGTGCTGCGCTGTCGATCGCGACGTCGTTCGTGAACACCGTCACGGAGTCGCTGAGCTGGCGTGCGAGCTCGGCCTGGTGAAGACCCATCGACGAGGTCAGCAGCACGCCCAGGCGCTGCTCGCGCACCTCCCAGCCGTGGCAGTAGGGGCAGTGCAGCACCGTCGTTCCCCACCGCTCGGCGAGTCCCGGAACGTCGGGCAGCACGTCCGCGATGCCGGACGCGACGACGACTGCGCGTGCGCGGTGCGTCGCGCCGCCGGCCGTGGTCAGCGTGATGTGCCGGCCTCCGGCAGTCGCGGCCGACACGCGGTCGTCGGCGAAGGCGACGCCGTAGCGCTCGGCATCGGCGCGCCCGCGCGCGGTGAGCTCTGCGGGCGGTGTGCCGTCGTAACCGACGAGCCCGTGCATGTGGGCCGCGAAGCGGTTGCGGGGCCTCCCGTCGTCGATCACGAGAACGCTCCGGCGGGAGCGGGCGAGCATCAGCGTGGCGCTGAGGCCCGCAGGCCCCGCGCCGACAACGATCACGTCGACATCCATGTGCCCACCGTGTCGCGTGCTCGGCAACATGGCAAACTCGTTTGCAGAATCAGCAAGGAGGGCCGTCGTGCTCGAACAGGTCGGGCCTCGTCTGCGCTCCGCGCGCACGGGCCGTGGATGGACGCTCGAGCAGCTCGCGGAGCGTGCCGGGATGTCGGCGAGCACACTGTCCCGGCTGGAGTCCGGCAAGCGTCAGGCGAGCCTCGAGCTGCTCGTTCCGCTCACGAGAGAGCTCGGCATCCGCATCGACGACCTGCTGCCGGAGCCGGAACGCGACCCGCGGGTGCGGCGGCCGGCGGTCTCGCGCGATGGAGTCCTCATCGCGCCGCTGACCGCGGACCAGTCGCCGGTGCAGACGTTCAAGATCACCTACCCGCCGCGAGGGACCGCCCCGGAGCCGCGCGTCCACGACGGCTACGAGTGGCTGTACGTGCTTTCGGGCCGACTGAGTCTGCGACTCGGAGCGCAGGAGCTCGTGCTCGGTCGCGGTGAGGCGGCCGAGTTCGACACCCGAACCCCGCACGCGATGTGGTCCGCCGGAAGCAGGCCGGCGGAGATCCTGTCGATCTTCAACGGCGACGGGGCGCGGATGCACGTGCGGGGCGCGAGCGGGGGGAGGATGGGAGAGTGACGTCGCCCGATCGCCCCACTCTCGCCGCCCGCCCCCTCGCCACGTCGTTCGCGACGGATGTGGTGCTCGTGGTGGTGTTCGCCGTGATCGGCCGCGCCAGCCACCGCGAGGATGTCTCGGTCGGAGGGGTGGCGCTGACGGCCTGGCCGTTCCTGGCGGGCCTCGTCGCCGGCTGGCTCGTCACCCGTGGCTGGCGCGCGCCGACCGCTCCCGTCCGCACCGGCATCGGCGTCTGGGGCGTGACGGTCGCCGGCGGAATGCTCCTGCGCGCGATCTCCGGTCAGGGCGTGCAGCTCGCGTTCGTCATCGTGGCCTCGATCGTGCTGCTGCTGTTCCTCGTGGGATGGCGCACGCTCGCCGCGCTCATCCGCCGGGGTGCGCGACGCGGCTGACGCGGGTTCAGGCTCCGCGCTTGCGGGGCGTCATGAACCACTCGACGAAGCGGCGGGCGCGACCGTCCTCGGCGAGGTGGACCTCCCACATGTTGAGGTAGGTCTGGTGCCCCGGATAGTCGACGCTGCCGGTGATGACGGCGATCTCGGGGCTCTCGACGAGCACGCGAAGATCGATCCGCGGCTCGCACGGCTCGTCGTCCCGGGCCCACATCTCCAGGATCGCGTCGATGCCGGTCACCGGTGCCGGGTCGTCGGGCCGGAACCAGTACTCTGCGTCGTCCGTGAAGACGGCTCGTACGTGTTTCGGCTTCTTCGTCGTCCACGCCCGCAGGTAGGCGTCGAGCCAGTCGCTCGCTCTCGTCATGCTCTCCTGTCTACCCGCACGGCGAGCTCCGGTCCACCTCACCGCGCCGGGGCGGCGTGCGGCGTAGCCTGATCGGGTGCCCGACGACGCCCCCTCCACCGCGCGGGCGCAGCTGGCCGCCCTGGTCGCCGCGGACGGCGCGGACCTGCGCGTCCTGAACCGGCTTCCCGTGGGCGACGATGCTCGACGCGCCGCCGTGTTGATCCTCTTCGGGGTTCTCGATGCGCGGCCGAGCGATCGAGCAGCCCAGGATGCCGCGGTCTCGGCCGATCTCGACGTGCTGCTGCTCGCGCGCGCCGAGACCCTGCGGTCCCACCCCGGACAGATCGCGTTCCCGGGCGGGCGGGCCGAGCCCGCCGACGCACACCCGGCGGCGACGGCGTTGCGCGAGGCTCGGGAGGAGACAGGACTCGACATCGAGGGCGTCGAAGTGCTCGGCACGCTCGGGGAGGTGCCGCTGGCTCGGTCGGGGCACCTGGTCACGCCGGTGATCGGCTGGTGGCGACGGCCCTCGCCGGTCGGTGTGGTGGATGTCGCCGAGTCGGCGGCGGTGTTCCGCATCCCCGTCGCCGATCTCCTCGACCCCGCCAACCGTGGCGTCACGGTGCTGCACGCCGGCGGTGCGCAGAGGCGCGGCCCCGCGTTCCGCCTGCGCGACGGCCGGGTGCTGTGGGGGTTCACGGCGGTGCTGCTCGACGCCATCTTCGACGCCCTCGGCTGGACCGAGCCCTGGGACCACAGCCGGGAGCTCCCGTTGCCGTCGTGATCGGAGCCCGCGCACCGGACGGGGTGCGCCGCGATGATAGGATCGACGATTGGAAGTGTGTCCGAGCGGCCTAAGGAGCATGGCTGGAATCCATGTAGGCGGGGTAACTCGTCTCGCAGGTTCAAATCCTGTCACTTCCGCCACGGAGAGTCCCGTCCGAACGAGAATTCGGGCGGGACTCTCGCGTTCGCGGTGCACGCGGCTCGGGAGTGAGCCGGGGCGCGTGACGCGAGGGTCTGCGCCGCGCGAGGAGAATGGTGTCGCCCCCATGACCGGACCGAGGAACGCGATGCCCGACTCCACCAAGCCCGCCGTTCTCTTCGTCTGCGTGCACAACGCCGGTCGCTCTCAGATGGCCGCGGGGTATCTCCGAGCGCTCGCCGGCGAGCGGATCGACGTCTACTCGGCGGGCAGCGAGCCCGGCGACACGGTCAACCCCGCGGCCGTCGCCGTCATGGCCGAAGACGGAATCGACCTCTCGCACGCGACACCGCAGATCCTCACGACGGACGCCGTGCGCCAGGCGGATGTCGTCATCACGATGGGATGCGGGGACGCCTGCCCGATCTTCCCCGGCAAACGATACGAAGACTGGCAGCTCACCGACCCCGCAGGCCAGGAGGTCGACGTCGTGCGCGAGATCCGTGACGACATCAAGGGGCGCGTGCAGCAGCTCATCGCCAGCCTCTCGTAGGAGGGCGCGGCCCTCCGGCGTCGCACCGAGCCCTCCTGCGGCCGCATCCCCCGTCGGCGTACAGCGCGATGACAGCTCAGCCGGCGAACGCCGTGCCCGGGCGCACCACGAGCGAGCGCGGCGCGAGTGTCGCGAGCGCCCGGCGTGCGGGCGTCGCCGCGGACAACAGTCCGCGCCGCACCGCGAGCGCGTCCCGCAACGGATCGGCGCGCTCCTCGTCGGCGGGCGCGTAGCCCGCCACCTCGATCGCCGCGACGAGCGCCGCGACGGCCTCCGGCGGTGCGCCCGCCGCCGTCAGCCGCGCGCCGAGGCCGCGCGGGGTGTCGCTCGAGCGCACCGGGATCCACAGATCGATCGCGGTCTCCTGCACGAGCAGCCAGGATGCGGCGGCCCCGCCGCGTCGGATCCGCCGCCGCCGGCGCAGCGCGGCGATCGTGCCCGGCACCGCGAGCAGGATCACGATCGCGAGGAGCACGATGCCCGTCACCGACCAGCCCCGTGAAGTCGGCGTCCCGACCGGGGCGTCGGGGAGCTCCTCCGCAGGCTGGGTCGCCGAGGCGGAGGGAGCGGCGGGCGCGCTCGCCGTCGGCACAGGAGCCGTCGTCGGAGCGGACGTCGGCGCGTCGCTCGCGGAGCCGCTGCCTGAGAACACCGGCGGCGTGCCGAGGCTGTTGGTCGGCTCGAACCCGATCCAGCCGATGCCCTCGAAGTAGACCTCCGGCCAGGCGTGCAGCAGGTCGCTCGTGACCGCATAGACCGGGTTGCCGTCGACGACGCGGCCGGTCGCAGTGCCGGGCAGATAGCCCACGACGATGCGCGTCGGCATCCCGAGCTCCCGAGCCATGAGCGTGAACGCCGACGCGAAGTGCACGCAGTAGCCCGCGCGGACGCGGAGGAAGTCCGCGACCGCCTGCACGCCCGAGCCGTCGAACCCGTCCGCCACCGGAGCGTCGAGGGAGTAGCGGAACTCGCTCGAGCGGAACCAGCTCTGCAGCGCCGCCGCCCGGTCGTAGGCGGTCGTCGCGCCCGCCGTCACCTGATCCGCGAGCTGCGACACGATCTCCGGAGTGTCGGCCGGCACCGCCGTGTAGGCGGGATCGACTCCGGCGGCCGCGGCGCCGCGGATCTGCTCGAGGGTCGGGCGCGGCACCGTGCTGCTCACCGCGTACGACTGATCCGAGGAGTCCGCATCGATCGCGACGACCGTGCGGTTCTCGCTCAGCACGCCCCAGGAGCCGGTGAGGCCCTCGACCGACGTGGCCGGGAACGTCACCGGCAGGTAGCGCGAACGCAAGCCATCGATGTCGATGTCGGTCTCGACATCCGTCGTCGCAATCCCCGGGTCGACGGGCACGGGTGCGAACCCGCCGCCGAGGTCACCGCGGTCGGGCTGCCAGTTCTCGCCCTCCAGGCGCGACAGGCTCGCCACCCGCAGGTACGGCGCCCCGCCGAGCGTCGAACGCACCTCGAGGACCTTCGACGGGTTGGGGCGCCGCAGGTCGTCGCCGAGCTGCAGCGAGGCGTCGATCCCGGTGCCGCCGCTCCCGCCGAGGCTCACACGGGCGACCGGCGCCGGCAGCAACGGCGTCACCACGAGCGCCGTGACGACCGCGACCGTCCCGATCGCCAGCGCACCGGCGCCGGCCGCGCTCCACAGACGCCGGTCCGCACCCGGACGCGAGCGGGCTTCGGTCCACACCAGAACGAGGATGCCGACACCCAGCAGCACGAAGCTCCACACGTCGCTGCGGCCGGGAACCGCCACCGCCGGCGCAGCCCAGACCGCGACGACCGCGACCGCGCCGAGCAACGGCAGCCGGGTCGTGATGACGACGTAGTCGAGCACGATCCCGAGCATCGCCGTCGCCGAGACGAGGAAGAACGCGACCTCCGGCGTGACCGGCAGCGGGGGCGTCTCGACCGTCATCTGCCCGAACGTCGCCGCCACGTCATCGGCCGCGCGCCGCAGGACACCCGGGTCCGGGAGGAACCCCAACCACGCGGTGTCGCGGAAGAACACGACCGTCGTCGCGAGGCCCCACACGACGATCTCGGCGATCGCCACGAACGGCGCCCGCCAGCGCAGCCACCGCGTTGCCAGACCGGTCGCCAGCGGCAGCGCGGCCATCGCCAGCGCACCGATCAGCCACGGCCCGGACTGGATCACCCGCAGCGACGGCAGGAGCGCGGCGAGCAGCGCGAGCTCGACCCCGAGCGCAGCGGCCCAGGGCACCCGGGGCGCGGCGTCGAGGCGCGCGTCGTCACGCGACACGAGGCGACACCCCCGCCACCGCGGCGGACCAGACCGCGGCGATCTCCGAGCCCGTGCGATCACGATCCGCGGCGCCCGGTCCCGCGAGCTGTGCCCACACCTCGTCGGGTGTGCCCGTGGCCGCCGTCACGGCCCCACCGCGCCAGCCCCGCGCGGCGCCCGCCACCGCGGGCTCGGCGCCGATCGCGAGGAGCACGGGCAGCGTGCTGTGGGCGGCCACCGCCGACAGTGCCGTCGCCTCCTCCTCCCGCAGGGCGCCGGTCACCAGCACGAGCGGTCCGGCGACATCGCCCGCGAAGCGCGCGGCGAGCGCGGCCAGCGGCGCACCGGCGTCGACGTGCAGCGCGGCAGCGGCCAGCAGCATCCTCTCGATCCCCGCCTCGTCGCCCGCCTCGATCGTCTCGCACAGCGGGTGCCCGGTCACGTCCGTCACCGCGACCTCGAAGCCGTCGTGCACGAGCCGCGCGGCCACCGACACGCACGCCGTCACCGCGACCTCGAAGCGCGGGTCGCCGCCGGGCGCGCTCGCGCCGGGGGAGAACCGCTCGCTGGAGAGGTCGAACACGACCGTCGCCTCCGGGGAGGTCTCGCGTTCCTCCTGCCGCACCATGAGCTCGTCGCGGTGTGCCGTCGCGCGCCAGTGGATGCGGCGCATGGAGTCGCCGGGCGCCCAGGGGCGCGCGACCAGATCGTCGTTGCCCTGGCCGTATCGGTGGGAAGGGGTCGGGTGGGCGCCGCCCGACCTCCCGGGCGGCGCCGGCGTCGGGGCGAGGCCGATCGGCGACGGCGTCACCGTGAGCCGTGTCTGCCCGCCGAGCTCGATCGTGCGGCGCGCGATCCCGAACGGGTCCGTGATGGTCACGGAGAGCGGGCCCATCAGGTGGACGCCGCGCTCGGTCGCGCGCAGCGCGTAGGTGCGTTCCGCCGTCCGCTCATCCGCGCGCCACCCCGAGCCCACGGCGGCCCAGGCGCCCGACGCCGTGCCCTCCAGACCGGCGGGCACGGCGTCCTGCCAGAGGCCCGCCGGCATCCCGGCCGCCGATCGCATCCGCATCCTCATCCGCACCGTGACCGTGTCGCCGACCGCGGGCAGTGCCGGAGCGACCGCGCGCGCGACGTCCGCTGCCCGGCGCACGGTCCACACCCACACCACCGACGCCGCGACGAGGGCGACCAGCAGCACGCCCAGCATCTGCAGCCCGACGAGCCCCACCTGGGCGGCCAGCGCGAAGCACGCGGCGGCCAGGAGCAGCGCTCCCGCGCCTCGGAGCGTCAGCGGGATCCGGCGCATCTCTCAGCCGCGCGGCTCGAGGGGCACCCGCATCGTGCCCACGATGCGTTCGAGCAGCGCCGTCACCTGCTCGCCGGGGTCGGTGCCGCGCCCGACCGCCGCGCGCGAGGGGATCAGCCGGTGCGCGAACACCGGCACCACCAGGCGGGCGACGTCGTCCGGGATCACGAAGGTCCTCCCGTCGAGCGCCGCCTGCACCTTGGCGGCGCGCACGAGCTGCAGCGTGGCACGGGGGCTCGCGCCGAGCCTCAGCTCGGGGTGGGTCCGGGTCGCCTGCGCGAGCGCGACGGCGTACTCCTCGACGGCGGGGGAGACGTGGATGCCGCGGGCCCATGCGATGAGCCCGCTCACCTCGGCCGCCGACACCACCGGGCGCAGATCGGCCAGCGGGTTCGCGGTCTCCCGCTGGCGCAGCATCAGGACCTCGGCGGCGGCATCCGGATACCCCATCGAGATGCGCATCATGAAGCGATCGCGCTGCGCCTCCGGCAGGGCATAGGTGCCCTCCATGTCGAGGGGGTTCTGGGTCGCGACGACGAGGAAGGGATCCGCGAGCCGGTAGGAGCGGCCATCGACCGTGACCTGCCGCTCCTCCATGGCCTCCAGCAGCGCCGACTGCGTCTTGGGGGAGGAGCGGTTGATCTCGTCGGCGATCACGATCTGCGCGAACACCGCGCCCGGCTTGAACTCGAACTCGCGCGCGACCGGGTCGAACACCGAGACGCCGGTGACGTCGCCGGGCAGCAGGTCGGGCGTGAACTGGATGCGGCGGACCGTGGCCGCCACGCTCGCCGCGAGCGCGCGGGCGAGCATGGTCTTGCCGACGCCGGGCACATCCTCGATGAGGAGGTGGCCCTCGGCGAGCAGGGCGATGAGGGCGGCCCTGACGGCATCCGGTTTTCCGTCGATGACGCGCTCCACCGACGCGCTGATGCGCCCGGTGACCTCGGCGAAGCGGGCGGGACCCACGTGCGAGCTGTCCGCGGGGGCGACGGCGTGCTCTGTCTCGGGCATCGGAACTCCTCCGCGTCGGGCCACTTCCAGCGATCGTAACCCGGGTCGGCACCCCCTCGGCCGGCTGGGCTAGACTGTTCACGGCTCTCCGCGTGGCGGCACCCAGGCCAACTCCCCCAGGACGGAAACGTAGC
Organism: Microbacterium sp. SORGH_AS_0888; assembly: GCF_030818905.1. NCBI lineage: Bacteria > Bacillati > Actinomycetota > Actinomycetes > Micrococcales > Microbacteriaceae > Microbacterium > Microbacterium sp. SORGH_AS_0888. The sequence continues at coordinate 3,057,415 of NZ_JAUTAZ010000001.1, forward strand.
AAGGGTAACCAGGCTCTGTCGGGTGCGCGGAGGGTCTTTTCTTTTGCCCCGCACCTGCTTTCGAGGGTTCCTCCGCATTTGCTGAGAACATTCCCAGCACTCGGGGATGTCGGCGCACGGCGAGGATCCGGGCGGGGAACGGCGGGGATCCGGGCGGGGAAAGGTAGCTCGACGGCGAGACATGCGGAGCACCGTCCGCGAGGGCAGCGCCTAGGCTGGTCGGGTGGCGCAGAGCATCCTGATCACCTCGGCCGAGGGCCATTCGGGCAAGTCCACCATCGCGCTCGGTGTGCTCGAGGCGCTGAGCCATGCCGTCGCACGTGTGGGGGTGTTCCGACCGATCGCCCGCTCCACCGAGGAGCCGGACTACGTGCTCGAGATGCTGCTCGGCCATGACGGCGTGCAGCTCTCCTACGACGACTGCGTCGGCGTCACCTACGACGACGTGCACGCCGACCCCGACGCGGCGCTCGCCCGCATCGTCGAGCGGTTCAAGGCCGTCGAGGCGCAGTGCGACGCCGTCGTGATCCTCGGCAGCGACTACACGGATGTCGGCAACCCGGCCGAGTTCGCGTACAACGCCCGCATCGCCGCGAACCTCGGCGCGCCCGTGCTGCTCGTCCTCGGCGGTCGAGGGCTCCCGGGGGAGGGGGAGACGCTCGGCACGAGCGACCCCCGCACCCCCGACGAGGTCGCGCAGGTCGCGGCGCTCACCCTGGCCGAGCTCAAGAGCGCACGCGCGGAGCTGTTCGCGGTCGTCGCCAACCGCGTCGAGGTCGACCGCCTCGACACGACGGTCACCGCCGTCCGCGCCGTCGTCGGCGACGGCGTGCGGGTCTGGGCGCTGCCCGAGGATCGGTTCCTGGTCGCCCCCTCCGTGCGCGGCGTCATCCGTTCCGTCGGCGGAACGCTCATCAAGGGCGACCCGGAGCTGACCACCCGTGAGGTGCTGGGCGTCGTCGTCGCGGGGATGTCGATGGTCAACGTCCTCCCGCGCCTGACCGAGAGCGCGGTCGTGGTGATCCCCGCCGACCGCACGGAGGTGCTGCTGGCGGCCCTGCTGGCGAACGCCTCCGGCACGTTCCCCTCGCTCGCGGCCATCGTGCTCAACGGCCCGTTCCCGCTGCCGGAGGCGATCGACCGGCTCATCGACGGGCTGGGGTCGAGCCTGCCGATCATCACGACCGAGCGCGGCACCTACGACACCGCCGTGCGGATCATGCACGCGCGCGGACGTCTGGCCGCCGACTCGCAGCGCCGCTACGACACCGCGCTGGCGCTCTTCGAGCAGCACATCGACGGTGCGGAGCTCACCCGGCTGCTCGGGCTGGCACGGCCCACCGTCGTCACGCCGCTCATGTTCGAGTACGGCCTCATCGAGCGGGCACGCGCCGACCGCAAGCACATCGTGCTGCCCGAGGGCGAGGACGACCGCATCCTCCGCGCTGCCGCGACCGTGCTCGCCCGTGGCATCGCCGACCTCACGATCCTCGGGGAGGAGATCGAGGTCAGGGCGCGTGCGATCGAGCTCGGGATCGACATCCGCGACGCCCAGGTCGTGAGCCCCTTCGATGCGATCCTCGGCACCCGCTTCGCGGAGGAGTATGCACGGCTGCGTGCGCACAAGGGCGTCTCGCTGCAGCAGGCGGCCGACACGATCACCGACTCCTCCTACTTCGGCACGATGATGGTGCACAGCGGCCTGGCCGACGGCATGGTCTCGGGGGCCGCGCACACGACGGCGCACACCATCCGGCCCGCGTTCGAGATCATCAAGACCCGGCCGGACGTCTCCGTCGTCTCGAGCGTGTTCCTCATGGCGCTCGCCGACCGCGTGCTGGTCTACGGCGACTGCGCCGTGATCCCCGACCCGAGCGCCGAGCAGCTGGCCGACATCGCGATCTCGTCGGCGGCGACGGCGGCGCAGTTCGGCATCGAGCCCCGCGTCGCGATGCTCTCCTACTCCACCGGCGAGTCGGGTTCGGGCGCGGATGTCGAGAAGGTGCGCGAGGCGACGGCTTTCGTGCGCGAGCGCGCGCCCGAGCTGCCGGTCGAGGGGCCGATCCAGTACGACGCGGCCGCCGACGCGGCCGTCGCGTCCAAGAAGATGCCGGGCTCGCAGGTCGCGGGGCGTGCGACGGTGTTCGTGTTCCCCGACCTCAACACCGGCAACAACACGTACAAGGCGGTCCAGCGGTCGGCCGGCGCGGTCGCGATCGGACCCGTGCTGCAGGGGCTCAACAAGCCCATCAACGACCTCTCGCGCGGCGCGCTGGTCGACGACATCGTCAACACGATCGCGATCACCGCCATCCAGGCGCAGGGAGAGTGACCCCGCCCATGACCACCATGTCCCACTTTCCCCCTATGCATGTCCCACTTCTGACCGCTCAGCGGGGTGCTGAGCGGTCAGAAGTGGGACATGGTGGGGAGGGGTGTGCGGATGTGGGATGCGGTGGGGAGAGAGTGAGCCGATGAGCGTCGTCCTGGTCGTCAACAGCGGGTCGTCATCATTCAAGTACCAGCTGATCGACATGGCCCAGGAGGCCGTGCTCGCCACCGGACTGGTCGAACGCATCGGCCAGTCGGACGGGCGTGCGCGCCACACCGTGACCGCCGCCGCGTTCGGCGAGGGGGATGCGGCGGCCCCGACGGTCCTCGACGCCACGACCGAGCGCGAGCTGCCGATCCCCGATCACACGGCCGGCTTCGCCGTCATGCTCGAGGCGTTCGCCGAGAACGGCCCGTCGCTCGCCGAACGGCCGCCGGTCGCGGTCGGGCACCGCGTCGTGCACGGCGGCGCGCGCTTCTTCGAGCCGACGCTCATCACGCCGCTCGTCGAGATCAACATCGACGACCTCTCGATGCTCGCGCCGCTGCACAACCCCGGCGCCGTACAGGGGATCCGGGCGGCACGGGCGGCGTTCGGCGACATCCCCCACGTCGCGGTCTTCGACACGGCGTTCCACCAGACCATGCCGCCGGAGGCCTTCACCTACGCGATCGATCGCGAGCTCGCCGACCGCTACCGGCTGCGCAAGTACGGCTTCCACGGAACCTCGCACAAGTTCGTGAGCGAGGCCGCGGCGGCCTTCCTCGGCCGTCCGCTCGACGAGCTCCGGCAGATCGTGTTCCACCTCGGCAACGGAGCCTCGGTCACGGCGGTCGACCGCGGCCGCTCGGTCGACACCTCGATGGGCTTCACCCCCCTCGAAGGCCTGGTGATGGGCACGCGCTCGGGCGATCTCGACCCGGCGGTGCTGCTCCAGCTCGCCCGGCGTGCGCGCATGACGACGGACGAGCTCGACGACCTGCTCAACAAGCGCTCCGGCCTGGTCGGGCTCGCGGGCGCGTCCGACATGCGCGACATCCTCGCCCGTGTCGAGCAGGGCGACGACGCGGCCGTGCTCGCCTTCGACGTCTACATCCATCGCCTGCGCGCCTACGCGGGCGCCTACCTCGCCCAGCTCGGCGGGGCCGACGTCATCAGCTTCACGGCCGGCGTCGGGGAGAACGTGCCGGTCGTGCGCGCACAGGCGGTCGCCACCCTCGGCTACGCCGGCGTGCGGATCGACCCCGTCCGAAACGCGGCCCGGGGCCGCGGCATCCGGGTCGTCTCCGCCGACGACTCCCCGGTGACGGTGCTCGTGGTCCCGACGAACGAGGAGCTCGAGATCGCCCGGCAGACCCTCCAGGTCGCCGGCTGACCGGCCTGGGCCGCCGCCACGACACCCGCCAGTAACCTGCCGCCACTACGCTGGCGGGACCGACCAGGAGGCTCCGTGACCCTGCCCGATCTCACCTCGTTCGACGCCGTGCTCTTCGACCTCGACGGCGTGCTCACCCCGACCGCCGAGGTGCACATGCACGCCTGGCAGCAGATGTTCACCGAGCTGTTCACGGCCTGGGGCGTCGAGCCGCCGTACACGGAGGCCGACTACTTCGAGCACCTGGACGGGAAGAAGCGCTACGACGGGGTCGCCGGGCTGCTGCGCAGCCGCGACGTCGAGGTGCCCTGGGGGAGCCCCGACGACGACCCGGCCGAGAACACCGTGTGCGGCATCGGCAACCGCAAGAACGAGGTGTTCGCCCGCATCCTGCGTGCCGAGGGCATCGCGCCCTACCCCGGCTCGTTGCGCCTCGTCGACCGGCTGCGGGCCGCCGGCGTGCCGGTGGCGGTCGTCTCCAGCTCCAAGAACGCCGAGGAGGTGCTGGCCGCGGCCGGCATCCGCGACCGTTTCCCCGTCGTCATGGACGGCGTCGTCGCCGAGCGCGACCACCTGGCCTCCAAGCCCGCTCCCGACGTGTTCGTCGAGGCGGCACGGATGCTGGGTGTCGAGCCCGCACGCAGCGCCGCCGTCGAGGACGCCCTCAGCGGCGTGCGCTCGGCCGTCGCCGGCGGCTTCGGGCTCGTCGTCGGCGTCGACCGCGGTGTCGGCGAGCGGGCGCTGACCGCCGCCGGCGCGGATGTGGTCGTCGACGACCTCGCCGCATTCGTAGACTGAGCCGTCGGCCGCGCGACCCGAGCGGCCCGTCCGTCCGTTACACCCGAGGCAGAAGGCACGCCCATGATGGATCGCGACCGCTTCCCCGTCGACCCGTGGCGACTGGTCGAGCGCTCGTTCTCGCTCGAGGACACGGGGGTCACGGAGACCCTCTTCTCCGTCGGGAACGGCTATCTCGGACTCCGCGGCAACCACCCCGAGGGGAGGTTCGGACATGAGCAGGGCACGTTCATCAACGGCTTCCACGAGACCTTCCCCATCCGTCACGCCGAGCAGGCATACGGCTTCGCCGAGGTCGGGCAGACGATCCTGAACGTGCCCGACGCGAAGGTCATGCGCGTCTACGTCGACGACGAGCCGCTCTCGTTCGACGTCGCCGACGTCCTGGAGTACGAGCGTGTGCTCGACATGCGCGAGGGCGTGCTCACCCGTCATCTGGTGTGGTGCACGCCCGCCGGGAAGCGCGTGCGGGTCGAGTACCGCCGCATGGTGTCGTTCGAGGAGAAGCACCTCTCCGTCATGAGCATCGAGGTCACGGTGCTGAACGCCGACGCCGCGGTCACGATCGACTGCCAGCTCGTGAACCGCCAGGACGGCGAGGACGTGTACGGCGGCAGCGGCGTCTCGAAGAAGGCCGGCTTCGACCCGCGCAAGGCCGAGCGCCTCGCCGATCGCGTGCTGCTGCCGCTGGAGTACTGGCAGAGCGGCACCCGCTCGGTGCTGAGCTACCGGGTCGCGCAGTCCGGCATGACGATCGCGGTCGCCGCCGACCACCTCATCGAGACCGAGAACGAGTTCACCGAGCGCGCCGTGGTCGAGCCCGACATCGCGAAGCAGGCCTTCCGCGTCGAGGCCCGCGCGGGAGTTCCCGTCACCGTGACCAAGCTCGCGAGCTACCACACGTCCCGCGGCGTGCCGGCGGGCGAGCTGGTCGACCGCTGCCGCCGCACGCTCGACCGCGCCGAGGAGACCGGGGTCGACGAGCTGTTCGCCCGGCAGCGGGCCTGGCTCGACGCGTTCTGGGACCGCTCCGACGTGCGCATCGGCGGTCGCGACGACCTGCAGCAGGCGACCCGGTGGTGCCTGTTCCAGCTCGCGCAGGCCGCCGCGCGCGCCGACGGCCAGGGCGTGCCCGCCAAGGGCGTCTCGGGCTCGGGCTACAGCGGCCACTACTTCTGGGACACCGAGATCTACGTCCTGCCCTTCCTCGCGTACACGACGCCGCAGTGGGCGCGCAACGCGCTGCGGATGCGGGTGCTCATGCTGCCCGCGGCCCGACGGCGCGCGTTCCAGCTCAACGAGGCGGGCGCGCTGTTCCCGTGGCGCACGATCAACGGCGAGGAGGCCTCCGCCTACTACGCGGCGGGCACCGCGCAGTACCACATCAACGCCGACGTCAGCTTCGCCCTCGCGAAGTACGTGCGCGCGACGGGGGACGTCGAGTTCCTCTATCGCGAGGCGGCGGACATCGCGGTCGAGACGGCGCGGCTCTGGGCGACGCTGGGCTTCTGGCGCGAGGAGATCGACGGCGAGGACACCTTCCACATCCATGGTGTGACCGGTCCCGACGAGTACACGACGGTCGTCAACGACAACCTGTTCACGAACGTCATGGCGCGGTTCAACCTGCGATTCGCGGCCCGCACGATCCGCGAGATGCAGATGGACTCGCCCGAGGACTACCGGCGGCTGGTGGACCGGCTCAAGCTGGAGCCGGAGGAGGCCGACGAGTGGGAGCGCGCCGCCGAGGCGATGTACATCCCGTTCAGCCCGGCGCTCGGCATCCACCCGCAGGACGCGGTCTTCCTCGAGCGCGAGATCTGGGACCTCGAGAACACGCCGGACGATCAGCGCCCGCTGCTGCTGCACTTCCACCCGCTCGTGATCTACCGCTACCAGGTGCTCAAGCAGGCGGATGTCGTGCTGGCGCTGTTCCTGCAGGGCAACCACTTCACGGCAGAGGAGAAGCTGGCCGACTTCGAGTACTACGACCCGCTGACCACGGGTGACTCGACCCTGTCGGGCGTGGTCCAGTCCATCCTGGCCGCCGAGGTCGGCTACCAGGAGCTCGCCCTGGAGTACTTCCTCGACGGCATCTTCGTCGACCTCGCCGACCTGCACCACAACGCCGCGGACGGCGTTCACGTCGCGTCGGCGGGAGGGGTGTGGACCTCGCTCGTGTGCGGCTTCGGCGGCATGCGCGACCACTTCGGGTCGCTCACCTTCGACCCGCGGCTCCCCGCGGGCTGGCCGGAGCTGGCCTACACCCTCGCCTGGCACGGCACGCTCCTGCGGATCACGCTGCGCCGCGACGAGATGATCGTGCGGGCGGAGGACGGCGCACCCGTGTCCTTCCGCGTGCGCGGCTCGGAGTACACGGTGGGCGAGGGCGGCGAGGTCGTCGTGCCGCTCGCGACGCAGGGCCCGGTCCGTCCGGGTCGCCCGACGCTGCGCATGTTCGCCGATGCGCGTCGTGAGGACGGCACGCTGCTGTCGGCCTCCGTGCCCACGCTCACGACCTCGCTGCCCGTCGTGACGGGCACGGTCCAGGTCGCGGGGGACGCGGAGGCCCCCCTCGACGCCTGAGCGCGCGGCGGGGGCTCCGCGCGGGGCGGGACCGACGGCGGGCGCGATGTCGGCCGTCACGCGTAGGCTGTCTCCGTGACCGCAGCCCTCTACCGCCGCTACCGCCCCGAGGCGTTCGGCGAGATGATCGGCCAGTCGCAGGTGACCGATCCCCTCATGACGGCGCTGCGCGCCGACCGCATCGGGCACGCCTACCTGTTCTCGGGCCCTCGCGGCTGCGGCAAGACCACCTCGGCGCGCATCCTCGCCCGCTGCCTCAACTGCGCGGCGGGCCCGACCGACACCCCCTGCGGCGTGTGCGACAGCTGTGTCGAGCTGGGGCGCGGCGGCGGCGGGTCGCTCGACGTCGTCGAGATCGACGCGGCGAGCCACAACGGCGTCGACGATGCGCGAGACCTCCGTGAGCGGGCGATCTTCGCGCCGGCGCGCGATCGGTTCAAGATCTTCATCCTCGACGAGGCGCACATGGTCACCCCGCAGGGGTTCAATGCGCTGCTGAAGCTCGTCGAGGAGCCCCCCGAGCACGTCAAGTTCATCTTCGCCACGACCGAGCCCGAGAAGGTCATCGGCACCATCCGCTCGCGCACGCACCACTACCCGTTCCGGCTCGTGCCGCCGGCCGCGATGCTCGAGTACGTGCAGCAGCTGTGCGAGCAGGAGGGCGTGCAGGTCGAGGCGGGCGTGCTGCCGCTCGTCGTCCGCGCCGGCGGCGGGTCCCCGCGCGACACCCTCTCGCTGCTCGACCAGCTCATCGCGGGCTCCGAGGGGCCGTTGGTCGCCTACGAGCGGGCGGTCGCGCTCCTCGGCTACACGCACGGCGAGCTGCTCGACGCGATCGTCGACGCCCTGGGCGACCGGGATGCGGCGGCCGCCTTCGCGGCCATCGACCGGGTCGTGCAGACGGGCCAGGATCCGCGTCGCTTCATCGAAGACCTGCTGGAACGGCTCCGCGATCTGATCGTGGTCGCCGCGACGGGTGACGGAGCGTCCGCCGTGCTGCGCGGCATCCCCGTCGACGAGCTTGGCCGGATGTCGCGGCAGGCGGGCGTGTTCGGCGCCGACCGACTCTCGCGCACGGCCGACATCGTCGTCGCGGCCCTCGACGAGATGACCGGTGCCACCTCGCCGCGGCTGCAGCTCGAGCTCATGGTCGCGCGCGTGCTCGCCCACACCGCAGAGGCTCCCGCGGTCGCGCCGGCGCCGCCCGCCGCGTCGAGCACGCCGCGAGCCGACGGCCCCGCCGCGCCGGCAGCCCCCGCCGCCACATCCTCGGTCGCCGCGCCCTCGCCCCCCGTCGCCGCGCCCTCGCCCGCCGCCCCGGCCGCGGCTCCGCCGGCCGCGGCGCCGCCCGTCGAGGTGCCGGCGGGGCCCGTGACCCTTCAGCGGCTGCGAGACTCCTGGACCGAGGTGATGGCCCGGCTCGAGCAGCTCAGCCGCACGTCCTGGCTCATCGCGGTCAACGCGCGCGCCACCGCACTCGAGGGCGACGTCCTGACCCTCGCCTTCCCGACGGCAGCCGACGTCGCGGCCTTCAAGCGCCGTGCCGCGGGCCAGGGCCCGAGCGAAGACCTCCGGCAGGCGATCCAGTCGGTGCTCGGCATCCGCGTCAAGTACATCGCCCGGCACGACGCCGACGACGCGCCCGGCGGAGGCGGCAGCGCCGTCCCGCCGTCGTCGGGGCCCGCGCCGAGCGCTCCTGCGGCTCCGGTTGCGCCCCCATCCGGCTCCGGCGCGCCCGCCGCGCCCGCCGCACCGCGCCCGTCCGCTCCTGCGCCGTCGGCTCCGGTCGCCTCGGCGCCCGTCACGGAGTGGGCCGTCGCCGCCATCCCGACGACCTCGTCGGACGAGCCCGGACCCGCCGCCGCCCTCGCACAGCTCGCCGTCGACGACGAGCCCGAGGAGGCGGCATCCGCGACCGCGCGCGTCGCGACGCTCTCGCCGCCGCGGGAGGGCGAGGTGCTGCCGCCGGCCGAGGTCGTTCCCGCCTCCGATGACGACGACGAGAGCGAGCAGCTCGACGTCGTCGATCCGCCGCAGGCGCCCCCGGTCGTGCCGCAGCCCGTCCGCAGCGCCCCCGGCGCGCCGCAGCGCTACGGCGAGGCGGTCGTGCGGCAGATGCTCGGCGCGCGCTTCGTCCGTGAGGAGCCCTACGAGCCGAAGGCGACCTTCCACTGATGTACGACGGCATCGTCCAAGAGCTCATCGACGAATTCGGCCGGCTCCCGGGCATCGGACCCAAGTCGGCGCAGCGCATCACGTTCCACATCCTGCAGACGCCGAACTTCGACGTGTCGCGGCTCGCGCACCTCCTCGGAGACGTGCGCGACAAGGTGCGTTTCTGCGAGGTGTGCGGCAACGTCTCCGAGCAGGACCGCTGCGCCATCTGCCGCGATCCCCGTCGCGACCCGACCCTCATCTGCGTCGTCGAGGACGCCAAGGACGTCGCCGCGATCGAGCGCACGCGAGAGTTCCGCGGGCTGTACCACGTGCTGGGCGGCGCGATCAGCCCGATCGCCGGCATCGGACCCGACGATCTGCGCATCGCCCAGCTCATGCAGCGGCTCGCCGACGGCACGGTCGTCGAGGTCATCCTCGCGACCAACCCGAACCTCGAGGGCGAGGCCACGTCCACCTACCTCAGCCGGCTGCTCACGACCCTGTCGATCAAGGTCACCCGCCTCGCCTCCGGGCTCCCGGTGGGCGGCGATCTGGAGTACGCCGACGAGGTCACGCTGGGACGCGCCTTCGAGGGACGTCGCACGGTCTGACCCTCGGGGTCAGCGCAGCACCTCGACGAGGACCACCCAGGACACCATGAGCGCGGCGGCGATCGCGGCCAGCGCCCCGATCGCGAAGACGACGAGACCGAACGGCGCGCCCGCGAGCAGCAGCACCCCGCCGACCAGGTAGACCAGCGGCGGAGCGAACGCGAGAGCGGCCTTGACCGGCCGCGCCCGGTTCTCCGGATGACGGCTCTGATACACCCGCACCGTGGTCGAGGCGGCGAAGGCGGCGCCGATGAGAGCCAGCGTTGCGCCGACGGCCCCGTAGACGACGGGCGTCAGGTCGGGGATGAGGCCCACCGTGCACACCGAGATCGCCAGGACGAGCCCGGTGATCGCGCTCGCGAGGCGCGAGGTGAGGGCGGTCTCCTTGACGATCTGGGTGATGTTGATCGTCGCCGCCACGATCACCAGACCCGCCAGCGCCGCCGTCGCGCCGAGCATCGCGACGTTGAAGTCGCTCCACTTCTCGATCACGTCCACGGGGCGATGCTATCGCCGCGCTGCATCCGTATGGCGGGCGAGGCATACGGTCGCGCATAAGATGGACGGTTGGATGCGGCATCCTCGCGTCCGTCATCCCGGGGAGTTCCAACGTGGCGTTGATCGTGCAGAAGTACGGCGGTTCGTCGGTCGCCGACGCGGAGAGCATCAAACGGGTCGCGAAGCGCATCGTCGACACCCGCCGCGCGGGTCACGACGTCGTCGTCGCCGTCTCCGCGATGGGCGACACGACCGACGAGCTGCTGGAGCTCGCGAACGAGGTCGCGCCGATCCCGGCCCCGCGTGAGCTCGACATGCTGCTCAGCTCGGGGGAGCGCATCTCGATGGCGCTGCTCGCGATGGCGATCCACTCGATGGGCTTCGAGGCGCGGTCGTTCACCGGCAGCCAGGCCGGCATGATCACGGATGCGACCCACGGCGCCGCGCGGATCGTCGATGTCACCCCCATCCGGCTGCGCGAGGCGCTCGACGAGGGCGCGATCGTCATCGTCGCCGGCTTCCAGGGGTTCAACCGCGACACCCGTGACATCACGACGCTCGGACGAGGCGGCTCCGACACGACCGCGGTGGCCCTCGCCGCCGCGCTGAAGGCCGACGTCTGCGAGATCTACAGCGATGTGGACGGCGTGTTCACCGCCGATCCCCGCGTCGTCCCGCGCGCGCGGAAGCTCGCGCACGTCTCCAGCGAGGAGATGCTCGAGCTCGCCGCCAACGGCGCCAAGGTCCTCTACATCCGCGCCGTCGAGTACGCGCGTCGCCACGGCGTGCTCATCCACGCCCGCTCCACGTTCAGCTCCGGTGAGGGCACGTGGGTCGGGCCCGGCGCGCATCCCGAACTCGCATCCGAGGGAGACCACATGGAAGAGCCGATCGTCGCCGGGGTCGCCACCGACCTCAGCCAGGCCAAGATCACCGTCATCGGTGTGCCGGACGTGCCCGGGAAGGCCGCCGAGATCTTCACGATCGTCGCGCGCTCGGGCGCGAACGTCGACATGATCGTGCAGAACGTGTCGGCCGCGGCCACGGCCCGCACCGACATCTCCTTCACGCTGCCCAAGACGGACTCCACGCCCGCGCTGAAGGCCCTCGCCGCCGTGCAGGCCGAGATCGGGTTCGAGAGCCTCGTGCACGACGACCAGATCGGCAAGCTGTCGGTCGTGGGCGCCGGCATGCGCTCGCACTCCGGGGTGTCCGCGACACTGTTCGAGGCGCTGTCGACCGCCGGCATCAACATCGAGATGATCTCGACGAGCGAGATCCGGATCTCGGTCGTGGTGCGCGCCGCCGACATCGCCGAGGCCGCGCGCGTCGTGCACACCGCCTACGGCCTCGACGGCGACACCGACGCGACGGTCTACGCCGGCACCGGCCGCTGAGCCGCTTCCGCACGCGCATGACGCGGTGAGCCGGTGCCGAACGCGGCCACGGTAGAATCGTGCGATCCGCGCCGGCTCATCCCGACCCGCGCGCACGCGAACCGGCGGCATCCCGTCGCAGACATCGAGGAACACGCATGACCCGCATCGCAGACTCCGGTCTCTCCGTCGCCGTCGTCGGCGCCACCGGCCAGGTGGGCACGGTCATGCAGGAGATCCTCGCCGAGCGCTCCTTCCCGATCCGCGAGCTCCGGCTGTTCTCGACCGCCCGCTCGGCCGGCCGCGCCGTCGAGTTCGGCGGCGCCACCGTCATCGTCGAGGACGTCGCGACCGCCGACCCGTCCGGCATCGACATCGCTCTGTTCTCGGCCGGGGCCACCGGCAGCCGCGCGCACGCTCCGCGCTTCGCCGAGGCCGGTGCCGTCGTGATCGACAACTCCAGCGCCTGGCGCAACGACCCCGAGGTGCCCCTCGTCGTCAGCGAGGTCAACCCGCACGCGATCGATGACCGACCCAAGGGCATCATCGCGAACCCCAACTGCACGACGATGGCCGCCATGCCCGTCCTCAAGGCGCTCGACGCCGAGGCCGGCCTCGAGCGCCTGATCGTCAGCACCTACCAGGCGGTCTCGGGCTCCGGCCTCGCCGGCGCCCAGGAGCTCCTCGGCCAGGTCGAGGGCGTGCTCGCGCAGGGCGACACCCTTCGCCTCGTGCACGACGGCTCCGCGGTCGACTTCCCGGAGCCGGAGAAGTACGTCGCCCCCATCGCCTTCGACGTCATCCCGTTCGCCGGCAACCTCGTCGACGACGGCGACAACGAGACCGACGAGGAGAAGAAGCTCCGCAACGAGAGCCGCAAGATCCTCGAGCTGCCCGAGCTCCGCGTCGCGGGCACCTGTGTGCGCGTGCCGGTGTTCACGGGACACTCGCTCTCGATCAACGCCGAGTTCGCGCGTGAGATCACGCCCGAGCGGGCGCGCGAGGTGCTCGCCGAGGCCGACGGCGTCGTCCTCGAAGAGGTGCCGACCCCGCTCTACGCCGCGGGCAAGGACCCCAGCTTCGTCGGCCGCATCCGCCGCGACCAGTCCGCGCCGGAGGGCAAGGGGCTCGTGCTGTTCATCTCCAACGACAACCTGCGCAAGGGCGCGGCCCTCAACGCGGTGCAGATCGCGGAGCTCGTGGCTGCGCGGCTCGGCGTCACCGCCTGAGCGGGTTCACCGCCGGTCAAGAATCCTGGTTGTTGCCTTCCGGACGTCCCCCCGGGCGGAAGCGGCTGCCCTCACGAGAACTAGAATCGTCGGGTGAGTGAAACCTACGATGTCGTTCTGATCGGCGGCGGGATCATGAGCGCCACCCTCGGCACTTTCCTGCAGCAGCTGCAGCCGGACTGGAAGATCGCCGTCTTCGAGCGGCTGGGCGAGGTCGCGGCGGAGAGCTCGAACGCGTGGAACAACGCGGGGACCGGGCACTCCGCCCTCTGCGAGCTGAACTACATGCCCGACCCGAACGACCCGTCCAAGGCCGTCGCGATCAACGAGCAGTTCCAGCAGAGCCGGCAGTTCTGGGCATCGCTCGTCGACGCCGGCATCCTCGACGAGCCCTCGACGTTCATCAACTCCGCGCCGCACATGACCTTCGTCCGCGGGCAGAAGGATGTCGACTACCTTCGCAAGCGCTACGAGACGCTCAAGAACCAGGCGCTCTTCGACACGATCGAGTACTCCGAGGACTCGCGCGTCATCCACCAGTGGGCGCCGCTGCTCATGGAGAAGCGCCGCAAGGCGGACGAGCCGTTCGCGGCGACGCGCGTGTCCGGCGGCACGGACGTCGACTTCGGGGCCCTCACCCGGCAGCTCGTCGCGGCGCTCGAAGAGCGCGGCGCCGACGTTCTCCTCGACACCGAGGTGAAGAGCTTGAAGCGGCAGGACGACGGCACCTGGCGCGTCGGCTTCCGGCGCCGCATCGGCGGCTCGCCGGGACGCATCAGCGCGCGTTTCGTCTTCGTGGGGGCGGGCGGCTGGGCGATCAAGCTCCTGCAGCGGTCCGGCATCCCCGAGATCAAGGGCTTCGGCGTCTTCCCGATCGGTGGGCAGTGGCTGAAGACGAGCGATCCGGCCATCGTCGCCCGCCACAAGGCCAAGGTGTACTCGCAGGCGGCGATCGGTGCCCCGCCGATGTCGGTGCCGCACCTCGACACCCGGGTGGTCGACGGCGAGCCCTCCCTCCTGTTCGGCCCGTTCGCGACCTTCAGCCCCAAGTTCCTGAAGAAGGGACGCATGTGGGACATCGTCTCCCAGGTGCGGTTCTCGAACATCGGCAGCATGCTCAAGGTGGCCGTCACGAACCTGGACCTCGTGAAGTACCTCGTCTCCGAGCTGCTGAAGTCGCACAAGCGCAAGATCGACAGCCTTCGGGAGTTCATGCCGACCGCCGAGGCGGGCGACTGGGAGCTCCTGAACGCCGGACAGCGTGCGCAGGTGATGAAGGGCGGCAAGCTCCAGTTCGGCACCGAGGTCGTCGCCTCCGCCGACGGCTCCATCGCGGGCCTGCTCGGCGCCTCGCCGGGGGCCTCGACGGCCGTGTCGATCATGCTGGGGCTGCTCAAGACCTGCTTCCCGGACCGCATCGCGGAGTGGGAGCCCCGGCTCACCGAGCTCATCCCGACGTACGGCACGACGCTGAACGCCGATCCGGCGCGTGCGCACGAGGTCATCGCGCGCACGGCCGAAGAGCTGCACATCCCCGCCTGAGCGGCGACCGTCGTGGCCAAGCTCTACTTCCGCTACGGCGCGATGAACTCGGGCAAGTCGACGGCGCTGCTGCAGGCCGCGTACAACTACGAGGAGCGCGGTCAGCACGTGCTGCTCGCCAAGCCCGCGCTCGACACGAAGGGCGCCGAGCGCATCGCCTCGCGCCTGGGCGTCGAGCGGGACGTCGACGTGCTCATCCACGCCGACGACGACGTCCGCGCGCTCGTGACGGCGGAGCGCGACCGCATGCGGGATGCCGGGAACGACCTCGCATGCCTGCTCGTGGACGAGGTGCAGTTCTTCTCGGCCGAGCAGGTCGATCAGCTGCTGGCGATCGCGGTCCTCGACCGCATCCCCGTCCTCGCCTACGGCATCCGCACCGACTTCCGCACCCGGGCGTTCCCCGGCTCGGCGCGGCTGCTGGAGGTGGCCCACAGCCTCGAGGAGCTGAAGACGATCTGCCGCTGCGGTCGGAAGGCGATCTTCAACGCGCGTCTGGTGGGCGGACGCTTCGTCTTCGACGGCGATCAGGTCGCGATCGACGAGCTGAGCGCCGACACCGTCACCTACGAGTCGATGTGTGCCGAGTGCTATCTGCGCGAGGCGGGCGCCGCCTGATCAGGCGTGCGGTCGACGCCGGCGCGGCGGCAGCGGCACGAGCATCGAGGTCGACCGCTGATACTCGGCATAGGCCGGGTACCTGCTCGCCGAGATCGACTCGGTGAAGACGGTCGAGCCGATGAAGAGCGCGGTCAGCAGCGCCGCTCCGGCGATCGACCAGTTCAGCACGCCGCCGACGACGCCGAGCCCGGATGCCGCGACCGCCCCGAGCGCGTAGAACGCCCACCACTGCGCCTGCTCGAAGAAGAAGTTGGGATGGCGGCTGTAGCGGAAGAGGCCGGTCGTGAGGAAGCCGGGTTCCAGCGTCCCGCCGGCGCGCTGCTTGGCGCGGTGGAAGTCCCACTGCTGTTGGTCGGCCGTGAGCTCGCCGACCAGGAAGGCGACGAACAGCAGCGACCAGACGACGTCCCACGCGCCGAAGGGCGTCGGATGCTGGAGGGCGACGAAGGCCGGCAGCGTGATGAGCACGAGCAGCGCGTTCTGATACAGCACGATGAAGAACACGTTGAACAGCTGGAACTGCCACGGCGTCATGCGGCCGCGCAGGATCGCCCAGCGGTAGTCCTCCACCCCGGCGTAGCCGCCCTTGCGGGCGAAGTTGGCCGTGAGGCGGGCACCCCAGAGGGTGACGAGGACGGCCATCACGACCAGGCGCGTCGCATCCACCCCCGCGCCGATCGCGAACCCCGCGAAGATCCAGACGTACACGACCGGGACGATCGACCAGATGCGGTCGACCCAGGAGGTGTCCTTCGTGATGAGCGAGAGCACCCAGCAGGCGACGCACGTCGCCGCGGCGACGGCGATCACGGCGGTGAGCGCGGCGAGGTCCATGCTCGCCAGGCTACCGCCGTTCAGCGGGTGGGGAGGGTGGGGATGAGGGTGGTGAGGTAGTCGGCGGTGTCGGGCCAGCCGTCGACGGCGTGGCAGGTGACGCCGAGGGCGAGGACGGGGTAGTCGTTCCCGTCGGGGTCGAGGCGGTCGCCGATGAAGAGCATGTCGTCGAGGGGGATGCCGGTCTGCTCGGCGAGGCGCTGCATGCCGTAGGCCTTGTCGATGCCGCGGTGGGTGATGTCGACGCTGGTGGATCCGCCGGAGCGGACCTCGAGGTCGGGGATGCGGGCGGCCACGGCCTCACGCAGGGTGTTCTTCTTCTCGCCCGTGGGGTCCCACGCGGTCTTGTGCTCGAGGGGGGCCTGCTGGCCGAGGGCGGAGAAGGTGATCTGGGAGCCGCGGTCCTCCAGGATGGGACCCCAGGTCTGCTCGGCCCACAGGCCGAGGCGTTTGGCTTCCTCCTCGACGGCGGTCAGCGCGCGGGTCTTCTCGTCGTCGGTGAGGGCGTGGGCGTAGACGGTGCGGATCCCGTCGGGGTCGATGCGGTAGTACTGGGTGCCGCAGGTGGGCATGAGGTGGAACCGGGCGAGGACCTCGTCGCCCGCGTCGGGGAGCTGCTCGACGACCTGCGCGCGGAACTGTGCGAGCTGGCCGCCGGAGATGATCGCGACCTCCACCCGCTCGGCCAGCGCGAGCAGCAGCTGCGCCATCCGCGGGTCCAATGCCTGCTTGGACGGAGCGAGCGTGTCATCGAGATCGAACGCGACGAGCTTCGGGGCGACGGTCATGCGGGCTCCAGCGAGGTCCGGGGGCAGAGAACAGGCCCCGCTCGGTGGGAGCGGAGCCTCGATGCGCGACCAGTCTAGGGGTCGCGGGGAGGCGTCCGTGCGAGGTCAGCGGGTGAGCACGGCCGCGACGTCGTCCCACCAGGTCGCGGCCCGTGCCCGGTGCGCGTCGATGCGCTCGCGCGCGCGGTCGGCGATCCGTGTCCGTTCGGCCTCGACGTGCGCGCAGATCGCGGCGGGATCCGCATCGCGCCCGGTCAGCGACGCCAGGTCGACGGGCCGGTGGCCGTCCCAGTGCCCGAGGACGCCGTCGAGCTTGATCCTCGTGTAGTCGTCCGTGGCGAGGGCGAGGACGGGGGTCCCGGCCGGCGCGGCGAACACCGCAGGGTGGTAGCGCGAGGTGATCAGCAGCCCCGCGTGCTGCGCCAGCGCGACAGCGGACGCGGTGTCGCCGGTCGGGGCGGCATCGGATGCGGTCGTCAGCAGGGCCCGGATGCGGTCGTGCACCCGCTCGTCTCCGCGGGCCGTGCGGGGACCGGCCTCCAGCGCGCCGAAGTGGGCGTGGAAGACCACCGGGCCGCCCGTGATCGCGGCGGCGGCGTCGACGAGGCGGGCGATCGCGGCATCCCCGTCCTCCTGGGCGACCCCTCCGTACCAGCCCGACAGGCTCACGAGCACACCCGGCGGAGCCTCGGGCGGGGCGGCGGGGGAGAGGAACGAGGCGTCGTCGACCCCGAGCCGTGCCGCGCGCCCCCAGCCCGTCACGAGCGCGTGGGTCGTGGGCTCGCGCGCCCCGAATCGGGTGGCCGCCGCGACGGCGGTGCGCAGGAGAGCCTCGTCGTCGCCGAGGAGGTCGGGGCCGAGCGTCTGGCCGGTGAAGACGACCGGCAGCCCACGGGCGACGGCGAGCTCGGTCAGCGTGGCCCGTTCGAACAGGTGCACGGGCCACCGCGAGGCCAGATTGCCGCCTCCCGCGTGCAGCAGTCCCGAGACGGAGTCCAGGGCCTCGATCACCGCCCGCGCGGGGTCATCGGGCGCCAGCGCGACCTCGCCGCGTGCGGCCGCGAGGATCCGGGCGCGGCGAGCTGACAGGGCCGTGCGATCGAGGCCGGCGAAGCCCAGCCGAGGCAGCATCGGCGTGCCGTACCGCTCGGCGGACTCGGCGGGCGCCGAGGAGAGGCCCACGATCGAGGCGCCGCGTGAGGTCAGCTCCTGCACGGCCGCGTCGAACATCGCCTCGTCGCCGATGTGGAACATGCCGTCCACCGCGCCGATGTCGCCGATGGCGAGGATGGTCACGAAGGGCCTCCCGAGGGCGTGGGCGAGTGGATCGTACTGGGCGAAGGGGCGACGCTCAACGCTAGCCGCTCTTTCACACGGGGTGCGTATCCTCGGCACGTCACGGAAGTCGGAGGAGCGGGGCCATGGGGATTCAGACGCGCGATGGACTCGCTCGTCTCGGCGCGGACGATCGTCGATGCGCTTCGGCGGGCGGACGAGCTGGCGTTCGAGGCCGGCCGCGACCCCGGCGTGCGGCCGTTGCGCCATCTCGTCGCCGCGCTCGCCGGCGATGACGAGGTGGTCGTGGTCGCCGCCGTGCACGCCCTCGCCGAGATGCCCGACGAGCAGGCGGCGCGGACGCTCGTCGCACTGCTGACGGATGCGCGCGCGTTCGTCCGGGAGCACGCGGCGTGGGCGCTCGGCGCGATGATGCCCCGCCCGGATGCCGTCGCGCACCTGCTCGGCATGGTCTCCGACGGCGGCTTCACCGGCATGCTCGCCCAGCGCACGCTGGAGGAGTGGTCCGTGCGCGCGGGCGAGATGCTCGCCGTCGCCGTCGAGTCCGCCCTGATCGGCGTGTCCGAGCCGGATCGGCGCGCGCGGCTCGTCGAGACGCTGGGCCTCGTGCGACAGCCCCTCGCGACCCGGCCGCTGCTCGCCCTGGCACGCGACGACGCCCAGAGTCCCGCTGTGCGCGAGGCCGCTGTCGCGGCCCTCGGCCAGCGTCAGGGATCGCCCGGCGTCGAGGCGGTGCTCGAAGACCTCGTCGCCCGCGGGGGACGCCTCGGTGCCCTCGCCCGGCTGGCGCTGATCGATCTCGATCCGCCACGGCCGGCGCAGGACGACGTCGGCGCGGAGGGCCTCACGATCGCTCAGCTGTTCCTGCACGCCGATCTCGACCCTGCGCTCAGCTCGGTCGGAGCCGGTGACAACGGCGGGATCGCGACGCTGCTCGTCCGACTGGGCGACGCGCTCGTCTCGGACTCCTCGCACACCGTCGGCCGTGTCATCACGCTCGCGCGCGGCACCGTCGAGCAGACGACGGCCGACCTGCTGGATGTCTCCGCTGCCCGCGCGGGCCACCTGTTCGGGCACGTCCCGCTGGCCGCATCCCCCGTGGCGTCGGCCGCGGCGTGGCCGCTGCGCGTGACCGCGCGCCGCGGGATCCGGCGCATGCTGCGCGCCGCGGGCCGGGTCGACGTGCTCCACCTGCGCATGGCGGATGTCGGATCGCTCGCCGCCGCGGACGTGGCGCGCGAGCTCGGCATCCCGATCGTGTTCACGCTCGCGCCCGACCCGCACAGCGTCATCCAGTCGATGGAGGATGCCGGCACCCTCTCGCGGACGGGCTTCGGCGAGGCCGATCTGCGCGAGCACTTCTGGTTCCGCGCGCGACTGGTGCAGTCGCTCGCGGCGTCCGCCGAGCACACCGTGCTGTTCCCGCGCCCGACGCTCGCGGAGGACATGCGCCGACTGGTCGGTGTCGACATCCGGGTCCACGAGGAGCGGCACACGGTCGTGGCCGAAGGGGTCGACATGACGGCGATCGACCGTGCCGTGCGCGCCGCGCAGGACGCCGCCGACGGCGGTACGCCCTCCCCGGCGATCGGCGAGCTCGCCGACCTCGTCGCGGGCCTCGACGAGGATCGGCGCGGGCTGCCGCTGCTCGTGAGCGTCGGCCGCCTGCACCGGGTCAAGGGCATGGCGACGCTTGCGGCCGCGTGGGCGGACTCGCCCGTGTCCGCCCACGCGAACCTGCTCATCGTCGGGGGCGACCTGCGGCATCCCTCGGCGGACGAGAGCGAGCAGCTGGCGCTGATCGAGGATGTCGTGCCCGCCGCCGAGCGGGCCGCACGCGGTCTGATCCTCGCGGGTCACCGTCCCAACGCGGTGGCGGCGGAGTGGCTCGCCGCCGCGCGGTTCGGTCTTCCGGGGCGGATCGCGCCCGCCGGCGCCTACGTGTGCGCGAGCGTGAAGGAGGAGTTCGGGCTCGCCGTGCTCGAGGCGATGGCGACCGGGCTCGTCGTGGTCGCCCCGGACGGCGGGGGCCCGGCGACCTACGTCGACTCCGGCGACACCGGGTTCCTCGCGGCCACCTGGGACCGGACCCGGCTGGCGGCGGCGATGCAGGCCGCGCTCGATCGCGCCGCGGAGGCGGACTCCGGGGCGGCGGCGCGGGCGCACGCGATGGTGGCGGAGCGGTTCACGGTCCAGGCGATGGCGGCCACCCTCGCGCCTCTCTACGGCACGGTCGCGCTCCGGGACGCGCGGCTGGCCCGCGCGGCGGTGCTGCCCTCATGACGCTGCTCGTCATCAGCCCCGACTACGCCTCGCACCTGCTTCCGCTCGTGACGTTCGCCGCGGCGTGGCAGGCCGCGGGGGAGGACGTCGTGGTCGCGACGGGCCCGGCGACCGATGCGATCGTCGCCGGTGCCGGGATGCGCCGCGTCGAGCTCTCCCTCGGGCGCGGGGCGAACGGGGGCGTCATGCGCACGGACGAGCAGGCGGCGGCAGAAGCCTCGTCCCTCGCCGGGTTCTTCGCCGCGACCCGCGAGGGCATGGTGCCCACCCTCCGCTATCAGGCGCAGGAACGGCTCACCGACCTCATGTGGGAGCCGGTGGACCGTGCGCGCCGCACGCTCGAGATCGTCGACCGGCTGCGGCCGGAGCACATCCTCGTCGACCACCTCGCCTTCAGCGCGCGGCTCGCGCTCCACACGGCGGGGATCGGCTACGGCGACGTCGTGCTCGGGCATCCCACCGCTCTCCCGGTGGGGGAGGAGGTCTACGGCCTCCCGCCGTACTGGCCCGCCGCCTTCCAGCCCGGGGCGGATGAGCTGGCGGCGCTGCGCGCGCTGTGCGACCGCGTCGCGACCGGGTTCACCGCCCAGTGGAACGCCGCGGCATCCGCGCTCGACGCCGGGACGAAGCCGGTCGCGGACGCGTTCGCGGTGCGCGGCGGCACCGTGCTCTACAACTACCCGGAAGAGCTCGCCGACGGCGACGGGCGCGTGCTCCCGCCGCACGTGTTCCTCGGCTCCGCCCTGCGCGCGGAGAGCGTGCCCGCGGATGTCGCGGCCTGGCTGGAGCGGCCGGAGCCGTTCGTGTACGTCAGCTTCGGCAGCTTCCTCTCGGTGCGCGCCGATGTCCTCTCCCGGGTCGTGGCCGCGCTGCGGGCGCTCGGGGTGCGTGCGGCGGTGGCGACGGGGGCCAGCACGATCGGCGAGCTCGGGGGTCCGCTCCCGGAGGACTGGCTCGTGCGCGAGACGCTCCCGCAGGTCGCGCTGCTCGCGCAGGCCGCGGTCGCCGTGACGCACGGCGGCAACAACTCGGTCACCGAGGCGCTCGCCTGCGGCGTGCCGATCGTCGTGCTCCCGTTCTCGACCGACCAGTTCGCCGGGGCGGCCGCCCTCGAGCGCACGGGGACCGGCGTCGCCCTCGACCCGAACCGGGCGGACGTGCGCGCGATCGCGGACGCCGTGCGCGATCGGCTCCCGCTCGCCGGTCCCGGGCGCGCGCTGCTGGAACGGCTGCGCGACGACGCCGCACGCCGGCCCGGCGCGGACCGCGCCTACGCAGCGCTCACGGGCGGGTCAGATCCGGACTGACGGGATGCCGACCAGGGCGGCCATCGCCGCGGGGTCGCCCGCCGCGTCCCGGTACCTGGCCATCCGCGCGGCGTTGGCGTCGTAGTCGGGACCCTCGCGGCGCTCCGGCACGTGATGCAGCGCGTACACGCGGCCGGGGTGACGCTGCGGGGGTGCACCCAGGAGCGTCTCGTGAGCGAGGTACCACGCGGCGTCCTCGAAGCCCCAGCCGCGGAACGTCTCATCCTGGCCGCCGTGGGCGAACCAGGTGTCGGCGGTCGTGACGTAGACGCCCGAGCACGCACCGCGGACGATCTGCTCCGGAGCGCATCGAGCGGGAGGCGTGCCCGCGGCCAGCTCGGCGGAGCCGGTGGCGCCCAGCCACCGGTACTCCTCGTACGGCAGCTGGACGAGGCCGCTCGTCCGCGCGGCGCGGATCGCGGCGCGCAGGGGCGCGACCTCGGGGAGGGTGTCGGCGTCGCCGATGACGACGACCGCGTCCGGGGCGGCCGTGCGCATCGCCCTGTTGCGGCAGCCGGCGAGCACGAACACGTCGTCCGCCGTGTCGACCGTGCGCACGTGTGCCTCGGGGAGATGCGTCCGGTACCACGCGAGGACGCGCTCGAACGGCGCGAGCCGCGAGGGAGCCGGTCGCCAGGGGATCACGACCTCGACCGGGCCATCCGGATGGGCCGCGGGCGTTGCGTGTGTCATCGTCACCAGCCTACGGCGCGGCGCGTGCCCTCGCGGCGGCGGTCGTCCTGCGTTCGACGAACGCGACGGGGAGGAGCTCGGGGGACACGGCGGCGCGCCGCTCGCCGGCATCGAAGCGCGCGATCTGCTGCAGCAGCAGCTCGCCGGCGCGGATGCCGAGATCGTGGGCGGGCTGGCGCACGGTCGTCAGCCCGATGGCGTCGGCGACGGCGACGTCGTCGAACCCCGTCACCGAGACGTCCCCGGGCACCGAGAGCCCTGCGGCACGCAGCCGGCGCATCGCGCCCAACGCCTGCTCGTCGTTTCCCGCGGCGACGCACGTGAAGCCGAAGCCGCTCTCGAGGGCCTCGTCGACCAGTCGATAGCCCGCCTCGGCGGTGAAGTCGCCGCGCAGGACCAGGGCCTGCGGCAGATGCTCCTTGATCCCGACGACGCGCTGCGCCGAGGACAGCATCGTCTCGGGGCCCGCGACGATGAGCGCACGGCGGTGTCCGCGTTCCGCCAGGTGCCGGCCGACGAGACGGCCGCCCTGCAGGTTGTCGGCGACCACGGTGGGCAGGCCGGTGTCCCCGGCCAGCTCCTCGTCGGCGATCACGACCGGGTAGTCGCCCGCGAGCGCGGCGATCTCCTCGTCGACGCGTGCGGCGAAGGGCAGATGGACGAGGCCGTCCATGGTCCCGTCGCGGAGGAGGTCGAGATGACGGCGGGGCGTGCGCAGCGACATGCTGCAGATGATCAGGCCGAGCCCGGCGGACTCGACGGCCAGCTCGACGCCCTTCGCGAGCTGGGCGAAGTACGACACCGTCAGGTCCGGCACGACGAGACCGACGAGGGAGCTGTGGCCGACCTTCAGCCGGCGGGCCGCCGACACCGGCACGTAGTCGTACTGCCGGATGACGGCCATCACACGGTCCGCCGTGCGGGGGCTCACCGGTCGGTTGCCGGACAGCACGTGCGAGACCGTCGTGACGCTGACACCCGCGATGCGGGCGATCTGCTGCATGGTCGGGCGTGGTGTACGAGGCAACGCAGGCTCGCTCTCTCTGGCGTCACTCCGGTCCGCAAAGCGTTTGCGCCAGGATCACAGCTTCTCATGTCCAGCCAGATGTCGCGCCTTCCGGTGCCGGTGTTTCCTTTGCGTTTCGCCTCATGAAGTTGCTGTTTCCGGGCCGGATTGGTCAGCGGCGGCCTCTTATGATCGAGCCACACACGCACTAGTCATCAAGTGCAAAACGATTGGCATGAGGAGAAGGCGAACGTGAAAGACCTCGACCTCGCCCGCTCGGCCCAGCGACTGTCGGTCCCGATCGTGGCCGTGGCGGTCGCGCTGATCATCGGCGGTGTGCTGATCGCGATCTCGGGCCGTTCGCCGTTCGACGCGATCGGCGCGATCGGCCAGGCGGCGTTCAGCTGCACGCCGAAGTTCTGCAACTTCGGCACGGTGCTGACGACGGCGGCGCCGCTGATCATGACGACGCTGGGCGCGGTCATGGTGCTGCGGGCGGGCCTGTTCAGCATCGGGCAGGAGGGGCAGTACGCGGTCGGCGGACTCGCCGCCGTCGCGATCGGCTACATGGTCCCGATGCCGAGCGGCCTGCACTGGATCGTCGCGCTGCTCGGCGGTGCCGTCGCCGGTGCGCTGATCGGCATCGTGCCGGCGCTGTTCCGGGTCTTCCTCGGGGCGAACGAGCTCATCGTCAGCATCATCGTGAACTCGATGGTCGGCCTGCTGATGTCGTATCTGGTCAACTACCCGATGCGCGACGCCGGCGGAAGCGCGTCCTTCACGCCGCAGATCGACGTGACCGCGAGGCTGCCCGTCTTCGACACCACGACCAAGGTGGGCATGAACATCGTGCTCGCGCTCGTCTTCGTGGTCCTCACGTACATCTACATGAGCCGGAGCACCTGGGGGTACGAGCAGCGGATGGCCGGCGAGGCGCCCGTCTTCGCCCGCTACTCCGGAATGCGCACGCGCACCGCCGTCATCCGCGCGGCCGCGCTGGGCGGCGCGCTGGCCGGCATCGGCGGCGGCATCCAGGTGCTCGGGATGAACTACCGCGTCATCGACGGCTTCATGGACGGCACGGGCTTCAACGGGCTGACCGCGGCGATCCTGGGCGGGACGACCGTCATCGGCGGGGCGATCGCGGCCTTCGTCTTCGCCTCGATCTCGATCGGCGCGATCAACGGTCTGCAGATCCTCATGGGCATCCCGCGCGAGATCGGGTCCGTCATCCTCGCGCTCATGATCGTGCTCGTCGCGGTGCAGACGCCGCTCGCGCACCGCCTCGAGCTGTGGCTGAGCAAGCGCCGCGGTGCCCGTGAGATGCAACAGCGGCTCGCGGAGCCGCCCGGCGACGTCGGGCTCGCCGAGGCCGAGAGCCCCGCGGACGACGACCCCGATCCCACTCCCTCGCCGGCTTGGCTCGGCACCCGACCGGAAGAAGGCGAGCGCTGATGGACTTCCTCTCCTCGTTCTTCACCGCGGAGCTGTTCTCGAACGGGATCCGCCTGACCACCCCGATCCTGTTCGGCGCGATCGCCTCCGCGCTCAGCTCGCGAGCCGGTGTGCTGAACCTCGCGATCGAGGCCAAGATGCTGGTCGGCGCCTTCGTCGGCCTCATCGCCCTCTCCGCGAGCGGATCGCCCGTCGTCGCCCTGCTGGCCGCCGCGGCGGCGGGGGCGGCCACCGGCGGGCTCATGGCCGGTGCCCACCGCATCGGTGTCGATCTGATCATCTTCGCCATCGGGCTGAACATGTTCTTCGTCGAGCTGTCGGTCTACCTCATGCGCGTCTTCTTCGGGGGCACGGGCGTGTGGAAGCCCGACGTGACGATCCTGGAGGACATCCGGATCCCGGTCGTCGCCGACATCCCCGTGCTCGGCACGCTCCTCAGCGGCTACAACGTGCTCGTCTACCTCGCCTTCGCGGCCGCGATCGCGTACGGTCTGCTGTTCCGCTTCCGATCCGGCCGCCACCTGCTGGCCGCGGGCGAGTCGCCCGTCGCAGCGCTCAGCGCCGGGCTCTCGGTGCCGAAGATCCAGACCTGGAGCCTCGTCGGCGCGGGCGCGATCGCAGCGCTCGGCGGTGCGTTCCTCACGGTCGGCGAGCTGGGCCTGTTCGCCCGGGGAATGACCGACGGCGCGGGCTGGATCGCGATCACCGCGGCGCTGCTCGCCGTGAACCGACCCGTCTTCCTCGTGCCGTCCGCGTTGCTCTTCGGCTTCTCGGACGCCTTCGCGATCCGTCTGCAGAGCACGACGGCGCTGCCCAACTCGATCGTGCAGGGCATCCCCATGGTGGCGACCCTCATCGTGCTCGGCATCGTCGGGTATCGCGGACTGCGTCGTGCCGAGACGATCGGCATGCCCAAGCGCGCTCGTCGCCGCCTGCGCGCCCAGACCGCCTGACTCCCCTTCCCGAACGCACCACCCCCACCCTAAGGAGAATCGATGTCCCACAGCAGAAAGATCCTCGGCGCGACCGCCGGCCTGGCGGCCCTCGCGCTCGCACTCACGGCGTGCGCCGGCGGAGCGTCCGACGGAACGTCGGCGAGCTCGGGCGGCTACACCGCGACCCTCGTGGGCGGCGTGGCCGGAGACCTCTCCTACACCGACTCGGCGCTCGCGGGGCTGAAGAAGGCGCAGGACGAGCTGGGAGTCACCACGAACCACATCGAGGCGCCCGACCCCTCGCAGGGTGAGACGCTGCTGCGCTCGGCGATCCAGACCTCGCCGGACCTGATCCTCAGCATCACGCTGCCGCTGGACACGGCGATCTCCATCGCCGAGCAGTACCCCGACCAGAAGATCGGCATGCCCGACCAGTCGAGCGAGGGCAAGACCATCCCCAGCAACCTGGAGATCTACACGATCAACACCCACGAGGGCAGCTTCCTCGCCGGTCTGGTCGCGGGCTCGATGACCAAGAGCAAGAAGGTCGGAGCCGTCGTCGGCGGTGACTCGCCGGCGCTGAACCAGTTCGCCTACGCCTACAAGCAGGGCGTCCTCGCCTCCTGCGCCGACTGCTCCGTGCAGCTCAGCTATCTCAACTTCGTCTTCAACGACCCGTCGCTCGGCAAGGCGACGGCCCTCGACCTGATCAGCGACGGAGCCGACGTGATCTACCAGGTCGCCGGCGGCACCGGTACCGGCGTCATCGAGGCCGCGAAGGAGAAGGGCGTCTACGCGATCGGCGTCGACAGCGACCAGGACAACGTCGCTCCCGGCACCGTCATCACCTCGATGATGAAGCACGTCGACGCGAGCGTGTACAAGATGATCGACGAGGCAAAGAAGGGCAACTTCACCTCGGGCGCGCAGATGGTGGGTCTCGCCGAGGGCGCGACCGGCCTGTCCTGGGATGAGGGATCGACGGTCTTCGCGGACGCGCACCCCGAGCTCTCCTCCAGCATCGCCACGGCGAAGGCGCTGGTCGAGAAGTACAAGGCGTCGATCCTCGACGGATCCTTCCAGGTCTGCGACGCGCTCAACGCTCCCGACACGACGGCCTGCGCAGGCCTCGGCAAGTAGCACCCGGAGGTGGTGCCGCAGCCACGGCTGCGGCACCACCTCCGCACCAGAGAAAGGAAGCGTTCGCGATGGCCGAGTTCTTGAGACTCGAGGGTCTGCGGAAGTACTTCGCATCGTCCGGCGTGCTGGCCGTCGCGGACGTCTCGCTCACCGTCGGTGCCGGTGAGGTCGTGGCGCTCGTCGGCGAGAACGGCACCGGGAAGACGACGCTGATGAACCTCCTCTTCGGCGCCTTCCCCGCCGACGCCGGGCGCATCTTCATCGAGGGCGAAGAGGTCCAGATCCGAGGATCACAGGACGCCATCTCGCACGGCATCGGCATGGTGCAGCAGCACTTCGCGCTGGTGCCCAGCTTCACCGTCGCGCAGAACGTCATGCTCGGACGGGAGAAGAGCCGCGCCCGCATGGTCGATGACCGAGCGGGCGAACAGGCCGTGCGCGAGCTGGGGGACCGGCTCGGGTTCCCGCTCGAGCCGTCCGACATCGTGGCAGCCCTTCCGATCGGGCTGCAGCAGCGCGTGGAGATCCTGAAGGCCCTGGCCGGCGACACGCGCCTGCTCATCCTCGACGAGCCCACCGCCGTCCTGACCCCGGCCGAGGCCGACGAGCTCATCGTCGCGGTGCGCCACCTGGCCAGCATGGGCACGTCGGTCGTCTTCATCAGCCACAAGCTGCCGGAGGTCATGGCGGTGGCCGATCGCATCGTGGTCATGCGGCGCGGGCACATGGTGGGCGAGATGCCGGTCGCCGAGGCGACACCGGCGCGGATCGCGCGCCTCATGGTCGGTCGCGAGGTGCTGCTGCGTGCGGAGATCGCCGATGTGGAGCCCGGAGAGACCGTGCTGGCCGTCGAGGACGTCACCGCCCACCAGGTCAGCGCGGGAGACTCGGGGCTCACCGGGGTGAACCTCGCGGTGCGCGCCGGCGAGATCCTCGGCGTCGCCGGCGTCAGCGGCAACGGCCAGGGGAACCTCGTCGACGCGATCGCGGGCCTGCGCAAGGTCGACGCGGGAGCCGTCGTCATCAACGGCACCCCGGTGACCAACCGCGGCCCCCGTGTCGCCCGCGACGCCGGGCTCGCGCACATCGCGGAGGACCGCATGCACGTTGGCCTCAACCGTCAGGCCACGCTCGCCGAGAACGCCGTGTCGGTGGCCTATCGGACGCGCCGTTTCGCGCGCTGGGGCTTCCTGCGCGGTCGATCCGTCTATGAGTTCGCCACGCAGGTCATCGAGGACTACATCGTGCGCGGCGGGTCGCCGCGGCGCGTCATCGGCAACCTCTCCGGCGGCAACCTCCAGAAGGTCGTCATCGGCCGTGAGCTGGAAGGCGACCCCGCCGTGATCATCGCCAACCAGCCCACGCGCGGTCTGGACGTCGGCAGCATCGAGTTCGTGCACAAGTCGCTGCTGGACGCGCGCGAGCGCGGGGCGGGGATCCTCCTGGTCTCGGCCGAGCTCGAGGAGATCATGACCCTCGCCGACCGGATCGTGGTCATCTACGACGGAGCGCTCGCCGGCCCGTTCGCGCGCGGCGAGCTCTCGAACGTCGAGATCGGGGCGCTCATGGCGGGCCGCACGATCGACGAGGCGCGCGAGGACGGCGCGGCGGTCACGGCATGAGCCGGACGACCCTCGTCGCCGACCATGTCGTGATCGGCGGACACGACGCGACCGTGCTCGAACCGGGTGTCGTCGTCGTCGAGGACGGCCTCATCGTCGAGGTCGGCGCCGTCCGCGGATCCCGGCCGAGCGGAGCCGGCGTCGTCGACCTCGGCCCGAGCGTGCTCATGCCGGGGCTCGTGAACGCCCATGCGCACGCCCCGATGATGCTGATGCGCGGGGTGTCCGAGGGACACTCGCTGCTCACCTGGGAGGGCTGGCTCGGAGCGATCCGGGCGAAGGAGCTGCACCTCACGCCCGATCTGCTCGCGGCCTCCGCGCTCGTCGGATGCGCCGAGATGATCGGGAGCGGCACGACCTCCTTCGCCGACCAGTACCTGTTCGCCGAGTCGTACGTCGGCGCCATCGAGTCGTCGGGACTGCGCGCGACCGTGGCGTACGGCATCGTCGATCTGGGCGACGACGCCCGCCGCGACAGCTCCCTCGTGGCCGCGGAGGCGTTCGTCGCGGCGGGGGAGGACGCGCTCGTCGACCGCTGGATCGGTCCGCACGCGTTCTTCGTGGACAACCGCCTCGAGACCGTGCAGGCCGAGATCGAGATGGCCCGTGCCCACGGCGCCGGCCTGCACGCGCACTACGCGACCTCGACGGAGGAGGACGACGTCTGCCGTGAGCGGTACGAGCGCACGGCGCTGCGGATGCTGACGGAGCTGGGGGCCACGGACGTGCCGATGCTCCTCGCCCACGCCAACGACATCCTGGTCGACGACCTGCCCCTGCTGGCCGGGACGGCGGCGAGCGTCGCGATCGCGGCGAGCGTCGCCATGATCAGCGGTGCGCATGCGGCGCCCACCCGCGCCGCCCTGGACGCCGGGGTGAACGTCGTGATCGGCACCGACAACCTGTGCGGCAACAACAACGCCGACATGTTCGAGGAGATGCGCACGCTCGGCAAGCTCGCCGCCTTCGTGGAGCGGCGCCCCAACGCGATCACCCCGGTGGAGCTGCTGGGGATGGCCACCTGGCGCGGACGCGCGGCGATGGGCGGCGCCCCCGGCGACGGGACGATCGGCGAAGGCGCGGTCGCCGATCTCATCGCGCTCCCGACGGCTGCTCTGCACCGCGGGCCCGTCGGCGCGCAGTCCGTGCACTCCGCGCTCGTGTACGGCGCCGTCGGCTTCGACACGACGCACGTCATGACCGGCGGACGCTGGCTCAAGCGAGACGGCGCCCTGACGACGATCGATCTGCCCGCGGCGCTCACGCAGCGGCAGGACGACTTCGACACCCTCATGGCTCGCGTCGCCGCAGCCGACTGACATCCCGAGAGGACGACCATGCCCGTTCCCCACCAGCAGGATCCCTGGACCCGCGTCACCACCGTGCGCGGCTACGCCGCCGACGAGCTCATCTCGACGCTCCAGAAGTCGATCCGCCGCGGCGACCTCCGCCTCGCGCTGCTCGTCGCGCGCGAGCTCTACGAGACCAGTGCGGAGCTGGAGGCCGTCATGTGGTCCCGGCTGTGCGTCATCTCCTGCGAGGACGTCGGAGACGGCAGCTTCCACGAGCCCGTCGTGGTCAATGCGCTCTTCCAGATGCACGAGCGGATGGAGCGCTCCGCCGGGGACCGGTGGCTCTTCGCCGTCCACGCCGTCCGCTACCTGGCCGAGCGCGTCAAGGACCGCACCTCTGACGAGTGGGCCAACCTCGTGCTGCACCTCGCCGCCGCGAGCGACCGGCCGTTCGAGGTGCCGGACTACGCACTCGACGTCCACACGCGGCGGGGCCAGGAGCTCGGCCGCGATGTCGACGGGTTCTGGGCCGACGGCGCCCTGCTCGCGAACGAGCGGCCGGACCGTGACACGAGCGTGCGCGAGGAGATCCTGCGGCTCCGTGCCGCCGGCCAGTGGCGGGCCTGAGCCGCGTCAGTCCCACCCCGGCACGAGCTGCTCGACGCGGATCCGGTCGAGCAGCTCCGCCGGCGCGAAGGCCGCATCCAGGGCGTCGAAGGTCGCCCGGCGCAGCTGCGTGGCGGTCCAGCCGAACGTGTCGGTGACCACGCGCATCTCTCGGCTCACGCTGGTCTCGCTCAGCAGCCGGTTGTCCGGGTGCAGGCTCACGCGGATGCCCGCGGCGGCCAGCAGGGAGACCGGGTGCTGCCCGATCGCGTCGACGACCCCGCCGTTCGAGTTCGACGTCGGGCACACCTCCAGCACGATCCGTTCATCGCGCACGCGCGTGGCGATCTCGCCGGGCTCCAGCGCCGCCGCATCCCGGTCCTGCCGCTGCCAGGCGGCGACCGCCTCCCGGACCCCGTGGCGCACGCCTGCGACGGCGATGTCCTCGACGAGGCGGGCTCCGTGCCCGATCCGTTCCGCCGCACAGGTCGTCAGCGCGTCGGCGATGCTGACGGCGCCCTCCGCCTCCCCCGCGTGGACCGTGCGGCGGAGCCCGGCGCGTGCCGCGCGGGCGAACGCCGCAGCGTGCGCGTGCGCGGGGTGGCCCTCCTCGTGGCCGGCCAGGTCGATCCCGACCACTCCCGCCCCCGCGCCACGCTCGGCGGCCGCGACGACCGCGTCGTCGCTCACCCCGGTGCGCATGACCGAGAGCACCTGCCGCACGGTCACGCGGTGGCCCGCGCCGGCGACATCCCTCATCCCGGCGTCCAGCCCGTCGTGCACGGCGACGACCGCCTCGTCCATATGCTCAGGCCGCCGGCCAGGTGCTTCTCGGGCGCCCATCGGGTCTCGGCGTAGACCACGCCGTCGGCGGCGAGCGTGTGGACGTACTCGCGCGCGACGCGGCGCAGCTGCGCCGCCGTCTGCATGACCGAGGTGCTGAGGCCGAACAGGTCCTCCCAGTCGCGCCCGGGCTCGAGGATCGCGAAGTCGCGGAACCACGTCTGCAGCTCATCCGGGGTCCGTCGCGGCAGGGCCACGCCGGACGCGTTCGCGAGCTCGATCAGGGTCTCGGGGCGCAGGGAGCCGTCGAGGTGGTCGTGGAGCGAGACCTTGGGCAGGTGCGTGAGCGGGTCGGCCGGGTCGGTCCAGGTCGTCGGGCTGGTCATGGGGTCACATCCTCCGTGGGGTTCGGGTGTTCCGCGCGGGCGAGAAGGCGGTCGGCGAGGGCGCTGAGCCGGACGCCCTCCAGGGTCGGCAGCAGGATGCCGCGGAGCTCGTCGAGCGCGTCCCACTCGGGGCCGAACGCGGCGCGGCCGCGGGCGGCGCCGCACAGCGCGCCCACGAAGGCGGGGACGGAGTCGGCTTTGCGGGCGATCGTCAAGGACAGCGGGATCGCGCGCGCCGGCTCGGCATCGGTCAGGAGCGTGACGGCCACGGCGAGGGGCAGCGTCTCGGCCGCCGTCGAGGCGTGCGAGTACAGCCGAGGGCTCAGGGCGCGGATGAGGGAGGGCACGGCGGCGAACGGGTCGCCCGCGGTGTCGGCGATACCCAGCGCCGTGTCGAGACCGGCGTCGAGCCACGACCCCGGCGCGATCTCGCCGCGGCCGGCGTCGACCGCGTCGCGCAGCGGGCTTCCGGTCAGCACCCGCGCGACGAGGGCCGCCATGGCCGCGGCCGCGTCGACTCCGTCGCCGGCGTGGGTGATGCGGGCGTACCGTCGGGCCAGCTCGCTCGCCGCCCGCGGATCGCCGGCGTGCGCCAGCCCGCACACGACGCCCGCGGGCACGGCGGTGTCGTCGTCGGGCGGCGGGGTTGTCGTTCCCGGTGTGGGGCGGGCGGAGGCCCGCCGCGGCGTTGCGCTCGGCGCTGCGCGCGGCCACGCCGAGCCAGACGTCGTCGCCCGCGTGATGGCGGAGCCATCCGACCAGCAGGGATGCGTCGTCCGTCGCCGCGAGCAGGGTCAGCGCGGCCGCGGCCGCCTCCTCGGCGTCGTCGGTCGCGATCAGCGGCGCGGTGTGCGACAGGCCCGGTGAGAACGGCAGCAGCGGGCGGCTGACGCGCTCGGCGTCGAGCTCGGCGCTCCCGCCCCAGAGCCTGCCGCGCACCCAGGGAGCGCGCACGGAGCGGTGCACCTCCGCGGGGTAGCCGAGCGCATCGCCCACGGCGAGGCCGAGCAGGGCGCCGCGGGCGCGGTCGCTCAGAGCTGCCTCAGCCATGGGAGGCCGCCGCCAGGTCGTCGGCGATCGCGAGCAGGTCCGCGCCGCGCGTGGCGGTGACGCAGACCCCTGCGACCTCGCGGACGCGAGGGGCCCAGTCGTCGGGCAGCGCCGAGGTGCCCGAGGCGGCGCCGCAGATCGCGCCGGCCATCGCGGCGATCGTGTCGGAGTCCCGACCCATGTTGACGCCGGCGAGGACCGACTGCACCGGGTCGCCCTCGTGCGCGCGGACCAGGGCGAACGCGAACGCCACGGCCTCCGGTGCGGCGTCCGCCCACGGATAGTGGCGCAGCGGCAGCTCCTCGGAGAGCGCGCGTTCGGCCCCCTCCACGTCACCGGCGGCGTCCACGATCGCGAACGCGCGCGCGATCATGCGGTGGCTCCACGAGTCCTCGGGGATACTGGCGATGCCGGCCTCGAGCGCCTCCTGCCAGGGCGCGCCGCCCGCGGCGGCGGCGACGGCCGCCGCGACGGCGCGTGCGCCGAGGATGCCGTCGCCGGAATGGCTCACCCGGGCGTCGATCGTGGCGAGCCGAGCCGCCTCGACGGGGTCTCCCGGACACAGCAGCCCGAGGGGAGCGGCGCGCATCGCGGCGCCGTCGCTCCAGCGCTCGTAGTTGCGGATCCCGGTGTCGGGCGGTCGGAGTCCCGCCGAGAGCCCCGCGAGCGCGACCATCTCGGAGAAGCCGGCTCCGGCGAATCCGCCGTCCTGAACCGCGAGCGCTTCGAGCCAGAGGTCGGCGACGTCGTCGGAGGTGAGCGCGTGCCCGTGCCGCAGGACCGCGGTCGCCGTCAGCACGGCGTACTCGGTGTCGTCCGTGCCGGCGGCGTCCGCCGTGAGGAAGGTCTCCACCCGGCCGTAGCGCTCCCGGATCGCGTCACGCGACATCCCCTCGGTCGGGGCGCCCAGCGCGTCGCCGGCCGCGAGCGCGATGAGCGAGGCGCGAGAGCGATCGGTGCGCGTCATGGGCGAGCCTCCGGCGGGCTGGGTTGGTGCGAGCATACTCCAAATCGGTTTGTATCGTGCGATGATGAGGCATGCCCGAACACGTCGTCCTCTTCGACACCGACCTCGGCACGGATGTCGATGACGCCCTGGCGCTCGCCGTGCTCCTCGGCACGCCCGAGGTGGAGCTGCGGGGGGTGACCACCGTCTACGGCGACACCGTGCTGCGCGCGCGTCTGGCCGCGCGCTACGCGGCGCTGGCCGGGCGACCCCTGGTCGCGGCCGCCGGGCGGGAGCTCACGCTCTCCGGACGCGAGGTGTGGTGGGCCGGTCATGAGGGGACCCTGCATGATCGACTCGAGCGCGAGCAGGTCTCCGACGTCGACGGCGTCGAGGTGCTCGTCTCGAGCGTCCTGGCCGAGCCGGGGCTCGTCGACGTCATCGCGGTGGGGCCGCTGACCAACGTCGCGGCGGCGATCGAGCAGGACGCCCGTTTCGCGCCGAGCGTGCGTCACCTGTGGATCATGGGCGGCGCCTTCGAGACCGACGAGCCCGAGCACAACCTGCGCAGCGACGTCACCGCCGCCAACCGCGTGTTCGCGGCCGGCATCCCGACCACGGTGGCATCCCTCGATGCCACGCGGAGGGTCGTGATGCGCGAGGAGCAGCTCGGCGTGATCGCCCGCAGCGGACCGCTCGGCGCAGCGCTCGAGCGCGACATCCATCAGTGGTGGGCGTTCTGGAACGAGACCTGGAACGTGCCGCACGACCCCGTGGTGGTGCTCGCGATGACCCGGCCGGAGCTCTTCTCGTTCTCGCCGTTCGGCACCGTCACCGTGATCGCCGACGGCCCGGAGGAGGGCGTGTCCCGCTTCGTGCCCGACCCCGCCGGGACCGTGCGCTACATCGACGGCATCGACACGGCCGCGGTGGCCGAGGCGATCGTCGCCGGGGTCGTCGCCGCGCAGGCCTGAGCCGCCGGGCGCGCTGGGCAGGGTCCGGCGTGCCTCAGCGGGCGTCGACCGCCGCGACCACGGCCTCCGGGGTGTCCGGGGTCGAGGCGAGGATCCCCATCAGGTAGGCGGCGAACCGCTCGCCGTCGATCCGGGCCGCGGCGGTGGCGTTCGGCGCATCCGACCACCGGTCGAAGACCGTCGCCCCGCGGGTGAGCGCGGAGTCGGTCTCGACCGCCACCCGGTAGGGCACGTCCTCCTGGCCCAGCTCGACGTCGAGCGACAGCGCGACGGACAGCGAGTCGGGGTGGGTGGAGCCGTCGATCCCGGCCTGCAGGTCGAAGTCGAACGTGGCCTGGTTCGCGCGCACGAAGAAGCGTGAGAGCGGCGTGCCGAGCGCTGCGATCTCGTTCACCCGCTCCTGGTCGAACACGGCGTCGCGCAGGGTCAGCGGATCCCATGTGACCAGTCGCACGTCCGGGAAGCCCGCTCGCAGGGTGATGGCCGCTGCCTCCGGGTCGACGTAGATGTTGAACTCGCCCGCCGGGGTGATGTTGCCGCGGCCGTTGATCGAGCCGCCCATGATGGTCAGGCGCTCGACGCGTGCGGCGAACCCGGGGTCGAGCGCGGTGGCCAGCGCGATGTTGGTGAGCGGCCCGATCGCGACGATCCGCAGGCGGCCCTCGTACTCGCGGGACAGGCGGATGAGGGCGAGTGCGGCATGCTCGGACTCGGGCTGCTGCCCGTCCTCGGGCCGTCGGATGCCGCCGACACCGTCGCCGTGCACCTCGGCGGCGTCGACCCAGTCCCGCAGCAGCGGGCGGTCGGCGCCCAGGTGCACGGGGACCTGACCGGCGCGACCGGCGAGGGCGATCGTGAGCAGCGCGTTGTGCACCTGCTGCTCGAACCCGACGTTGCCGGCGACCATCGTGACCGCTTTGAGGTCGCTGCGCGGGTCGAGCATCCCGACCAGGAGGGCGAAGCAGTCGTCGGCGGCGGTGTCGGTGTCGATCACGAGAGGAATCACCTCGCGAGAGTACCTGAACGGCGCGGCCCGCCCGGCGGCGGAGGCCCGCCCGGCAGGGCGATGCGCCCGAGAGTTTACGGACCTGTAACAGCCGCGCCTCATGGCGTGCGTGCAAATGCATTTGCATAGTCACATGGCGCGCGTGTTGCTCGTAGGAGAGTCCTGGTTCGTCCACTCGATCCATCAGAAGGGTTTCGACTCGTTCACGACCTCCACATATGAGGAGGGCGGAGCGGAGTTCGTCGCCGCACTCCGCGGGGGTGACCACGTCGTGACCCACATCCCCGCCCATCGCGTCGAACACGACTTCCCCCGCACGGCGGCCGGGATCGCGGACATCGCGGATGTCGTCGTCCTCTCCGACATCGGGGCGAACACCTTCCAGCTGCCCGCCGAGGTGTTCGCCCGCTGCGGTGTCGTCGAGGACCCGATCGCCGCGCTGCGTGAGTTCGTGGCCCGGGGAGGGGCGCTGCTCATGGTGGGCGGGTACCTGAGCTTCTCCGGGATCGACGCGAAGGCGCGCTGGGCGCACACGGTCCTCGCCGAGACGCTCCCGGTCGGCGTCCTCGACCGCGACGACCGCATCGAGCTGCCGGCCGGCGCGGCGCCGCGGGTGTGCGAGCCGACGCATCCGATCGTCGCCGGCCTCGACCGCGAGTGGCCGCCCGTGCTGGGGCTGAACCAGGTGGTCGCCGCCCCCGCGGGCGCGGTCCTCGCGACGGTCGACGCGCATCCGCTGCTCGTGGTGGGAGAGTGGGAGGCGGGACGCACCGCCGCCTTCACGTCCGACCTCGCGCCCCACTGGGCCCCGCCCGCCTTCCTGGCGTGGCCGGGCTACGCCGTCCTGTTCGACCGCATCGTCCGCTGGCTGTCCCGAGAGGAAATCGCATGACAACTCCCCACATCGCGGCCCGGGAGGGCCAGATCGCGAGTCGTGTGATCATGCCCGGCGACCCGCGGCGTGCGCAGCGCATCGCCGAGACCCGGCTGGAGAGGCCCGAGCTCGTGACGGACGTGCGCGGCATCCTCGGGTTCACGGGGCTGTTCGAGGGCGAGCCGATGACCGTCATGGCCTCCGGCATGGGCGCCCCCTCGATCACGATCTACGCGACCGAGCTCGTGCGCTTCTACGGCGTGCGCTCGATCGTCCGCGTCGGGACCGCCGGCGGCATCCACCCGGATGTCGCGGTGCGCGATGTCGTCGTCGCCACGGCCGCGCACACCGACTCGGCCATGTCGCAGACGCGGGTCCCGGGCGTCGTGTTCAGCCACGCCCCGGACTTCTCGCTCGCCGCCGCGGCCGTCGCGGCGAAGGCCGCGGTCGCCGTCCCGGTGCACGTCGGCTCGGTGTTCTCGTCCGATCACTTCTATGCGACGCCGACGGAGCGGTTCGCCCAGCTCGCCGCGCACGGAGCGCTCGCGGTCGAGATGGAGGCGGCGGGGCTGTACGCGGTCGGCGCCGCGGAGGGGGCTCGGACCCTCACGGTCCTCACCGTGACGGATCTGCTCGCCACGGGGGAGTCGTTGTCGGCGAGTGATCGCGAGACCTCGTTCGACGGCGCATTGACGCTCGCGCTCGCCGCGCTGCGGGAGCCGCGCGAGCGGTGACGTGCGGATCCCGTCTCGGTGATCGAGGGTGCCTCCGCGGGAGGGGGCGCCGTGCGTCGTGTCGCCCTCCACTGCTGTTGCCTTCGCTCCGCACCGGTGCGTCTTGCGCAACAGTCGCGTAGGCTGAGGAGATCCCTGAGACCGAGGAGCCCCGCATGAGCAGCGCAGACGTCGCCGACGATGTCGCCGGATCGGGTGGCTCGGTGCAGTCCGTCGACCGGGCCATCCAGATCCTCGAGATGCTGTCGGACGCCTCCGCGCTCGGAGTGAGCGAGATCTCCCGCCGTCTCGGCGTCCACCGCTCGACCGCGTTTCGGCTGCTGGCGACCCTCGAGGCCCGCAACCTCGTCGAGCAGGAGGAGCGGCGGGGCACCTATCAGCTCGGCTTCGGCGTGCTGCGGCTGGCCGGCCGCATCACCGCGCGCATGGACATCGTCAAGGACGCGCAGCTCGTGTGCGACGAGCTCACCGCAGAGCTCAACGAGACGAGCAACGTCGCGATCCTCGACAACGGCGCCGCGGTCAACGTGACGCAGGCGACCGGGACCCGGCTGGTGTCGGTCACGCGCCAGTACGTGGGTCAGCGGACCCCGCTGCATGCGACGTCGACGGGCAAGGTGCTGCTGGCCCACGCCGCGCCGGAGGTCGTGAGGCAGGTGCTCGCGCAGCCGCTGGAGCAGTGCACCGAGAACACGCTCACCGTGCCGGCGACGCTCGAAGAGCACCTCGAGCTCGTGCGTCGTCGTGGGTGGGCGGCAGCCGCGGAGGAGTGGGAGTACGACACGAACGCGCTGGCGGTTCCCGTGCTCGGCATCGACGGCTCCGTGGTGGCGGCGCTGAGCATCACCGCTCCCAGCTTTCGGATGCCGGAGACCGCGTTCCCCGACCTCGTCGAGGTCCTGCTGCGTCATGCTCGGCAGCTGAGCGCCCGTCTGGGTGCGGCGGTCTGACCTCGCCATCGCGGCTCCATGGCCGTGATGTGTCACGGATGTTTCTGTCCAGAGAAGAATCGCGACGCTCGCCTCGTCGGCGTTGACACTGCCTCTGCGGGGGGATGAAAATCGGCATGTCGCGCGTAATGCGCAACATGTCGCGTCATACGCGCGACATCCCCGTTCCGATGCGCCACGGCTCCCGCCCGCCGGGCGCGCCCCGTCGAAGGATCACGAGATGCCCGCTACCGTCGTCCGCTCCCACGACAACGTGACCACCCGCCGTCTGGTCGCCGAGCGCACACCCGGGCACAGCCTCCCCGCCCCCTTCTACACGAGCGACGAGATCTTCGACCTGGATCTCGAGGCCGTCTTCGGCCGGCACTGGATCTTCGTCGCGTCCGAGGCCGAGATCCGAGAGCCCGGCGACTACGTCACGGTCGAGTTCGGCAAGACCTCGCTCATCGTGATCCGCGACGACGACGAGAACGTCCAGGTGCTGCACAACGTCTGCCGTCACCGCGGTGCCCGCATCCTGACTCCCGGCGCGGGCTCGGTGGGGAACCTCGTCTGCGGCTACCACCAGTGGACCTACAAGCCCGACGGGACGCTCGTGTGGGCGGCATCCGCGGCCGACGACTTCGACACGAGCTGCCACAGCCTGCGACAGGTCGCGTTCCGCTCGATCGCGGGCCTCATCTACGTGAACCTCTCGGACGAGCCCAACGACGACATCGACGAGGTCGCGGCCATCGTCGAGCCCTACTTCGAGCAGCACCAGCTGCGGCGCGCCAAGGTCGCCAAGCAGATCGACCTCATCGAGCTGGGCAACTGGAAGCTCACGATGGAGAACAACCGCGAGTGCTACCACTGCGACATGCACCCCGAGCTCGGCTGCACGTACTTCATCACCTGGGGCTACCCGGAGGACGCCATCCCGCCGCACCTGCAGGAGACCCACGAGCGCTACCTCGCGGCCGAGGCCGAGCTTGAGCACAAGTGCATCGAGCGCGGTCTCGCCTTCCGGGGCATCGAGCAGCTCGACACGCGCACGATGGGTTTCCGGGTGCAGCGCGAGGCGCTCGACGGTGAGGGCGAGTCGTACAGCATGACCGGCGCCAAGCTCGTGACGAAGCTCCTCGGGGACTTCGACGACGCCAAGCTGGGGCGCCTGTCGATGCACACGCAGCCGAACTTCTGGTGCCACTTCATGGCCGATCACGCGATCACCTTCGCGGTCCTGCCGATCGCGCCGGGCCGCACGCTCGTGCGCACGACGTGGCTCGTGCACGAAGACGCCGTCGAGGGCGTCGACTACGACGTCGACGACCTCACCTACGTGTGGCGCGCGACCAACGATCAGGATGCGGAGTTCGTCGCGCTCGCCCAGCGCGGCGTCACCGACCCCGCCTACATCCCCGGCCCGTACGTGCCGAGCGAGTACCAGGTGAACGCGTTCTGCAACTGGTACATCGACCAGCTCAACGCCCACCTGGATGCCGAGTCTGCCGAGGCCGCGCAGTGACCCCGACGTTCGCGCCGGCGGCTCTGCTGCACGATCACGACCGCTGGGACGACGACCCCGCCCCTCGGATGCTGCGGTGCACCCGCATCGTCGCCCGCACGCCGCAGGTGTCGACCTTCGAGTTCGTCTCGGACGACCGCCGCGCCCTGCCGCGCGCCGCCGGTCAGTACGTGACGGTCAGCGCCGACATCGACGGCGAGCGGGTCAGCCGCTGCTACACCGTCAGCTCGCCGCCCACCCGCCCGTACTCGGTTCAGCTGACGGTCAAACGCGAAGCCGACGGCGTCTTCTCGCGGTGGCTGCACGACACCCTCCGGGTGGGTGACCGCCTCGAGCTGAGCGGACCGGCGGGGGAGTTCTCGACCGCCTTCCACCCCGCGGAGCGCGTTCTGCTGCTGGCGGCGGGCGTGGGAATCACGCCGATGGTCGCGGTCCTGGAAGCCCTGCACGACCTCGGCGACGCCACGGACGCGGTCCTGCTGCACAACTCGCACGACCCCGACGCGGTCGTGTTCCGCGACGAGCTCCGCGCCCTCGCGGCGGGCAGCGACAGCATCCGCGTGATCCAGGCCGTCTCGGTCGACCCCGCCGGCAGGTGGGAGGGACCGGTGGGACGTCTGGATGCCGACATGCTCACGCGGAACGTGCCCGACCTGTCCGCGCGTGAGGTGTTCGTCTGCGGCCCCGACGCGTACATGCAGCATGCCGTGGCGCTGCTGGAGGAGCTCGGAGTCCCAGCCGAACGCATCCACGTCGAGTCGTTCGTGCTCGCCGAGATCGCTCCGCCCGAGGTCAGCGACACCGAGGGCGCGCCGGGCCACACCGTGCACTTCGCGCGCAGCGGGAAGAGCGTCGTGATCGCGGAGGGGGAGACCGTCCTCCAGGCCGCGAAACAGGTGGGCATCCGGATCATGACGTCGTGTCAGAACGGTCTCTGCGGCACCTGCAAGATCGTCAAGATCGCGGGCGAGGTCGACATCGCGCACAATGGCGGCATCCGCCAGCGGGAGATCGACGCCGGCAAGATCCTCGCCTGCTGCTCGCGGCCGAAGGGGCCCGTGGAGGTCGACGTCTGACCGCGCCCGTTCCCGGCTCGTCGTCCGCACCGCGTGCGACAGTTGATGGATGCTCCGACTCGCGCAGATAGATGATGCCGATGCGATCGGACGCTTTCAGACACGGGCGTGGGAACAGGCCTACCGCGGTCTCGTCGCCGATGAATACCTGGATGTCACGACATGGCGGGTCCGCGCCGCGCGCTGGCGACACAGGATCGCGTCCGGCGAGCGTGCGGTGTGGCTCGCAGAGGTCGACGGGGCCGCGGTCGGCGTGGCGAGCACCGCACCGACGTCGAAGGACCGCCCCGATCTGCCGGCGCTGGAGCTCGCGTCGATCTACGTGGATGCCGCCTGGCACGGTCGCGGAGTGGCGTCGTCGCTGCTGGACCACGCGATCGGCGCCTCGCCCGCGCATCTGGGGGTGTTCGACGCGAACGCCCGAGCGCAGCGCTTCTACGCGAAGCATGGATTCGTCGCGACGGGCGACGTGCAGGTCGACGCCGACACAGGGCTGGGCGAGACGCGATGGGTGCGGGGCGGCTCGGACTGACGACGCTCAGCGACGCTCCCCGGAGATCGCTGCAGGCCCGAGGGCCGATCGCGGGTGCGACGTCGAGTCGGCCTTCGCGCGGTTCTCGCTTGCTCCTCACGCTACGTGAGGTTCTCGCGTCGGCGTCATGGACAGGACGATAGGTGAGGTCGCGGCGCAAGCCGGGGTCACGGAGCGCACGTTGCGGTACTACGAGGAGCGAGGGCTGCTCGTGCCCGAGCGCGGCAGCGACGGACGTCGGCGATACGACGCGGCACAGGTCGAGCGGCTGTATCGGATCCGATTGATGCGGGAGCTGGGGAGCCCGTTGGCGGGGCTCGATCCGGACTCGACGGACCTGGTCGGTCTGACGGAGCGACGTCTGGCCGACATCGACTCGAGGATCGCCGAGCTGGCGCGACACCGGCAGCGCGTGCGAACGGTCGAGGAGCGCCTGCTGAGCGGTGACGTTCCCACCGACGGCGAGCTGCTGGGCGTCCTGGCCGGCATCGATGATGCCGAGTCGGGCCTGGATCGGCGGCTGACGCTGCTCGTGTATCGCGATATCGAGGCGGCGCAGCGGTATCTGGTCGAGGTGTTCGGTTTCGCGCCGGGGAATCTGGTGCGTGACGCGCCACCCACTGCATGGCGATGTACGTCTCGGACGTCGATGCCCAGTACCGTCGCGCGCGTGGAGCGGGCGCGGAGATCGTGTACGAGCCGACCGAGATGTCTTATGGTGTGCGCGAGTTCGGGGCGCGCGACGGAGAGGGCACCCTCTGGTCGTTCATGCAGGCGGGTGTCGAGTGACCTCTGGCCCCCGCTCGCCGAGCGAGAACGCCTCGGGCACGTCAGGCCGCGGCGCGAGCGGGAGCCGCAGCGCGCTCAGGACGCCTGCAGCACGGCACGCGTCGGATCGAACAGCGTCGGTGGCAGCAGCGCCGAGGACCCGTCGAGCGCGAGGTCGGCGAGGATCTCGCCGACCACCGGGACGAACTTGAAGCCGTGGCCGCTGAAGCCGCACGCGATCTGGATCTGCTCGTGGCCGGGATGCGCCCCGATGACGAAGTGCTCGTCGGGGGTGACCGAGTACAGGCACGTCTTGGCCTGCACGAGCGGCCCCGTGACGAAGGGGAACAGCTGCAGGGCACGCTCGCGCATCTCGGCGACCTCGTGGTCGTAGACGTTGCGGTCGATCGTGTTCGCGGTCGTGGGCGTGCCCTTGCGGAAGAAGCCGAGCTTGAGACCGCCCGACGGGCCGTCGGTCATCGGGAAGCCGTAGATCTGCCCGTTGCCGTGGGTCTCCTCGATGTAGACGGGATGCTGCGCGTCGCTGTAACGCTCGTAGGGCACCGCGTCGCTGTAGTCGGGGGCGAACCAGTAGAAGATCATGCGATCGATCGACAGCGGCAGGCGCAGCTCCGGAAGCACCTGCGGCGCCCACGGTCCCGGGGTGACGACGAGACGGTCGGCACCGTAGGCGCCCTGCGTCGTGACGACCTCGACACCGCCGTTCGGTGTCGCCTGCCAGTGCGTGACCGGCTCGTGGAAACGCAGGGTCGCGCCCTTGTGGGCGGCGACCTGGGCGTTGGCGATCGTCGTCTCCTCGGGACGCACGTAACCGGCGTTCGCCTCGTAGACGGCGAGGGCGTCGTCGGCGGGGTCCATGGTCGGGAAGCGGCGGCGGATCTCGTCGGCGTCGAGGATCTCGTGCGGCAGGCCGTGGAGCTCCGACGCCTCCTTGCTGCCGCGGAAGGTGATGTCATCCGGATCACCGATGTAGATTCCGCCGCAGAGCTCCATGATGTCGCGGCCGGACTCGGCCTCGAGCTTCCGCCATCCCTCGTACGCGCGCTGCAGCAGCGGCACGTACTCGGGACTCTCGAAGTACGACTGACGGATGATGCGGGTGCCGCCGTGCGCGGCACCCTGGTCGTGGCCGGGCTCGAAGGTCTCGAGCCCGAGGACCTTCGTGCCCCGCTCGGCGAGCATGTTGGCTGCGGCCCCGCCCATCGATCCCAGTCCGAGGACGATGACGTCGTAGTGCTCCATCGTGGTTCTTTCTCCTTGTCTGTCGGCGGGCGCTCGGCTCAGCGGCGGATCGCGGCCATCTCGGGGTCGTACAGGGGCTCGGCGCGCACGGTCGCCGACAGGCGCTCGGCGAAGTACTCGACCTCGAGTGCCGTGCCGGGCTCGGCGAGCTCCGGCGGCAGCCAGGCGTACGCGATCGAGACCCCGAGCGTGTACCCCTGGTCGGCGCTGGTGACGTAGCCCGCCGCCTCCGCCGCCCCGGGGAGGAACACCGGCTCTGAGCCCAGGACGACTCGCGTCGGGTCGTCGAGGGTGAGCGGCACGAGGCGGGTCGTGACGGGGCGCCCCACGAGGGCCGCCTTGCCGACGAAGTCGTCCTTGTCCATGCGGACGGCGAAGTCCAGACCCGCCTCGGCGGGGGAGTGCTCACGGGTCATGTCATGGCCGAAGGCGCGGTAGCCCTTCTCCAGACGCAGGGCGTTGAACGCTCGCCGCCCGGCCGCGACGAGACCGTGCGCTCGCCCGGCCTCCCACAGCGCGTCCCAGAGGAAGACAGCGTTGTCGGCGCTGACGTAGAGCTCCCAGCCGAGCTCGCCGACGTAGCTGACGCGCAGCGCGAGCGTGCGGACGCCCGCGACATCGATCTCCTTCGCGCGGAAGAAGCCGAACCCCTCGTTCGACACGTCGTCGTCGGTCAGGCTCTCCAGCACCGCGCGTGCGCGCGGTCCCCACAGGCCCAGGCCGCCCTGGCCGGGGGAGAGCTGCCGCACCCACACCCCCTCGGGCGCCCGCTCGCCGAGGTGCACGAGGTCGAGGTTGCCGTTCGTGCCGATCATGTAGCGCTCGGTGTCGAGCCGGGTCACGGTGACGTCCGACAGGATTCCGCCCTGCTCGTCGAGCAGCATCCCATAGACCACGCGGCCGACGGCGACGTCGACGTTCGTCGTGAGCAGGCGCTGGAGCAGGGCGGTCGCTCCGGGGCCGAACACCTCGACGCGGGGAAGCGCGGTCAGGTCGTAGAGGGCGACGGCGGTGCGCGTGGCGTGCGCCTCGGCCGCGGCGATGGGCGACCAGTTCTGCGCGGCCCAGTCGTCGCGCACGGGAACGGTCTCGAGCTCGTCGACGAGCGGCGCGTTGGCCTCGAACCACAGCGGTCGCTCCCAGCCGCCGCCCTCGCCGAACACCGCGCCGAGCTCTTCGTAGCGCTGGTGGAAGGGCGTGCGCCGCAGGCCCCGCAGGCGCCTCGTCGCGGTGTGCGGATGGCGGATGTCGTAGACCTCGTCGTACGACTCCGACGAGCGTTCGCGTGTGAACCGGCGGCTGACGATCGCGGGATCGAAGCGGTTGACGTCCAGGCCGTGGGTGTCGACACCCGGGTCGCCCGAGACGATCCAGTCGGCGACCGCCTGTGCGACGCCGGCGGACTGCGTGACCCACACGGCCTGCGCGAGCCACAGCCCGTCGGTGCCCGGCACGGGGACCGAGCATGGGTCCCCCGTCGGGGGTGAAGGAGAAGATCCCGTTGTACCCGGACTCGAACGAGACCTGGCGCAGCTCGGGCAGCAGACGCCGAGCCTCCTCCCACGACGGGGCGAAATCGTCCCAGGTGAGGGGATGCATGGCCGGGTGCACGCCCGTGGCGGCGAACTCGTCGGCATCC
Source organism: Microbacterium sp. SORGH_AS_0888 (assembly GCF_030818905.1). Lineage (NCBI taxonomy): Bacteria > Bacillati > Actinomycetota > Actinomycetes > Micrococcales > Microbacteriaceae > Microbacterium > Microbacterium sp. SORGH_AS_0888. The sequence goes on from NZ_JAUTAZ010000001.1 coordinate 3,102,285, forward strand.
GCGATCTCCGACTGCTCGACGGGGATCGGACGATGGTTGTACGCGCCGATGCCGATGCGGTCGACGTACTCGCGCAGGTAGAGCGAGAAGTCCTGGTGGCGCAGCATGGGGCGCCGCGCCTCGTCGGTCGGCACGTTCGCGCCGCGCAGCGAGGGAACCGGTGCGCTGTAGCCGAAGCCGTGCTCCATGGGCTGCATGGGGATCTCGAAGCCGAGGAGGTCGCGTGCCACCCCCGGCCCCCAGAGCCCGGCGCAGGAGATCACGATGTCGGCGGCGACGACATCCGGCTCCGCCGATCCCGCCGGGACCGGCACGACCTTGACGCCGGTCACCCGGCCCCCGCTGCGCTCGATGCCCACCACTCGGGTGCTGCCGACGATGCGCGCCCCACGGTCGCGTGCACGCTCGGCCTGCCACTGCACCGCGGCGGCGCTCTTGACGATTCCGTCGGTGGGGGTGAGGAATCCGCCGAGCACGGCGGACACGTCCAGGCCCGGCCACAGCCGCGCACACTCCTCCGGCCCGATGAGCTCGCCCGGCACCCCCCACGCGTGGGCGAGCCCGCGACGGCGCTTCAGGTCGTGGAGGCGCTCCGGGGTCGTGGCGATCTCGAGCCCGCCGACGCGCTTGAGCAGCCACTGGCCGTTCAGCGAGGCGCCGTCGAGCTTGTCGAGCGTCCGTGCGGCGAGCTGCGTCATCGTGCGGTCGGTGTTGGTCTGGAAGACGAATCCCGGCGCGTGCGAGGAGGAGCCGCCGGTGATGTACAACGGCCCCTGCTCGAAGACGGTCACGTCGGTGAAGCCGCGCAGGGTCAGCTCATCGGCGAGTGCTGCGCCCACGACGCCCAGACCGATGACGACGACGCGGGGACTGCGGGAGGGGGACGAGACCATGGGGCATACCTCGGGATCAGGAGCGTGCGCGGGACGAGTCGACCGGCGCGGGTGTGGCGGGGGAGAGGAAGAGGTGTGGCGGGAGGGGGCGGCAACGCGCCGCCCCCTCCCGGGGTGGGGTGGCTACTTGATGCCCTCGAGCATCGTGGCGACCTTGTCGGGGTTGTCGGTCACCCACTTCTTCGCGGCATCCTCGGGCGACATGTTGTCCTTCGCGATGTACGCCGCGACGACGTTCTGGTCGTCATTGGTCCACGAGAAGTTCTTGAGGAGCTTCGCGGCGGGGGTGTCCTTCGCGTACCAGGACGCCGAGGCGATCTTGTCGAGCGTGTAGGGCGGGTAGTCGCACGCGACCTTCTGCGGGTCCGCGTCGCAGCCGTCCGTGTACGCCGGCAGGGTGATGTGGCCGAGCTTCTGCTCCGAGAAGAACCAGTGCGGCTCGTAGAAGTACGCCAGCAGCGGGGTGCGGTTCGCCTGCGCGGAGCGGAACGCCTCGATCAGGGCTGCCTCCGAGCCGGCGTAGACGACCTTGTAGTCCAGGCCGAGGTTCGTCACCAGCGCCTCGTCGTTCGTCACGTAGCTCGGGTCGCCGTCGAGCAGCTGTCCCTTGCCGCCGGACTCGCTGGTCTGGAACAGGCTCGCGTACTTGTTGAGGTCGGCGGAGGTCTTCAGATCCGGGTAGGCCTCGGTCATCCACTCGGGGATGAACCATCCGATCACCCCCTCGTTGCCCGTGGGGCCGACCTCGACCGCGCTCTTGTCGCCGTCGATGTACTTCTTCTTGAGGTCCGTGTGGCCCCAGTTCTCGATGATGGCGTCGATCTCGCCGGTCCCGAAGCCCTGCCAGGCGACCTCTTCCGAGATCGACTTCTGGACGATGGTGCATCCCAGCTCGTGTTCGGCGAGGTACGTGTACACGGCGGCGTCGGCGGTGTAGCCGACCCAGTTGTTCATCGCGAGGTTCGTCGTGCCGCAGGCGGCGCCGCTGGCGCTCGCCGACGCGTCGTTCAGCGAGGACCCGCACCCGGCGAGGGCGAGGACGCCGGCCGAGATGACGGCGAGCGCGGACAGGGTGCGGATGCGTCGTTTCGGTGCGTGGTGCATGGATTCTCCTTCGTGAGACTCTCTGTGGGCGAGCCGAGGGGCTCGGCTCATGCGGTGGCGGTGCGAGGTGATCGGGTTATCGATCTCCGGCGGCGCCGAGGCGACGTCGCGGGAGCTGTGGAGGCGCGCGGGGCGCGGTGCGCGAAGGCCTGGGTGGTGCGGTCGAGCAGCATCCCCCAGATCACGATCGCGAGACCCGCAGCCAGTCCCTTGCCGAAGAGGTCGGTCTGGACGAACCCGGCGACGACCAGGTAGCCGAGGCCCCCGCCGCCGACGAGACCTCCGATGACGACCATCGACAGGACGTAGATGAGCGCCTGGTTGACGGCCAGCGTGATCGCCGGGCGGATCATGGGCAGCTGTACCTTGACGACGGCCTGCCAGGGGTTCGACCCGGTCGAGAGCACGACCTCGCCGAGCGTCTCGGGAAGCTGACGGATCGCGTCCGCGACGATCTTGATCGAGATCGGGGCCGCGTAGATGACCGCCGCCACGATGGCGGTGAAACGGTTGGGGCCGAAGAGTCCGAGGAACGGCACGAGGTAGACGAACGCGGGCATGGTCTGGGCGGCGTCCAGGATCGGCCGCAGGACCGCGTCGACACGGGGGACGCGCCCCATCCACACGCCCAGCACCAGCGCGATCGCGACCGTGATGGCGCTGGCCACGACGGTCGAGGCGAGCGTGACCATCGAGGGGCCCCACACGCCGAGCGCCCAGACCGCGACCATGCCGACGAGGGCTCCGACCCCGAGCTTCACGCGCCCCGCCACGGTCGCGACGATCGTGAGCGCCGCCATCACCACGACGACCGGGGACTGCTCGAGAAGGGCCTGGAGCGGGTTGAGGAGAGCCGTGGTCACGATCTCCTGCACGGTCGAGGTGACGTCGCCGAAGACGGAGCTCACCCACGCGGAAGCCGCGTTGACGCCGCTCTCGATCGCTCCGCCGATCTCGAGCTGCGCGGGGAAGATCGCGGCCCACAGCTGGGTGCGGGAGAGGATGACGCCGGCTGCGGCGATCACGGCGCCGGCGGCGTACGCGGCTCGGCGCGGCCATACGGCGGCGGAGCGGCGTGCGGCGACGACCGCCGGATCGGCGCGACGCCCGATCGCCGTGGTCACCCGGTCGAGCACGATGGCCAGCAGCACCACCGCGAGTCCGGCGTTGAAGGCGCGCCCCACGTTGAGCGACTGCAGGGCCTGGACGACGGTCTGCCCGAGCCCGGGGGCGGCGATGAGGGCGGCGATCGTGACCATCGACAGGGCCGCCATGGTCGTCTGGTTGATGCCGAGCACGATCGAGCTGCGTGCGAGCGGCAGCACGACCGTGCGCAGACGCTGGCGCGGGGTGGCGCCCAGCGAGGCGACGCTCTCGTCGATCGACTCCGGGATGTCGCGCACCCCGTGCGCGGTGAGGCGGATCACCGGCGGTGCCGCGTAGATCATGGTCGTGATGACCGCGGCGGCCGGACCGATGAGGAAGATCAGGGCGAGAGGGGCGAGGTAGACGAAGGTCGGCATCGTCTGCATGAAGTCCAGCACCGGCGTCACGATCCTCTCGACGCGCCGGGAGCGGCCGGTCCACACGCCCAGGGGAATGCCGACCAGGAGTGAGAAGAACACCGCGGCGAGGGTGATCGCCAGGGTCTGCATCGCCTCCGTGTAGAGGCCCTGCACGCCGATGACGAGGAGGAAGCCGACGGTGAGAGCGGCGACGCGTGCGTTGCCGAAGACCCACGCGATCCAGCCGAAGACGAGGATGCTGCCGAGCCATCCGATCTCGGGGTAGCCGAGTCCGTAGGGCGTCGCGGCCAGCGCCGCAAGGAGGAACTGCACCACGGCGTTGACGACGACACGCACGCCGTCGAGGGCGATGAACAGCGGGTTCGTCGCGCGGTTGTCCGACACCCACTCCTTGACGTCGTTGAGGAGCTGATGGACGTCTGTGAGCGCTGCGACCGGGAGCGTGTCCGTGCCCTGGCCGTGGGAGAGGGCGAAGACGACGAGCCAGAGCACTCCGACCCCTGCGAGGATCGCGCCCGGGACGGAGACGCGGCGCGGACGGGGTGCGGACTGCAGCGCGGCGGCGTCGATCCTCGTGATCTCGACCGTCGTCGGCGCGGCCGGCGCGCTCATGACGGATGCCGTTCGCCGGCGACGGTGCGCAGGACCGCATCGCGGTCGACGACGCCCAGCGGGGCGCCGGCGGCGTCCACGATCCTCACCGGGCTCGGTGAGCCGAGGAGCGTCGGGATCGCGTCGGCGATGACCGTGGTGGCGGGCAAGGTCGGCGCGTCGGGGGCCGCCTCGCCGGGGCGGACGATCCACTCCAGGGTCAGCACGCTCGCGATCGGCACGTCCGAGACGAAGTCGGCGACGTAGTCGTTGGCGGGCGCGCCGACGAGCTCGGCGCCCGTTCCGATCTGCTGCAGCTCCCCGTGGCGCATGATGAGGATGCGGTCGCCGAGCTTGAGCGCCTCGGAGAGATCGTGCGTGACGAAGACCATGGTCTTGCCCATCTCGTGGTGCAGACGCACGATCTCCGCCTGCATATTGCGCCGGATGAGCGGATCGAGGGCGGAGAAGGGCTCGTCGAACAGGAGCACGTCCGGGTCGCCGGCCAGCGCTCGCGCCAAGCCGACGCGCTGCTGCATCCCGCCGGAGAGCTGCGACGGGTAGCGCCACTCGTACCCCTCGAGCCCGACCAGCGCGACCATCTCCAGCGCCCGCGCCCGGCGTTCCGCTTTGCCGATGCCGCGGATCTCGAGGCCGTAGGCGATGTTGTCGACGACGGTGCGGAACGGCAGCAGCCCGAAGTGCTGGAACACCATCGCCGCCTTGGTCCGACGGAACTCCCGCAGGGGTCCCGGAGCCAGGGAGAGCAGGTCGTCCCCGCGCATCGTGATCGCACCCGCGGTGGGCTCGATGAGGCGGGTCAGGCAGCGCACGAGGGTGGATTTTCCCGACCCCGACAGGCCCATGATCACGAACACCTCCCCGCGGCCCACGCGGAAGCTGAGGTCGCGGACGGCGACGACGCTTCCCGTGCGCTCGAGGATCTCGGCCGTGCTGAGCTCGGCGAGCCGCTCGTCGCCGACCACCTTCTCGGGGTTGGTGCCGAAGACCTTCCAGAGGCCGTCGACCTCGAAGTCGTCGACGCTCGACGCGGCGGGCGGGTGGAGGGGTGGCGCCATGATCGTGCTCATCTGCGTGATCCCTTTCGTGAGAAGGTCAGTTCCGGCCCGCGGGAGCGAACCAGTGCTGGGGCCTCGGGTCGAGGTTGTGGTAGACGTGCCGGGCCTCGCGGTACTCGTCCAGGCCGGCCAGGCCGAGCTCCCGTCCGTTGCCCGACTGGCCGAACCCGCCCCATTCCGCCTGGGGCAGGTACGGGTGGTAGTCGTTGATCCAGACCGTGCCGTGGCGCAGGCGACTCGCCACCCGCTGGGCGCGTCCGGCGTCCTGGGTCCACACCGCTCCGGCGAGACCGTACGGGGTGTCGTTGGCGATGCGCACCGCCTCCTCCTCGTCCCGGAACGTCTCGACCGTGAGCACGGGCCCGAAGCTCTCCTCGTGCACGACGCTCATGGAGCCGTCGCAGCCGTCGAGGATCGTCGGCAGGTAGTAGAAGCCGTCGGCCAGAGCGGGGTCGGACGGCGCCGCACCGCCGCATCGCAGCACGGCTCCCTCGGCGATGCCGGCGCGCACGTAGGCGTCGACCTTCTCCCGATGGGCGGCGGAGATGAGCGGCCCCGTCTCGGCCGCCGCGTCGAACGGGCCGCCGAGCCGTATCCGTCGGGCCCGTGCGACGAGCTCGTCGACGAAGACGTCGTGGAGGGACTCCTCGATCACCAGCCGGGCGCCCGCCGAGCACACCTGTCCGCTGTGCAGGAAGATCGCGGTGAGCGCGTAGTCGAGGGCCGTCTCGTGGTCGGCGTCGGCGAAGACGACATTGGGGTTCTTGCCGCCGAGCTCCAGCGCGACCCGCTTCACGGTCGCGGCGGCCGAGGCCATCACCCGCCGGCCCGTCGCGAGCCCGCCGGTGAACGAGACGAGATCGACGTCGGGGTGCGTCGTGAGCACCTCGCCGACCTCGGCGCCCGTCCCGGTGACGAGGTTCGCCACCCCCGTGGGCAGCCCCGCCTCGGTGAGCGTCTCCATGAGCAGCATCGCGGTCGAGGGGGTCAGCTCGCTCGGCTTGAGCACGAGGGCGTTGCCCGCCAGCAGCGCGGGGGCGACTTTCCACGCGGTCTGGAGCAGCGGGTAGTTCCAGGGGGTGATGAGGCTGCAGACCCCGACCGGAGCGTACTCGACGCGGCTGCGGCTGTGCGGGTCGCCGGTGTCGACGAGGCGGCCCGGATGGGCGCCGGCGAGGGTCGCGTAGTACCGGAAGCAGGCGATCACGTCCTGCATGTCGAGACGCGCCTCCACGATGCGCTTGCCCGTGTCGCGCGACTCGGCCGTGGCGTACTGCTCGAGATCGCGCTCGATCAGATCCGCCGCGCGTTCCAGCAGGCGCCCCCGCTCGCGCTCGGGCGTCTCGCTCCATGCTCCTGAGCGCCAGGCGGTCGACGCCGCCGCGACGGCGTCGGCGGCATCCTGCGCATCGCACTCGCTCACGGTGCGCACGAGCGTGCCGTCGGCGGGGCAGCGGATCTCCCGCGAGGCGCTGGCGTGCGGGGTGCGCCATTCGCCGGCGACGTAGAGCGACGAGCTCATGCGGACGCCGCCTTCGCCGGGCCCTGGGCGACGTAGTACGGCACGTCCTCTGCCGGGAGCGGCGGCACGCCGCGGATGAGATCGGCGGCCTTCTCGGCGATCATCATCGTGGGCGCGTAGATGTTGGCGTTGGTCACGAACGGCATGACGGAGGCGTCCACGACGCGAAGCCCGGTGGTGCCGTGCACGCCCATCGTGCGCGGGTCGGTGACCGCCATCGGGTCCTCGGCCGGACCGAGCTTGGCGGTGCCGCACGGGTGCAGGGCCGTCTCGGCCTCGCGGCCCACCCAGTCGAGGATCTCCTCGTCGGTGCTGACCGCGGGGCCCGGAGCGATCTCGCCCCCGTTGAACGGCGCCATGGCCGGCTGGGAGAGGATGTCGCGCGCCACGCGCACGGCCTCGACCCACTCACGCCGGTCGTTCTCGGTGCTGAGGTAGTTGAAGACGAGCTCGGGGTGCTCGGTCGGGTCGGTCGAGCGGATGCGCAGGCGTCCGATCGTGTCGGCGTACATCGGTCCGACGTGCACCTGATAGCCGTGGGCGACATCCGCGATCTGCCCGTCGTAGCGCACCGCGACGGGCAGGAAGTGGAACATGAGGTTGGGCCAGCGCACGTCGTCGTTGGAGCGGACGAAGCCGCCGCCTTCGAAGTGGTTCGTCGCGGCGGGGCCCGTGCGGCCCAGAAGCCACTTCAGGCCGGTCATCGGCATGCTCAGCGGTCGGAGGTACGGCTGCATGGAGACGGGCTGCGTCGCCTCGTGCTGGATGTACACCTCGAGGTGGTCCTGGAGGTTCTCGCCGACCCCGGGGAGGTCGACGACGACGGGGATCCCGAGCGAGGTGAGCAGCTCGGACGGACCGACCCCCGACAGCTGGAGCAGTTGGGGGGTGTTGATGGATCCCCCGGCGAGGACGACCTCATTCGCTCGCACCGTGTGCGTGCGCCCGTTCCGTCGGTACTCGACGCCGACGGCGCGCGTGCCCTCGAAGAGGATCCGCGTGGCCAGCGCCCGGGTCTTCACGGTCAGGTTGGGGCGCGAGCGCCAGACCGGACGGAGGTAGGCGCGGGATGCCGAGAGGCGCCGGCCGTGGCGCACGTTGCGGTCGAAGGGGCCGAAGCCCTCCTGCCGGAACCCGTTGACGTCCTCCGTGCGGGGGTAGCCGGCCTGCTCGGCCGCGGCGAAGAACGCCTGGAAGAGGGGGTTGGTGGCGGGGCCCTTCTCGAGCTCGAGCGGTCCGTGGTGACCACGGTAGGGGTCGCCGATCGACGCGGCGAGCGCGTTCTCCATCCGTTTGAAGTAGGGCAGGCAGTGCGCCCAGTCCCAGTCCTGCATCCCCGGCAGCTCGCCCCAGCGCTCGTAGTCGAGCGGGTTGCCGCGCTGGAAGATCATGCCGTTGATCGAGGACGAGCCGCCGAGCACCTTGCCCCGGGCATGGGCGATGCGGCGGCCGTGCATGTGGGGCTCGGGCTCGGACTCGTACTTCCAGTCGTAGAGGGCGTGGCCGCTGGGGAAGGTGAGCGCGGCCGGCATCTGGATGAACAGATCCCACGGCCAGTCGCTGCGTCCCGCCTCGAGGACGAGCACGCGCGCGGCGGGATCGTCCGAGAGCCGCCGCGCCACGACGCTGCCCGCGCTGCCGCCGCCGACGACCACGTAGTCGTAGCTCTTCGGTGCGGGGCGGCGGGTGCGTGCGGAACGGCTCATGGCATCCTCGGGGTTCGGGTGTTGCGCTGAAGGAAACGTCTGTGCGATCTGCGCAACACACTAAGGGCGCCATCCGTCGCGAACCAGGTTTCGCGAGCGAGCGTGACGCAGTTTTTACACGGCTGTTACGCGGCGCCCGGAACGGCTGTGCGCGGCCGGACTGTTGCGTATCATGAATCGCGTTGCGGATTGTGATGCGTCAGGTCACCTCTGTCAAGACCGCGACAACGTCCGGAACCGGGATTTCACCGGGGGGAAACACCCGGCATCCCGCGTTTGACGAGCGGGGTCCGGACCCCTTAGCGTGCCCCACACGACAACTCCACACGCCGATCGAACCCCCGCGGGAGAGCCCGTGTCCCACGCGGACGCGGCGCCGAAGGAGCAAGCCCTCCCCGCACAATCTCTCAGGCCCAAGACCGTGGGGGCGAGGCGACTCTGGAAAGCAGGCACGCCTGCGCCCACGGTGCAAGCCGCCATCCGCGGTGAAGCTCTCAGGCCCGATGACAGAGCGGGGAGGTGACCCATCCGACCGCCGCGCGCCCGCGCGGTACCGACAGGGAGCCTCCCACCATGCCCACTGAGACCGTCCGTCCTGCGGCGTCGCGCGCCGCTGCCCTCCTCACCGCTCCGCTCGCAGACATCGATCCGGAGATCGCCGCCGCCCTCGACGCGGAGCGCGAACGTCAGCGCACGACCCTGGAGATGATCGCGTCCGAGAACTTCGCCCCGCTCGCGGTGATGGAGGCCCAGGGCTCGGTCGCCACGAACAAGTACGCGGAGGGATACCCCGGCCGCCGGTACTACGGCGGCTGCGAGCACATCGACGTGATCGAGCGTCTCGCGATCGAGCGCGTGTGCCGGGTGTTCGGCGCCGCCTACGCCAACGTGCAGCCGCATTCGGGCGCACAGGCGAACGCGGCCGTGCTGTTCGGCCTGCTCGAGCACGGCGACACGATCCTCGGTCTCGATCTCGCCCACGGCGGGCACCTCACGCACGGGATGCGGCTGAGCTACAGCGGGAAGGCCTTCGACGCCGTCGCGTATCACGTGGGCGCCGACGGCTACATCGACATGGCCGAGGTCGCCGCGCTCGCGCGCGACAGGCGGCCGAGGCTCATCATCGCCGGGTGGTCGGCGTACCCTCGCCACCTCGACTTCGCGCGTTTCCGTGAGATCGCCGACGAGGTCGGCGTCTACCTGTGGGTCGACATGGCGCACTTCGCCGGCCTCGTCGCCGCGGGCGTGCACCCGAGCCCGCTGCCGTACGCGCATGTGACGACCTCGACGACGCACAAGACCCTCGGCGGGCCGCGTGGCGGCGTCATCCTGACGGACGATCCCGACATCGCCAAGCGCATCGACCGCGCGGTGTTCCCCGGCCTGCAGGGCGGGCCGCTCGAGCACGTCATCGCGGCCAAGGCGGTCTCGTTCGGGATCGCGGCGGGGGAGGAGTTCGCCGCCCGTCAGCGCCGCACGCTTCGCGGCGCGCAGATCATCGCGAGCCGTCTCACTCAGCCGGACGTCGCCGCAGAGGGCGTGCGCGTGCTCACCGGCGGCACGGACGTGCACCTGCTGATCGTCGATCTGGTGGCCTCTGCGCTCGATGGGAGGCAGGCCGAGGACCGGCTGCACGAGGTCGGGATCACGGTGAACCGGAACGCCGTGCCGAACGACCCCCGCCCGCCGATGGTGACGTCGGGGCTGCGGATCGGCACACCCGCGCTCGCGACGCGCGGCTTCGACGATGCGGCCTTCACGGACGTCGCGGAGATCATCGCCGAGGCGCTGCGCGCAGACCTCGCACCGGAGCGCATCGCCGAGCTGCGAGCGAGGGTCTCGGCGTTGGCCGCCGCGTATCCGCTCTACGAGGACGTGCGCTGATGGTCGTCAGCGCGTTCGAGCTGTTCTCGGTGGGTGTCGGGCCGTCGAGCTCCCACACCGTGGGCCCGATGCGTGCCGCGAGGACCTTCGTCTGCCAGCTGGGCGACGCGGGGCTGGACGCTCACGTCGCCCGGCTCCGGGTGGAGCTGCTCGGCTCGCTCGGGGCCACCGGTCGCGGCCACGCATCGGATCGCGCCGTGCTCATGGGTCTCGCGGGGGAGCGGCCCGAGAGCTGCGATCTCGAGCTCATGCGCGACATCGACGAGCGGATCCGTCGCGAGGGTGTGCTGCGGCTCCTGGGCCGATCCCCGGTCCCCTTCGACGTCGATGCCGACGTCGTGCTCGACGGGCGGCGCTCCCTGCCCTTCCATCCCAACGCCCTGGTCCTGACGGCGTGGGACGCCCGGGGCGCGGTGCTGTCCGAGCGCACCTTCTACTCGGTCGGCGGCGGGTTCGTCGTCGCCGACGGCGACGCCGGCGCACCCGGCGCACCGGCCGGTGACGTCGGCGCGACCCATCCCTTCCGCACCGCCGACGATCTGCTCGCCCGCTGCGAGGAGTCGGGACTGTCGATCGCCGAGATCGCGCTCGAGAACGAGCGGGCACGTCGTGAGGCCCCTGACGTGCGGCGCGGGCTCCTGGAGATCTGGGACGTGATGAGCGGATGCATCGATCGCGGCATCCGCACCGAGGGGGTTCTTCCGGGCCGCCTGCGCGTGCCCCGTCGCGCGCCCGACCTGGCGCGTCAGCTGCGGGCGGAGGTGGACTCTCCCGATCCGCTGCGCGGCACCGACTGGCTGACCCTGTTCGCGATGGCCGTGAACGAGGAGAACGCCGCCGGCGGACGCGTCGTCACAGCGCCCACGAACGGGGCGGCGGGCGTCATCCCCGCCGTGCTGGCCTACTACCGTCGGTTCGTGCCGGGCGCCGACGAGGACGGCATCGTGACGTTCCTTCTCACAGCGGCCGCGATCGGCTCGATCTACAAGGAGACCGCATCGATCTCCGGCGCCGAGGTCGGATGTCAGGGAGAGGTCGGGTCGGCCTGCTCGATGGCTGCCGCGGGGTTCGCCGCCGTCCTGGGCGGGACCCCGCGACAGGTCGAGAACGCCGCCGAGATCGGCATGGAGCATCATCTGGGCATGACGTGCGACCCGGTCGGAGGTCTCGTCCAGATCCCGTGCATCGAGCGCAACGGCGTGGCCGCGGTCAAGGCGGTCACAGCGGCGCGCACGGCGTTGCGGGGCGACGGCACCCACATCGTGTCGTTGGACAACGTCATCCGCACGATGCGTCAGACCGGCGCCGACATGAAGGCGAAGTACAAGGAGACCTCCCGTGGGGGCCTCGCCGTCAACGTCGTGGAGTGCTGATCCGGCGCGGCGGCCGGGGTCAGGACCTCCCTCGGAGGGTCCGCAGGTCGTCGGCACTCAGCCCTAGCCCCTCGCGACGCCGCAGCCCAGCCGGTGCGGTCCTTGCCCGTCGTGCAGGGGAACAGCGCGGCGCCCTGGCGGTTCTCGTCGATGAGGCTCAGACGGGAGGCGCGCTCCGTCGCGCTGCGCGAACCGGTGTCAGGAGAAGTCCTCGGCAGGTGCGTAGCCGTTTCCGGTGAACTTCTGGATGACGACGCCGCTCATGGCCGGGAGGTCGCTGTTCGTGGTGTCGATCGTGCTGCCGGGGAGGAGGAACGGCGCCTCGAAGCCGGAGATGGAGCGGAGCGCGGTCATGAAGCCGTCGCGGTTCGGCTCCGTCATCGACGAGAAGGCCTTCTCGAGGATGGAGCTCCCGATCCAGCTCCAGACGCACTGCGGGAACGCCGGGACATCCGTCTGCCTGGTGTAGGTGTGGAGCGCGTCGAGGAACTTCTTGCCGTCGTCGCCGGCCTGCACCGCGGGGGAGGCGATCGACTGGGACGAGGACGACGTGTAGATCCCCGCGAAGGTGTCGGCGACGCCCGAGGGCGCGATCAGCGCCGGGCTCGACGAGGTCGACGGCAGGAAGACATCGGGATGCCATCCGATGGCGCTCGCCTGCTTGAGCGAGCCGACGACGAGGGGCGCCAACGACGACATCGCGTTGAAGAAGATGTCGGCGTCGGTGGAGGCCAGGTCCGTCACCTGGGCGTTGACGTCCGTCGCGGTCGTCTCGAAGCCCGCCTCCTTGACGATCGTCACGTTGGATGCCCCCGCGATGGCCTCCTTGAACCCCTCGACGTATCCCTTCCCGAAGTCGTCGTTCTGATAGAGAACCGCGACCTGGTGGGTCGAGCCGGACTTCCTCACGAGCTCGCCGAACGCCTTGCCCTCCTGCTGGTAGATCGGGAGAAGCCCGAGCTGCCAGGGGCTCTGCGCCGGGTCGCTGAAGATCGGATCGCCGGTCTGCACGAGCACCTGCGGGAACTGGTCTGCGATCGCCGCCTCGCGCCACGCACGGTTGGTGGGGGTCCCCAGGCTGAGCACGCCGCCGAACACCCCGTCGGCCCTCATCTGCTGATAGTTCGCGGCCGCGCGCTGGGGGTCGTAGCCGTCGTCGTAGGTCTTGATCTCGACCTTGCGCTGCTTGCCGTCGCCGAACGTGATGCCGCCGTCGGCGTTCTTCGCGTCGAAGTAGGCGACAGCGCCGTCCACCGCGCAGTTGCCCACGCCGGCCGCGCTTCCCGACAGCGGCGAGGTGATGCCGAGCGTGATCGTGGTGTCGGTGATGCCGGGGGAGGACGCGGCGCCGCTGGAACCCGGTCCTCCGCTCCCATCGCGAGCGCACCCGCTCAGGGTGACCGCTGTCACCAGGACCGATACGACCGCGACGGTCGCGCGGCACGACGTATGTGTGATCTTCATGGCACCTTTGCCTTCTGTGATCTCACCTCGGTCACCCACATCACCCGAGGTCTGTTGCGCCCCGCCGCCATCGGCGAAACGTTGGAGGTGGCTCCGGTGTCATCCTGGGAAGCGGAGGGTTGTTCGGTCAATCGAGACAAATCGTTCAACAAGCGCGGAAAAACCGGGCATCCAGGCGGGGTGCGGCCTTCCCGGGCGCTGCAGCCCCGGCTTCGTCGCGACGGAGACGTGGATGGTGTCGCTCGCGCGTCGCTCAGCTCGCGTACTGCTCGCGGGCGAGCTGGGCGAACGCTCGCGCGCGCGGCGAGGGGGTTGCGTCGCGGGGCCACGCCAGGATCACGGGACACGCCTCGACCGCCGGCCGTATCTCCTTCTCGACGATCGAACGCCCTTCGTAGCTGGACTTGTTGCGTGGGCGCTGGACGAGGATCGCGTAGGCGAGGTTCCGGGCGACGAGGGACCGCGTCAGCTCCAGGGTCTGGGTGCGGTGCCTCACCAGCGGCACGAGATCGCGGTTCTTGAAGAGCGACATCGCGTAGTGGGCGCTGGGCGGCTGATTGAACAGCGCGAGCGGTTCGACGGCCAGCTGCTCGAGGCTCACCGACTCCGCTGAAGCGAGCGGATGGTCTGTGGCGAAGAGCGCGTAGGCGCGTGGCTCGTACAGCACGAGGGCGGCGAGGTCTGCGGTGATGTCCAGGTCGTACATGACGGCGATGTCGAGTTCGCCCTCGATGAGCTTCTCCTGCAGTGTGATCTGGTCGCCTTCGACGAAGTCCACGGTCACTTTCGGATGCTGTGCCTCGAAGGCCTCGAGCAACGGGGGCAGGACGGTCGGGGCGAGGGTCACGAAGCAGCCGACGACGAGCGGCCCGACAAGCTCGGCCGCATTGCCACGGGCGAGATAGCTGAGCTCGGAGGCGTCCCCGAGCAGCGTCTTCGCGCCCCGGAGCACGACCCGCCCCACGGGTGTCAGCGTCACTCCGTGCGAACGTCGTCGCACGCAGAGGTTCGCGTTCAGCGACCGCTCCAGCTCCGCCAGCGATGCCGCCAGCGCAGAGGGCGACATGAACAGGCGTTCGGCCGCGCCGCTGATGGTTCCCGTCTCCGCGATCGCCACGAAATGGGCGAGCTGACGTAGCGAGAAGTCGTTCCAGTTGAGCGGGTCGCCTCGCTCCAGTCCGGCCGTGCCGCGTCCTGCGCGTTCGGAATGCATACGTCCTCCTTGACATCGACGCACCCTGTCGAGACCAGACGGTATCACCGGCTCAGTCGTGGAAGAAAAGAGAATTAGCGAGGTTGACCAGGTTTAGTGGGCCCGCGCACCATCGGAGGGACATCGGATTTCGGATGTCGAGTGAACCGGACAACGTCGTCCGACGCGGCCACGTGAGCCGCACGGCCGATGGCGACCAGAGGAGATGAAATGAACACGATCGCTCCGGCAGCGATGACGCGAGAGAACCCCAGCTCTCCGCCAGACGCGAATCTCACTGCCGACGACGTCGTCAGCGCCGCGAAGAACCTCGTCCCCCTCCTCCGCGAACACGCGGTGCGCACCGACGAGGAGCGGCGAATTCCCGACGAGGTGTACCGCGCGGTCCAGGAGGCCGGCCTCCTCCACATCCTGAAGCCGAAGAAGTACCACGGGCTGGAGCTCTCCGAGCACGAGCATGCCCGCGTCGTCATGGAGCTCGCGAAGGGGTGCGCCTCGACGGCGTGGGTCGTCTCGATCCTGAGCTCGGACAACATGGCGATCCTGTCGTATCCCGAGCAGACGCAGGACGAGATCTGGGCGGACGACAGCTACGCGACTCTCGCGGGGAACACGAACCTCAACCCGAAGGCGAAGACCGAGCGGGTCTCGGGCGGATACCGCCTCTCCGGCAGCTGGGGGTTCTGCAGCGGGTCGGACTTCTCCGAGTGGCTCATCTTCAACGCGCCGGTCGGTGAGGACGGTGAGGGCCACATGTTCCTGCTCCCGCGGGAGGACGTGGGGACGGTCGACGACTGGACGCCGACGGGTCTGCGGGGGACGGGCAGCCGCACCAAGGTCGTCGACGACGTGTTCGTGCCCGATCACCGCATCATGAAGACGTCCGAGACGGTCGACAAGCTTCAGGAGCGCAGGTCGCTGCATCCGACGTTCGACGCGCTGTACGCTCCGTGGCCGTCGTACGGACGATTCTCGTTCGCCGGGGTCGGGTTGGGCGCCGCGCTCGGGGCCTCGGACCAGTTCGCCGCGACGGCAGGGTCCTCGAGCCGTGTGGCCAACGCCCTCGGTGGGCGCGTACGTCTTGCCGACCAGGACTACATCGCCACCGAGTTCGCCGACATCATGGGAGAGCTGGAGATGGCGCAGCGCCAAGTCGAGTACCGCAGCCGCGTCGCCGCCGAGCAAGCGGCCCAGCACATCTCACCGAGCGAGAAGGATCTGGCGATCCAGATCCGTGACAACTCCCTGGTCGCGCGCGTCGCGCTCGAGGCGACGCAGCGGCTGCAGATGATCGTCGGAGCCAAGGCGGGGTTCCCCGCCCACTACGCGTCTCGTGCCAAGAGGGATGCCGAGATGGTCGCTTCCCATGTGACGCTGAACTGGCGTCAGGCCTCCGTCCGCTATCTCTCCGCAGCCATCGAGGAGGGATCGGCATGAGCCTTGCGACGACACCGACGGCGGCCCCCGGCAGGCCGATCACCCCCGACGACTTCAAGCTGGCGTTCCGGCTGCACCCCGGAGGCGTCGCACTGATCGCCGCCGACTCGGGAACGGGGCCTGTCGCGCTCACCGCCAGCTCGCTGGCATCCGTGAGCGCAGAGCCGCCCATCCTCATGTTCTCGGTTTCCGCGCTCTCCTCCAGCACGCCGGTGCTCCGGACCGCTGGAACGGTCGTCGTGCACCTCCTCGACGCGGAGGGTCAGGATCTCGCCGAGCTCGGGGCCGCACGCGGCATCGATCGCTTTGCGGACACCGTGCGATGGTCTCGACTCGAGACGGGCGAGCCCGTGTTCCACGAGGCGCGTGCCTGGATCAGAGCACGCGTGCTGCACCGGCTCGACGCCGGCGGATCCACCGTGATCGTCGCCGAGGGAATCGAGTCGAGCGTGGACGACGACCATCTGGAGGCGTACGGAGATCGACAAGGCCTGGTCTATTTCAACCGGTCCTGGCACCGGGGTCGGCGACACGTCGAGAAGCTGATCCCCGATCCCTTGCTCATTACGGTCGGCCTAGTTGCCCTCTGTTCCCAAAGTTCAGCAACCGGTGTGGACCGCGCGAAGCTGGCATCAATCCTGTCTGAGTCGTCGGTTGTTCGAGCTGAGCCGACGTCGCCGACGGTGCGTCGATGGAAGCGGTTGACAGCGTCGGAGCGAGCCCAAGTGGCACAGCGGTACGAGGCGGGGGAGATGTCTACGACGCTTGCGACTGATTATGGGGTGGCCAAGTCAACCATCCTCAGTGTCTTGCGGGAGGCGAACGTGATGGTGCGGCGCAGTCCCTAACTTCCGAGCAGGTCTCGAAAGCGGCAGCGCTTTACGACTCCGGGCGGTCGCTGTCACAGGTTGCAGCGCAGATGTCGCTGAAGCAGGACACGATCCGGCTGGCCCTGAAGGCAGCAGATGTAGCGCTACGCCCACCCGCGGGGCGGTAATCCGCGTACGTGGCTTCTCGAAAAGATGAATGTTCGAGGAGCGCCAACACGGTAGGGCTGGTTCAGAGGTACTCGAACAATTCGACAGGGGTGGCGAAGCTCCGCCGACTGGCCGACCCGCAGCCCGCACGACGTGGTCCGGCGGCGAGTGGACCGGTTCCGCGGCGTGCTCGTCGCCTTAGCGTCTTGAACTCACACGTGAGGATCCCGAGGCCGTCCCTCTGGCGGTTAGAGATGAGATCGTTGCGTCGTATCGGGCAGGGGAGACGCTCGCAGTCATCAGCGGTCGGCATGGCCTCAGTCCAAGCAAGGTACAGCGTTTGCTGGTCGGGGCGGGGGAGCTAGTCCGTGCTCGTGGGCCAAGGAAGCCGGCCGTCTCCGACGATCAGATTCAGCAGATGGCAGCGCAGTACGAGCACGGCGAGTCACAACGACGGCCCTGCCGGATGAGCCTCCTAGAGGCCCTGCTTCTCGAGCATGGCGCGCCTGAGCGGACAGTCCAGCGCGCCCGCTGCCGCGGCCGCAACGTCGTCGAGCGGCGCTTCGACAAGCTCAAGCAATGGCGCGGGATCGCCATGCGCTCGGACAAGCTCGCCCGCAATCACTACGCCGGGCTCTGCCTCGCCGCGACACGTCACTGGCTCACAGGACAACAGGCTGAGCTTCATCGGAGCGGCGGGCCGAGGTCGAAGGCAGCACCAACACCCTTAGAGACGTGCCGCGCTGGCTTATGGTCCGCTCGCGCGTTTCCGATGTCGCGGTCTGCATCAGTCCCGGTGATCATGTGTGTTGCTTCGTGGACTTCGGTGAACCGTCCGTCGTCGGCGAGGGCGCCGAAGAGGTACACCTCCTGGACGACGATGGTGCCGTCGATCCTGGTGATGTGCGCCCGGTGTCGATCTGCGTATGACCTGTCGTACACGAGCTCGTCGAGGACCTCGATCTCGGCTCGATCGATGATCTCTCGTAGGTGCGCGATGTGCTCGACGAACCCCGCCCGGTCGCTCCAGACGCCGTCAGTGCGTTGGCGATAGTCGTCTGAGAAATGTTGCTCTACGGCGTCATCGACCGAGATGTCGCGGTTGTTGAGAAGGGCATCGAGCACGCTGAGGATTCGGGCATCGGGTCTCATCGCGAGCCTCGATCCTTCAGACGTCGTGTGGTGAGAAGCGCGCCGGTCGTCAGTGCCAGAAGGCCGAATGGCAGCAGGAGAGCGACAACGCCCATGCTCGAGCCGGTGGCAGCGAGGGTCGCGCCCGTCCGGGCGGGCATGCCGACGCTCGGCATCGGCGTGGAAGTCGGGGTCGGCGTCGGCGTCGGGATAGGGGTAGGGATGGGGGGCGCGGTTGTGCCGCTCCCGTTTCCGCCGCCGCCCTGGCGGACGACCGTGCCGGTGACTGGGACGGTGTCGCTGCCCTCTACGGCGATGTCGGCGCTGTTCGTGTAGGTGCCGCTTACGCCCTGGTCGGTGACACGGGTCATGAAGTGGACGTCGTAGTAGTGTCCGGCGCGGGCGGTGAATGTCACCGACGACGCCGTGGAAGTGTAGGTCGAGGGATCCGCCGGTGCCCAATAGCTAGGGAACTCTCGACCTCCGTCGACGACAAGGCGTGAGGATTCCCACAGTTGGGCGTAGGTGGTTCCGTTGTACTCGTTGAGCAGTTCTTGGTTGGGTCCCGGGCGGTCGGTGACGGTCACCGTGTCGCCATCGGGCAGGCCGTCGCGGCCCGATCCGATCTGCACGACCCAGTCGGTCACGCCGTTCGCAGCGTCGTAGGAGCCCCACTTTCCGTTCTCCCGTCCGGTGAAGGCGCAGTCAGTCGTGCACGCGCCGGGGCCCGGTCCCGGGGTCGGTGCGGGATCCACCGTGATCGTGACGGTTCGTCCCGCGACCGAGTACCGCTCGGTCGTCGACTGCGTGGTCTCGGTGGTGACCGTCACCCAGAACGTGAACGACCCGTGCAGGTCACGCGGGTGTGCTGTGAGGTAGCCGTCGTCGAAGACGCAGTCCAATGCCGTGTTCGTCACGGTGCATTGACCCATTGCGGTTCCGGACGGGTCGAGCAGGGGGAAACCGTCCGATCTGCCTTGGAGCGCTTCGGGGAGAGCGATAGTGAAGCCTGCGGGAGTGGCGGGATCGTCGGGCAACGACCATGTTCCGCTCAGCTCGGCAGCCGATCCCGACGTGACGTTCTGCTGCGTGAACTCTAGGGAGTCGATCGTCGCCTCTGTGGCGCGCTGCGCTGTCGCGGCAGAAGCGGCCGAGGGCGACAATGCGGGAGCCGCGGCGATGCATGCCAGGACGACGGCGGCGAGCCCGACGAGCCTCCGGCGGGTGAAGGATGGTGTATGGCTTTTCATGATGCTCCAGGTGCCCACGGCTAAGGACGCCATTGTTCGACCGTGGACGTGTGAGTGATGTTCGCAGTGGTGGCGTCATGAGAGAGAGTGCGTGGAGGGCGGACTATGACGCGGTTATCCGCAGTCACCGCCCGTGGGAACCGACTTCGAGACCGATCTGCTGCGCGAACCACAGGCTGTCGGCGTTTGCCCAGTAGTCGTGGATGAGGCCATCCTGCTCGACTCGGAGGATGTCGGTGCCGAAGAAGTTCACCGCCCGACCGACCGCGGCCGTCGCGCCGGGAATGCCGCCGACGTAGGCGCCGTTTGCGCGCCACCGCAGCACCACTATGTCGTCGTCGCGGAACGGTCCGAGCTGGATCGTGAAGCGCAGACCTCTGAGGACACTGTGGATGCCGTTGATCCAGCCGTTCAGCGCTGATCGGCCCGCAGATTCTCCGGGTTCGCCGCCTGTCAGCGGTGCGCGTGCGAGGTAAAGCCCTCGGCCACGATGCGGTCCGTCGCTCTGAGGTCGCCGTTCCACAAGGCGCCCCAGTCATTGGCGATGCGGTGCGTGACGTCATCCATCAAAGCTCTTTTCGTTGGGAGATTCGTCGAGCTAGCAGCCCGCGGGTGAACACGACGCAGAAGCGCAACAACGCGCGCCGTCGCCGTGTGAGGGTGAAGCCGGTGCCGCGGATCGACAAGCCGTTACGGAGGACGTCCTGTGGGAGGATGCGAAGGTGTGCGCGGAATGCGGTCGCACCGTCGGCTGACTGCACATCGAAGACGACGCGGGTGGAGGCGCGGTAGCGTGCGATCGGGCCGTGGCCGACGTGGCTTTTGATCCCGGTCAGCGCCCAGATGTGCTGTCCGTGGTGGACGATGGTGAGGTCGTATCGCAGGGGTAGTCCTTGCCCGGCGGGAAGAGCTGGAATGTGCCGGTCACCGTGGGGGTGCCAGGCAGATTGTCCCTTCAGTCGAACTCTTCGTCCGAAGGTTGGAACATCCATGACATGGTCGGGGTGCGCCCTGTGACACTCCACCCGCCGCTTCGCGGCGTGCGGAGCCTCTGTCACAGGGGCCCGCCTGAACAACCCCTCGCGCAAACGAACAAGGGACCGACCCTGCGGGCCGATCCCTTATTCGTTACGGTCGGGGTGCGCCCTGTGACACTCCACCCGCCGCTTCGCGGCGTGCGGAGCCTCCGTCACAGGGGCCCGCCTGAACAACCCCTCGCGCAAACGAACAAGGGACCGACCCTGCGGGCCGATCCCTTATTCGTTACGGTCGGGGTGCGCCCTGTGACACTCCACCCGCCGCTTCGCGGCGTGCGGAGCCTCCGTCACAGGGGCCCGCCTGAACAACCCCTCGCGCAAACGAGTAAGGGACCGACCCTGCGGGCCGATCCCTTATTCGTTACGGTCGGGGTGACAGGATTTGAACCTGCGGCCTCTTCGTCCCGAACGAAGCGCGCTACCAAGCTGCGCCACACCCCGTGGCAACCCTCCAACTCTACCGTGTTCCGCGCCGCGGGACGAATCGGTGCCGTTCAGCGGTGGGGCGGCAGGAGAAGGCGAGGCTGGGCGAGCTCCAGGCGGCTCACCGACATCTTCACGTCGGAGAGGTCCTTTCGGGCATCCGACGTCTCCTTCCGGATGTCGCTGATGTCTCCCTCGATCTTCTCGAACCGGGTGTCGACCCGGTCGAACCGGGCGTCGATCTTCGTGAACCGGGTGTCGACCCGGTCGAACCGGGCGTCGATCTTCGTGAACCGGGTGTCGACCCGGTCGAACCGCGCATCGATCTTCTCGAACCGCGCATCGACCTCGTCGAACCGGGCGACGATCTTCTCGAACCGCGTATCCATCCGCCGCAGCGCCCACGCCAGGAGTGAGCCGACGCCACCGAGGAGCGCGATCGCAGCGGCGCAGATGGCCACGACAACGCTGATCACCTCGACGGTCACGAGCATGCCTCCATTGTGCCCCGCGCCCCTGTGCACTGTCACGGCCGTGCGCGATGGGAATGCCGCACCCACAGGGCGATGCCGCCGAGGATCAGCGCCGAGAGACCTCCGACACCTGCGACCCCGCCGACCACCGCTGCGTCCGGTCCGGTCGCAGCCAGCAGGTCGACGCGGGTCGTCTCGCCTGCTTCGCCGCACGTGCCGCGGTGCACCACCAGCGGCTCCGCCGTGGGCGCGGCGCGGTAGCGCAGTTCGGCGATCCAGTGGCGCACCCCGGCATCCCGCGATGAGACCTCGGGCGACCGGTACTCGCCCGGTCCCGTCACGGCGATCGGCGGGGTGACCGTCTCACGGGTCTCGTCCGTGCACACGGGCGCATCGCCCGAGGATCGGTACACGGTGAACACCAGCTCGGCATCCGCTCCCTCTCCGAGACCGGTCACGGTCGCCGTGTCGGCGTAGGGGGCGCCGACGGCGACGCGCTCATCCGCGACAGTCGCCACCTCCGGCGCGGTCACCACGGTCGTCTCATTCGGCTGGCCGCACGTCCCCTCCGCAAGGAGCGTGCGCTCGCCACCGGCGGGGCCGTGCCAGAGCCTCTCGATCCAGAAGTAGGTGCCGGTCTCGTGCAGCCGCACTCCGGGCGAGGCCACCTCGCCCGGACCGATCACGGTCACCGCGGCCGTCGACGTCACGAGCGTCTCCGGTGTGCACGCCGCCGCCGGCTCACCGCCGGGCGAGCGGTAGAGATCGAACGTGATCTCGGTCGGACCCGTCGCCGGGATCGGGCCGGCCACCGTCGCCACGTCCCGCGCCTCGCCGCCGAGCCCGGTCGATGCCTGAGCCGTCGTCGTCACCGTCGGGCGGGGCGCCCGCGTCGTCTCCTCCTCGACTCCGCACAGCCCCTCGTGGACGAGCACGCCCTCGGTGTCCGTCGCACGCTCGCGCCACACGTAGGTGCCGAAGTCCGGGACCGCCGGTGCGGTGAACGAGGTCGAGCCCGCAGCATGGATCCGGATGCTCTCACTCCGCCACAGGCTGTTCTCCGGGGTGCAGGCGTCCCCTGCCACGACGCCGTCGGGTACGCGGAACACCTCGGTCGAGACATCGAGCCCTGCCGACGGCACCGCGCCGGACACGATCACGACGTCGCTCATCGAGGCTCCCACGGCGACGACGGGTTCCGCGGCCGACGACACGGCGGTCACGGCCGTGACCTGGCTGACCTCGCCGAACCGTTCCACCCAGACGTACCCCGGCTCCAGCACCGCCTGTGTCCCGGCCGTCTGCCGGTCGTGCTCGATCCGCCACACGGCCGTGTAGAACCCAGGCCCCGGCAGCTGCCACTCGGACTCGACCCGGTAGGGCACCTCCGGCCCGCCGACAACGTCCGTCGTCACCGTCAGCGCACCCACCTCCTCGGCGTCCGCGGGCACCGTGTCGGCGAGCTGCGGCTCCGTCGCGGTGCGGTACACGGATGCGGTCGCGGACACCGGCGCATAGCCGCCGTCAGCGGTGCGGGCCCACGGGCCCTTCGCGCTCGAGAAGCTGACGTCGTCGATGTAGCGGCCGCCCGGCACATAGCGCGACACGACCTGAGTCGAGATCTGCGGCGCGAAGCGGATGTCGCGGGGCGTGGCGTCCTCGCCGGCGACCGGGAACTCGAGCTCGCCGCCGGGGCCGGCCGTGTCCTGCCCGCCGGGCGTCGTCATGTAGCGCACGGCAGGCAGGAACCCGCCGCGGAGCGTGCCCGAGCCGCGCACCGTGTAGGTCGCTGCGCCGGATGGGGGAGTGGCGATGAGCTCGTACGTCGCCCCTGCGGTCGCGTCCTCGCGGACCGGGGATCCGGTGTCGGCGAAGACCGCGTTCTCGAGCGTGACGGTTCCCCGAGCCGCGACATCCGCATGCACCGTCACGGTCCCGCGCCCGGAGTCGGCGGCATCCGCGGTGAACTCCAGCCGGCCCGAGCCCTGCGCCGGGCCTGCCGGCTGCGCCATCGCCTCGGTGTAGTACGCGGCGGCCAGATCCTGCACCGCCTGATCCTGCGCGGGGGCGAGGGCCGAGAACGTCCAGTGGATCGCGCCCTGCAGCGAGTCGCCGGGATAGCCGAAGGTGTGCAGCGTCTCGTCCCAGTCGGCGATGGCCTTGACCGCCCATCCCACGCTCGCCGCCTGCACCGGGTCGCTCGTCTGCCCGTAGCGGGAGACGAGCATGTTGATCGCCGTGAGCCGTTGCGGGTCGAGACCGGCCGCGTCGAACGACAGCCCGTGGTCGACGCTCTCCCCGGTCGGCACGGGGCGGCCGGGGAAGATGCAGTACGTGTCGATGCCGTTCACGCGCATCGAACCGTGCCATCCGTACGCCGACACCGGCTCCCAGGCGCCGAACCCCGCACCGGGGGAGGCGGCCGAGGCCGACTTGGTGAGCACGACGGCGCCGCCGACGACCACGGTCGCGGCGAGGAGCAGGGCGATCAGCACGCGTTTCATGCGCCCGATCGTGCGGCGGGAGCCCGCCTCGGCGGGCGCTGTTCCTTGCTTCTGTGGAGGACGGCGTCCGCTCAGCCGCCTGTGGAGGGGAGGATGCGGCTGCTCAGAGCCGCGGCACCAGCGTCAGCAGCGAGGCCTCCGGGCGGCAGCCGAACCGCACGGGTGCGTAGATCGAGTGTCCGATGCCCGCGCTGACATTCAGCGGCACGCGTCGTCCGCCGTGCGTCCAGCCACTGAGCCCGCGGGCCTGATCGAGCGGGATGTCGCAGTTGGCGACGAGCGCTTTGGCCGAGAAGGGCACGCGGACCTGTCCCCCGTGCGTGTGGCCGGCCAACAGCACGTCGGCGCCGAGGTCGGTGAACCGGTCGAGCACTCGGCGATAGGGCGCGTGCGAGACCCCGAGGGAGAGATCGGCACGACCCTTCTCGCTCGTGAGCTGCGCGGCCCGCAGCTCGGAAACGGCGTCCAGGTCGTCCCAGTGCCGGTGGGCGTCGCTCACACCGAAGGCGTCGATCCGCAGCCCCTCGACATCCCACCTGCTCGTGCGGTTGTCGAGGTCGCTCCAGCCCAGGTCGTCCGTGAAGAAACGGTCGAGGGCGTCGGTGTCGAGCCGCACCTGGGCCGGCTTCGCCGTGGACGGACCCAGGAAGTAGCGGAACGGGTTGCGCGGAGAAGGCCCCCACACATCGTTCGAGCCATGGACGAAGACCCCCGGCACTCCCGCGAAGGGGCGACAGCGCGCGGCGCACGCCGTCGAGCGAGTCCGGGTGCCCGAGGTTGTCGCCCGTGTTGACGACGAAGTCGGGGCGGAGCTCGGCGAGCGAGGCGATCCAGGCCTGCTTGCGATGCTGCCAGGGTGCCATGTGCGCGTCCGACAGGTGCAGCACGCGCAGCGGGGGAGCGCCCTCGGGCAGGATCGCGAGCGTGTGGCGGCGCAGGGTGAACAGATGCCGCTCGATGCCGATGCCCCACACGGCGGCCGCAGCGCCGGCCGCCCCCGCCGCGCCGAGCGCGGCGAGGGCGAGCCGGCGAGCCGTCATCGACCTCTGTCGGCTCACGGACACGCGAGCTTGGAGTAGTTGATCTTGATCGCGGCGCTCTTGTTGGTCGCCGTGCCCGCCGCCGGATCCGTGCCGGTGGCGCGGGT
This sequence comes from Microbacterium sp. SORGH_AS_0888, assembly GCF_030818905.1. Lineage (NCBI taxonomy): Bacteria > Bacillati > Actinomycetota > Actinomycetes > Micrococcales > Microbacteriaceae > Microbacterium > Microbacterium sp. SORGH_AS_0888. Next base: position 3,127,019 of record NZ_JAUTAZ010000001.1, read on the forward strand.
GTCGTTGGCGGGGAGCGTCGGATCGGGCGTACACGTGCCGAGCGAGATGCTGGTGAAGCCCTTCGCCTGCAGCTGCGACTGCGCCGCCTGGACCGTGCCGCTGACCGGTGGCACGGTCGCGCCCTGGCCGTTGCTCGCGTTGATCGTGACGGTCGTGCCGCTCGCGACCTGACCCGCACCAGGGCTCTGTGCGGCCACGAGGTTGGTCGCGGCATCCGAGTCGACGGGGTCTCCCACCGTGACCTGGAACCCTGCCGCCGTGAGCGTCTGGGTCGCCTGGTCGACCGGCATCCCGACGACGTTCGGCAGGTTGACGTACACGACCTTGGTCAGGTTGTTGTCCGGGTCGGGGAAGTTCCCCGGGGGGTACAGCTCGTCGGCCTTGGCCTGGATGCCGAGCGCCACCGGGTAGCGCAGGTTCGACACCTGGGTTCCGTTCGCAAAGTTGTTGAAGATATCGCCCAGACCGGTGGAGTTTCCGACCCAGACCGCGGTCGTGACCGCAGTGCTCGACTCGATCATCCAGCTGTTGTACTGCTCGTGTGTTCCGGTCTTGCCGATCAACTGTGCCCCGTCGCGGGGGTTCGCCGATGACCCGGTGCCACCGCCGGCCATGACGCCCTTCAACGCGTACGCCGCGGTCGCCGCGACCTGCGGGGTGATGACCTGGCTGCAGGTGCGTTGGGGCTTCTTGTCCGGCAGCTCGTTGCCGTCCGAGTCGAGCACCTTGTCGATCGCCTGCGGCTGGCAGTAGATGCCGTTGTTCGCGACGGTGGCATAAGCGCCCGCCATCGCCAGCGGCGAGACCGCATCCGAGCCGATGATCTCGCTCGCGTTCGACATGGCGACGGGAGCGTCGTGATACGTGTCGATCACGCCCATCTTGGTGGCGACCTTGCCGATGTCGCAGAGGTCGAGCTTCTCCGCCATGGCGAGGTAGCCGGAGTTCAGCGACTGGGCGGTGAACTGCATGGGCGTGCCGTAGAAGCCGTTTCCGCTGAAGTTGTTGATCTTCCAGTTCTCCGTGTTGACCCAGTCGCCGGAGCAGGTGTTCGTGAACCGCTTGAAGGTGCGGTTGACGCCGTTGAGCTGCTCGTTGACCGAATGCCCCTTCTCCAGCCAGTCGATGAGCGTGAAAAGCTTGAAGGTCGACCCCGCATTGAAGCCGGTCGAATCTCCGTGCTCCTGGTCGCCTGCGTAGACGAGCGAGGAGTAGTTCGGATCGTTCTCCGTGGACGCTGACTCGCTGAACTTCGTGTTCTGCGTGATGGACAGGATGCGCCCGGTCGAGGTCTGGAGGTTGACGCTCGTCGCGCCGAGGCTCATTCCCTCGATCGAGCTGGGAACGTTCTCCGCCATGGTCGCGGCAGCGGAGGCCTGCAGGTTCGGGTCGAGCGTCGTGACGATCTTCAGGCCGCCGCGGCGCAGCGCCGTCATGCGATCGTCCTCCGTCGCGCCGAAGGCGGGGTCCTTCTTGATGATCGACACGACGTACTGGCAGAAGTAGGCCGCGGAGCCGGCTGCGGCACAGCCCTGCACCGCCTCCGTGATGTGCGGGGTGATCGGATCGGCGACCGCCTGGTCGTGCTGCTCCTGGGTGATCTTTCCGTCGGCGAGCATGCGGTCCAGCACATACGTCTGCCGCTTCTTCGTCAGGCTGTAGCCGTCGGCCGCGCCGTTGAGGGGATTGCCGCTCGCGTCGGTCGTCGTTCCGTCCGGCAGATCGATACGGTAGGTGTTGGGGTTCTGCACGATCCCGGCGAGCGTCGCGGCCTGGCTGAGGGTGAGGTTGCTGGCCGGGACGCCGAAGTACCGCTTCGCGGCCGCGTCGATGCCGTACGTCGTGCCGCCGAAGTTCGCGATGTTCAGGTAGCCCAGGAGGATGTCGTTCTTGGAATACTGCTGTTCGAGCGCGACCGCGTAGCGCATCTCCTGCAGCTTGCGCTCGATGCCGCCCTGGTCGATGTCCGCGTTGGTGACCTTGTAGAAGCAGGCCTGGCTCTCCTCGTCGGAGGTGGCGGTCCACTCGCACTGCTGAACCAGGATGTTCTTCACGTACTGCTGACTGATCGACGATCCGCCCTGGGTCTCGCCGCCTCCCTTGAGGTTCGACAGGAGCGCGCGGGTCGTGCCGATGAGATCGAGACCGCCGTGGTCGTAGAAGCGCGGGTCCTCGCTCGAGAGGATCGCGTCGTACATGACCGTCGCGACCTGGTCGAACTTCACCGGAGAGCGGTTCTGGTCGAAGAAGGTCGCGAGCTGCGTCGTGCCGTCGGAGTACATGAGCGTCGTCGGCTGCATGAGCTCGTCGATCTGCAGGACGCTCGGAAGATTGTCGAACATCGTGATCGCGCTGGACGCCGCAGCGCCGGAGACGGCGATCGCGGGCGTGACGGTTGCGGTGATGAGAACACCGGCGACGGCGCTGAGGCCCACCAGTCCGGCGATCCCCCCGAGCACGCCGCTGGCTGTCCGTTTCGTATCGGGCATAGGGTTGATGGTAGGCCAGGATGCTGGGGGTCACCTTCATGGTGCCTGCATCCGCTTCACCTCGAACCCCGGGAGCCCCGAATGACCACGTGGGAGTACGTGACCACCCCGCTGCTGATCCACAACACGGCGGCGATCCTGAACAACTGGGGCAAGCAGGGCTGGGAGCTCGTGCAGGTCGTCCAGGGTCCCGAGGGCGGCCTCGTGGGCTACTTCAAGCGGCCGGCGGGTGCGGGGGCGGAGAACGCCGGGCTCGGCGCTGCGGCCGTCGCCGCGCGCCAGTTCGAGGGAGACGCGCAGTGAGCATCGCCGCTCGCCTGGCCGAGCTCGGCATCGACCTTCCCGACGTCGTGCCGCCCGTCGCGGCGTACATCCCCGCACGCGTGCACGGCGATCTCGTCTACACCTCGGGGCAGTTGCCGATGGTCTCCGGTGCCCTGCCCGCGACCGGGAAGGTCGGGGACGGGCACGGCCTCGTACCCGCCGACGATGCGAAGGCGCTCGCGCGGCAGTCGGCGCTGAACGCGCTCGCGGCCGCGGCCGCCGTCGCCGGGGGAGTGGATCGTCTCTCGGGCGTCCTCAAGCTCACCGGGTTCGTCGCATCGGTTCCCGAGTTCACCGGTCAGCCCGGTGTCATCAACGGCGCCAGCGAGGTGCTGGGCGAGATCTTCGGCGACGACGGCCGTCACGCCCGTTCGGCGGTCGGGGTTCCCGTGCTGCCGCTGGACAGTCCGGTCGAGGTCGAGGTCGTCTTCACCCTCGCCTGAGCCGTCGCGCGCCGAGGACACCGACGCCCGCCAGGACGGCTGCGACCGCGACCGCACCGGCGATCGCGAGCGAGAACGCGTCCTGGCCCGTCGCTGGCAGTTGCGGAACCGCATCCGATGACGGGGAGGGGTCGGGCGAGGTCCCGTCGAGGGCCGCGCGCATCGTCGTCGCCCATCGCCAGGGGCGCGAGGGGCCGTCCGGCTGCGAGTTGAAGTACTCCCAGCCGGCGATCCCGCCGAACTGCGGGTAGGTGGCGGTCAGCTCGCGCAGCCCGGCGGTGAGCTCGGGGATGGGCACCCAGCCGCCGGCCGTGCAGTTGTCGGGATCGGTGATCGCGGCGATGACGAGCTTCTCCGGTGGAATGCCCGCGCCCTTCTCCCGCTGGTAGCGGATGATCTCGTTGTAGTCGTCCGGCGTCGGGTCGCCGTGTCCGCAGTAGGCCTGCATGTTGAACCAGGCGATATCGGATCCGCGTTGACGGTAGAGCTCGTTGACGTCCACGCCGTACTGGCCGTCCGGGGACGGATCCGCGTCCGGGTCGTTCTCGTCGGGTGAGCCGAACTCGGACATGACCGGGGACGCGGTGATGAGGAAGTCGGGTCCGAAGTCGGCGCGGAGGGCGTCGATGACGTCGACGACCGTGTCGACGTCGATGCGCAGGCCCTGTGACATCTGCGCGCTGTCGAGCTCGGTGTCCAGGTCGATGCCGTCCAGCCCGTATGTCTGGACGAGATCGCGCAGGCGGGGGTACTGGGTCGCGAAGTCGCTCTGGAGGTTGGGCCAGGTGTCGTTCTGCGCACCGCCGATCATGCCGATGACCGCGATCCCGGCCGCGTGCATCTGGTGCAGCTCGTCCCACATCCGGTCGTACATGGGATCCGACGGCGGATCGTCATTGAGGTTCAGGACGTTGGTGTTCATGTGGATCGCCGCGAGGTTCACGACATCCACCCCGGTGCGCTCGATGAGCAGCGGCAGCGCGGAGATGTACCCGGTACGGGTCGGATCGCTCTGATAATGCTTCTGGTAGTAGACGATCACGCGCCGCGAGTCGCGCACATCGGGGGCGGCGGATGCGGCGGCGGGCAGCGCGAGGGCGGATGTCGCCACCGTCGCGATCATCAGGGCGAGCCGTCGTCGCACGGTGTCTCCTCCTCGAGGGCGCGCTCTACCGCCCACCTATGAATTAGGTTAGCCTTACCTCAGAGCCGCGTGTCAGGCCGGGGTGGCGACTGTTGGTAGCGGCAGCCACCCCGGCACCTCGTCGGCTCATCGACCGTCCGCACGCGTGCGGACGTCTCTCCGAGTGCCGAGAGGCACTCCAACCCTAGTGATTGGAGTATCCCCGAATGTCTGGAATGCTGCGAAAGCGCACGATGGCGGTCTCGATCGCGGGCCTCGCGCTCGCCCTCGTCGGCCTGGCGGGAGCCCCGGCGTTGGCGGCCACGGGCCTCAGCCCCGCGCCGTCGATCGATGGCTCCGGCGCCCGGTACTTCGTCGACGGAGACACGACCACGACGACCGTGACCGGGCTGGACGCCAACACCGAGTACTACGTCGGCCTGTGCTCGAACACCTCCTACCTCTTCGGCATCCCCGCGTGCGCCGGCTTCCAGTCGGTGACCTCGGATGCGTCGGGCTCGCTGACGGCCACCGTCACCCTGCAGCGCGACGGCGCCAACACGCACGCCGGGGCCCCGGGGCAGCCGAGCACCGTCGACTGCAGTGCGACGAACGCCTGCGCGATCAAGGTCGCCACCCACGGCACCGTCAAGCAGGTCGTCGACCAGAGCGTGTCGTTCCGCGTCGACCAGTAGTCGCCGCGCTCCCACCCGGCGGGTGGGGTCGGCCCTGACCGCCCCCACCCGCCTCCCCACGTCCCCGCACCCGACCGAGGTACCTCCGCATGTCCGCGCGCCGCCGCATCCCCGCCTTCACCGCCGTCCTCGCCCTCCTGGCCGGACTCCTCGTCGTCTTTGCGCCGACGCCCGCCGTCGCCGCGTCGACCGAGATCTCGTCCGGCTCCGTGCACTGGGGCATCAAGGAGTCCTGGCGCAACTACATCGGCTCCGGGGTCCTCATGACGGGAGGGGTGACGCGCGCCGCCGACGGCGCCTTCGACTTCCCGGTCACGGGCGGCTCGTTCGACGACGCGGGCAACGCGCTGACGCTGCAGCTGGGGGGAACCGTGCGGTTCGCGGCCTACTGCGAGGACAACGCGGCCTACACGAACTGTCTGCTCGACTCGACGTTCTCGAAGCTGAGCCTGACGATCTCCGCGGAACGACAGGAGCTGCGCGGCGACTACGACGGCATCTCGCGCGACACGCCGGGCGGGGCGATCACGCACTACGGCAATGTCGTCATCGCGACGATCAACGCGCTCGAGGCGACGCCGAGCATCGAGAACGGCACGACGTCGTGGCCGGCGATGCCGACGGTCGCCGGGGACGGCTTCCCGCTCTACCCGGTGGGGACCACCATGGACCCCGTGTCCCTGTCCTACCAGGGACCCGGCGGAGCGCCCGATCTCGGCGAGCACTGGAGCACCCCGGGAACGCCCGCCTTCACGCCCGGGGCGACCTGGGTGGGCGCAGCCAATCCCGTCAGCCGCGACGTCCTCGTGGGTGCGAACGCCGTGCACGTCGTCGAGCGCGCGACCTCCTCCGCCACACAGCTCACGGTGCGCTCGCTCGACCCCGTGACCCTCGTCGCCGGCGCGTCCATCGACGTGCCGCTCGCATCGAACGCCGCCTATGCCGTCACGATCGATCCGGCGTCCGACCGCGTGTTCATCGTGACCCAGGTGCGCACCAACATCAACGGCGTCCGCGGCGGCGACGCGACCGTGCGGGCCGTCACCCTGGCGGGCGGCCAGTACGAGTCGTCGACCCTCGGCACGATCGCCGGCACCGCGTACACCTTCAACTCGATGACCTGGAACGCGGTCACGGGCGAGCTCGCGATCATCACCCAGGTCCGCGGCTCCGCCGCCGACCGCTTCACGCTCACCCGCGTGCCCGGCGGGACCGGCTCGCTCGTCGCGCAGCCGATCGTGATCGCCGACAGCGTGGTCGATCCGCAACGCTCCGCCGACCTCTTCGGCTCGAGCGGCCCGAAGGCAGGCGGGACCCTGGTCGCGCTCCGCGACGGCAGCTACCTCGCCGTCGGCAAGCTGGTCGGCGGCAAGCCCCTCGCCCCCCGGCACCTCGTCGTGGGAGCCTCGTCCGCGGTCGTCACGCTCGTCGAGAACGCCGTGCCGACCGTGCAGCCCTATCTCGCCGAGTACAACCAGTACTTCAACTACGAGCTCGCCGCGCGCGCGGCCGACGGCAGCATCATGCTCTACAGCGCCAACTGGACCGGCGTCGTGGGCTACGTCGACGTCGTCGGCGGCACGGTGCGCACGCTGGCGAACGACGTCGCGCTCGGCGTGCAGGGCTTCGGCGAGCAGGCCGGCTCGGACGCGGCGCACGGGCTCGACTACGCGCTGAGCCAGACGGCGAGCGCGATCGACGTGCTCCGCGACCACCGCCTGCTCACCAGCATCCCGATCGGCGGCTTCGCGCGGGACAGCGGCGGTCGCGACGCGTTCGCCGTGCTCGGCGACGGCTCGCTGATCGTGCAGGTCGCGGACACCGCGACGGGTCGCCGCGCCCTCCAACGGCTCACCCTCACCGGTGTCGCGCCGACGATCACCGCAGACCCCACCGATCGAGCCGTCACGCTGCCGGCGGGGACCTCCTCCGCCCCGATCGCCTTCCAGGCCTCGGGGACGGGTGACATCCGCTGGCAGATCCGCCCGGCCGGAGCCTCCACCTTCAGCGACATCGTCGGCGAGACCTCGCCGCTGCTCGCGCTCAACGCCACCCTGAACACGGACGGCACGCAGGTGCGCGCGGTGTTCTCGAACGCGGCGGGGGCGGTGGCGACGGCCGTCGCCACGATCCGCGTCACGACCGCGCCCATCATCGAGGCTCAGCCCACCGCATCCACCGTCTACGTCGGTCAGCCCTACGAGCTCTCGGTCCTCGCGACCGGCAACCCCGCTCCCACCGTGACCTGGCAGCGCCAGTCCGGGGACGGATGGGTCGATGTCACGACCGGCGTCGACGGCACCCGTCTGACAGTGGCCGCCGCGCCCCTCGCCGACGACGGCGCCGTGTACCGCGCGATGCTCGTGAACGCCGTGGCCACGGTCTACAGCGCCGAGGTCCGCGTGACGGTGCGCGAACGCCCGACCGTTCCCGAGACCACGACCTACACCGGGGTCGCCTTCGAATGGACGGGCGGACCCGAGTGGCAGCACCGGCCCCCGAACGGGAGCACCGCGAACTACTTCTCCGCGGGCGTCTCGGACGGCACCCAGGCCACGTACCGCGCCTCGGCCGACGGCGTCGAGATCCTCCAGCGCGGCTCCGACGGCACGACGACGGCGCCGGCGACGTGGGACACCCGTGGTGCGCACGTCGCCGCCGGCGGCCAGGCAGCCCAGCTCATGCGGTTCACGAACGGCACCGCCGTCCTGGATGCGGACGGTGCGGCGACGATCACGTGGCCCGGAGCGGTGAGCGTGAACTTCTACGACGGCCTCGTGCCCTTCACGATCACCGACCCGAAGCTCGTCGTCGCCGCCGACGGGACCGGGTCGCTCACGGCGGACCTGTCCGGCTACGCGGGCGACATGTCGAACCCGGACAAGCCCAAGGAGGCGGTCGCCCCCCAGGACGACGTCACGATCGCCACGTTCCGCGGTGCGGTCGTCGACGCCCAGCGCGGCTTCGTCGTGACCCCGGACTTCGCGGGGGTCGAGATCGACGCCCGCGCGGCGGCACCCCGCAGGTGCGGTCCGGATCGGGATGGGGCTCCTGGCCGCAGCCGTTCATCGACTTCCAGTCGACGACCCACCTCGCGGCGTACTTCTACTCGACGGGCGGGTCGATGGATGCCGCAAAGCGGCCGGCCGCGTTCGCCGTCGGCTTCGCCGGGGCCAGCATCCCGAGCACTCCCGTCACACCCGAGACGCCTGTCGTCACGCCTCCCGTCGTCGCCCCCACGGGTCCGACGACCGCCGTGCAGACACGTGAGGGCGCGCTGCTGTGGGGTGTCAAGGCCTCGTTCCGCAGCTACATCACCGGCCCGATCGCGCACGGCTCGATCGCCGTCGCGAACGGTGCCAGCGAGTCGGACGGCCAGTTCCGGTTCGGACAGACCGGCAGCGCGATCTCGGACGGGCGCGGCACAGCGAGCTACGGCGGCTCCGTGCGCTTCACGGGTCACTCCGGCGTGCTCGACCTGACCTTCGCCGACCCGCAGGTACGCATCGACTCGTCCTCCAACGGTGCGCTGCTCGTGAGCATCGGCGGGCGCCGCACCGAGGTGGCATCGCTCGACCTCGCCGCCGGCTCCCGCAGCGACTCCAACGGCGCGATCGCCTACAGCTCGGTTCCGGCGACGCTGACCGCATCCGGAGCGGGTGTCTTCTCCTACGGCTCGTCGCAGTTCTACTCGGCGGGCACCGCGATGGACCCCGTCACGTTCGTCGTCGGCGCGGACGCGGCGCCCGGCTCCGGCGCTCCGGCGCGAACGGTCGCCGCAGCCGCCGCGAAGGCCGCGTGGACCCCGCCGGCCGATCCGCCCTCGCGCACGGGCCTCACGATCGATGCGAAGTACGCGTCGGGCGTGACCGCGGGCACCGAGATCGCGGCATCCGGGGCGGGGTTCGCGCCCGGGGAGACCGACATCAAGGTCGTCGTGTACTCGACCCCCGTCGTGCTCGAGCAGGCGCTGACCGCGGACGAGCAGGGAGTGGCCACCTGGCGCGGTCTGCTCCCCGCGACCCTCGCACCCGGCGAGCACACGCTCACCTTCCAGGGGGCGGCTCTGGCGCTGGGCGCGCCGATCACCGTTCGCGCGGCCGCTCCGATCACGGGGTGCACCGTGACGGACGCCTCGATCGACTGGGGCTTCAAGGAGTCCTTCCGGTCCTACATCTCCGGCTCGATCGCCCACGGCGAGTGGACCGTGTCGGACGGCGCGGCCTACAAGACCCCCGTCTTCCAGTGGCGCGGCGGCAGCGGCACGGTGGACGCCGCGGCGATGAGCGGACAGGTCGACTTCACCGGCACCGTGACCTTCACGGGGCACGACGGCCTGCTGCACACGACCGTGGGCAATCCCCGCATCCGCCTCGTCGACGCGGAACACGCACAGCTGCTCATGGATGTCTCCGGGCTCACCATGGACGATGCGCTCGCCGGGCGCACCGACAAGGTCGTGACCGTCACCGCGGTGCCCTTCGTCGCCCTCGACCTGTCGCAGGGCCAGGTGACGCGGGAAGGCGACACGATCACCGCGAAGGGAGTCCCGACGACGATCACGCCGGATGGATTCGCCGCCTTCCCGAACTACCCGGTGGGAACGGCGTTCGATCCGATCGACTTCACCATCACGGTCAGCGACTGCGCCGCACTCGCGCTGCCCGAGGAGGACGCGACGGCGACGCGGGAAGCCGCCGCGCCCGCGGGATCCGCGCTGCCGTGGTGGGGCTGGGTCCTGATCGCCGGCGGAGCGCTCGCGCTCGCGGCAGTCGCATCCCTCACGACCGCCGCCGTGATGCGGGCGCGCGGACGTGAGACGGGCTCGTCCGGGACGGTCTGACACCGGCGGAGGCATTCCGCCGCGAGAGTGAGGGACGGCGGGGACGCGGCACGATACGCGTCCCCGCCGTCGTCGTGCGCGGGAAGCGGCCGTGGCGGGCACCGTGGGCCCACGGGCGGGAGGCCGGCGGCGGAATCATGGCCGAGTCGACGCGGGCCGATCGGCAGCGGCGAAACACGACGCAATGCGCCGACACAGGGTTACGCGGACGTTTGCCGCGCGGTGAGACACCCTCCACGATGGCCCTCAGGGCCGTTCACGGCCCGTTCCGCAGCGCCCGACCCGTTCCCCAGCACCCGACACTCAGGAGCACCATGTCCCGCATCCGTCCGCGTCCTCTGCGCCGCGCCGTCACCACCGTCGCCGCGGCAGCACTCGCCGTCACCGGGCTCGCCGCGTGCTCCGGGCAGAGCAGCGCGTCCGAGACCGACTTCACCGGCCAGAGCCTCAACGTCCTGTTCATCTCCTCGCACGAGGGAGCTGCCAACTGGCTCGCCGAGCACTTCAAGGCGGAGACCGGCGCCACCATCAACCCGGTCATCGTGCCCTACGACCAGATCGGGTCGAAGCTGCTGCTCGACCAGCAGTCCGGAGCCAACACGATCGACGTCGCCGCGCCCTGGTACGTCTCCCTCGGCGACCTCGCTGCCGCCGGCGCCATCAAGGACCTGACGGACTGGACGAACGAGGACGCCGCGCTCGACACGAGCGACTTCATCCCCAACATCTACGACCCCTACAGCCTCGTCGGCTCGAAGCGGTACGGGATCCCCTTCGACGGCGACACCCACGTGCTCTTCTACAACAAGGAGATCCTCGCCGCCTCCGGCATCACCGACCCGCCGAAGACGTGGGACGAGTACACCGCCGACGTCAAGAAGATCACCGCCGACCAGAGCTCGAAGGGCGTCTACGGCGCCGCGGTGCTCGGACAGAAGTCGCCCCTGATCCTCGGGGCGAGCTTCGCGAACCGGCTCGCCGGCTACGGCGGCAGCTTCCTCGACCAGAACGGCAAGCCGACGATCAACTCGGAGGCGGCCGTCCAGGCGGCCCAGGCGCTGCTCGACATCAACTCGGCCGCACTGCCCACCCCGGCCGAGACCGACTTCGGGGCCGCCAACACCGCGTGGTTCGCGGGCAAGGTCGGCTTCACCGAGAGCTGGACCGACCTCGGGCTCAAGTCCGACGACCCCAGCACCGGATCGACCGTCTCCGGCAAGTGGGGCGTCTCGCTCCTGCCCGTCGGGGGCACGAACACGACGCCGCGCGCGTCGCTCGTCGCCGGCTTCACGCTCGTCGAGGCTGCGCACACCACGAAGGACGCGCTCGCCAAGAAGTTCATCGAGTACGCCGCGTCGTCGAAGGTCAACGCGCAGCTGATCACCGCGAAGCCCTTCACGGGCATCGACCCGCAGCGCAAGTCCTCGCTCGACGACCCGACGTACGGCAGCGAGCTCCCCTCGATCCAGGCCGCGAACCAGGCCACGCTCTCGGGTGCTCTCGCCTGGCCGACCGGTGAGCACGCCACCGAGCTCGCTCAGGTGCTCACAGATGAGCTCGCGAAGCTGCTCGCCGGCACCGGCGGCACGCCGAAGCAGACGCTCGACGAGGTGCAGAGCCAGTGGGAGAAGATCCTTGGCGGTTCTTGACGCCGAGCGTGTGGCGGCGCATCCGGCGGAGCACACGGCTGCTCCCCGGGTGCGCCGACGCACGCTGTCGACCCGCGGCTGGCACCGGGTCTTCGTCGCGCCGGCCGTGCTCGCGATCCTCGTGCTGGGGCTCTATCCGCTCGTCTTCACGGTCGCCGCCGCCCTCTCCGTGTCGCAGCTCGGCGCGCCGTTCCAGCGGTGGGTCGGTCTCGCCAACCTCGCCGAGGTGCTGGGGGACGGCGATCAGGTCGCGGCGCTCGTCCGCGTGGTGGTGTTCGCGCTGGTCGTCGCCGCCGTCAGCACGCTCATCGGAACCGCCGTGGCACTCGCCCTGCACCGCGTGGCGGCGGGCGGCCTCATCCGCACCCTGCTGCTGCTCCCGCTGATCCTCGCCCCGGTCGTCGTCGCCGTGCTGTTCAAGCTGATCCTGACGCCGTCGGGTGGGCTGCTGGACACCGTCCTGCGCCTGCTGGGACATCACGGGGCGCCCGTGTCGCTGCTCGCGGATCCCGCCTGGGCGATCGTCGCCGTCGCCGCGGCAGACGTGTGGGAGTGGACGCCGCTGGTGACTCTGCTGGTGCTCGCGGCCCTTCTCGGGCAGGACCGCGGCGTGCTGGAGGCGGCAGAGCTCGACGGGGCACGCGGCTGGGCGCTGCTGCGCAGCATCGTGCTGCCGTCGGTTGCCGGCAGCATCGCCGCGGCCTTCCTCATCCGGCTCGTCCTCGCCTTCAAGGTGTTCGACCTGGTCGCGGTCATGACCGCGGGCGGTCCGGGGACCTCGACGTCGATGCCGTCGTACTTCACCTACCAGGCGGCGCTGCAGCAGTTCGATCTCGGCCGGGCGTCCGCGATCACGCTGCTGCTCGCCGTCGTGGTGACGGTCGTCACGCTGCCCGTCGCCGCACTCACCAGGAGGCTCCATCATGCGGCGGAATAGACCCGTGCTCGCGTGGGTGATCGTCGGGATCGCGCTCCTGTTCACGCTCCTGCCGCTCGCCTGGCTCGTCTCGCTCTCCTTCTCGCGCCAGAGCGACGTGGCCGCGGGGCAGCTGCTTCCCGCGGCACCGAATCCGGAGAACTGGGCCGCGGCGCTCGCCGGCGCGCTGCCGCACGGGGTCGCCAACACGCTCATCGTCTCGTTCAGCGGCGCGCTCATCGCGCTGCTCGTGGGGATACCGGCCGCGTGGGCGATCGTGCGCAGCGGCACGGGAGGACGTGCGCTCGGCGCGACCGTGCTCAGCCCGTGGCTGCTCCCTCCCATCGTGGCCGTGCTCCCGTTGCTGCTGCTCCTGCGTCAGCTCCAGCTGAACAACACGTTGGCGGGGCTCGCGCTCGTCTGCGGGCTCGCCAACGCGCCGGTCGCGATCTGGCTGCTCGAAGGATTCGTGCGCCGCATCCCGGTGGAGCTCGACGAGGCGGCGCAGCTCGACGGAGCGGGACCCGTGCGGGTTCTGCTGCGCATCGTGCTGCCGCTGCTGGCACCCGGAGTCGTGGCCGTCGGGGTGATCGTGGGACTCCTGTGCTCGCAGGATCTCCTGTTCGCGACCTTCCTGACGGTGAGCCCGGACGCGCAGACGGCACCGGTCGTGCTCGCGAACCTCCTCGGCGACAAGGTGCAGGACTTCGGCAAGCTCGCCGCCGCCTCGCTGGTCGCCGCCGTGCCCGTGTTCGTGATCGCCGTGCTGCTGCAGCGGCGGCTGGTCGCCGGGCTCACCTCCGGCGCCCTGCGCTGAGCGTCCCGCGCTCGGTCCTGCTCCTCGTCGTGGCGGAGCTCACTTCCTCTTCGTGAGCTTGGCCTGGATCGTGGACATGACCATCGTGTCCGCGAGGGTCGTGGTGTCACCGACCTCGCGGCCCTCGGCGATGTCGCGCAGGAGGCGGCGCATGATCTTGCCCGAGCGGGTCTTGGGCAGCTCCGTGACGAGGTAGACGTCGCGGGGACGGGCGATCGGCCCGATCTGCTGCCCGACCCACGTGCGCAAGTCGCCCACGAGATTCTCGGGGGAGTGCTCGCGGAGGTAGTTCTCCTTGATGATCACGAACGCGACCACCGCCTGGCACGTGGTTGAAAAAGTATGTGTCAAGATCGGGGTGTTGGGGTCGATCGGTGAGGCGCGACGTTGCCATTGTCGTCGGTCGGCGTGTATCACCGGTGGTCGCGCGAACGGTGACCGGTGGGGCGTTTGAGTGGGGGTTCGTTTGTCGAGAACGACGAAGGCCATGGTGTATTGCCGGATCAGCGATGATCGCGAGGGCGACGAGTTGGGTGTTCAGCGTCAGGAAGAGGACTGTCGCGCGTTGGCGGCGAAAATGGGCCTCGAGGTCGTCGGTGTGAAGATCGACAACGACATTGGCGCGAGCACACGCACGGCGAAAGGGAAGGTCCGCCACGCCTACGCGGACATGATCGCGCGGGCGAGGGCAGGAGAGTTCCAGCACATCATTGCCTACTCGAACTCTCGCATCACGCGACGAGTGCTTGAGCTCGAAGACTTGATCCGTCTGCACGAAGAGACCGAGAAGGTCTTCGGCAAAGGCAAGGGCGTCATCATCCAGACGGTGGTGTCCGGAAACGATGACCTGTCCACCGCTGACGGCAGGATGGTTGCCCGTATCAAAGCGTCCGTGGACACCGCCGAATCGGAACGCATCGCGGAACGCATCAAGCGCACGAACCTCCAAAAGGCCATGGAGGGTCGGCCAGGACTTCAACACCGCCGCCACTTCGGTTTCGAAGCGGACGCTCGCACGCATCGCCCCGACGAGGTTGCGCTGATCCGAGAAGCCGTTGACGATCTGCTCACAGGTGTCTCCATTACGAAGATCCGCCAACGGTGGCAGTCGCAAGGCGTGCTCACGACGGACGGCAAGCCCGACTGGGGATGGACACCGGTACATCGAGTGCTTCTGGGATGGAAGACCGCGGGAGTGCGGAGCCTGAACGGCAAGCCGCTCTACGACGCGGACGGGAACATCATCATGGGGGACTGGGAACCGATTATCTCGCTGGAAGATCGCGAAGCGGCACTCGCGAAACTCAAACAGCGGACTCGTCGCGGTGTCAAAGAAGGGAGATGGCTCCTCTCGAACCTCATGTTCTGCGGGATATGTGAAGGGAAGCTCTACGGGCAGCGAGACGACCGACCCACGCGCAGCACCTACGGCTGTAACAGCGGTAAGACCAACAACCACTTGTCAATCAACGCGCTTCGCGTAGAACAACTCGTCTCCCGCGAAGTCTTCGAGTACGTATTCGCCCGAACCTACCGCGGCTACAACGCGGCACCGGAGCCGGAGCGGGTGTGGCCGAAGGAAGCCGAACTAGCCTCCATCGCGGACCGTATTGACGAACTCATGGCGGCTCACGCGAGCGGGCAGCTTCCCGGTGAAGTCGTGTGGCCGCAGGTCACGAAGCTGAACGATCAACGAGCGGAGCTACGTACTGAGCGCGGTCTGTTTCACAGCGAAGCGCGGGCCGTGCCTGCCTCGCGCGGCGAAGATAGCTGGTTGCGAACGCAAGCGCTCAACAACGAGGGCTCATCCTTCGAAGACCGGCAAGCAGCCATTCGCGCGGAGGTCGAAGCCGTCTGGGTGCAGAAGGCCTCGCGTGGGCGTTACACCGGAGGCCGGTTCGAGGAGGAGTTTCGCAAGCGCGTGAGCATCGTTTGGCGTCAGCCGCATCCCGAAGTCGAGCTACTGAGCGACGAGGAGTGGAAGAGCATCATGGTCAACGCCGGAGACAGCCCCGCGGCCATGAAGCGTCTGTGGGAACTGTTCACGGTGCCCGAAGAGCAAGAGGACTCTACTCCGTAACGCGATATTGGTTCGGCAACCGTTTCTCCTCACGCGATTGAGACAGCCCACGGCGAACGGTCCGTATAAGTAGCCCCTCCCGACAAGGTTCCCGGGAGGGGCTACTTCTTTCTCAACTCGCTGGCCGGACTCGTTAGAGAGGTCTACATCTCAATCGCTAACCATCCCCAGGAGAAACACCATGAGCAACGGAGACCTGTACCTCAAGACAGACGGCAACGACGACCGCTACACCCTCGTGAAGAACGATGTGCCTTTCGACGTGACCGACGAGTGGTTGATCGATGACTGCGCTCTCGTCATCGAAGCAACCGACGAGACCATGACCGTGTGGGGACGCGAGTAAGAGGCGCGACGCCCGCGCTGGCACGGTTCGCGGTGCGCTTCTACAGCGGGTGCAGAAAGTCTCTCGGACTCGTTAGAGACCTCCTTGACGGCGATATACGAGGCCGTACCAGACCAAGGAGAACACACGTGCTCAGCAACATCACACAGAAGAGAGGAGCGACCAACGAGGAAGGCTTCACCCTCATTCAGCTAATCGTCGTAGTCGCCATCGTCGGCATTCTGATCGCCATCGGTATTCCTGCCTATGGGTGGATTGTCAAGGAAACTCGGAGGGCTGCCTATGCGGGAGAGGCCCAGAAGGTGGCTGAGAAGATCATGGTGCGCTTCATTCAGGAGGGCGGAACTGAGGCTGGTGAAAGCTGGGGCGCCACCGCTACCTCCAACCAACAACTCATGGAACGCATCGGCAAAGAGGTAGTACATGACCTGGACCCGGAGTTCGAATCTCGCCCTTGGGACGAGCCTCCGGCGAGCGGCCACTGGGTCAACTTGCAGGGCGTCGGCGTTAACGGTGAATGGCCAGCGTGGGAGCTCGCTCCTCAAATTCAGGTCTATGACCTGGAAGGTGACGTCTTCTACAGTACGGAGGCACCACTCAATACAGAGGTAACTTGGAGTAAGTGCCACACACCTCACGGAACTCCCGTCTGCTGAAGCAGGCGGGAGTTCTTTGCGAGAGCAGCCGCTTCATCAGCGGTGGTTCACTACCCCGAGGGTGGTACTCCGTTCAGCCGGAGCTTCGGCACTCAAAAGAACGCCGGTTATGAGGACGAAGGCTAACAACCACTCCCACACAAGACCACCCGCGGGCCAAACCGGTTCGCGGGTGGTTAGCGTTCGCGTGAACCACGTGACCAGGAGTGGTTTCCGAGTGGTTGTCGTGCTCCGTGAGAGAGCCGGTTATGGTTCCAGCCCATGCCGGTCTTCAAGAAGCTCATCACAGTGGTTTCGGTCGGAGTCCTTGGATTCTTCGCCATCTACGTGGTCTCTACGCCCTTCTTGCGTGAACCACCCACGCCGGTCGTCCACGTGACCATCGAGCCACAACCACCGGTCGAGACCACCGAACCACTTGACCGTGACCACGGCGAAACCGGTGACGAGGCCACTGACGAACCGGTAACCACGACACCGGCTAACCAAACCGGCGAGCGGGTCGGCGAGCAGCTAAACCACCTCTGGCAACAGACCAAGAAGTTCGGAACCGGTCTCTGGTCCGGACTCACCACGAAGGAGCGATGACCAATGGCAACCATGAACCGCGAGCTGTGGGAAGAGTCCGAAGACTGGCGGAAGCTCGTCTCACCTGAGAACCACGCGCGCTTCCTCGAAACGATCGCTGAGAGCAAGCGTGACGGCAAGGAGGTCAAGCGTGTCATCCTCGTTGGGGGCACCCCGATCGTTTACGACGTGAGCGACTGAGGCGCTGGCACACCCGTGGGAGGCGCTGGCTTCGAGTCTCCGCGCCTCCCACGTCGTCATCGACACGACATGTCACCACGGCACCATGGCGCGCAGATCGCGGCCTAGCGATGTGTCACACCGACCCGTGTTTCGAGCAGTCGGTGTACGCGCACACACGACGAAGGGCGGGTCACTACGACCCGCCCTTCACTGATATTCGGTTGTCGAAGGTTGTTGCCCTCGTGAATCGGATTGCTTCTCCGATCAGCCCCCGCCGATGTTCGTGCATCGGCGGGGGTTTCGTCATTCCTGGGTCCACTCGTGCTGACAGACCTTACAGCGGTACGGATCACCGGAGATGAAGCCGCGTGGCTCGATGCTTCCGTTGCTGTACCTCACAATGTGAATCGGAACGCCACACTCTTTGTTCGGGCAATAGCCCACAGCCCGCGGCATGCCGCCGCCGACCCACTGTCTACGGTTCTTCACTCCCATGACAACACCTCCTCGATGCTCACAGCATCGAACGGCTTGAGGGCGTCTTCATCCCAGACGCCTTCCTGAGTCATTCGCGCCACATCTTCGTCCCAGCGAAGACGAGACGCTTTCGCAGCGGCAAGCTCCTCCGCCGTGAAGTCGGAGTCGTCTCCATCCCATTCCTTGTGATTAGTCATCGTGACCTCCTTCGGGTAGTTCTCTAACGCGGCTCGTTAGAAGTTGAGCGGCGGCAGAGCACCGTCGAGCGGCTGCGGCTGGACCGGCTTGTACTGCGACAGGCGAGCACGAATACGAAGTTCCGCTTCGATGGCGTCGAGCATCGCGCGACCCTTCACGCTGTCACCTTGTTCGAGTCGCGCCGCGACGCGCTCACGGGCACGGGCCAGCTTCGCGTCATCGAACTCCTTCACCGCGATCAACTCGTCAACCTGCGAACAAGTAGCGGACGGTGTAGGGAGCGGCTTCGGCTTCGCTGGACGTGCGACCGGCTCCGGCGCGGGAGACTCATCGACCACGATGGACTTCGGGGCAATGGCAACGGGCTTTGCGACCGGTTCCACTCGTCGTGCCGAAGTGGCCTTTGACGCGAGGCCGCGTGTTGCCCTCCACTCGCTGAACTCCGTCGCTTCACCGGCTTCACGAAGGCCCCACTCGCGAAGCATCGTGAGCACGTCGCGTTCCGTGGTGAATGGGAAACGCACATTGGTGATCTCGCCGTCCTCAACTCTGATCCAGCCAATGCCAGCGGTTGCGTAGTCGTTACCGGCGGTCGCGTTGGCGAGTTGCGCCGCGGCGATGGCAACGGGGTGCGTCTCTTCAATGTCGAAGAGAACGGCGGGCCAATACGGCTTCTTCGCTTTCATACAAGCGACCACGACGTTGAGAGAACGCAGACGTTTCAGAATCTCCTCGTCCATCGTTTGCCCAGCAGCGACGACCACGAACCCAAGAGAACGGCCCTCTAGGTAGACCTGCTGTAGCAGGCCGAAGTAGTAGCTAAAGCGCTTACGGGATTGCATTGCGAGGAGCAGAGCGATGAGTTCGTCAATGACGAGAACGCACACAGGGTTGTCCTGTCCCAGGTCCACGCGCATACCCGTCTTCCCGGCACTCAAGTCCTGAGCGCGAGCGATCCGAGCACGTTCCTTCATCTTCGTGTAGAAGAACTCGATCAGGTCCTCCGCTGACTCCTCCGAATCCGCGAACGCCTCGAGGAGACGCGAGTTGCGGTACACCCCGACGTCTTCGTTCTTCGTGTCAACGCCGTACAGCTTCACGGTGCCCTTGCGCACTTCGTGGGCGAGTTGGCGGACGTAAGCGTGAATCACGGAGCCCTTACCGGAACCGCTCATGCCGTAGACGTAGGTCTGGTGGAGGTCCACCGGAAGAACGGCACCGTTGCGATCAACGGCAATGGGAAGCTTCTTCCAGCTTTCGGGCGGGTTATCGTCCAGGACCGACACGTCGAACTTGCGGTTCAGCAGCACGTCAACCGGCTTCACGGTGTGACACACGAACTCGACCGCGAGGTAGTCATCGGTGAGGGCAGCATCCACGGAGTACAGACCCAACTTCGCCTTGAGCATCGGCTTGAGCCTCGTGACATCCTCTTCGGTGCGGTCGCCCAACGGCACGATGACGGAGAAGTGCTCGTCACCGGCATTGTGCGGCTGGCGGTCCTCATCGAGTACGCGCACCGTCAGGTCGGCGGCGGCGGCCTTAAGCTGTGCGCGCACGTCCACGAAGCGGTTCGAACCCTTGTGCTTCTTCCACGCCACCTTCAGCGCTTGCGGCCATGGGCTCAGGAAGAACAGTGGCGCGCGGCGCTTCTCGTCCTCGCCGTACTCGCGGGTGAACTCCGACGCTGGAGCGAGAGCCTGAACCAGCGGAGTGTTTTCGAGGAGAACCACCTTGTGATGGAACACCGCGCGCTCTTCCGGAACCTGCATGAGGCGGGTGGTGACGCTGATGACCTTCGAGGCGAGCAAGCGCCCACCGATCACGACGACGGCGATGACCATAACGGCCACCACGATCCAAACGACGTACTGGTCCATTTCAATCACCTAATTTCCTTCTGAGTTCGAGGTTCGATCCATCACGGTTGTAGATGGGGAGCACGAGGAAGCGGCCACTGTCGAACAGGCCCAGATCCTCGGAACGATCAACGGCGCGCAGCATCTTCTCAATGTCGCGACCGGTCTTGTTGGTCGGCACGAGATAGGCGACGTACCCGAATACGGCGAGGGTGGAAAGCTCCTTTGCGAACGAGCGCAGCAGCGCCACGTACTCGTCCCACGACTTGATGCTCAACTCCACCTCGACCGCGATACTTTCGGAGTCGCGACCGGTGCGCTGTGCCTCGCGATTGACGATGAAGTCACAGGGGTGAGCCTGCTTCTCCTCGCCGTAGTTCCCGATCATCCACAGCACGGGATAGGCGGCGAGCATCTCGTTCCAGGCCAAACGGCCCTCCGCGACCTTCTTCTGAGCAGCGGCAAGCACGCTCTCTCGGAAGGCCGGATAGTCGAGTTCGCGCCCTTCGCCCTTGAGTGCCCTCCAACGATCGGTCGCACGAGCGAAGGCCGAACCGATCTGGTGTTCGGCAACCAACGCGGAGTGATCCACAGGACCGACGTTGAGTGTGTCCTGGAACATGCCAGCCGGAGACGCGAAACGGGCAGCGATACGGCTGATTTGAAGGAAGTGGTCCGAAGGGCTCCAACCCATGTCCGTGAAAGATTTCGGGTGAGCATCGTTCTCGTGAGCGAGCAGGCCAAAGGATCGAGCTACCTCCACGCCGTCCTGTGTCGCGCCCCACACGGTCTTGCCACGCTTGTCATTCTTGGTTCCCACGTACCCCTTGGCACGAAGGCGCTCAAGACGCTTCGTCACCGCACGCTCACTCAGGAGAGTCGGAGTGGCGGTCGCGGCGTTCATCGGAAGTACCTTCGCGTAGGCGAGTTCAGCGAGGTCTTCGGCGTAAGCCACTCGGAACTTTGCGAGGTGTGCGAGGAACAGAGCGTCGAGTTCAGTCGGCTTGAAGCGAGGACTTCCGGTCTTCTTGCGTCCGAGAGAGTCATAACCCTCCTTGCCGATGTTCTCCGGCTTTACGACCGGACCACCCAGACGGTGCGGCTTCTTCTTCGGCGCGGGCACGGTCAAGGACGGTGCGGCGACTACACGCGGTTGCTCCCGAACGACCTTGACGGGTGCTTCCGGCTTCACCGGAGCGGCCACATCGGGACGGGTCGGTAGGCGCAGCCCCGTGAACCTTCCGGTGCTTCCGACGGGTTCGGATACTTCCTCGTCTTCGAGCATCGGGTTGACTACTTCGGTGGTCACCTCGTCGTCGTCATCGAGCATCGGGTTGATGGCTGTATCGAGCATGTTGTTCCTCCTCGAAGGATGGGCCTCGATGAAGAGGCCATAGCGATTGAGGAGAGGAATATCGACATGCACGGGCACTCAGCCTGACTCAGCTGGTACGTGAGGTGGGGTACTCAGCTTGACTCAGCCGCGGGCTGTGGGTCTGTACGTGCTGAGTCGAGGAGACGCGCGTAATCCCGCACTTCGCAATAAGAAACCGGATATACGTGGATGGTTGCGAGTGGGCCGGCTTCGCCGGAGCTTCGCTGACCAGAACCCCTGGACTCCTAAAACAGCCTCCAGGCCTGACAAGGACTTCTAGAAACCGCCGAAAGCTCCCTGCAATAACCCTTGCGCCAAGGACGGGGTTTGGGTAGTCGCCCAACGGCGTTCTCAGGGGGTCGCCCTGAGTGCCGAACCAACGTCGCAGCGTTGGATGATACTTCGAACAATTTCGAAGAGCTTCCACAACTCACCGTTAAGTGGAGTACACCCTTCGTCCAAGCCATGACGATGTGCAACCGATGGCCGCAAACGACAGAGAAGTTCGTTTACTGATGATCCGTTCGTAAGGGAGCGGGGAGTGGCTTCCCCGGACCCCTGCCCCAGTTTTCCTCTGGACCCCTGGCCGAATCGTGTGAACACTCATCGGCTTGATGACGGAAGACGCGCCTTCGATGCATGTCCAAGCTGATGGTCAAGCTCAACGCGGCGGTGTGCGACACGTACTCAGGTCGATGCACGTGGTTGCAGCCACCGGCGGGTACGTCGTCAGCCCAACAACTGGTTCTTGAGTTCTGCGAGTAGGTCCGTGACACGTTGCACATCGACCCGATAGCGCGGAGCGCGGCCTCGTCGGGAACCCAGTGGATGATCTACGTCTGTGTGAACGACCCCGACAGACTCGAGAAGCCGCAGGTCGCGGGTGAGCGAGCTCACAGGAGCCTCAGTCGCTTCGCGAATCTCGCCGTAGTAGCTGTTCGGATTCTTGACCATGTACTGGATCAGGCCGCGAGTCGCGGCGCGTGTCATGACGGTAATGGCATCGGCAGGTACAGACGGCGCAGGCATGGGCGCTCCTTCCAGGTCATCGAACCCGTGCACTCACGGAGCCTTGACGGTACGTCTGGTGAGCCTACGAGGTGACGAACTTTTGCGACACAAGCAGTAGATCGGTGTCTCGTCTCCTAGCCGACGTGTGTCAGAGGTACTTCTCCGTGGCGAGCACGAACTCGCCCGCGATGGTGATCGCTGCACGCACCGTCGCGAGACACCCATCGCGGCCGCGATATGCGCCTGCTTCCACCCTGCGGCAGCACGCTCAACAATCAACAGCCGGCCCCGAGGAGTCAGCGGAGCATTACGGTGGGGCACGAGAACCTCCGGTTCGTGAAGACGTCAGATATCTCCACTCAGCCGGAGGTTTTCCTCATCCACAAGACCCGAACCAGCCACCAACCTCCTGACCCGGTACATCTAGACGCTTGACGGACTTGCCGAGTTTGTACGGGGCTTCCGGTAGCTTCGACTCATGTCATCGCCTACGCCGGGAGTCCTCAGCGCCATCGACTTCGGACGCTTCGACGCCGAACAGGACGCCAACCTCCTTGACTACTTCATCGACGTCGGCACTGCCTCGGACGCCTTGCTCGGGAAGTATCTGGTCATCGGACGTAAGGGGTCCGGTAAGACTGCACTGTTTAAGCATGTCGCGGCCTCGGCGACGGGGACAGTGGTTGAGATGGACCTCGAGGACTACGTGTTCCAGGCTCACAAACGGCTGCTCGATCAGGCGGTAAGCCCCGCGTTCGCCTACGCCGCGTCTTGGCGGTTCGCCATCGCAATTTCAATGTTCGTCGAGGCGAGTCACACGATGAAATGGAGGTTGCGTTGGCGTGGCAAGCGCATACTTCGTCAAATCGGCGCTGGTCCAAACAGGGGACCCCTCGCGGCTCTTTTCGGGTGGTTAAGTCGCGTGCGAAAGGTCGCGCTGCCGTCTGTCCCCGGCATAGCGGAGCTCGGAGGCTTCGAGATAGCCGACGTAGAAGAGACGTTCCTCGAGAAGTCAACTCTCACGCTGCTAGACCAGCTTGAGGACGTGTTGGCGGCTCACGTCAAGCGAACTCCCGTAACCGCGCTAGTCGACCGACTGGATGATGCGTGGGACGGTACCGAGGAGTCTCTTCGGCTTATCGGCGGTGCGGTGCGAGCGGCACGGCACTTCGCGGGAAAGTTGAAACAAGAAGGACCGGCACCTGTCATCGTGTTCCTTCGCACTGATCTGTGGGAAAAGATCGCGTTCAACGACAAAAACAAGTTCGCCCAAGATGCTGTGTATCTCGATTGGCCGAACGAGGAGCTTGAGCGTGTGATCGACCGCCGCATTCACAAAACGGCGGGGGTGCCGGAAGGCGAGGGATGGGCGTCGGTCTTCACGACTGAACGTATGAGGTCCGGGACTACTGCCCTGAAATACATGACGAAACGGGTGCTGGGAAGGCCCCGTGACATTGTGGCTTTCTCGACCTTCGCTCTTGACGTCGCTGTTTCCAACGGGCACACCACCATCGACGGTCAGGACATTGTACGACGCTGAGGTCAGATACAGCAAGCACATCGTTGACGAGCTACGGGATGAGCTCGGGGACCACGTTCCCAGCATGGTCGCCGTAGTCAACGCGCTGAAGGCGCTCGGTCGTAGGACGTTCACGCTCAGTACTTGGAAAACCGCGGCAATGAGCGCGGGTATCGAAGCCGAGAATGTGGACGCTGTGCTTGAGCAGCTGTTTGAAGCATCGGTTGTGGGAGTGTTGCGTACAGGCGGCGGCGGCGGAGGGTCGCGAACTGTTTACCGCTATCAGGACCGTTTTCTGAGAGCAACTGAAACGGGGCAACTACAGGTCCATCCCGCCTTCACTAAGGAGCTTGGTCTTACAGACGCTTGAGTTACTTCAATCGGCTTCGGTGGCGATGACGAAAAACTCAGGGATGACCGCTTCGATCTTGCCTTCGAGAGTCCTAAGTACAGTTTCAGGCCAGTCGTAGTAGCCGGTGACGTAGCTGAGGGCGTTGTAGAAGGCCGCAAGCGCTGCACGAACGTCGTTCTCGACCGACCTGATTGTGACCTGGACGTTCGCCACGTTGTGACCTGTCTCCTCGTCCTTGGTCCACACGCGCATTTCTCTCACTGTGTAGAGGGTCGGGTGCGTGAGGTTCGAGAGCAGCCCGTACAATCCGGAGGCCACCGTTGCGTTGATGGTGCCGCCGAAGGAGCGTGTCAGCTCGTACATCCACTCGACCGCCTCCCCGAGGCTCGGTAGCTTCTGTCCATGAAGCCGCCACTTGTCGAGCTCCTCGGGAGTCGAGTCAGGGAAACGGGCGGAAATGTCAGCCTTGACCTTTTTATACGCGGCCGCTGTGCGAGTGTGGCTGGGATGACTCTTGCCGCGCAGACGGCCCGCGTTCATCTTGGCTTGCTCGGCGCTCTTCAGTTCTTCCAGGTAGGCGCGCGCGAGCCGCGCGCCCGGATCATCCTCACGATCATCCCCCACGACCCAAACTGCGTGCGCGCAGTTCTCGATCACGGCGCGTAGGAGTAGTGAAGGAGTCACGACCACCTCCGCGGCACGCAGTAACGCGGCCCAGCTTCCTAGATGCGCCGCGGAGTTGAAGAGGAAGATCTGGATGGCCTCTGTGATGAGGCGATGGCCGGTTTCGCCTGTTGGGTTATCGATT
The DNA here is from genome assembly GCF_030818905.1 of Microbacterium sp. SORGH_AS_0888. Classification (NCBI taxonomy): domain Bacteria; kingdom Bacillati; phylum Actinomycetota; class Actinomycetes; order Micrococcales; family Microbacteriaceae; genus Microbacterium; species Microbacterium sp. SORGH_AS_0888. The sequence goes on from NZ_JAUTAZ010000001.1 coordinate 3,151,753, forward strand.
GCCGGATCAGGCGACGGCAGGGCCGCAGCCGCGTCAGCAGCGCCCGACCCTCCTACCGGCTCCCAGTGGAACTCGTTGGCGGTTTCGTGGAAGGCGTCGCGGCACGCAATGAGGGTCTGCGCCAGCTCTTCGAGGCGGTCACTGGACGTGGACGGTACGGCCTGCCAGTAGGTCATCGTTGAGCCTTCCCCGGTGTGGCGTCGGACGCTTCGCAATGGATGAAGCGTGACGACGGCGGAGGTTCAAAGATACCGGCGCCGTTCGTGCCACGCTGTCACCATGACACGGTGGCTGTGGCAACGGAACGCGGAGGGTACGGCGCGGTTCACCCTCGCCACCCTCGGGAACAATCCGTTGGTGTGCGTCGGCATAAATCCGAGTACGGCGGTTCCGGACGATCTTGACCGGACGGTGAACCGTGTCACCGGCTTCGCATCGAGCAACGGTTTCGACAGTTGGACGTTGCTCAACGTGTACCCCCAGATCGCTGCCGACCCTGAGAACATCGAATTTCAGCTTGACCCCGCGCTCAAGGCCGAGAACGAACGTCACGTGGCCGCGGTCCTCGAGGGGCGGCGTTCGACGGTGCTGGCGGCGTGGGGTGACACCATCGACTCTCGCGACTTCTTGAAACCGGTGCTGGCGGATCTACTCACGGTGATGGCGGCCCACGATTGCGTGTGGGTCAATCTCGGGACGTTGACGAAGCGCGGTCATCCGCGTCATCCCCTCTACGTGGCGGGTTCCACACCGTTGGTACCGTTCGACGTGGACGCCTATATGGTCGCGAGGGGACTGACGTAATGACGTGGCCGATCGGTTCTGTGACGGGTGCTCATCAAGTCCATGGTGCGTTCGCGCATAGAGTCGAAATGTAGGCGATGTCGGTCGGGGGGAGAGCCGCGTGTGCTCAGTTTGCAAAAGGGTTGAGGCAGTCGTGCAGGAGGCGAAGGACCTGCACGCTTGTAGGGAATGCGAGGAGCGAGCGGGATTCGACGACTTCTACGGGCCCGCGAACGGTTGCGTACACGAGGGACCCGACTACTCGGAGTCAAAGGAGTTCTTTGCTTACCTGGCTGACAAGGACCTGCCGCACTTCCATCTCTTTGGCAACTCTTCACACCCTTTTGCTTCGGACCACCGTGAGTGTCCGCACCGTTACGACGCCGATGACTGGCGTCGCGAGCTGTCTGAGGCTGAGGAGCGGCAGGGTTGCGAGGTCGGACTCCTGTACTACGACTGTCCCGAGTGCGAGCAGGCTGCAAGTCAAGTCATTGAGTCGCTTGAACTCTCGGAAGAGGCAAAAGAGCGGGCGGAACAGGCGCGAACCGCAAGGATCTGCCGGTGTGATGGGTGCGAACGCGCAAAAGCCGCCTTACCCGCAGGTCTGAAAGCCGGCCACGTGGAGATTATCGAACAGGTCCGTGCGTCCGCGGCCCCGCTGTTCCACTCAGTAAATGAACTGACTGGCTGGATGCTGGGTATGGCGCCGCTGGAGCAGAGTCAATGTCCTCACGAGTGGGCTCAGGATGACTGGGCGGCATTGGCGGAGGGCGATTTGTGGGACTTGGTGCGTTGCGATGGCTGCGCCCCTCGCTTCGCCACCGCGCTCAGCGCACACGTGGCCAGTGACCACCCATGATGACGCCGAACAGCTGATGTGTTGCGCCGGGGCGGGCGCTCGCGGAGGTGTGTTCGAATCGATGCTCTGCACCTCGATAGGATCTGGCTGGCTCTAAGTGGGTCCATTACGGGGGAAATTTATGAAGCGCGTTACAACGGTCGTTGCGGTGCTGAGCCTAACGGCTCTCCTTCTCGCGGGTTGCACCGGCACCGACGAGCCTGACGGGTCGCCGCAGGAACTGGAAAGTCTGCTCAACAATGTCGTTGAACCGACCTGGGCCGTCGACGCCGCACCAATCGGCTCGAGCTTCGTGGTGACTGTCGATGACACGGTTCTCGCCTACGTGAAGACGCCGGAGCATGCCGTCACCCTCGCTGCGTACAACTCCGCCGACGGCACTGAACGATGGACTCGCGCCGCTAGCATCAACAACCGCGTCAACGGCAGCCTTTTCCCCATGATCCTCGGTGAGAAGTCTCAACCGATCATCGCTGTCGTCGGGGAGCCCGTCGCTCAGAGCAACGACACCTGGGCGCCGGCACTGGCGCTGATCGACCCGAAGTCTGGAGCCGTCAAAGCGTCAGCTTCAGAAATGTGGGTGAGCAGCATTTGGGACTGCGGCCTGAAGGATGGCGTGTGCTTCTGGGGCAACACCCCCGGGGTAAGCGATGATGCTCGATATCAGCTGACCTTAAACGGGGGAGTGCAGCCGTACACGAGTGCCGTAGCCGGATACTCGCGTTCCCGAGACCTCGGCGCGGGGGTCTGGGGTGTCGCCGACGAAGCGGGGGAGGAGTTTGTCCTCCGCATCGTTGACGGTAAAGAGGCCTGGAAAATCCCCGCGATCGAGGTAGTGGGCGGTGACGGAAAAGTTGTTGACTCGCTTGGCGGCTGGTATGCGAGGGAAGAGCAGGGCGCCCTCGTCTACAACTCGACCGGCGTCACCATGCCCGACACGTTCAAAGCTACCGCCGCGGAGGAAACTGCAGGCTTCATCGAACTTGCAACGGGCAAGGTTCGTTGGACCAAGGCCGGATTTGTGTCGTGCGGTGGTGACGTCGATTCACCCATTCTCTGCAACGGGGAATGGTCGTTGGCGCGGGACACAGCAGGCGGAGCCATCGGACTGTCGACTGGGGACGTCACGATGACCGGGGTTGATTCAGTCACCGGAGAGACAAGATGGCAGACGGACTTCAAAAACTTGTCTGGTCTTGGCAATGCCTCGCAGGCGGGCACCGTTCGACCCTTCGCGACGTATTGGCCGCTGCGAAATGACGACGAACTCGTCGTTCTCGACTGGAACTCCGGCGCGCTGACGCCACTGAGTGGCAGTGCAGCCGTCGCCTGCACCGTTCCGGCTCAAGCCACGTTCTCAGAGTTCTCAATCCCGACGAGGAAGACCCTCACCGAGGTGACAGGCGCGACTATCGAAGCGTGCACGGCAAGCGGGTCCACCTCTGATCCGGCGAGCTTCACGCGGGCTGTCGTTGAGGGGGCAGGATCGACAGTCCTCATGGATGGTGAGTGGAAGACCGGCGCTGAGGCTCCTCTCAACGTTGTTCAGACCGAGACTGCCATCCTCGGTTACGTGCGCTGAGGCTCATCCTGAAGAGCCTGCCCGCACTTTCCGGGCAGGCTCTTCTCTCTAAGCACCCGGCGATCTGCCCATCAGTGGTGACGTTAGCCTCGATGATTCGGCCGACCATCGCCGCCACCGTGCTGATGAAGCGCGGTTTGCGCTTCTGCAATGTCGGTGGTGGCGCTTAGCGTCTGCGTAAAGGTTTCTAGTGCGGAGATATTGCAATGGGCGAAACCCTGCTTGTGGATGAGAACGAACTCGCTGTCCTGCTGACCGATGTGCTTGACCGTCAAGCCGCCCTGAGCGACGCCTTCGACCGAATCCAGAAGCCAAACTCTCAGCCGCGTTCCGTGATGGCTTGCGACAACCTGGCCTCCGCGCCCATGCAGCTCGAACACTTCGTGAGTTATTGCCTGCTTCAAGCCGTTGACCTCGGGCGGGCTATGAGGTCGATGCTTCGCGGTGACGATGGCTCGCTCCAGGTCCCCATCATGGCGTTCTATCCCCTTGTGCGAGCGCAGATCGAAAGCGCCAGTATGGCTATCTGGGTGATGGTTCCGAGAGACCGGAGGAGCCGGATACTGCGACGGCTTCAGGCAGCACACGACGAATTGACTCACGAGCGAGCCCTCACGAAGAGCGGTCTGAAAGGCAGGTCGCAGTCTGAGGCGAACGATCTGCTGCGCAAAGAGGCTCTGAGGCAGAAGAGGCACAAGGGATACCTGCGCGCAATCGCGACCGCGAACGGCATCGCCCCCGACGACTACGAGAACGCGTTGCCTCCGTGGGAGGCCATCGTGCGGGAGGCTGGCGAATCCATCGACCTGCACAATGACGCCTTGGTCGTGGTGTGGCGCTTGGCAAGCGGCTTCACCCATCCATCGTTCCGACGTGGCGCGTCTGTTCTCGAATTCACCCACCCCGACACCGAAGGCGACGTCCTCTCGGGTGTGCTGTCGTCGCGCACTGATTGGACCATCAGCCTGATAGGTATTGCAGGACGCGCCTCCGGAAGAGCCCTGGAGCGTTGGCGTGACCTCAAGTTGCAGGTCAACGGGGAACGACCGGTTCCGGTACCGCTTGTTCCAAAGCGTTAGGTAAGCGGAGCGGCGCGTTAGAGAGGTCTAAGTCACCTGCTCGAAGGAACCGCTATGACCACCGCCACCACCACCGCCACCCGCTCCGCGCTCAGTGTGCGACACGTCTTCGCTCTCCTCTTCACCGCAGTTCTGGCACTTGTTCGAGGGGTGTCGGCTTCCCTGAAGGGATTGCTGTGGGTCGGCGTTGTGATGGTCGTTGGCGGCGTTGGCGGAATGGTGTTCGGATACGAAGTCACCCCGGTGGTCACGAACTCCATGGAGCCGGTCATTGTGACCGGTAACTACGTGGTGACTCGCCCTTACGTGGAAGGCGACCTGAGCGAAGGCACGATCCTCAGCTACCGTCATGAGCGCGGCGACCGAGTAATCAGTGTCACCCACCGCGTCATCGCCGTAAAGAACGGCCAAGCAACGATGAAGGGCGACCGCAATGAAGCAGCCGATGAGTTCACCATCGGAGCCGAAGATGTGCTCGGTGTGGTGGCTGTCAACCTCGATGGCGCAGCGGTTCGCTTCTCACTGGGCGCGTTTCTGGCCGCCGCGGTTTTAGTCGGCATGCTCTCGCCCGTGAAGCGCTTCCTCGCGTGGTCAGCGAAGCGACTTGGCTGAGGGGTAGTGGTCAGTCTCGACCGCATCGTGTCAGGCCTGTGACACGTCCTCGCAGCGAGGGAGCGAGGCGTTCACTGCATCACACACGTCACCCACAAGCAGTCGATGAACGGTCACCCCGTCATTTATCTTCGCGGCTCGTTAGAAACACTCCTGTAGCTCGATATTCGATAACGCGGCAATGGTCGCTAATCTCAAGGAGAAGCAGGAATGCGAAATGGAAGGAAACTTTGGACGCTGACGATGATCGCAGCGTCATTCATTCTGGCCGCCGTACTCGTTCTCGTGCCGAACACTCCCTCCTCCGCGTTTGACGGTGGATCGGGTGGCGGTAGCGGTTCGGGCGGCGGCAGCGGTGGTTTACCGGCTGGCTGGCGTTGGACCTACTCGAACAGCCTCAATGGCCTTCTGAACGCGAAGGGAATTGGCGCTCACGGTGGCGCGCAGCGCTACGTGGAGAACTCAAGCGGTGGTTCCGGCCTGTGGAACAGCTATTGCCGCAGCCCGCAGCTTGTTCGCGTCTACTGGATCACGTGGGCCAACGGCGACGCTGCTCTCATGAGTTCCGGTAGCGCGAAACTCGATTGGACCGACCCCGCGGGCGGTGACCGCATCGACCAGTTCGCCCGCGAGATGAACCACAAGGGCACCTACGTGATTTGCGTGGTCGACGCCACCGAACGCATCACGAAGCAGCAGTGGGACCACCGCACCCGCGCGGACGCCGCGACCGTCTCCGGCCCCGTGGCGTGGAACACCTCTGTCACTCCTGAGATTCGCGACGCCGAAGGTAAGGACCCCATCGGCAAGAACAACCTGCACGCGCAAATGTCCTCGAAGGAGAGCAACTACGGACGCCTCGTGCGAGAGATCGCTACCTCCGGTCAGGGCAACTACGACGGCAAGCGTCTTCAGCTTGAAGAGGCTCTGTTCCGCGACGCCGCCGAAGGTCACGCGAACCTCGACCTCGACGCGGCCAATGAGGAAGGTCTCGCGGAGGGCGGCGTGTTGAGCGTCAACGAGCACACCTCATCTCGCACCGTGACGCTCAATCAGAACTGGTCGGAGTCTCGCGTGCGCGACTACACCTGCGATTACAAGGCGAACACCAACGGCAGCGAGCTCGCGACTCCGGCGAACTGCGTCTACGGTGCGTGGTCCGGTTGGAGCGAAGACAACGGCTCGCGCTCGCACAGCCTCACCGCTGGTCTCGCGACCCCGCAGAACACCGCCTTTTGGCAGATCGTATCCGTGCACTGCAACCCCGAGGAGTTGGACGCGGCCCTCGCCGCTTACGGCGTTCCCGGTAGCGATTACACCATCATCAGCCAGAACCGTGTGGATGACGGCGTGACCACCGTGCTTCACACCACCTCGAGGAGCGAACGTCCCGCCGGAAACAACGCGAAGGCCTTCGGCGTCAACACGAACGCGAACGCTGCTCTCGCTCGAACCGGTCAGGTCGGCTTCTACGACATGCACTGTGGCGCACAATGCCTCACCGATCCGAACGGAGCCGGAGCGTCGACCAACAACGGAGCGAAGGGCAACGTGTCGGTGGAATCGAACCGAAGCGACAGCGACACCAAGGGTGGCGCGGTCTTCGACGGCAGCGACTCAAGCTACTTCGAGATGTTCCGTGACAACGATGACCGTCGTATCAAGGTGAACATGGCCTACCCGAACGTGGACGGCACGTCGCTCGATTACGAGGGACAAGCACCGATCGCCACCACCGTGAGCCTGTGGAACGGCAGCACGCCGGATACGAAGGCAAGCAACGGCGGGCAGTTCAGAATGGCCGCCTTGAACAGCGCGGGTTCTCAGAAGTTGTTCACCGGTAACGCCCAACCGGCGCAGCAGACGAACTTCACCCTCGCTGATTCGAGCCGTCCGGTTCAAACGTTCTCCGGCCCTACCGCGACGAAGCTTCGTGGTGCGTTCCAGAACTTCGATGTGGCCGCTACGTGGGCCTCTGAGAAGGACGCGCCGGTTGTGCTCAACGTGAAGTGGGAGTACCAGCCGACCACCGTCGTGACGTTCCCCTCCACTGTCGGCTTCGACGCCAACCGCAGACCAACGACCGTGAGCGGCACCGCTACTCAGAAGATCGATGTGGACTGCTACGCGACCTTCGGGCAGAACGAGTCCGTACCGAACGGCTACGTCGCCTCGCGTGACACCGGTTCCGGTGACGACAGCCGTCTCTACGGTCCGATGAAACGAAACACGGTGGACGCCAACGTTCTCGCTCCTACCTTGAGCGGTTCATCGGCTCACCAGAACGAGCACAATCTCGTCATCAGATTCGTGCGAGGTGTTGCCGAGTAACACCCATCGCAAAGGGTCATGGGCTTCGGCTCGTGACCCTTTGTTGTTGGTGCGCAAGCAGTCGGTGTACGCGGATCGGTGGCCGGAGTGTCGGTGTGACACGTCGCTGTGCGGCGTTCTGACGGCGGGGAGACGAATCCGGTAGTACGACGCATTGAGTGCGAGAAAGGCGCGGAGAATCGATCCTGTGCGCTCTGGTGGCCGATATTCCCGCCATGAACGTGGACCTAGTGAAACTGTTTCCGCTCCTGGTGAAGGCGGCGTCACGCGGTCCTGGGAAAAACGAGCTAGTTCGAAACTTCAACGCTTATCAGGCTCGCAATCCGCACAGCAGCATCTACACGCTCGCCGATCGGTACGGCAATCTTTGGATTCGTGAGAAGGACGCAGAGCGAGTGATCGCGGCGATTCTTCCGCCCGTGGATTGATCGGCTGGACCGATCTTGTTGACACTTGTTGACATTGGTCCTGGCGGGCAGTCGGTGTACGCGGGTCATTGACTATGGAAGCGACGACGCGGTACGACGTGGAACCCTGGACTCGCATGCCACGGGTAGCCATCGGAATGTGATGACCATCGCTCAGTTGAAGTGCTACTGTTCCCGTTATGGCTACCCGTACCGTTCTCATTGATGACCTTGACTCCTCCGTGACTGACGGCGTTGAAGCCGTGAAGTTCTCCTACGGCAACCGCTCCTTCACGATTGACCTCGGCGAAGCAAACCGTAAGAAGTTGGAGGACGCCCTCGCGCCGTTCATCGACGCGGCGGTGAGCGGCAACGCTCCGACTAAGCGTGCGGCGGTGCCCGCGAAGGAGATTCGCGCGTGGGCAAAGGAGCAGCCGGAGAAGATCAGCAGCCTCGTGAAGAGTGACCGTGGTGCTGTGCCGAAGGCTGTCGTCGCCGCCTACAACGAAGCCAACGGCACGAAGTACTAAGGCCGAACCATCAGCGAGAGCCCTCGATTCGTCGGGGGCTCTTCCGCGTGTCACACGTTGTTGCTGGACCCATCCCAGAGCACGTCAACGGTGAGCGCGTCCTGTAGATGCTCCGGTGTGTAGCGGTTACCTCTGATGGCGTCGATGACGGAACCGCGAAGACGGTTGGGGTAATGGGTACGCCACCAATCGAGAACAAGCGCGATGTGAAGCGGCGAGATTGACTCGGTCATACGGCTCGAAAGAGTTTCTTCCAGCTTCGCGAACTCTTCCTCTTCGGTCGGTGAAGGGCTCCTGAGCACCAGGGGAGAGAGTGAGCCTTCGTAAACGTAGGTTGGCGCTTTCAGGCGCTCGTTCAGGTCGAAAGCCGACCATGTAGGGAACTGCACCGCGAACCGCCGCACTCGGTGTTCGTAGCGTTCGACGGGTCCGATCGGAGGCGGGAAGGTGAAGATGACGTCCTCGGTGAAGTCCACTTGCGCGTTCGCTTGCTGGTTCGAGATGGGCGCAGGTAGCTCGTTCAAGTAGTCGAGCACAACCCCAACGTCCTCCTTCTCGAACAGGGAGTAGGGGTTGTCCCAGAGCTTGTCTCGCTGAGCGAGCAGCGGCAGCGTCAAGAATGACGGGTCACTGAGGAACTGGTGGATCGTAGGCATGACGCCATTATCGTCAACGGGGGTCTGGAAGGCCCGATGCGTGGCGAACATAGTGTTGGCGGGGGCCTTCCTCTGTGTATTGGCTCGTTCTGGGACGGGGTGCTCAACGTGAGAGGGCGGCTGGACCTGATGCGGCCAGGAGGCGCCGCGGGGTATCTTGAAGCGAGCAATCAGGGGGAGCCATGAATCAGGCTGAAGTGGAAGCTCTGCTTACGCAGCGAGGCGTCGAGTATGAGGTGAAGGAGCAGGACCACTGCACGCAGGTGAGGGCGAAGTCCGGCGAGGTCGTCAACTTCTTTCACACGGGGACGGTGCAAACGCAGGGCAAGAAGACTCCGCTACTGGCAGAGCTGCAAGCCTGGAAGGACGGCGGTGTGCCGAACCCTGAGCCCACGGAAGGAGTCGGCATTCAGCCCACCCCCGGCCCGAACAAAAATGTCTTCGTGGTCTACGGGCACGACACGGCTGCAACCGATGCTCTTGAACTGCTTCTGCGCAAGATGGGATTGAAGCCCATCATCCTGGCTAACCTTCCGGCTGCCGGCGATACGGTCATCGAGAAGCTCGAACGGTACCTGAGGCAGTCGGGTGACGTTGGTTACGCTTGTGTCCTCCTCACTCCTGACGACGTAGGCCACGTCAAGACAGACGCAACGAAGGCACAGGCCCGAGCCCGTCAGAACGTCATTCTCGAACTAGGCATGGTCCTCGCAAATCTCGGTCGCAAGCGAGTCGCGATCCTCTACCAAGAAGACGTTGAAAAGCCCAGCGACATTCATGGCCTGCTCTACCTCCCCTTCAAGAACAAGATCGAAGAGGTGAAGGCAAAGCTGTTCAAAGAGCTGCAGGCGGCGGGATACACTCCTGACCCCGAGGCTCTCTGATCGCACGGGCGTAGAGGCGACGCTGCCAGTGGCTATTATCAGCGCCGACGCCGTTGGCTACGTCTTCCGGACGGACTGCGGACGCGAAGGCTGGTCCTACATCGGCCAGAGCACGCGACTCGACAGGGAGCACGTGCGGTCCTACTTTGGAAGCGGAACAAACATCACCGAGGCGATCAGTCGGCACGGTACTGAGGTGCTGACGAAGCGAGTCCTCGCGAGCGCACGGACCTCGACCGAGTTGCACTACCTCGAGATGCTGCACATCGCGGAGGCCCGAGCCGAAGGGGCGTTCCTACTCAACGGCGACTTTGGTGGGCCCCGGCCGTTCCCAACGATGCAACGCTATCTGCGTGAAGAGTTGCCTGAGACGATGATGGCGGCTTTGCTCCGCGACCACAAAGCCTTCCATCGCCTCATTGCAGAGAACCGTCCGCAGGTCGAGGCGGCTATCGAAGCGGCGAACTCCATTACGGCAGACGACTTCTACGGCGGTTACGAGCGGGACCTTCGTGCCCTCATGGACCTGTCACGTCCGTGTCCGTCTTGCGGATCAGCGGTCGGAGAGGTGTGTCGCACCAATTCCAAGTCACTCACGAAACCTCGCAATCCCTGCGTTAACCACAAAGCGAGGCCACGGTCATGATCGGTAGCGACGGTGGCTTCAGCTACCTCCAAGCAGCGCCTCTGTTGAACGCGGCTGCCGATCAGTCTGCGGAGGACGCGAGCCCGTTTGTAGAGTGGGTTCCACTCATCGTGGCCGTGGTAGGGGCAGTGAGTGCTATCGCAGTCGCCTTCTGGAATACGCGGGGTGAGTCCGCAGCGCTGAAGCGACTCAAGGGTATGAACGAGGCCCTGGCTGGTTTGCCCTCCGGGGAGCCAGTAGCTCTCGGGTTCGCCGCAGCTCGGGACCTTCTCGCAGAGCGGATCGCCACCCGCATCACCGGCCCGTCATGGTGGAGAAAGTTCTGGCTCTGGGCTCTGGGTTTCGCGGTTGGGGTCGCGATAGTTGCCGGAGTCTGGGGGCTGACGGTTCTCTTCCCCGGCCTCCTTGCTAACGGAGGGGATTTCATCGCCGTGTTTGCGGCGCTGCTCGGTGGTGTCGCCGCGGCAACTGTAGGAACTGGCGCTTGGTGGCAGTCCAGGGAGTCCGAGAAACGTCGGGCAGAAGTCGAGGCTGAGATAGCGAACTATCGAAGGGGCCCTAATCGCCCTTGAAGCTATGCTTCACCGTTCAGGCGTAGTGAGTCGTTGTTCTGCAACGTCGGCACCGCGCTCGGCCGCAGACGTCATGGCCTGATTCAACACTCGCGATAGGACGCTGACGGCTTTCGTCCTCTCCCGCTGCATGGCACCTCGTTTCGCGTCCTGCGCGGTGCGGCGTGCTTCCTTCTCCTCCGCACGGCGCGCACGAATCCGTTCCTGCTTAGCCTGTTCGCGCTCTACGTGTAGGTCCCACGCGGAGCGTGAGTCCTGGGGAGGGGCGGCTGTGGTGGCCGCGCGCGGACGAGGCTCTCCAAGCGCGTGGTCGACTTCTGGGGGCAGTCCCTGCTCAGCGCGCAGGCGCTGACGAAGCTGACGGGAGCGTTCTCGGGCTTCTTCCTGCTCACGTTCCTCCGCCGCGAGGGTGGCTCGCGCAGCATGATCGCGTTCCTTCTGAGCCGAGGAGCGCGCATACTCTTCTTCACGTTCCCGCGCGCTCCTGACGTAACGCGACTCTCGGACTACATCATCGATGTGAACCATGTAGCCTTCAGCGTTGACCATGAAGCCGCCCGCTTTAGTCGAGTGGGCGAGGTGGCGCTGCGCGAGGTAGTTTGTCGCCTCTGCTTCAGACATGTACGAGAGTTTTTCCAGGAAGTGTTGCCAGTACTCCTCGCGACGGTTCCGCGCTGCGTCGCGCTCCTGTACCCACTTCTTTGACGGCCCCCACATCATGGGGTCAACCTATCGCGGTGTGTGACCCCATCGGCAACTCCTATTTTCGTCTCGGGGAGACCCAACGCGTAGCGCGCGTGGACGTTCGATGACGGGTCCCGCCACGCCTGCAGGATGACCTCGCAACGCTGCTCGAAGTCGGGGTCGAGTTCGAGGTTGATCGTGCGGTCATCGATGAACACGTAGGCCTGAAAGAACCGCGACGACGAACGCCCGATCTTCTTTTCCTCGAGGTAGCCGATGCGCTTGCCCTCGAAACGAACCTCCCACCGCGCCGTGCGATCCGTGCGTGAGCGCGGCGGCAGGGGAGTGGTGGTCAGATCCGGAGTCACGGGAGCACGGTACGTCGCACCTCCGACAACGCGAGCAGTCGGTGTACGCGGGTACATCGCGGGAGCGTGTGACGTGTCGCTGTGCGGCGATCTGACGACGGCGGAGCGGGGGTGACGTGATTGTGCGTCACGGCGATTATCGGGCGTCAGCGGGCGTTCTGGCGCGTTTGGTGGGTGGGCGGGTTTCGGGGCGGTCGATCGATCCGGATTTTGGCGGCGGCGCGCACAGCCGGCGAGCCGTTTCGGCCCGATTTTCCGCGGATTTTCGCGGGCCAAAACTTTTTTGATTGTTCGCGGGAAACGTCGGTATAACAACCGTGGGTCGTTGATCGTGACCCATGTTGATATTACTTTTCAACGATTCGGAGTCCTAACCGAACGAACTGCTGGATTAGGACACGGCTAGATCGTTCGGTTAGGACTCCTTTCTGTTTTCTGCCAACAACTACACAAGTCCCGATGATGCGGTTACTGGGTGCGTACCAGGTAAAAGAGTTGAGGGGGTTCGCCTGCCCCAAGAGAAGCACGAAATACAGGATGAAGACGGGAGTGCCGGTGTACCTCTGCCGGGAACAGTTCCTAGCCCGTCTAGGTCTCCGCGACGACGACAGCTAGAAAAGCATAGGATCGCGGCGTTCACGAAGTAGAAACGACAGTGGACGGAACACACGAGGTGTAAGACGCTCACTCTGCCTCGCCTGTTCTTCAGCGGTGGAAGCGGTTCTCTTCGGGGAGCGAGGGAACTCAAGCGGGAGAGCTAACAAACTTTCCAAAGACTTCCAACAGCCCGTCGTGACGACGGGAACCAATCGAATCGAGCACACGACGGTGGTCGCAAGCACCAACGGTGACTTACACCCGCGACGCCGCGGACCGCGCCAGCGTGGCACGCTGGACCGCTTGAGTCTTTGACACTCCGCTTCGCTACGGTCTTCGACTCGTGTCACGGAAAGCCGTGACCCTTTCTCTTGTGATCCTCAGCACAGGTGCTCTGCACGATCACCTCGCCGCACCGAAGGGGGGATGCTCTGAACCAAACGAACGGTGAAAAGCGAACGGGCGAATCAACGCACCGCGCAAGGTAGAGCACGGACGACTCTGTTTGTGGGTAAGAGCAATCACGCGCCGCGCCACGGTGAAGTGACCCAACGGCGTCAGCCATCGAAAGATCGCATCGGTGACAACTAATCGACTAATCGAGACGTCCCCACAAGGACATGCTGACGGGGCGAGCTTGCTCGAACCGGTAGCGCGGGGTCCAGCGCCGCTAGCGCTGGCACGGTTCGCGGTGCGCGAGAGCAACAGTCTTCTCGAAGCCCATCAAGAGCAGAGCTATGCCAACTTTCTGGCTACGCGCGTTAGAGACTCCTCCGTCCAAACCACGACGAAGGAGAACACCCATGGACCGCATCAACAGGCTCGAACCGTACCTACGCCCTCCGACCGACGACGAGAGCAACGTATTGCTCTGGCACCTCATCTCGAAGGCAGCAATCGCTCAAGCGCGAGCCGAAGAGGGTGACAGGAAGGACGCCCCTTCCGGAGAGAAGCTTGAAGAAGTTCTCGAGCGTGTCCCGCCAAAGACGGTAGGTCAGGTGTCTTCCGTGATCCACAGAGCAGTCGCAGCCGCCGTGCGTGGTGACTTCACTCCTTCACGCGAGTTCTCCAGAACACTGGTTGCGGGTCTCCGCGCTTCCCACGACCTCATTCCCTCCGGCGAGTACACGGACGAGGAGCTTGAGCTATGAGAGCGGTAGTGCGTCGAGAGGAACCGGACCAGAACGACCCGAACTTTCGTCAAGCCGTCATCAACGCGGCCTACCGGCAAGAGCGCAAGGAGTACGAAGAGTGGCGTGTGGTTCGCCGCAACGAACTGATCGCTGGAACCGTGTTCGCATTCTTTCTCGTCTTCGGCATTGTCGCGACGGGACTCATCCTGTCGTAAGCCGATATTGCCCTTCGTGAATCCAATCGGAGAACGCCCCCGTTCCGCGGCACGCACGGGGGCGTTCTCTTTTTCTCAGCCGCGTTAGAAACACCTACACCCGCGATATTCGACGGGTTGGCTGAAAGCCGCTGAACGAGGATCACCGCCATGCTTGACCGCTTCCTAAACGACCGTCGCAATCCATCCCGAGACGAGGAGGGTGCGGCGTTACTGAGCGTCGTGATCCTCATGGTGGTGATGTTCGTTATATGCGCGTCACTCCAAATGACTCTGGTGAACGCCGTCCAACTCACGGCGATGCACCGATCCTCCGTGACGACGCTCGCAGCCGCAGAGTCCGGAACAGCCGTAGCCGTGTTCAGCCTCACGAAGGGTGAGTGCAAAGACACGGCCGTCACCGGTGACGGCTTCGTGTACGAGGTCCACCGATCAGCCTCCGCGACCATCCCAAGCGGACTCAATGACCCCTCCGTGAGTGCCGGTTGTCCTCGCGACGGTGATCGCTACGCCCTCATCAAGAGCACCGGCACGGACACCTACGGCAAGAGTATGACCGTCACGCAGACGTACCTATGGGTGAACAAGGTGAAGGGCTCCAACGACGGTGCCCTCACCTCCGGCAGCGGCAACGTGGAACTCTCGTCCCTCACCATCGCGGAGGAGGACGCCGGTCTTGTTCTTCTCGACGGTGACTTCAACTGCAACACGAACACCCGCATCAAGGGCGACGTGGTTGTGCTCTCCGGTTCCGTGCGCATCTCCAACGCTTGCGTGATCGATGGCTCTCTCTTCGCGAGCGAGAACGTCGCGATCCAGAACCCCGCCGTGGCCGTGACCGGTGACGTGTTCACCCTCGGCAACTTTTCCACCGCGAGCGGGTCCGTCATCGGCGGCTCCGTGTACGCACAGGGTGACCTCGTGCTCTCCTCCGGCACACGAGTACAGGGCGGCGTCGTCGGCGCCGGTACCGGCCTCACCAACGTGGACAACGTCAACATCGGCTTGAGCCTGAGAACCAACGGGCCGCTTCGCGTGCAGAACAAGACCGTCATCGGGGGAGACGTCGCCACGACCAACACCGCCACCGCCGACTTCTTCGACTCGACCATTCACGGCAACGTCCACATCGCAGGAACGTTCCAGCAGTTGGGCGCAACCACCATCGGCGGCTCCGTCACCGTCTCCGGCGCGGGCGCGAACAACATCGCCCCGTCGACGAGCATCGATAAGAACCTCACCGTGGCCGGAACGATCGCTACGTGGGACTCCGGCCCGCGCGTGACCGGCACCAAAGCAACCAACACCGCGACCGCCGCTCCGAACCCCGTGTTCTTCCTCCTACCCGACGAGCTCAAGCCGGAAACCTACTCATGGCGCGATTACACCTACGACGACCTTGAGTGGGCCGCGAACGGCTACGACCGCGTGGGAAAGACCGCCTGTGACTTGCAGAACTCACCGGCCCTTGTGCGCGAGGTCAACGAGCGCGAGACCCCGACCGTGTACGACCTCCGCGGCTGCTCCACCGTGAACATGAACGCCGTCACCTTCTCACTCAAGACCGATGTGGCGTTCATCGCGAACGCCTTCACCAACGCACAGCAGGTGCGAGTCAAGTCCGCCGATGGAGAGCCCCACGAGTTCAGCTTGCTCACTCCGGACAGTGTCGTTGATCGCACCCCGAGCTGTTCAAACGGTCAAGGTGAAAGCAACATCTACGGCCTCACCATGAGCGAGAAGATCACCGGTTACATCTACACCCCTTGTGTTCTCACCTTCGGCGGCGGCTCGATCATTAACGGTCAGCTCTACTCCGGCGCGGCTCGTTATCAGGGCGGTCAACCGATGACCTTGAACTACGCGAAGACCGGCGTTCCTGGGTTCCCTCTTGGTGAAGGCGAAGACCCGCGCGAGTACGGGTTCCAAACCGACGTTGACGCCCGCGCATTGCCGAAGTTGGTCAAGCACGAAGAAGGTTGAGTATCGCGCGGGATTAGGCCATAGAACGCCGCAGGATCGAATCCAGCGCCAATTAGTGGTAGGCGCGATTAATCACATAGGGTTCTCATCGGTGGGGGGGAGAGCGCGATCTGACGCGCTCAACTTGCTCTTCATCGACCCCGAAACTTGTTGTCGATTATTCGCGTGGCTGCCGGTCAACCGCGTTAGAAACTCCTTCGCACAACGAACAAGGAGTAGCGCAATGATTGACGATCCAGAGAAGCAACGACGGGACAAGTTCACACGACGAGTTGGTGAAGCGACAGCCTCGACGGGTTCGCTCGCGTTGACGCTCGCGCAGTGGGGCGTGGTCGCACTTGTGATACTTGCCGCCATTCCCGCCACGTTCCAATGGTTCCTCGGTTACTCCTACGAGACCGTACTCACCGGCTCGATGGAACCGACGATCAAGGTCGGCGAGGTCGCGGTGATGCGCACGCCCGTGGGTGGCGAGCTACGTCCGGGAGTAGTCGTCGGCTTCAAGGACACCAGCGACACAAAGTTCACTCACCGCGTGCAAGCGGTAGGGGACGACGGACGCGCCGTTACGAAGGGTGATGCGAACGACGCGCCTGACCTCTTCCAGCCGTCCGAAGACGACCTGTGGGGAGTGCTTGTTCACGTCATCCCTCAGCCGCTCGCGGGCTTCATCACGGTCATGAGCTTGAACCCGGAATGGTGGGCCAACGCCACGGGTGCTGTCGTCGGCGGGCAGTGGGACGCACTTGCCGCTCTGTTGCCGACGACGCCGTGGGGTCCGGTAGCTCTCGTTGTCGCGGCTCTGCTCGTGTGGTGGGTCATCCCCGAAGTGATCGAAGCGCGGCAGGAACACAAAGCGCGGCGCGCAGAGTCCGAGGAAGAGCAGGCCGGATCCGAGCCCCAGAACGATATTGAACCCGTAGCCGACCTCACGGCTACCGGTCCGAGCAACAACCAGGAGAAACAGCAATGACCATTCAGAACAACAAGAAGAAGAGACGCGCTGTCGCGCTTGCCCTCGTCGGCGCCATCATCGCCGGTGGCGCAGCGGCGGGAGCAACCTACGCCAACTTGAACCAGACGATCACCGATGGCTCCGACAGTCAGCACGTGTACTCCGAGCAATTCGACAAGTTCGGCTTCTCGTACCACTCCGCAAGCCAGAAGTTCGACACCAACATCACCCCGACCGATGACATGAGCTTCAAGCGTGACATTAGGAACATCGTCTTCCAGAACGACGGTGACATTAAGGCGCAGTGGATGTTCCGCAACGTGGACGTCCCCGAACTCGACCCCAACAACCCGATCTGGGACGAGACTTACGTGATCGTTCACGTACCGGTTCTGGGTGGTGGCAGCGACGATTGGGCTGGCACGATGCGCGAATACCTCAACACCGCCTTCGTGACCAACCACATTCTCGGTCCTGACGAGGCAGTCGCCGTCACTATCGAGATTCTTTCCCCGACCACCTACACATGGAGCAGCGAAGCCTCCGCCGAAGCCGTAGACATTAACTTCGGTACTCAGCTGACCTTCAACCAGCTGACCCACCCCACTCTGTCTCCGCTCTGGGACTACGCATCTCAGCACGGTGAGCAGCGTGGTGGGATGCTCAAGCCGGACATGAACTCGAACTTCGCGGGCCAGCTACAGAGCAAGATGGTTACCGTCTTCACCCTCCCCGTCTCCGAGGTTGACAAGATCATCCTCTGATCGGCATGACCCATCGGCCCCGTGTGCTTCGGTACACGGGGCCTTTGCGTTGCGGGAACGCGCGACACGTAGAAGCCCCTCATCGATATTCGTCTCGTACCAAGCAGTCGGTGTACGCCGACACGATGCGGGAGGAAGCCCATGAAGTACCACACCACTCGGAACGGCAACGTTCAGCCGTGTACCGCGTCGATACAGCGCTGTCCGCTCGACGCCGACGAACACTTCCCTGACAAGGCTTCGGCCAACTACGCCCTCACCATGAAAGCCCTCGAAAGCCACGCGGACATGGGGGTGACCATCCCCGACAACTTCAGTGGTCTCGTGCCGACCCGTCGAGCACGCGCGCCGCGCGAGTCGAGTGCATCCCTCAGCGTTAACGACCTCGAGGCATTCCGTACCTCCGCGGCGAATCGACCGCAGCGGGTACGCGAGGACTGGCGCGACAAGCTCGCCGCGGACGCCGAAACTAACGGTGACCTCGATGCGGACCGCAACCCCACTACCGGCTTCGTCAACAGCTACTGGGACGCGACGCCCGACGAGGAGCAGGACTGATGTTCCGGCTACTCATTAACCTCGTGGCGACCGTCGTCGTCACCGGCCTCGCCGTTGCTCTTCTCATCACCTTCAACTGGGACATAGGCGCAACCATCAAGTGGACGTGGGGACGCACGGTATGGCTGATCGGCATGGTTGCGGACTGGTTCATTTCTATGCCGTGGTTCCAAGAATCGGTAAGTAGCTGAGAGGTCTCGTTAGAGAGGACTACACCAACGAAAGAAGGAGTAACCCTCATGAACGATCAGCCCAACGACAACAACGAGCGCATTGACCAGAATGCAATCAAACAGGACTTCAAGCTCACGTGGGAATTCGATGACAAAGGCAACTTCGTACCTCAAGTGGTCGAAACCGCCGACGTCAACTACTACGAGAAGGACGAGGACTGAACCGTGGCTCGCTTTCACAGAACCACCGACGGGCAGGTCGGAGCGTGCACTGCATCGCTCCGTGCCTGCCCCTACGGGAAGGAGAGCCACTTCGACTCGCAGGCCGAAGCGGTCGCCGCCACCCACGCGACCATGCCGATCGCTGCGCCTTTGCGTAGACGACCGGCGCACGTGCTCCTCGCCCGCGAGAACACTCTCGTTGGAGCCGCCAGAAGAGAACGCCTCGACGTTCACGAGGACGACGCCCGCCATGTTGCCTCCCGCGAAGAGGTCTTCTTCATGGAGAACGGACGCGAGTCCGGCAACGGGGTAGTCGTGACGAAGCTCTACAACGGCACCACTCGTGTTCGTCTTCCGATCCTCTACGAGGCAGACGGAAAGTTCACGACTGTTGACCTCAAGCTTCGACCAGGACAAAAGGCGGGAGACGTCTTCAAGAAGTTTCTCGATGGCGTCGAACACGAACCGCCGGACAGCTACCGGCTCTTCGGTACTTACGAGGAACACAGCGTGCGAACGAAGCTCTCGACGGAACACTACGCCCGCCTTCGAGCCGCACTACGTGCGAGTGAGTCGATCATCGCGGAGCCGCTGCCGGAGCGTCCCGCCTCACGCAATCAGGAACTCATCGACATTTTGAGAGGCGGTGAATGATGGAAGACCCACGGATCAGAGAAGCAGCCATCGCCCGCAACAACACGCTCATGGAGACACAAGGGTTCACGTGGCACATCGACGTCGGTAACGGCAAGCCCATGAGGTGCAGGAGACCGAACACCTGCGGGTGGGGAGAGCCCGAGGATCATCACGCCACGGAGCACGCGGCCAGCCGCGAGTACGAAGCTATGTCCCTCCCGTTCCTCATCGTGCGCTCACGCAAGGTCGAGCGTCGCGAGTTCCCCGACGAGAGAGCGGCGCAACAAGCGTTCTACTCCCTCCGGAAGCAGAACCTGCCGGTCTACACCGACTCCGCACACCCGCACGTGCTTTGGGAACACAGGATGGAGTTGGTGCAGCGGCTTCGTTGATAGCCATTACGGCGCGTTTTGGCACCGCCGCTAGCTCCGAGAGCCCCGACCGATTGTCTCCTGGTCGGGGCTCTCGCTTGCGTGTGGAACGTCACCAGTCGAAGTCTCCGCGCCTGTCCTTCGAGCAATACACGAACGCTCGACCATGAAGCGTCGCGCCACAGAACGCGAGCCACTGTCCGATCACGGCTTTTCTCCGAGGCGCGTTAGAGAACCCTCCATCACCGCCAGCGAAGGAGGCAGCCATGTTCCGCAGAACGAAAACCCAAAGCGCCGTAAGCGTCATCGACGTTCGACTCACCGCACACGACCTCGCCACGAACGAGATTGAGAGCGCGGAGTTCTTCTCACAGCCGGAGGTATGGATTGCCGACCTTGAAGCGTACCTCGTAGAGCACGCCGACGAGTGGGCCTCGCACGATGAGGGAGACACCCGCTACATCATCGTCATCCAGCGCTTCTTCGACCGCGCTTGATATTCGCCACCGTTAGGAAGGAGACGCCCATGACCGACGACCAAACCGTCGTGACCATCCCAGGACTCGACACTTTGCCCTTTGAGTGTTTGGTCGACTACGACTTTGTCACCGGCACGCTTCGCCCTGCCGTTGACGCTGCGTTACGCGCGAGCATGATTCACACCCTCATGAGCGAGGAAGAGTACGAGGAGGTACTGACTGCCGTTTTCCATCAGGTTTGGGAAGCAGCCGTCAACGATCGCGTTCCCTCTGAGTCGGCAGAGACCGATATGTGACGCTGAAGGCGACTCTGATTGGGGATGAGGGGTCGCGATCACTGAACCCCCCACCGTGCGTTTCCTTATTTGACACGGTGGGGGTTCTCCTATGCGACCTCACGATATTTCGCTTCACCGCGTGAACGACAACCCCACGCGAGAGGAGCAACACCATGCATGGCAAGCCATACGCAACCGTCAAGTTCCGGCCAGCCGGTCTCTTCACTCCCGCTGCACTTGAAGTTACCTTCGATGAGCCGCACGACTATCCTGAACCGCTCGTCGAACGCGGCTTACATCACGCGAAAGCCGCCACCCGCTACCTGTCCGCCTTCTTCGGCGTTCACAACATCGCGTTCTTCGAAAAGAGCACGTCACAGGCTCTAAGTTGGCTCCTGCTCAACTCCGACCAGTGGAACGATCCGCGATTGAGCGAGGAGGAAGAGCACGACGCGGCAAGCTCACTACGGATATGCTTGACGATTTTCTCCGAGAGTCGTTAGAGACTCCTTCACCATCAAACGAGGAAAGCTCATCATGATTACAAGAGCAAAAGTGAAGCTCGGAAAGGACGACGACCACGAGGTCTTCTTCAACCACGACGTGAACCTGCCGGAGCCGCTGATTCGGCGCGCGCTCGCTCACTCAATTGTGGGTGTCGAGCAGCAAGGCGATCCGAAGTACCAGTCTCGTGCTGATAAGGAGAAGCTAGTCGGGCTCGTCCTGAGCTACCTGCTTGCGCACCGCACGGCGTGGTACACGGCTGGGAAAGACAAGGCGAGCGAGGAGCCCATCGTCGCCAAGTTGCTCGCTGACCTGTTCGCGTGACACTGCCCCGCGAAACCCCCTCATTGGTTCTAGGACGACCGGCGAGGGGGTTCGTCGTGTGCGTGGTGCGTGTCACACCTATAGATGACGTCTAGCGCGTGTTTCGACGTGTCCAGTTGTTACAAGTGATGGACAGGTGCGAAAAGACGCGGGAGTGATATTGAGAACAAGTCCACTACACACGGTTCACTCAAATACCCGTTAGAAAGGTCCACCGAACGCATCTACTACCTGGAGGAACGCAAACATGGGTAAAGCAGAGCTGAAGTGGAACATCGGTGACCTTCACTACCACTTGGAGAGAAAGACCGTCGATTTAGGCGGGGGGCACTACTCGAACAAGCAGGTATGGGAACTCTCGATGAAACGAGGAGACGGGTGGAGTGCGAAGTGGCAGAAGTCTTCGGACACCGCCGTTGGTGCGACACGCGACGAAATGATCCAGCACCTAGCAAAGACGTTCAACAAGAAGCCTCGCGAAGTGGAGTGTCTGATAGAGGCGGCTGAGGAGAACGCCTTCGGCGGAGACACCGACGACGCCTCCGTGGTTCGCAAGCATTACGACGTTCCCCGCCCCAAGGGTGGCGGCATTCCTACACGACCCCTACCCGCACGATTCTGAAAGGAGTAAGACATGAGCACGAAGACCAACCGACTCGAAGCCGTTCTCGGCTATGCGCGAGTCTCGACCGCAGGACAACGAACCGACAATCAGGTTGAACTCCTCGAAGCCGCGGGAGCGACAGAGGTCTTCGCCGAGAAGGTCTCCGGCAGCCGGAACGCACACTCGTCCACCTACCGCGACCTCTTCGACCGTGTACGCGAACTCACCGATGAGGGCTACCGCGTGACGGTGGTCGTGACGAAGCTTGACCGATTCAGCCGCTCGCTGCCGGATCTGCTTCACGGTGTGCAGGAGCTAGCCGACATGGGCGCGAAGTTCTTCACCCTCGATAACTCACTCAACTACGACCCCGACAGCCCCGCATCGAAGTTCCAGCTACAGGTCTTCGGCGCTCTCGCGGAGTTCGAACGAGCGCTCATCAACTCGCGTACCGCCGAAGGTCGGAAGGTCGCCCGCGAGAAGGGTGTCAAGTTCGGACACCCCCCGAAGTTGAAGCAGAAGGACGTGGACAGCATCAAGGCCGACCACGAGTCCGGTCGCTGGACTCCGGCGCAGATCGCGAACCGCAACAGCACCTCGCGCTCGACCGTGCTTCGTGTCCTCGGGCTCTACGGTGCCGGTCCCTACCAAACCCGCGAGGAGTGGGAAGCAGAGAAGCGCGCGGCACAGAGGAAGAAGTGAGCGTGGACGTGTCACACGTCCCCTGCATCCTTGCCGGTGAAGAGTACCCGTTCGGTCGCACCGTCACCGACGAGGAGCGAGACCGCTCGCGGGCGGTCACTGCTGCCGCGCGTGTCGCCGTCGCTGCCTACATCGACGCGCATCCCACTACTGCCATCGAGAACACCCGCTACCTGGGACGGTACGTCGAGTGCTACGAGCACGAGTGGTTCGGTGCCGACGCCACCACGACCGTTGACGAAGTTGTCGAGCGCTTCTTGCGGTGACGACGCGCTCAAGGTTTCTAGCTGGACTCGTTAGAGAGGACTACAACCAATCAGCCCACCTATCACCATGGGGCTCCAAGCAAGGAGCAGAAAGGAATGTCGAACCCTACCTCGACCTTCGTTGATCGCAAGACTGTCTACGGCGACAACACCACGAACGCCAACGACAATGCACCGACCGTAGCGGGACTCACCCGCCACCCGTTCTACATCTACCTCATCACTAATGAAGTAACAGGTTCGATCTACGTCGGGCAGCACCGCTCGAACTCCGAGGAGGACTGGCGTCACTACATGGGCTCCGGCTCATACCTCTTCACCGAAGCACGCGGCTACGGTGTCCACAACTTCTCGAAAAAGCTTCTCGCGTGGGCCGACGACGGCCTCGAAGCGAAGTTCCTCGAAGGGCGCTTCATCGCGAAGGCGCTCCTCAAGTCGGTCTATTGCTACAACAGCAACAACTCCGAGTCGGTCAACCGCGACCCGCGGCACAATACCCGCCACTTCGCATTCAAGGCCTCCTTTCGTGGCCGTCAGCGCATCCTCCACAACATCGCGCTCATCGACAAGCACGCGGCAACCGCCCGCGGCAACGAGGTCCACGAGCTAGCGAAGCTCAAGACGGCATGGAACATGGCGCTCCGCATCAAGCAGGAACGCTTCGAGGCAACCCGCCAACTCGACCCCAAGGACTGGGCCGAGAACAAGTGGGGCTTCGACCCCAACGAATCACGCGACTAATCAAGCGGACTCGTTAGAGAGGTCTTCACACAACAAGGAGAAACACCATGAAACTAGATCGCAGACTCATTTACCTCCCCCTGATCGTCGCTTTAGCAGTAGTACCGAATCTCGCGTTCCATGACTACCTCACCGAACGCTATTCCGGGACCTCGACGCAGGCTGAAGTTGCGCAGGTGCGACACGAAGCATATGAGGACGCGAAAGCCGCGGGAGAGGTGGGTTTCGACTGGAAGCACAGCGATAGCTCATCCTCACTTGAGAACGGGGTTCTCACCGCCTCCTGGTCCGGCGAAGTCGTCAACCGTGACGTACCCGGAAAGCTCATC
Source organism: Microbacterium sp. SORGH_AS_0888 (assembly GCF_030818905.1). Classification (NCBI taxonomy): domain Bacteria; kingdom Bacillati; phylum Actinomycetota; class Actinomycetes; order Micrococcales; family Microbacteriaceae; genus Microbacterium; species Microbacterium sp. SORGH_AS_0888. The sequence continues at coordinate 3,175,580 of NZ_JAUTAZ010000001.1, forward strand.
CTCACTCTCGACGGCTTCGACACGGCGAACTTCACCGCCGACGAGCTTGACGACACGGAAGTTCGTGTCCGACTCGTGTTCGCCGAAGGCGACGTCCGCGTGTGGAGGGGTTCGCTTCGCGACTTCGCCCTTGACGGAGACCTCATCAACGAGATGCGTGGAGATTCAGGCACTTACGTGAAGGGAGGGGAGACGGTGGCGTTCAACGTTCGTGTGACCACCGCTCCGACAGTGCAGCCCTACACACCCATGACCGAACTACCGGAACTTTCCGTGGTCGCCCACCACGTCTACTGACCCAACGACCCCCAGCCCACCAATCACAAGGAGAAGGGACATGACCCCGATCAATCCGTACCCAGCCGCCCACATCTACGCCGCGGAGGTCGTGAGTTGGCTACACAACCGCGACGACGACTACAGCTTCCACGTCACCTACGGGAACCTCGCTGACTACTTCCTCGAACATGTCGACGAGTGGTTCATGACCGACGAGCCGAACGAAGACCTCATCAACGACTTCCTGTGGAGCCTCGCGACCATCGATGAGGAGTACGCCAAGGGTTTCAAGCGCCGCCGAAGCGCCCGCTACCACCAACTCATCAGCATCGACGCGGACCTACTCACCACGCCACAACTCAACGACCTACTCGCCGGTCGCAATGTACTCGGGGAGGAGTCATGACCGTCATCGCCGCGGCCCGTGGCCGCTTCGCCAGCGCATCACAGCGAGCCGCGGACGCCTTTGAACGAGCCCTGCCAGGACTCAAGAAGTTCGGCAAGGGAGCGGCTTGGGGTACTCCACTCTTCTTCCTCGCCGCCTACGCCATGGGTCACTTCGCTGGTCTTCTCGGCGTGCCCGTGCCGCAGGCGAACACGGACGATCTACGAGCCGCAGCGGCCCAGTACGCGCCGTTCCTCGAGGAGGTGAGCGACGACCATTGACCGGTGCCGCTAGACGCACCTCGAACGATATTCCGACCGGCGCAACTACCACCCCCAGAAAGGGTGCCGAAACCCTCACAACACATTGGAGAAGCAGGACATGACCACCGAAAACGAAACAGGCACCGACAACGCTGCCACCACCGACGAGGCAAACGAACCCGTCGATGAGACCACCACTGCGCCGGAGGACGCCGCCGAAGCGTCCGTCGAAGCGGTATACGAAACCCCGCAGAGCCGCCCCCGCGGGATTCTTGCTCTCGGACTCGCCCTCGCAATCGCCATCACCGGCGTGGGCAGCCTGACCTATGCCTCACTGACCGTTGAGACCGTTCGCGAAGGCAACGCAATCACCGGTGAGGCAAAGGCCGGACTCGTCTTCACCGACGAATCCGGTGTCATCAGGAAGGACATTTCTCCCGATCAAGCCGCCGAAGAGTTCTCTGTCACTGCCACGAACGTGGGTAACATCTCCGGCCACGCGGCGCTCTCCGCTCCGAACCTCGATGTAGCCAACTTCACCGATGGCTTCCTCGACAACACTCGATTCACCATCTCCGCTCTGGGTGATGACAACCGTTGGGTAGCGACGACCGTTACTCTCCGTCAGTTCGCCACCAACGGCTTCGTGCCCGCGCACGCATACCGTCACAACAGCCACCTCATCGAGCCCGCTGAGAACGTCGAGTACAGAATCACCGTCACCCCTCCCACCAGCGCCGAGAACTTCACGGCGGCTGACCTGCGAGCTTTCAGCCAAGAGTTCATCCTCGCGTTCACCTTCTCTGCGGCTGACTCCTCCGGGAACTCCGACCTCTACCGCGGTGCCGAGCAGTTGAACAATCGCGTTGGTGAGTTCTACCTCATCCCGCTAGCCGACCTCGCTAACATCTCCGCCAACGGAGTATCCGAAACCACCGTCGGAGGCTGATCAAAAAACACGACAAGAGCCCCACGTCCTTAGCGACGTGGGGCTCTTTTGTTTGGTCAGCGGCAGAGCGCGTTAGAAACAACTTATGACTTGAACATGATTCACCAAACGAGGAGACGAATCGATGACAACCGTGAGAAGCGACGCGCAGTCAGTCGAAGAACAAGACGAGGACGAAACCGTACTCAACGAGGGAGAGCAGGAGAATCCGGAAGAAGTCGCGGCGCGTTTGCGTCGCCGTGCGCGTCGAAAAGAGGGTGTCTTCCGGTGGGTTGACAAGTCGACTCTCCACGTCGCCCGCGCCGTAGGACTCGTTGCGCTCTTCGTCGCCTTGCTCATGACCGGTCCTCTGTCCCTCGGCCTCACCTCCAACGTTGTGCTCACCGACTCCATGGCCGGTTCCATCGAACGTGGCGACATCTCTTTGACGAAGCACTTCAGTCAGTCTCACGACAAGCTCGACGTCGGTGAGGTGGCGCTCATCTCCAAGGATGGTCAGGTGCCGTACCTACACCGCGTGGTCGAGGTGAACGATGACAGCACCTATACGACTCGTGGTGACGCCAACAACACCAACGACGTCTTCAAGGCCTCGAACACGGATATTCAAGGGGTTCACTGGAACAAGATCGGGCAACCGCTCGCCACCGTACTCGTGCTCTTCTCACTCAATTTCGGTTGGTGGGGTGAATTGTTCAAGGCGCTCTTCACGGCGAACTTCGCCTCTGTCGGAAGCCTTCTGCCGTTCGGTCCGTGGGGCCTCATCATCCTCGTGATGTTCGCGATCCTCACCTGGAGTCTGGTCCCATCGATCCTTGAGCGCATCGCCCGCCGTTCCCAGGAGCGCCAGCGAGAGACGATCGCTCGCCTACAGGCCACCGTCACCGTCCACGACACCGCCATCGGCTCACACGACGAGTCGCTGGATGACATTCAACCGGTCGTTGACGAGCTGAAGGAGGAGAAGGCGAGGAAGGCCGCTGAAGAGGCCGCGTTCCTTGAGCAACAGAAGACGGCGTGGGACAGCTTCGATCCGACGAAGCCGATCTACGACGAGCCGGAGGAGTCACCGTTCTCCATGTTCGGTGGCTCTGATGATGTGCCGCTTCCGACCTTCGGGGAGCCCGACGACGCTCCGTTGCCGGTCTTCGACCTTGAGGACGACCACGAAGATGTGCATGCCTTCGTCGCTTCTGTGGCGGCACGCCACAACACCGTGCTCCCACCGTCCAGCGGCAGTCTCCGCACCGAACTGCCCGCGGTCGCATCATTGCGCGTTCACGAGACCGCACCCGCCAGAAACGAGCACAGTCTCTTCGACTTGGACGATTCGTTCCGTGTCGGTGATTGATATTCGTGCCAAGCAGTCGGTGTACGCACAGAGGAGGCAATCATGGTGAAGTACCACGAATCGGACGGCTACTACACGCGCTGTCGAGCAACGATGATGGCCGGTCACGGCGTCACCGGTTGCCCGCTTGAGCTCGAAGGTGTCGAGGTGAAGCACTACATCGGCGCCGGAGGTGTGGCACGAGCCGGCGGTGGCAAGATCCGCCGCGCGGACGGCGAGGGCGGCTACCGCATCACCTCCGTGTCTCCCGCCGATGAGGAGACCGGCGAGTACTCCGTGTCGGGTCGCATCACCACCGTCTACGGGAAGAACGACAAAGTCATACCGCTCAAGGACCGTGAGCGTCGCGCCCGTGCGGAGGCTCTACTGCCGCGCCTGTCCGCGTTCGAAGAGGAGGCCGTGGACGAAGCGTTCCTGAACCTTCAGGCACGTGTGGCAGACGGCATCGCCGCGTGGGATGCGCCGGAGGGAGCCGACTTCCGCGAGACCGCGACCAGCGCCGCGTCGATGGCTGAGAAGGAGTTGTTCACGAGTGAATCCCTCGCTCTTCTCCTCACCGTCGCTACCCGCGAGAACGCTCCCCAAGAACTCCACGGTGGCCTCGAGGCCGTCAAGCGAAGCATCACCGCCGACCCGAACCCCCGTGAGTTCATGATCCAAAAGGCAAGGGAGGCGAAACGAGACGATTCAAGCGCGGTAGCCGCGTGACACTAGCCTAAGACCCCCGCCGAATCTCGAGATAGGCGGGGGTTTTCTCATGGGCGCGTTAGAAAAACTCCGTGAACCGTCAGGAGGTCATCATGTCTACTACCGCCGAAACCCTACAAGCCGAACGAGCCGAAGTGCTGTCGCGTCTGGGTCGTCGCCAACGAACGGTCGTCGCGCTCGACCTCATCTCGAAGGCGCTCTACCTCTTCTCCCTCGCCTCTGTATCTGCCGTCGTCATCCTCACAGGCGCACCACAAACGCTATGGGTTCTCGGACTCCTCGTCTTCGCCGTGCCGTACGTCCTCAGTGACGAGTTGACGCACCTCTTCTTCGGTCGTGCTCTGAACCGTGACCATGACCTCTTGCTGTCGCTTGAGGCGGAGGAGCTAGCGGCCCGCCACCGATAGTCCACGTGCGGCAGTCGGTGAACGCTCACTCGCCGGAGCCGCACGTTAGAGAGCTACCTACGACCTCGACACAGGAGACAACCATGAAGAAGTTTCACGTAAGCGCCAGTGGCAACCCCGAACCATGCACCGCGACGAAGCGCGCGTGCCCGCGTGGCGGCGAGGAGGCCCACTTCGCCTCGCAAAAAGACGCGGCGACAGCGGCCATCCAGGAACAGCTACGCACGACCGAAACCCGCATCGCCGAACTCGACAAGGAGCACAAGGAGGTGCAGACGAGAGTGCGCATCCAAGAAGCACGTGTGCGGTTCCTCGAAGACGGACACTCAGCACGAGAGTTGCATGAGCGTGAGTTGTTTGCCGAGTCCGCACCGCTTGAGCTGCGCGAGCACTTCTACTCCGACTCGCCGTTCAACTGGGATTGGAGCGAGACCTTCAACGCCTCCGGCGCAACTCACGCCCTCATCACCGCGGAACACGGCCAGGGACGAAGCGCCGCGAAGGATGCAGCGCTACATGCACGTCTAGGTCACAGGGGTCGTCAGGATGGCAAGCCGCCCCTACTCGACTCCGTGACCCGCATCGCCCGTCCTGACTTCGTGAACGATAACGAGTGGCAAGACTCCGATGAGCGGGCTGTGATGGCGACCCACCTGCCGAACGCCCTCGCGCGGATCGAGAAAGAGGTAGCGGTAGGAAACACCACCGCTGCTTGAGTGAATAGCCCGAAGGAGACATAGCCCCCGATGAGCCAAACCATCGGGGGCTTTCCTATGGGTGTGGACGGCGCTGGATTCGAGTCTGCACGCACTACTCGTCGTGAGCGCATCGACAACATCATCACTGCATTCAGGACGGGAGAGTGTCACTGGTGAATGTGTCACACGTCCCCGAAACGACACCGTTGGAAGCACTCTCAAACGAATCTCGGTTTTCGAGTTGACTCTTCAAAGAGTCCGAATAACGTTCCTTCCACCAACAACCGCTTCACCACTCAAACGAAGGAAAGATCATGGCCGACGCCACGAAGACCGCCCCGAAGACCGCCGCCACCGACGTCAAGGACGAGACCGTGAACACCGCGACCGAGGAGCAGACGAACTCCCGCGAGGACGCGCGCGCCGCGATCGGTCTGCTCCGGTACAAGCTGGCAGAACTCGAACGTGACTCGAAGCGGAGTCGTCCGTATCTCTCGAAGAACAAGGACGAGGCCGCGAAGAAGTTCACCGCCGCCGTCGCCTCCGTGGTCGACTTCGCGCAGTTCCTCGACAAGGAGCCTTCGCACTGATCGCACCCGCGATGCGAAGCACGTAAGCCCCCGAAGACCTCACATCTTCGGGGGCTTCGTCGTTCTCGGACGAATCAAGAAAGCGCGTTGACTCTCCTAGAGAGCCAAATACGGTTCCATCCATGAACATCACCGCGAAAGGTGCCCGCGTGCGCCTCATCTCGACCACCGACGAGTTCACCCGACTCCGTGAAGGAGACGAAGGAACCATCGAGTACGTCGATGACATTGACACCATCCACGTCAAGTGGGACAACGGCGCTACTCTCGGGCTCGTCCCCGGAGAAGACCGGTTCGTGGTGCTCTGAGTCGACCAGCTCACTCTGAACGGTGCGTCATAACTCTACGACCACGGAAGCCGCGAACGCATCATCTTTCGTCAGTCGCTACCGATGATCGCTTCGCTCTCGCGGGTTCCGCAGAGGCGTCGTTCGCGTTGTGTGGGATTGCTCGCAAACCCACCAGATAGGCATCACCAGCTGGAGTCAATCGCCAGTAGACAGACTTATCGCTGACGGTTCTCTTCTTCGTGCCGGTAGCGATAATGCCGAGGGCGCGGAGCTGCACAATGATCGAGCCCCAGGATCGATCCGAGATGAGTACGGTCTCGTTCGTCCATTCTTCCTCCCACCCGCCGTCTTCTTCCTCCTGTAGGTCCCGAAGGATGTGACTCTCTAGCGTGCTTCGCAACGTGGGTTCCGGAGCCTCATCGATCATGAACGGACCTATTACCTCGACTATCTCGTCCCAGGTGTAGTCCATAGTGCCGTCCTCATCCACTGTTCGGTAAGAATGAGGGTCGCGTCCACGATGTGTGATGGCAAGCGAGACCACCTCTGAACCATGGGCGAAGGTGGTGTCGATTTGTTCGGACAGGCCCGCCTTCTCCTCCACCGCCCGCTTCTCGAACTCGGCAATCGTCGCTTTGAGTTCGGCAAGTTCCGTTCTGGTCTCGGGGGTCATCGCCTCGTCGCCGCGCACCCAACCAGGGCGCGGGTTGTTCTTTATGAGGTGAATCAAGCCGCGAGTGACCTTCGAGCCAAGGTCTTCCGCGTTCTTCCAGTCGCGCGTCATCTTGCGCTGCACTTTGGCCTGGAACTCCGCTAGCTTCTTCGCGGCAGCGTCGTCTCTGTCCGTCTTGCCAACTGGGATGGCGTCAGCGTCCGCAGGAACGAACCCCATGACGGGAATGCCAAGCTCGATGGCGTAGTCGTACTCCTTCTCGGTGTAGCTCACGCCCTCTTCGGTCGTAGAGCCGTAACGACCACCGAGGATCACGAGGTAGTAGTCGCTCTGCGCGATCACGCCCTGAATCAGGGTCCACTGGTCCGTGTTGCCCGCAGGGAACAGTTCCATGCCAGCGGGGAGGCAGTCCATCTCAAGTAAAGCCTGCGTAACCTCGCGCCGCTCATCTATGAGGTCGGTGAATGTCGAACTGATGAAGACCTGGTAGCGCCGATCCATAGGCGAACACTACCGAAGCCGCCATCGCCCGGCTCGACGTGACTCAGCCGCGGGGGAGTGTCACGTCACCGCGATAGAGGTCGCCTTCGACGTGCGACACCTTCTCTCCCGTAGGAGACACACCGACCCACACGTAGTCGCCCTCGCGGTAGCTGATCGCCCACCCCGCTTTGTGGAGGGCGTCCGCGAGAGTTTCGTCCGCGCCTCCTGGGAAGAATGCGTCACCGGAAGACGGCGGCTCGAACGAGTCGAGTATCCGCTTGAGGGTGTCCATGTCTTGAGGCTTCTCCTCGACAATGCGAGCAAGCGTCCTGTCGTAAGCGTCCCAATATGGGTCAAGTGCCATGAACTTAAACCGTAACCGGCGCTCGATAAGTCTCAAACTCCTGCGTTATATGGCTGGTTCGTCACCGCTGCGGGTCTCGGACTCTCTCTCGTTCATCTCGCACGGTACGTCGTATTCGCTACCCGCCGCGGGAGAGCGACAGCAGCAACGCCGACCGGCGAGTCAGGTTTCGTGCAGCGCTCGTTAGAGAGGTCTACGACGACACCACACGGGGAGAACACCATGAGCAACGAGAACCAGAGCTTCGATCTAGAGAAGTTGATCGAAGACGAAAAGCAACAGAAGAGCAAGGAAAACTCGTTTCTTGGTAAGCGGGCTAAGAAGGTCAAGAAGAACCGCCTCGCGCTCATCATTCCCGCCGGAACAATCGCGGTAGCTCTCGTGGTCGGCCTCGCGGTCTATGACCCGTTCGCACAGAACTTCCGCGGCACCGGTGAGGCACCCGTGGAAACGAGCGACGTAGAGCATGGTGAGCCGGTGCCCTACGAGTGGTGGGAGACCGGTGATTCGGTCTTCCCTACCGAGGTCGCAGAGTGGAGCACTCGTGAAGCACCGGTAGCGCCGGTCATCGGTAGCGGTGACGGTCGCTTCACCGAAACCGACGCTGTGAGCGCCGTGCGCGCGGAAGCGGGAAAGACCCTCGTCGGTACCAACACAGACTTCGCCGCCACTGTGCTCCCGTCTCGTGAGGCAGGTTTCACCGACGACGTGACGAAGGCCACCGTCGAAGACGGTTCGCCCAACTTCGCGTTCTCCTTCTGGACGCGCGAAGGTTTCCTCGCGGAGTTCGCTGTGATGCTTAACAGGCTCACCAACCCCCGCTTCGGTGGCTGGCAGGCCGCGTCAGAGGATGCCGCCACCGACGCCACGAAAGCAACCCTCGCGGACTTGTTCACGAGCGATTGGCTGACGGCGAACGGTGCAGAGGCGCTGCCGATCCTCACGACCGCCAAAGCTCCGGTCGAAGCAAACTACCTGCCGACCGGAGGTACGCGATGGGTGGGGTCCATAGATGACGGTTCCGAGAACGTCGTGCTCACCTATGACCCTGATCGCGGAGGTTACGTCGTGGACTTCTCGGCACAGGTGACCTACAGCGCGTGGCAGGAGGACAAAACTGTGGCGACCGCCAAAGGCACGTTGACCCTCAAGCTCGTGCCGAACTACGCCGGAGCGAACTCAGAATCAGCGAACCGCGTGCTCATTACGGAAGCATCACTTTCGCTGTAAGCCGTCGAAGCTAAACAAATCTCGTAGAGCACGTTGACTCTTCGAAGAGTCCCATTACGGTTCCATCCATGAAAAAGACTGACGCGCTCGCGACCATCGCATCGTTCACCACGGATAGCGCCTACTACGGCGAGTTCGGGTTCATGAAGAGCGAACACGGTGAAGAGGTGGCGGAGATTCTTTGGCACCGTGAGCACGGTACGCGACTCGACATGTTTCTCTGCGGGGCTCTCGGTCAGGCAATTCGTGCCTATACCGCTCAAGAGTGGGCCTACGACCCGTGCGAGGCGCCGCGTCGTCAGGCGTGGATCGAACTTCTTCGAGAGAAGCTACCGCGCACTATGGAACTCCTCGAAGGCTGATCCGCGAGGGTGTGACACATAAGCAACTGGAGTCGAAACTCGAACAATCGGAAAGACAGCCTGGCGCCATAAGTCGGCGCGAGGCTGTCTTTCTTCGTATACTCCGCGCGCGTTCAAGGACGGCTGACTAAGCCGTAACTGACGGTCAGAAGGAAGTTGACAATCGCGACACGCCGATAACTCAAAATTTCTTTTTCTTTCCAAAGATCAGTTAAACAGCGTAATTCCGCGGCTTAATGCGTATAGGACGAGATTGATCGCACAGTTTGCTCGTTTATGGACTTGCGCGGCCTTTACCAATATGTCAATCTCATTCATGTCGGGATAACAACTTCCCGAAAGTCAAAAGCAAATCGAAAGATTGGAACAATCATGAACACGCAGATCAACGACAACATCACCGCCGCATCTATCAACTCCGTCTCCGAGGTGCCGCTCTTCAAGCTCTTCCCGAACGACCCGACGAAGCTCACTTGGAGTTTTGAGCGACCTGCCTCCGCGCAGGTCCAGCTTCAGAAGAACCGTCAGATGCTGGCGCAGTTGAGCCCCGTGGCCTATGCCGCACAGGTTGCGGCTTGGAAGGACGAGGAGTCCAACTTCGAGGTTGACGAAGAGGATGACGACCTACGCGAAGTGAATGCGCTCCTTGAGGATCTGAACCGTCGTGCGCGTGGTGTGTACGAAGCTCGACGAGTCAAGATCGTGCGCCGTCTGAGCGGGCCGGTGACGGAGTTCGACATTGACTCGGTTCGCTTCCTCACCGGCGGAATGTCGCCGGAGAAGGTGAAGCAGGCCGTGACCACAGGCACCGTCAAGATCGGCAAGACCGTAGTGAGTAACGGCGTGCCGGTGAGCGGTGTCGAGCAGGCCACCATCGACATGCTCGACACCCTCATCCAGAAGGGCAAGGACGAGGCGAAGAACCGTCGTGAGCAGGCCGCGCTGAACAAGGCGGCAAACGAGGCCATCAAAAGCGGTGAAGCGCTCTCAGCGGTGGCGTGAGCTATACGACCAATTGGGTGAAGCCTTGCGCGACTTCACCAGCGCTCACGGGGTGCAGTACGTGCTAGGAGAAGACTCCAAGATCGACTCCCTCTATGACCACCTCTGGGGGATGATCCTCGAATCCGCCCCCGAAGAACTGCCGCTTACCGAAGATATTCCAGAGGAGTACATCGCACAGATTCAACACGACAACGCTATCCGAGAACTCATCACCGACAAGGTTGAGGAGGAACGTGACTACCTCACGTTCAAACATGACAAGGCGAGTAGGCGGATCAACAGTCTCACCTACCTCGCGACACCCAAGTAGAACCCGCCAGTGGGGCGGGGGCACATCTCCGCCCCACTGGCTCCCGATCAAGAACCGAAAGGTAACGAAATGTCCAAGAAGAACAAGAACCACAGTCGTAGTCGAAAGAACCCGAGCAACCGCAGAGGCTCGATCAACCGCCATCACCTCATCGAGGTGGCGTGGCAAAAGGAGGCTGCACAGGTCGCGTCCGACATGCTCACCAGCTTCGGGGAGCTATGGCGCGAGCACTTCGACCAACAGCAGTTCGCCATCATCAACCGTGAGATTACCGTCGTTGCTCAGAGTCTCATGGAGACCTTCGGAGGCCTGATCTGGCTACGTGGAATTGGGTGGAACGGCACCCACTGGGAGCTGGGAATAGAAATGGACGCTCGCGCAGTGTGGGTTCCGATCGTGCTGAAAAACAGTTTGGAACTGGCGCAAGCGCTGGAAACTTCCAGGAGTGCTCCGGGGTTAGCCCCATCGCTTCTGTCGCTGCTTCAGGCGATCCTCTGCGGCGAAACTGGTGACCCAGCCGACCTCCACGAGTTTCGCGCTGATGGGTTCCGCTACCGGCATTTCGACCATTGCCCCACTGTTGAGGATATTAAGGGTGCGGCAGCATGAGCCCTTCGCTACCACTGCATGCCTCGACCGCTGCATTGACCCGATCACTAACGCCCACTGGAAGGAAGAACCATGAGTAACAAGAGCAGGAGATGTTCCGGAGACCCGCGCAAACGTGCTGAGACTCGTCTACAGGAATGGATGCGCGATCACTATGACCGCAACTGTGAGGACGATCCATTCTGGCGCGGTGCGACCTACTTTGAGGTACCCAGACTGTCGAGGGACCCAGAGATGCTCGCGATGCAGCTTGAGATTCTCGCCATCGGAGCGCGCGAGATCCTTGGGAAGTCTCCAGAGGGGACGTCGCGTCGGTTCGCCGTAATTATCGACCATCCCTTTGACCGGAACCTCTCGATCCTTCGTCACAAGCTCGACGTGGCTCTCCCCGAAGAACAAGACCGTGCGGCATGGACGAAGCACACGCTGAGTATCTCTTCCGCCCCCGCGGGCACGGTTCGCCGCGAATACGACGAGCACCGCGCGAGAGTCGTTTCGGTGAGCGACTGAGAGGATGAGCTAGTGCTCGACCGTACTGATGTACGAGTCCAAACCGCCGTGGAAACACGAAGAGAGGCCATGAGTTTGAAACTCATGGCCTCTCTTCTTTTGCGAGGAGCGCGCGGCCATACCTATGGCTGGAAGCTCACGCTCACTGCCTAAACCACGTCTCCGCGCCCATGCCTTGGAAGAACCAGATCCGCTCACGCGCCTCGTCATCGTTCATCACCGTCTGCTCTGCCCTCGCGACATCGGAGCTGAACACGTGGAACGGCGTCGCAACCTCTGCGGGGCAGTACATGAACCCCATCCCCGGATACTGCCGATTGAAGCTGTGTCCGGTGAAGCACCCGTCAACCACGTCGTCCTGTTGAATGATCCATCGCTCATCGAGAACGTCGAACGATGCACCCTCGATGGTTTGGCACGTTCCGCTCGCCCCACACCACGTTCCATCGATCTGTAGCCACGACCACGGCGGCGGCACGTCACTAGTTGGTTCCGGTGTCGGTTCCTCAGTGACGACGGGAGGAGGGGTAGGCGTAGCAGTCGGCGTACGCGGCTTGATCGTCCCCGAAACTGTCGGCAGAGGAGTGTTCTTCGTATCCGGTGAAGCGGCCTCCGCGGTTACGCAACCGCTCAATAACGCCGCCGCCGTAACCGCCATCGTCAATGTGAGTGTGATCCTCGAATACCGCATCATGTCTTCCCCATCGTGAACGCGGTATGTGCCGCGCCACCGTGACGAGGCCCGCGTGGATGGGCACGTTAACGGGTTGCGACGACACCGACGCGAGAGCGCAAGCAGGCCGCGACGGGCAACGCGTAGCCGTGGTTGAGACGCCGTAGGAGGCGATCTGGACGCCTAACTCGACCCCGACGCATCGTCGCGTCACCGCGCTTCATCGAACGGGAGAACGCCGCGCAGCGAAGTGCGACACGTTCCCCGATGAGCGCTCGTCGCCCATCGGCTCCGGAGGCTCGCCGGAGGTCGCGCGCCCCCAAAGAAGAACGTCGCTCTCGCTGATGCGAAGAGTTCAAGACGTCTGCGAGAACACATTGACACTCTCCACTGTCCGATTAGCGTCATTCCCATGAACACGGCGCGCGTTCCCGAAGCCATCAACAGTGTCACGCCCCACAGGGCGGCGAGATGACCGATGGCGCTAACGACACCACGGTAGATGCGGAGCTTCACTGGACGCATATCCCGGGGGAAGGCATGTTCAAGCCTCTGCTGGACGCGAACGGCAATACCCGAGCGTCCCTCCAGTTCCGGGAGGGGCTCTACCTCCTCGGGGCCCGGGATGCGTCGACACGTCGCTTGATCTTCTTCGACAAGAGCAACTTCAAGTCAGAGGAGCAAGCTGTCTCGTACTTCAACGAGTGGGCCCGCACCCACGGCGACGTTCGCACTACTGCCTGAACTGGGCGCCAGGGGGCGGGTAGGCTCCGGCGATGGACGACCTACAGCGCCAGAGGGAACGTCGCCAAGCTCGCGAAGAGTCCATGAGCGTGCCGAACTGTCCAGGATGTCTCCACCCGATGGACGCAGTCGAAGCGCGTGGGCGGCCGCAGTGGCGATGCCGCGTTACGCCGCTGAGCACGACTAGGCGGGGCGTTGCGGGTGGAGCGCCTCACGCCTCCGGAGCCTCGCCGTCCAGCATGAGCTTGCCTCCGGCCAGGCCGAGCACGATCACGCCCACCGTAGCCACTGTGAGCAGGCCCACCTTGTTGAACATGGAAAGCTTGAAGGCCTTGCTCTCGGAGTCCTTCTTGGACTCCATCTCCACGCTCTTGCCAATCTCAGCCGTGATCAGTAGTTGTTGCTCCAGCGTCAGGTCCGGATTCTTGAGAAGCCCCGCCAGCGAGTCTCGCCACTGTTTGTGTGCCTCGCGGAGCCCTTGCTCGCTCGCGTCGTTCGAGTTGAGGATCGACTGGAACGCTTTGTCGTTCGCGTCGAGCGCGTCTGACGCCAGCTTCCGGAACTCCGGCAGTTGTTCTATGAGCTTGATCTGCACCTCTGAACTCACATGCTGAACAGCTACAGCAAAGCGCGCGAAGTCCTTCGTAGCCAGCTTCTTGAGGGCCTCGAACTTCCGCGGTGAGACCGCCTCGCTAGTGCTGTCTCCGGAAGTGCTTGCTTCGTCCTCGTCGGCCATGACTACATCTTGGCGAACCTGCCGCTGGACCGCGAGAGCATCGAAGGCCTCTCGGCGCGGAGGGGTCCCGCCAACTAGGTTTGGAGGATGGAGAAGCTCAACATCGCCCTGAAAAACTGCCACGGCATTCGGGAGCTTGACGCGAGCTTCAACTTCGCGAAGGGCAACGCCGTCGCGATCTACGCACCCAACGGCACGATGAAGACCTCCTTCGCTCGAACCCTTGCGGACCTGTCGAACGAGGTCGAGACCACGGACCACATGTTTCCGACGCGTGAGACCGTGCGAAGCGTCACAGACGAGGCCGGTAGCGAACTCGACCCGCAAGACGTCGTTGTCGTTCTCTCCTACGACGAGGAGCTTGGCCCGTCCGAGTCGACCTCCACTCTCCTGGTCAACGCCGACCTCCGGAAGGAGTACGAGAGCCTGCAGGTCGACTTGTTCGCCGCGCGGGAAAGCCTTGTTGCTGCACTTCGTGAGCAGGTTGGACCGAAGCTGGACGTACCTGCCGCAATCTCCCAAGTGTTCATGCAGCAGGACGACAAGTTCTTCGATGCTCTAGTTCGCGTGAGCTATGAGGTCGAACAACAGGAAGACGCACCCTTCGCTGACCTGCCTTACGAGCTTCTCTTCGCTGAGCGGGTCGTGACTATGCTCCGGACGCCCGCCGTGCAGAGCGCCCTCGCGCAGTACGTCACGCGCCTGAACGAGCTGCTGGACGAGTCTTCGTTCTTCAGCCGCAACTCCTTCGACTTCTACAGCGCAAGCAAGGTGACCAAGAGCCTTGGCGACAGCGGCTTCTTCGCGGCTAGCCACACCTTGCTTCTGCACGGAGAGGATGTTCCGCGTAGCGTCAGCAACCACGAGGAACTCGAAGCGATCATCGAGGAAGAGAAGTCGCGGATCACCGACGACCCGGCTCTCAAGAAGAAGCTGGACCTCGTTGAGAAAGCTCTCCAAAAGAACGTAGACACTCAGAAGTTCTTCGAGTTCATCGCGGAGCACGAGGAACTGCTTCCGTTCCTGGTCAACGTTGACCAGTTTCATCAGGCGGTGTGGAAGTCCTACTTCAAGACCCACGAATCGCTCTTTCAGCACGCAGTGAAGTGCTTCAAGGACACTGAAGTCCGGCGGAAGGACATTGAGCGACAAGCCGCCGCCGAGAGCACGCAGTGGGAAAACGTAATCAAGATCTTCAACGACCGCTTCTTCGTCCCGTTTCGGCTCAGCGCGGAGAACAAGCACCGGGTCATGCTGGGTCAAGACTCCATGTTGAAGCTCGTTTTCCGCTTTGAGGACGGCTCTGACTCCCGTGGGGTCGAGCGTGACGATCTGCTTGAGGTGCTCAGCAACGGCGAGAAGAAGGCGCTGTATATCCTCAACGTGCTCTTCGAAATGGAGGCTCGCAAAGCTGCTGGTCGTGAAACCTTATTCGTAATCGATGACCTTGCGGACTCCTTCGACTACAAGAACAAGTACGCCATCATCCAGTACCTCAAGGAGATGGCCGACCACACTAACTTCAAGCTGATCCTGCTTACGCACAACTTCGACTTCTTCCGAACTCTGAACAGTCGGCGAGTAGTGAGCTACAACCGCAGCTTCATGGCGCAGAAGGGCGAGACGAAGGTCGTCCTCAGCAAGGCTGAGCACATCAACAATCCGTTCATTCACGGATTCAAGAAGCACTTCTTCACCAACGGTATGGAGCGGATCGCCTCTATCCCGTTCGTTCGCAACATCCTCGAGTACACCAAGGGGACAGACGACCCCGACTACATGAAGCTCACCTCGCTCCTCCACTGGAAGCAGGACTCGCGTTCCATCACAAACGCTGAGCTCGACCGGATCTTCATCGACACATTTCGGGGCTTTGAGAACGAAGCATGGGGCGCGCCCACCGAGCCAGTGCTGGACCTCCTCTCCTAGAAGGGCGAGACGAAGGTCGTCCTCAGCAAGGCTGAGCACATCAACAATCCGTTCATTCACGGATTCAAGAAGCACTTCTTCACCAACGGTATGGAGCGGATCGCCTCTATCCCGTTCGTTCGCAACATCCTCGAGTACACCAAGGGGACAGACGACCCCGACTACATGAAGCTCACCTCGCTCCTCCACTGGAAGCAGGACTCGCGTTCCATCACAAACGCTGAGCTCGACCGGATCTTCATCGACACATTTCGGGGCTTTGAGAACGAAGCATGGGGCGCGCCCACCGAGCCAGTGCTGGACCTCCTCATCGAGCAAGCCGACATGGCCGTTCAGGCGGACGAAGGGGTCAACTTCGAGAACAAGATCGTGCTTTCAATCGCCACGCGACTCCTTTCGGAGAGCTACATGGTTGCGGAGATTGCAGACCCGCCGTTTACGGACAGCATCACTGGCAATCAGACTCAGGCGCTGTTCCAGCGGTTCAAGAACCGCGGGCTAGGCACGGTGGAGTCGAGGAACACGCTAGACGGTGTTGTGCTCATGACGCCCGAAAACATCCATGTCAACTCGTTCATGTACGAGCCGATCATCGACATGTCCGATGCTGCGCTTCGGGGACTCTACGCGGAGGTCAAGCGCATTAGGTCAGCGAGCTACGCAGTTGTCGAACTGCGCTCGCTTGGCGCTGTTCCAGCGGTTCAAGAACCGCGGGCTAGGCACGGTGGAGTCGAGGAACACGCTAGACGGTGTTGTGCTCATGACGCCCGAAAACATCCATGTCAACTCGTTCATGTACGAGCCGATCATCGACATGTCCGATGCTGCGCTTCGGGGACTCTACGCGGAGGTCAAGCGCATTAGTCCTGGTCTGGACTGAGCGATGTGCGGCTACTTATTGCCCTTCGAGTTGTTGTCGAAGGAACAGAGCATCTGAAGGTTTTCGGGGACTGTCTTGCCGCCCTTGCTCCAAGGCACGATGTGATCGCCGGCCATCTCCTCGTAGCTGAACGTCTTTCCGCAGACAGGGCACGCGCCCTTCTGCTTCTCGAACTGCGCTCGCTTCTGGTTCTCTGAAAAGGCACGCAGACCCAGGTGACGTTCGTCGCCCGTGAGCAGGTAGGGGTAAATGCCCGGCTTCTTCTGCACCTCATCGTCCTTGACGAGGTCGCTCACGCGCTCTTCCAGCTCTACCGAGTTCAGTGGAGCATCTTTGAACTCGTTATAGAGCGCTCCCCACTTCACGCTCTTCATGGTGCTTCGGTAGTTGGGGAAAACGGCCTTCACCCAGGCGATGACGCTCTGGAAGTACTGCCAGAGGGGTGCGGCGTTGGCGTCGTTCTGGTGGAGGCCCATGTAGCCCTCCACATCGCCATCGTTGACCCACTTGATGACCTTCTCCAGGTAGTCCTGACGGATCGGAGCACCCGATACGTAGTCAGACCCCAGTTGGTAGGCCGGACAGCCGGTCTTGCTGAAGTAGCGCTTAGCGTCGGTAACCCAAGGCCCTGCGTAGATGGCGTTCAGGAGTTCTTGGTCCGTGAGCTTCTCGCCTGCGGTGTTGATGACCTTGAACCAGTCCAGCTTCTCGCTGGGTGTTCCCTCGCACAGGTAGACGGTTACCTTGTAGTTACGCAGGCGCTCCTTCTCGTCTGGCTGAAGGTTGTGGAAGTACCGCTGCTCAGGCTTGCCAAAGAGGGAGAGCGCGAACTCGCCGTCCATGTACTGGCAGAGCGAGATGGTGCGCTGCTGTCCGTCGATCACCTCGAAGTCATCTTCTCCGTTGACAGCCCAGTACATGACGTTGAGTGGGAAGTCCTTCGAAGCCGTCTCGATAACGGCCTGGCGTTGCTTGCCCGTGTAGACGAACTCCCGCTGGTACGGAGGCCTAATGTCGAGCTTGCCTCCGTAGGCTCTCGCCCCCAACTCAGCGCTATCTTCGAAGCCTTCGGTGAGCTGAGCGGCCGTCAGCTGCAGGGGAGTTATCTTCACGGTTGCTTCTTTCTGACGAGGAGCCTCGCGAAGGTGGACTTAAGCTTGCCGTCCACGAGCAGCGCCCCACGGCGGTTCAGGTCCCCTGCATTGGGCACCTCTGCTCGCGTGTACTCCTTCGTCTTCAGGCCAGAGTTGTTGTCTCGATCGGTTATACCAAGAATCTCGAACTGGTCAGGGTTGTAGCTGTCCATGAACGTGATCGGCACGCCCATGGCACCATCCCAGTCCGCCGGAATGTCCTTAAGGCGGCTGACCTCAATGGCGTCGTAGTTGTCGTAGTGGGGGTAAATCTCAGGGTCGTACGGCTTCCAAAGGATCAGCTCCTCGTGACGCTTCGCAATGTCGAGGTTCGTGAACCAGCTGACGTTGCGGAACTTCACCAGGCCGGTTTGCTCGTCGTAGACGCCCTTCGCATACTCGTCGCCCGAGTGCGCGGTGGCGAAGTAGGCGTTCCCCGCCTGGAAGCCGTTCCCGAGCCAGATTCGATTCTCCTTGAACAGGGGAAACAGCTCTTTGTAGGTGATGGCGTTGGTGGGGCCGATGATGACGAACTTCTTGTCGTACTCCATGAGCTGAGCCACATACTCGCGGAACAGGGAAAACGGAGGGTTGGTGACAACAATGTCTGCCTCTTGCAGGAGCGCGATGCTCTCGGCGCTCCTGAAGTCGCCGTCGCCCTCGAACTGCTTGACCCCGACTTCATTGAGGTCGGGGACCCCGCTACCGTTCTTGTCTCCTTCGTACTCCAACCAGATCGCCTGCTCGCTGTCCTCGGCACTGAACTGATCAACTGCCTGGCTCTTGTAGCACGCTGCGATGAGCTTCTTAAGACCGAGAGCCTCGAAGTTGTAGCTGAAGTAGTGGAAGAAGTTGCTGAGACGAGGATCGTCACAGTTGAGGTAGACCGTCTTGCCCCTGAAGTGCTTCCGGTAGTGCTTCAGCTCGCGCTCAATGTCGCTGAGTTGCGTATAGAACTCGTCTGCCTTCGCCGCGCGCGCGGCCACCAGATTGCTGTTCTTCGCCATCCTTCGAGACTACTGGGGGTCACCGACGTTGGCCTTCGCCTTGGCCACTTTCCCGCTCCTCGTCAGGCTCACTGGGTTCGTCGACACTGACCAGAGCTTCCGCCTGCACTGGCGCGCGACCCAGGTCCGCTCGGGCGGCGGCTACGAACGCTTCGATCAACGCCTTTTTTCTCTCCGAACTCCAGCCGCACCGGAGCCATCCTGACTCGGCGGGGGTTGCTTGCGGCCAGGGCTTTGTCGTACTCGTCAGCTGCGCGAAGCACATCGTCAGTGGCAACGAGGCGCATTGCAGCGAGAGGAGCCCATGCCGCGTGCCGGGCGCGATCAATCTCGCCGCTCGCCACCTCCAGGCGCTTGTGAATCTCCCTCACGCGCGCCTCCTCCTCCGGCGTGTCCTTCTTAAACGGCGTCTGCTTCAGTTCATTCCGAATCGTCGCATAGCGGTCGAAGGCGTCCGACCTAGCGCTCTCAGCCACGAGAAAGTCAGAGTAGGCCCGAGCGCGCTCACGGCGGTCGGCGTCTTCTGCGCGGTGGCGCTCCGTGCGCTCAATGGCTTCGACTCGTTGCTGGTCAGCCAACGTTCGCGCGTCCGTGGCTTCCTTGGTCAGCCGCGCCTGCTTGTTCGCTTCCGTCGTTCGAGCTTCGCTGGCTTGGCGCCGCTCATCCCGGTCTTTGATGAACTGCCGCCGAAGTGTCAGTGCGGCGATGACCACCGAGAGGAGCGTGACACCAGAGGTGATGAACGCTGCGATGACAGGCGGCTGCACATCATGACTGTGGCAGTCGTTCTATGCCAGGGCAAGCTCCGCGGGACAGCCACGCCGGACCTGACGATCTGATTGGGCCTTGAAAGCTGTGAGTCAGGCGCACCCCATTGGGCATTGAGGTCGAGCGTCAGACAGTGGTCGCTCCCGCGTTAGCGATACGCACACACTCGGCTCGGAGCGCCTTCAGCAGGGGCAAAGCTGCTGGGTTGCCCTGGAGGTTCAGCAAAGGGGTGTGTGCGCGGAGGAGAGCAGACTCTTCCACTGCGTGCGCACCCGCGAACTCGATCCAGTTGACGATGAGGTTCGCGTTGATCCAGTCGATGATCGCGCCGTTGTCCTGCGCGGCAAAGGTGTAGTTCCTGCTGTTGGCCATGCCCACCAGGCTGCCCGAGGGCGGCCGGAAGCCGAGGACTGCACCGATGCTTCGAAAGAAGGTCCCATGTCCCCGCGCACGCAACTCCTGTCCGAGGAAACGCTTGCGCAGGCTGGTACTCGCAATGCCGACGTAAATCAGGTCGCTGTCCCGGCTGTCGAGCAAGTTGCAGAAGGGTTGGGGGAGCGCCGCCCGGTCGCGAACCTTGATCGCGTACAAGCCCGGACGGTCCGGCACCTCAGGGTCGATGCTGCCAGCAGGCCGGAACGCTTCGTCGTTCAAGAGACTCGCTTGGACGTCCGAAGCGACCGCAGGGGAGGGGGTGATGGAACGAACGGCTGTATCGGGCACAGTCCGGGAGGGCTCGTCGATGCTCGCCGGATTGGAAGAATCACCCCATCGGGCCAAACTGATGGTGCTTCCCGCCCTTGAGAAAAGTTGAGGATACTTTCGCGTCCTGCCGTGAATCTGAAACGGCGTCACGGGTGAGCCGTCACGTTTCTTGTACAGACCACCGGTGTTGACGCGCTCTGCCAGCTCCGCTGTAGTCATCGCGCGACCCGCCTCGCTCAGCGCAGCTTCTATTGCGCAATGAAGTGTCATAACACGTCCCCCTCTTCCCGCGAGCGTATCGACTAGCTCTGACAGGAGGACGGGCACCGGCGCCGCACCTCAGGCGGTCCGGTGCCCGTCGAAGCGGGACTACTTGCCCGTGACCTGACCCTTGATCGTGCTCATGACCATCGTGTCCGCCAGCGTCGTCGTGTCGCCGACCTCGCGACCCTCCGCAACGTCGCGAAGCAACCGCCTCATGATCTTGCCGGATCGCGTTTTCGGCAGCTCGGTGACGAGGTACACGTCACGGGGACGTGCGATTGCACCGATTTGCTGCGCGACCCACGACCGCAACTCGTCGACGAGACCCGTCAACTCTTCGTGCTTCGAAGCATAGGAACTCTTGATACATACAAAAGCGACCACCGCCTGGCCCGTCGTCTCGTCGTTCGCGCCCACGACGGCCGCCTCGGCGACGGCCGGGTTGCCGACGAGCGCGGACTCGATCTCGGCCGTGGACAGCCGGTGGCCCGACACGTTCATGACGTCGTCGACGCGGCCGAGGAGCCAGATGTCGCCATCCTCATCGAGGCGAGCGCCGTCGCCGGCGAAGTAGAAGCCCTGGTCGGAGAAGCGTTCCCAGTAGGTCTCGACGAAGCGCTCGGGGTCGCCCCAGATGCCGCGGAGCATGCTGGGCCACGGCTCCGTCACGACCAGGAGTCCGCCGTTCCCGTTCCCCACGCGTGCGCCCGACTCGTCGACCACGTCGATCGAGATGCCCGGAAGCGGCACCTGCGCGCTGCCCGGCTTGGTCTCGGTCACGCCCGGAAGCGCGGAGATCATGATGGCGCCCGTCTCGGTCTGCCACCACGTGTCGACGATCGGTGCGGTGCCGGCCCCGATCACCTCGCGGTACCACATCCACGCCTCGGGGTTGATGGGCTCACCCACCGACCCCAGAACCCGCAGGCCTCGACAGGTCGAACTCCTGCGGGACCTGCCGGCCGATCTTCATGAAGGAGCGGATCGCCGTGGGGGCGGTGTAGAAGATCGTCACGCCGTACTTCTGGATGACCTCCCACCACCGGCCCGGGTGCGGCGCGTCCGGGGTGCCCTCGTAGAGCACCTGGGTCGCCCCGTTGGCGAGCGGGCCGTAGACGACGTAGCTATGCCCCGTGATCCAGCCGATGTCGGCCGTGCACCAGTACACGTCGGACTCGGGGTGCAGATCGAACACGTTCCGATGCGTGAAGGCGGCCTGCGCGAGATAGCCGCCGGAGGTGTGGACGATGCCCTTCGGCTTGCCGGTCGTCCCCGAGGTGTAGAGCACGAACAGCGGGTTCTCCGCGGGGAACGCCTGCGCCTCGTGCTCGGAGGATGCCGAGGGCACGACCTCGTGCCACCAGAGGTCGCGCCCGGGAGTCCAGTCGACGTCGTTGCCGCCGCGGCGCACGACGAGAACGTGCTCGACCGTCTCCTGCACGCCCGTGCCGCGGTCGCCGAGCGCCTGGTCGACAGCGGGCTTGAGCGCGGAGACCTTGCCCTTGCGGTAGCCCCCGTCGGCGGTGATCACGAGCTTCGCGCCGGCGTCGTCGATGCGGGCGCGAAGGCTGTCGGCGGAGAACCCGCCGAACACGACCGAGTGGATGGCGCCGAGCCGCGCGACGGCGAGCATCGCCGCCACGGCCTCGGGGATCATCGGAAGGTAGATCGCGACGCGGTCGCCCGGGCCGATGCCGAGGTCGGTGAGCACATTGGCGACCCGGCGCACCTCGTCGGTCAGCTCGGCGTACGTGATCCGCCGCTGGTCGCCGGGCTCGCCCTCCCACAGCAGCGCGACACGATCGCCGTGGCCCGCCTCGACGTGGCGGTCGAGGCAGTTGTAGGCGACGTTGAGCTCGCCGTCGGCGAACCATGTCGCGAACGGCGGATTCGTCCAGTCCAGGATCTGCGTGAACGGCGTGTGCCAGTGCAGCTGCTCGGCCTGGCGCGCCCAGAAGGCCTCGCGGTCGGCGCCGGCCTCGGCGTAGAGCTTCGCGTCCGCGACGGCGTGAGCGGCGAAGTCCGGGTCCGGGGCGAACCGGCGGCTCTCGTTCAGCAGGTGATCGATCTGACTGCTCATGTGCACGCTCCTTTGCGATGGCCGGTCTCCGGCGGGGCGCGGGACGCTCCGCGCTCGGTCACTGTACCCAGGCGCGCCGACACCGACTACCTCCGATAGTCGGTGGTCCGCACGGTCGCCGCGGTCGTCCGCGTCCCGTATGCTCTCTGTGTCCCGATCTGTGTTCGGGATTCGTGTTGCCTCGCCACCCCCAACTGCGAGGCCCGCGAGGGCGGCA
This sequence comes from Microbacterium sp. SORGH_AS_0888, assembly GCF_030818905.1. NCBI lineage: Bacteria > Bacillati > Actinomycetota > Actinomycetes > Micrococcales > Microbacteriaceae > Microbacterium > Microbacterium sp. SORGH_AS_0888. The sequence continues at coordinate 3,198,182 of NZ_JAUTAZ010000001.1, forward strand.
TCCTGAACCCCCATCCAGGGTGCCGCCCACTCCTCTCTTATCCCCAGCGCCGTCTCCCGCGCCGAGTGTGCACAGATGCGCCTCGGGCCGGCTCCCCGGTGGTCGGGGGTGCCTAGCGTGGCGGACATGTCGTCCACGTTCGTCGCCAGACCCCGCGCATCCGCCGCGGTCGAGGGCTTCGCGCCGCATCCCGTGTGGGGCCCGCTGGCGCCGCTCATCGCCGATGCGGCGGTCACCGACGTGTTCGTCAACGGCGGCGACGGGGTCTTCGTCGACCGCGGAGCCGGCGCCGTCCGCTGGGAGGGGTGGGATGCCGAGGAGTCGGCGGCGCGCGAGCTCGCCGTCGCGCTCATCGCCCGTGGCGGGCGCCACCTCGACGAGGCGGCGCCGTGCGTCGACGTCCGGCTCGAGGGCAGAGCCCGCGTCCACGCCGTCCTCCCGCCGATCTCGGCCGCGGGGACGACCATCTCCGTCCGCCTGCCGCGGCAGCTCGACGTCGACCTCGGCGGTCTGCAGCGCCGCGGCATGTTCGACGCCGCCATGCGGACGCGCTTGGAGGCCCTCATCCACGACCGCGTGAACGTGCTGGTCACGGGCGCCGGCGGCTCCGGCAAGACGACACTGCTCGGTGCGCTCCTCTCACTGGCTCCGGCCACCGAGCGCATCGTCACGATCGAGGACGTCGCGGAGCTGCGGATCGCCCACCCGCATCATGTGCGGCTCGAGGCGCGGCAGCCCAACCTCGAGGGCGCGGGCGGGGTCGGTCTCGCCCGCCTCGTGCGCGAGTCGTTGCGGATGCGCCCCGACCGCCTCGTGGTGGGGGAGTGCCGGGGCGAGGAGGTGCGGGAGCTGCTGACGGCGTTGAACACGGGCCACGACGGCGGCGCCGGAACCCTGCACGCGAACGGGCTCGACGACGTGCCCGCTCGGCTCGAGGCCCTCGGCGCGCTGGCCGGGCTCGACGATCGCGCCCTCGCGCGGCAGGCGACGAGCGCGTTCGGCGCGGTGGTCCACCTCGTGCGCGCCGTCGACGGCGCACGCCGCGTCGCCGGCGTCGGGCGGCCCGTCGTGCGGGACGGCCGCCTGGCGATCGAGAGGGTGTCGTGAGGGTCGCGCGGCGTCGCCCCGCCCCTGCCCGGCCCCGGGCCGAGATCGTGATGCGCCTCGCGGTCCTGCTGCAGTCGGGTCTGCAGCCGTTGGCCGCCTGGCGATACCTGGCGCGCGCGGGCGATGCGGACGCCACCGCCGTCGTGGCCGCGGCGGGCGACGGCGGCGAACGGCTCCCGGAGGCGATCGCCGCTCGCGGAGCCGGATGGCACGCGCTGGCCGCGGCGTGGCGCATCGCCCACGCGGTCGGCGCGCCCCTGGCCGACAGCCTGCGCGCGCTGGCGGCGGCGCTCGAGGAGGCGGACGAGTCGCGGGACGAGGTGCGCGTCGCCGTCGCGGAGCCCGCCGCGACCTCGCGTCTCCTGCGCTGGCTTCCGCTCGTGGGCCTTGCGCTCGGGTTCCTGCTGGGGTTCGACCCGGTGACCGTGCTCGTGGCCTCGCCGGTCGGCATCGCCTGTGCGCTGTCGGGGGCGGGGCTCATGGTCGCGGCCTCGCTGTGGAACGCCCGTCTGGTGCGGCGGGCGCAACCGGACGGGGTGGTTCCCGGCCTGTCCGCGGAGCTGCTGGCGATCGCGCTGAGCGGCGGCGTCTCCCTCGATCGGGCGCGCGAGCTGCTCGACGGGACGCCGCCGGACGACGACACCGAACAGCTGCTGGCGCTGTCGCGCACGGCCGGTGTCCCCGCCGTCGAGCTGCTGCGCGCATCCGCCTCGCTGGCCCGTCATCGCTCGCGGATCGAGGGGCGCCTGCGCGCCGCATCCCTCTCCTCGCAGCTCCTGCTGCCGCTCGGGATCTGCGTGCTGCCCGCGTTCGTCGCGCTCGGCGTCGCTCCCATGCTGCTGAGCATCATCGGCTCGACCTCGCTGTCCCCGTGACGCCCCGACCTGTGCCCACATCACACGAGACGTGCCCATGACAAGAAGGAGGAGCACATGACCATCAGAAACTCGCCGCCGAGGCTGGATCGCCGGCGCGCCGCACGCCTCTTCGGCGACGACACCGGGGCGGCCACCGCGGAGTACGCGATCGCGACGATGGCGGCCGTGGCCTTCGCGGGCCTGCTGGTCGTCATCATGCGCAGCGATGAGGTCCGCGGCATCCTGGAAGACCTCGTGCGCCGCGCCTTGACGGTCGCATGAGGCCGCGGTGGGGCGATCGCGGCTCGGTGACCGCCGAGTTCGCGGTCGCCCTTCCGGCGGTCGTCGTCGTGATCGCGCTCGGTGTCGCGGCGCTCGGCGCGGGAGCGCGCCAGGTGCGGCTCCAGGACGCCGCGGCCGATGCCGCCCGGCTGCTCGCCCGCGGCGACGACCGGGGGAGGGCGGCCGGTGCCGTCGAGGCGTCCGTGAGCGGCGCGGGCATGGCGGTAGAGGAGGTCGCCGACCTCGTCTGCGTCACGGCCACCGCTCCCGCGGGGCTCCCGGGGCTGACGCTGCAGGCGCGCTCCTGCGCCCTCGCAGGAGGTCTGTGATGGCCGGCACTGTCACGGTCGCGGGCATCGTCGCGGCCTGCCTCGTGCTGACGACGGCGCTCGCGGCCGGCGGCGCGGTCGCGGCGGCGGGGCAGCGGGTGGCGGCCGCGGCGGATGCGGCAGCCCTCGCGGCAGCGGATGCCGCATCCGGAGCGGTCGGCGGGGAGCCCTGCGAGCGGGCGGCGGAGCTTGCACGAGCGGGCGACGCGGAGCTCGTCGACTGCACCCTCGACGGACTCGTCGCGACCGTGACCGTCGCCGCCGAGGTGCTCCGGTTCCACGCCACGGCGAGCGCGCGTGCGGGGCCGCCGGGGCGCGCGGACTGAACCGCGTCCAGCCGACCCCGGCTCGCGAGTGTGTATGGTGTGCATCGGACGAAAGGACCCACCGTTGGCACAGGGCGCGAAGACGAACACCCGTCACGGCAAGAAGCTCGTGATCGTCGAGTCGCCGACGAAGATGACCTCTATCCAGGGGTATCTCGGAGACGGCTACGAGGTGTTGAGCTCGGTCGGGCACATCCGAGACCTGGCGAGCAAGAAGGACATCCCGGCGGAGAAGAAGGCCGCATACGGCAAGTACTCGATCGACGTCGACAACGGCTTCGACCCGTACTACGTCGTCAACGACCGCAAGACCAAGACCGTCGCGGAGCTCAAGCGTGCCCTGAAGGATGCCGACGAGGTCCTGCTCGCGACCGATGAGGACCGCGAGGGCGAGGCGATCGCGTGGCACCTGCTCGAGGTGCTCAAGCCCAAGGTGCCCGTCAAGCGCATGGTCTTCCACGAGATCACCAAGGACGCGATCCGCGCCGCCGCCGAGAACACGCGTGAGCTCGACCTCGCCCTCGTCGACGCGCAGGAGACGCGCCGCGTGCTCGACCGTCTCTACGGGTGGGATGTCTCGCCCGTGCTGTGGCGCAAGGTCGGCAGCGGTCGCGAGGGCTCGGCGCTGAGCGCCGGGCGCGTGCAGTCCGCGGCGACGCGCATGGTCGTCGACCGGGAGCGCGAGCGCATGGCGTTCGTCTCGGCGTCCTACTGGGACATCGAGGCCGACGCCGCAAAGGGCGACGAGGCGTTCCGCATCAGGCTCGCGCGCATCGACGGAGCGCCGCTGGCGCGCGGCACCGACTTCGACGATCGCGGTCAGCTGAAGAAGGCCGTCATCGTCTTGAGCGAGGCCGACGCCCGCGCGCTCGCCGACGCCGTCGCGGCGGTGGCGGAGGCGTCCGTCACCGCTCTGGAGTCCAAGCCCGGGACGCGCAGCCCGAAGGCGCCGTTCACGACCTCGACCATGCAGCAGGAAGCCGGCCGCAAGCTCTCGATGAGCGCCAAGCACGCCATGAGCGTCGCCCAGCGCCTCTACGAGAAGGGCTACATCACCTATATGCGCACCGACTCGACGTCGCTGTCGAAGCAGGCGGTGCAGGCGGCGCGCGAGCAGGCCGTGGCGCTCTACGGCGACCGGGCCGTGCCCGCCAACCCGCGCGTGTACGCGAGCAAGAGCAAGAACGCGCAGGAGGCGCACGAGGCCATCCGCCCCTCGGGCGAGCACTTCCGCACGCCCGCCTCGGTCGCCGGCGCCCTCGACCGCGACGAGCAGCGGCTCTACGACCTCATCTGGAAGCGCACGGTCGCCAGCCAGATGTCGGACGCGAAGTATGAGACGACGACGGTGACCCTTGCGCTGACGGCGCAGGGCAAGCAGGTCGAGTTCACCGCATCCGGCACCGTCTACACCTTCAAGGGCTTCCTCGAGGCCTATGAGGAAGGCCGCGACGAGAAGCGCTCGGACGCCGACCAGTCCTCCGACCAGGCGCTGCCCGCGTTGGCCGTCGGCGACGTGCTCGCCACGCGTGACGTCGAGCCCAAGGGGCACGCCACGAGCCCCAAGCCGCGATACACCGAGGCGAGCCTGGTCAAGGCGCTGGAGGAGAAGGGCATCGGACGCCCCTCGACCTTCGCCAGCATCATCGACGTGATCCTCGACCGCGGCTACGTCAGCAAGCGCGGGCAGGCGCTCGTGCCGAGCTGGCTCGCCTTCAGCGTCGTACGCCTCCTGGAGGAGCACTTCTCCGACCTCGTCGACTACGACTTCACCGCGGCGCTGGAGGACGACCTCGACGCCATCGCGCGGGGCGAGCAGCAGCGCGTGGAGTGGCTGCGGGACTTCTACTTCGGCTCCGACAGCCACGTGGGGCTGCGCCACATCGTCGACAACCTCGGCGACATCGACGCGCGCGAGCTCAACTCCACCCCCATCGGGGATGTCGCCACCCTCCGTTTCGGGAAGTACGGCCCCTACCTCGAGGTGCCGAACCCGGACGACCCCGAGGGGAAGCCGCGCATCGTCAACGTGCCCGACGACCTCGCCCCGGACGAGCTCACGCCCGCCAAGGCGCAGGAGCTGATCGACGCGCCCGTCGCCGGAGATCGGGTGCTCGGTGAGAACCCGGCCAACGGAAAGCTCATCGTCGTCAAGGACGGCCGGTTCGGCCCCTACGTGCAGGAGAACGACCCCGTCGACCCGGATGCGGTGGACGAGGCGACGGGCGAGGTCGCGGAGGCGCCCAAGAAGCCGGCGAGGAAAGCGGCCGCGGCCCCGAAGCCCCGCACGGCCTCGCTGTTCAAGAGCATGTCGGTCGACACGATCGATCTCGACACCGCGCTGAAGCTCCTGGAGCTGCCGCGTGTGGTCGGTGTGGACCCGGCGACCGGCGAGGAGATCACGGCGCAGAACGGTCGCTACGGCCCCTACCTGAAGAAGGGCGCCGACTCGCGGTCGCTCGATGCCGAGCAGCAGATCTTCGACATCACGCTCGACGAGGCGCTCGAGCGCTACGCGCAGCCGAAGTACGGCGCGCGGCGCGCGTCTGCGGCTCTGAAGGAGTTCGACGCAGATCCGGTCAGCGGCAAGCCGATCAAGATCAAGGACGGCCGGTTCGGCGCCTATGTGACCGACGGTGAGACCAACGCCACGATCCCGCGCGGCGAGACCGTGGAGGACGTCGACTTCGAGCGGGCCAAGCAGCTGCTCGCCGACAAGCGCGCCAAGGGCCCCGCACCCAAGCGCACGACCAAGCGGGCGACGACCACCCGCAAGGCGCCGGCGAAGAAGTGACCGCAGCAGGTCTCTGGATCACCCTCGAAGGCGGGGACGGCTCCGGCAAGACCACCCAGTCGGCGTTGCTGACCGAGTGGCTCACCGAGCGCGGGCGCACGGTCGTGCGCACGCGAGAGCCCGGCGGCACCGAGGTCGGCGTGCTCATCCGCGACATCGTGCTGCACCACCGCGGCGAGGTCGCCCCCCGCGCGGAGGCGCTCCTCTATGCCGCCGACCGTGCGCAGCACGTCGCGACGCTCGTGCGTCCCGCGCTCGAGCGCGGCGACATCGTGCTCCAGGACCGCTACCTCGACTCCTCCGTCGCATACCAGGGCGCGGGCCGCGTGCTGGACGCGGACGAGGTGCGGGGGCTCTCGATGTGGGCGACCGAGGATGCGCTCCCCGACCTCACGATCCTCCTGGATCTCGATCCGGCGCTGGCCCGTGCCCGGCTCGACGCCGCCGACAAGCCGTTCGACCGGCTCGAGGCGGAGGCGGCGTCGTTCCACGAGCGGGTCCGGGAGGCGTTCCTGGGGCTCGCTGCGGCAGAGCCCGGGCGATTCGTCGTGGTCGACGCCTCCCGTGCGCCGGAGGACATCGCGGCGGTCATCCGCGATCGCGTCGCGGCGCTCCTCTGACGCCGGGACCCGCCCGCCCGCGCCTGGGGATGGTCGCGATGTGCTGTCGGGGCGCCCCGTTAGGGTGGACGTCATGACCGTACCCGTGGTGGCCCTCGACGTGCCCTGGGGAGAGGTGTGGGGTCAGCCCGACGCCGTCCGGATGCTGCAGGCTGCGGCCTCCGACGACGCGGCTTCGAGCCACGCCTGGCTCATCACGGGTCCGCCCGGATCCGGACGCTCGACGCTCGCCTATGCCTTCGCCGCGGCGCTCATCGCCGAGCCGGGGGACGAGGCGGCCATGCGTCAGGTGATCGCCCGCACCCATCCCGACCTCACCCGCGCTGCGGACCGAACAGGTGGTGATCCGCATCGAGGAGGCGCGGCAGCTCGTCGAGCGCGCCTACTTCTCGCCGTCCGTCGGGCGCCACCGCGTGATCGTCGTCGAAGACGCCGATCGGATGGCGGAGCGCACCTCCAATGTCCTGCTCAAGGCACTCGAGGAGCCGCCGGAGCGCACCGTCTGGATCCTGTGCGCCCCGAGCGACGCCGATCTGCTGCCGACCATCCGCTCGCGCGTGCGCACCGTCCGCCTGCGCGAGCCCGAGGTCGAGGACGTCGCGCGGCTCGTGTCGCTGCGCACCGGCGCGGACGCGGCGACCGCCGAGCAGTCCGCCCGGCACGCACAGCGGCACATCGGCATGGCGCGGCGGCTGGCCACAGACCCCGACGCGCGAGCGCGGCGAGAGGCGACGCTGCGTGCTGTGCTGACGGTGCGGGGCGTGGGCGGCGCGGTCGAGGTCGCCAGCACCATCGTGCAGGCGGCGACCGAGGACGCGAAGGCGCTGACCGCCGAGCGCGACGAGGCCGAGCGCGCCGACCTGCTGCGCACGGTCGGGGTGCCCGAGGGCGCCGCCGTGCCCCCTGCCGTGCGTTCGCAGCTCACGGCGCTCGCCGACGAGCAGAAGCGTCGCGCGACGCGCAGCCTCCGCGACGGCATCGATCGCGTGCTCACCGACCTCCAATCGCTGTTCCGCGATGTCGTCATGCTGCAGTTCGGGCGTTCGGAGGGTCTCATCAACTCCGAGCTGTCCGCCGAGCTGACCGCCCTCGCCGAGACGTGGCCGCCGACCCGCACGATCGCGGTCCTCGACCAGCTCGCGCTCACCCGCCGCAACCTCGAGCGCAACGTCGCGCCGCTCCTCGCGGTCGAAAGCCTTCTGATCACCGTCGCCTCCGGGAGTACTCCATGACCCGTCGTCTCCCTCGTCTGCTGGCGGTGGTCGCAGGCCTCGCCGCGGCATCCGTGACCCTCAGCGGCTGCCTGTTCTCGCCGATCCCCGATGAGCGCACGACCTCCTCGCCCGCACCGACCGACGGCCTCTCCGCCGACGTGCTGCCGTACTACACGCAGACCGTGCAGTGGAGCGCATGCGGCAGCTTCCAGTGCGCGAAGGTGACCGCGCCGCTGGACTGGCACGCTCCGTCGGCGGGCAGGATCGAGCTCGCCGTCATCCGCCAGACGGCGCTCGACGGCCACCCGCAGGGCTCGCTCCTCGTGAACCCCGGCGGCCCGGGCGCGAGCGCCGTCTCGTTCCTGCGCGACTCGCTGTCCACGGCGGTCGGCAGCGAGCTGCCGAAGACCTACGACGTGGTCGCGTTCGACCCCCGCGGGGTCGGCGCCTCCACGGCGGTGACGTGCCTGGACGCGGCGGGGATGGACGCGCACCTGTTCGACATCCCACCGGGCACGCGCGGATCCGACGAGTGGAACGCGGCGGTCGGCGCCGGCAACGCGTCCTTCGCCCAGGCGTGCGAGGCCCATTCCGGCGGCATCCTGCCCTACATCTCGACCGAGCAGTCCGCCCGCGACATGGACCTGATCCGGGGTGTTCTCGGCGACGAGAAGCTGACCTACCTCGGCTATTCCTACGGCACGAAGCTCGGCGCCATCTACGCGGAGCTGTTCCCGGCGCGGGTGGGTCGGCTCGTCCTCGACGGGGCGATGGACCCCTCGATCGGAGAGCTCGGCGTCTCGACCGCGCAGGCGATCGGCTTCGAGAGCTCGATGCGCGCCTACATGGCCAGCTGCCTCGCCGGCACCGACTGTCCTTTCACGGGCACGGTCGATGACGGCATGGCCGATCTCGGCACGATGCTGGCGCGGGTCGACCAGTCGCCGCTCGCCAACTCCGACGGGCGCATGCTCGGCGCCGACACGCTGCTGACGGCGATCGTCGCCGCGTTGTACTCGCAGAGCAGCTGGAGCTACCTCACGACGGCGCTGACGAACGTCGACGCGGGCAACCCCGCGACGGCGTTCCAGCTCGCCGACTTCTACTACAACCGGTCGAACGGCACCTACAGCGACAACTCGACCGAGGCGTTCACGGCATACAACTGCATGGACTACGCGCGCACCTCGACGGCGGCGGACGTGGATGCGGCCAACCGCACCCTCCGGGAGAAGGCTCCGACGGTCGCCCCCTACTGGGGTTCCGACACCGTCGCACATCCCGAGCTCGATCCCTGCAGCTTCTGGCCCGTGCCCGCCACGGGCACGGCGGAGCCCGTCTCCGCACCGGGAGCCGCGCCGATCGTCGTGATCGGCACGACGGGCGACCCGGCGACGCCGTACGACTGGGCGGTGTCGCTCGCGCACCAGCTGTCGTCGGGGGTGCTGATCACCCGCGTCGGCGAGGGACACACCGGGTTCAACAAGGGAAACTCCTGCGTCGACGACGCCGTGGAGACCTACTTCCGCGACGGGACGCCCCCGAACGGCGACCTGCGCTGCGAGTGAGCGGGCGCCCGTCGCCGCGGTGCGTTGATAGGGTGAAGACTCCCCGTACGCAGACGACGATGGTGACGTGGTATGCCCTTACGCAGTTGGAAGAGTCTGGTTCCGCGAAAGGTGCGGCTCCTCGCCAAGATGCGGTGGAAGAACGGGCGGTGGCGACTCGCCACGCCCGATCGCGTCGTTCTCGAGGACGTCATCATCCCGGGTGTCCTGGCCGCCGGTGAGGTCGATCATGTCCTCGACATCGGCGTCGCCTGGTACACCCGCAACTATCCGCGGCTGTTCCGCGGCATCGACTACTGGAGCGTCGATGTCGACCCCGCGGAGGCGGAGCACCGTCGCGCGCACCACCACACGCTCTCGGCGACGAAGCTCACGGATGTCTTCGCGCACGACACCTTCGACCTCGTCCTGTGCAACGGCGTCATCGGCTGGGGGCTGAACCGCCCCGAGCAGGTTGCGCTCGGTCTCGACGCGTGCGCCGCAGTGCTGCGTCCGGGCGGGTGGCTCGTCGTCGGCTGGAACGATGTGCCGGGCCATCGCGTCGAGGGACTGGAGGAGATGCTGGCGGCCCGGTTCGACCATGCCGAGCTCCCGGTGCTGGGCGCGGACCACTATCTCACGGACACGCACTACCGTCACCGATACGACTTCTTCCGCGCGCGGTCGTGACGGGGGACGACCGGCGTCGCCGTCGGTTCGCGGCGGCCCCGGCGGCCATGTAAGATCGGTGATCGTGCATCGCGCAAGCGACGCGCCACCTTAGCTCAGACGGCAGAGCGATTCACTCGTAATGAATAGGTCAAGGGTTCGATTCCCTTAGGTGGCTCCACTCTTCATCCCGGACTCTCGTGCGGTCTCTCCGGTGCCGCCGCGCGGTCCGATCTGCTGACGCACGGCGTCGCGGATGCGCCGCGCGTCGACGGCGCGCGTGTCACGCTCGTGGACACGTCGCGCGATGGTGCGCGGCCGCCGGGAGGAGAAGGTGGCGGAGAGCTCATATAGCTAGATAAGCTAGCTATATGAGCTCTCGACGCCGCCCCACGATCGACACGACGACCAGGTGGATCCGGATCGGCATCCCCGTCCTCCTCGTGCTCGTCTGGCTCGTCGGCGGCTCGATCGGCGGACCGTACTTCGGCAAGGTCGACGAGGTGTCCACCAACGATCAGTCCAGCTACCTCCCTTCCAGCGCGGATGCGACGAAGGTCAGCGAGCGTCTCGCCGCCTTCACGGGCGGCGACACGATTCCCGCGATCGTCGTGGTCGTGGGGGACACGGCGCTCACGGACGCGCAGCGCGCGGAGCTCGCCGCGGTCGCGGCAGACCTCGCCGCGGTCGAGGGGGTCGCGGGCGACGTGTCACCCGCCGTGATCTCGGACGACGGGCGGGCGGCGCAGATCTTCGTCCCCCTCGACGCGGATGCCGAGATCTCCACGTCCGTGGCACAGCTGCGGCAGGTGCTGGCCGACGACCTGCCCGCTGGGCTCCAGGGCTGGGTCACCGGACCGGCGGGCTTCAGCGCGGACCTCGTCGCGGGCTTCCTCGGGATCGACGGGCTGCTGCTGCTCGTCGCCCTCGGCGCCGTCTTCGTCATCCTCGTGGTCGTGTACCGCTCGCCCCTGCTGCCGATCCTCGTGCTCGTGACAGCCACGTTCGCCCTGTGCGTGGCCCTGCTGACGGTCTGGTGGCTCGCGAAAGCCGGGGTACTGGTGCTCAACGGCCAGGTGCAGGGGATCCTGTTCATCCTCGTGATCGGTGCCGCCACCGACTACGCACTCCTCTACGTCGCACGGTTCCGGGAGGCGATCGGCGGCGGCGCCGGACGATGGACGGCGACGGTCGCCGCGTGGCGGGGCGCCGTCGAGCCGATCCTCGCGTCCGGAGGAACCGTCATCGCGGGTCTGCTGTGCCTGCTGCTGTCGGATCTCGCGACCAATCGTGCGCTCGGGCCCATCGCCTCCATCGGGATCGCGTTCGCGGTGCTGTCGGCCCTCACCTTCCTCCCCGCGCTCCTCGCGCTGTTCGGCCGGGTCGCGTTCTGGCCGTTCATCCCGCGCACCGGGGTCGCCGACATCCCCGACGACCTGACGCAGCGGGTGCGCGGCCTGTGGCCGCGGCAGGCGCGGCTCGTGGCGCGCAGGGCCCGCCCGATCTGGATCGTCAGCACGATCGTCCTGCTGATCGCCGCGGCCGGGGTCCTGCAGCTGAAGGCGGACGGGGTGCCTGCGAGCGACCTGGTGCTCGGCGCATCGGACGCGCGCGACGGGCAGAACGCCCTCGCCGAGCACTTCCCCGGCGGCTCGGGCAGCCCCGTCTACGTCATCGTGCCGCAGGACCGGCTCGCGCAGGCCGCCACCGTGCTCGCCGCCGACGCGGGCATCGACGACGTCGCCGTCTCGGCCCAGGACGCGCCCAGCGGGCAGGCGACCGTCACGGTCGAGGGCGGTCGGGCGGTGCTGACCAGCGCCATCCCCGGACAGCCGGCGCCCGCCGCCACGGTGTCCGACGGCGACGTCCTGCTGATCGCCACCCTCGCCGCCGAGGCCGACTCGGCGGCCGCGGCCGACACGGTCAAGGCCCTGCGTGCACAGCTCACCGATGCCCTCGGCGAGGGCACCGCACTCGTCGGGGGCGTCACCGCGACGGATGTCGACACCAACGACACCTCGATCCGGGACCGGACCCTGATCATCCCGATCGTGCTCGCGGTCATCCTCGTGATCCTCATGCTGCTGCTGCGGTCGATCCTCGCGCCGGTGCTGCTGATCCTCAGCGTCATCGTGTCGTTCGCGGCCGCCCTCGGAGTCAGCGCGCTGGTCTTCACCCATGTGCTGGGATTCCCGGGCGCGGATCCCGCCGTGCCGCTCTACGGCTTCGTCTTCCTCGTCGCGCTCGGGATCGACTACAACATCTTCCTCATGACCCGCGTGCGGGAGGAGTCGCTGTCGCACGGCACGCGACGCGGCATCCTGCGCGGGCTCGTCGCGACCGGGGGAGTGATCACCTCAGCGGGTCTCGTGCTGGCGGCGACCTTCGCGGCACTGGGCGTGATCCCGATCCTGTTCCTCGCGCAGCTCGCCGTCATCGTGGCGTTCGGCGTTCTGCTGGACACCTTCGTCGTGCGCTCGCTCCTCGTGCCGGCGCTCGCCTACGATCTGGGCCGGCGCATCTGGTGGCCCTCGAAGCTGTCGCGGCGGGAGCGTACGCTCGAGCCATGAGCAAGGCACTGTTCCTCGTCGACGTCCAGAACGACTTCACCGAGCACGGGGCCCTCGGCGTGGAAGGAGGGGATGCGGTGGCCCGCGGCATCTCCGCCTTCCTGGCAGCGCACGCCGGTGACTATGCGATCGTCGTGGCCTCGCGCGACTGGCACGACGGCGACGACGACAACGGCGGTCATTTCTCCGAGACGCCGGACTTCGTCGACACGTGGCCCGTGCACTGCGTCGGCGGAACCTTCGGCGCCGAGTACGACGACGGGTTCGACACCGCCGCGGTGACGCACCACCTCAAGAAGGGGCAGGGCAAGCCCGCGTACTCGCTGTTCGAGGGGCGCACCGACGACGGGCGCACGGCCGTCCAGCTGCTCGAGGAGCACGGGATCCTCGAGATCGACGTCGCCGGCATCGCCACCGACTACTGCGTGCGCGCTTCCGCGCTCGATGCCCTCGCGGCCGGTCGTCACGTGCGGGTGTTCACGGATCTCGTCGCCGGCGTGCACCCCGGGTCCAGCGACCGCGCGCTCGCCGAGATCGCCCACGCGGGCGGCGTGCTCACCGCATCCGCGTGATCCGCGGGCTCAGGGGAGCCAGAGCACCACACCCGTCATCCCGGTGAGGACGGCGGCCACGCCCGCCCGGATGGCGTCGCCGCACCGCTCGGCGGTGAAGGAGGCCTCGCTGAAGTGGGTCGCGGTACCGAGGCCCTCGCCCCGGTAGCCGGCTCCCGTCCAGTCGACGGCCGTCACGTTGGCGGTCGGCTCCGCGAGCTCGGCGCCGAGCACGAGGAACGGCACGTCGAGGTGATTCGCGCTGACCGTCGCGAGCGGATCGATGAGCGGGTCGCCCACGCTGACGACCAGCTCGGGGTGCAGCTCCATCGCGGCCACGATCCCCGCGACCGGGTCCTCGGCGCCGGAGACCGTGCGCAGATCCGCGTTCGTCTCGGACGCCCATGCGGTGACCGCGGCGACGAGAGCGGTCGTGGTGCTCGAGTCATCCCCGACCAGCAGGGCGACGCGGTATCCGGGGGACGGACGGACACCGCGCCACGAGCCGTCCGCGGGCATCACGGTCGCCTCGGGAGTGGGGGCGATCGCGGGCGCGAAGCCCGCCGACGGTGTGCCGACGGCCGTCGTGGCCGGATGCGGGATGCTCCAGTCGGAGCCGGCGCAGCCGGTGAGACAGACCAGAAGCAGGGTCGCGACGAGGCTCGTCGCGACGACGGTGCGATGGGGCACGGCAGATCCTTGCGGGTTGGGCTTCCTTCAGCATGCGGGACGCCGCGATCGCACGCGGGCCCCGGACGCCGCGTTCCCGAAGTGTTCGCCGGATCTGCGCCGTGCGTTCACGGAGCGCGTCACGTGCCGTCCACGATCCCGTCGCCGACTGTTCGCTTCCGAGCGGGTCCATAGGTCGAACAGAATTCACTCCCAGGAAAGGTCCGGGGTCGAGCCTTGGGCATCGGGTCGCGCGTTCGTGCGTCCCGACACCCTCCACTTCCCCACAGAACGGAAGACTCATGCTTCTCGCAGTACCCCCACGGCGGACCCGCCGCGCGGCGACGTGGCTCTCCGCCGCAGCCGTGACGGCCGCTCTCGTCCTCGGCGGCGCGATCATCGTGCCGGCCGCCGCCTCCGCCGACACCCCCGCGTCCTACACGGGTCTCGTCCTCGGCGTCGGCGCCGACGAGAGCCAGCGCGTCGTCAGCTGGTACACCACGGCCGACAGCGCCCAGGTCGTGCAGCTCGCCCCCACCCAGGCTCTCGTCGGCGGTGACTTCGTCGCATCCGTCACGACCTTCTCGGCCACCGGCGCGGCGAACGTCTCGACCACCGGCTACAACCGCCACGCGGTGCTCACCGGCCTGAACGAGAACACGCAGTATTCCTACCGCGTCGGCTCCGACGGCAACTGGTCGCAGACCTACTCGTTCAAGACGCAGTCCTTCGAGGGCGACTTCGACTTCCTGTTCTTCGGCGACCCGCAGATCGGCTCCTCGGGCAACACGACCAAGGACGGCGCCGGCTGGGCCGACACCCTCAACGTCGCGTTGACCGCGAACCCGAACGCGGAGCTTCTCGTGTCGGGCGGCGACCAGGTGGAGACCGCGAACACGGAGTCCCAGTGGGATGCGTTCCTCGCGCCCGACCAGCTCCGCCAGTACCCGTGGGCGGCCACGATCGGCAACCACGACGTGGGCGGCAAGGCCTACGAGCAGCACTTCTACACGCCGAACACCGACTACTCGGCGGCGTACTACAAGGACGCCACCAAGAAGTCGACCACGTCGGGCGGCGACTACTGGTACATCTACAAGGACGTGCTGTTCATCGACCTGAACAGCAACAGCTACGACTCGACGTCCGGCGGCGGCGACGCGGCGCACGTGAAGTACGTGACCGACGTCATCAACGCGCACGGCTCCGAGGCCAAGTACAAGGTCCTCGTCTACCACCACTCGATCTACTCCGCGGCCGACCACGCGAAGGACGCCGACAACAAGGTCCGTCGCACGGACTTCCCGGCCACGTTCTCCCAGCTCGGCGTCGACCTCGTGCTCCAGGGCCACGACCACGTGTACACCCGCAGCTACGAGATCAAGGACGGCGTGAAGGCCAACCCGAACGAGCAGCCCGGCCAGAACGACGTGTTCGTCGGCGAGGGCGGCGTGATCTACATGACCGCCAACTCCTCGTCGGGGTCGAAGTACTACGACATCACCCAGCCCGACTCGTCCGGCACGAGCGGCGCCGGAAACGGTGCCGACCCGCTCAACCCCGGCAACTACTGGTACGACTCGGTCGAGAACCAGGAGCACGTGCGCAGCTACGTCAAGGTCCAGGTCAAGGCCGACAAGCTCGTCGTCGAAGGCGTCCGCTCCGGAACCTGCGACGCGCCCAACGGTGCCGTGGAAGCCGGTCGGGTGAGCTGCGGCGCGGACGGCGCCGGCTACACGGCTCCCGGCGGCGGGGTCGGATCGCTGATCGACTCCGTCACGATCCACCCGTACCACGGTGCGGGTCAGGACATCCAGGTCGACGTGCCGACGGCCGCCCCGGGCGAGTTCGGCTGGACGATCGACGGACACAACGGCCTCGTCGACATGGGGACGGCGCAGGAGCAGTCGAACTTCTTCCAGGCGACCGGCTCGATCAACCCCATCAGCGTCTCCGACACCCGGTCGTCGCTCGCGCCGTGGTCGCTCAGCGGTGTGCTGGGCGACTTCACGGACGGGACCAAGACGTTCTCGGGCAGCTTCCTGGGCTGGTCCCCGAAGGTCGCCGCCGCGGGAGCGGGCGCCGTCGCGGGCAGCGCGATCGCCTCGGGCTTCGACGGCGGCAAGGGCCTCTCGGTCAGCCGTGTGCTCGGCTCCGCCGCGCAGGGCCACGAGCGCGGTCAGGCCCAGCTGGGCGCCGACCTCGACCTGAAGCTGCCGATCGACACCGCGAAGGGCAGCTACCGCGCGACCCTCACGGTGACCGCTCTGGCCGGCTGACGTCCGGTCCACCCCGCGTCCGTGGGTGAGGGGATCTCCCCTCACCCACGGACACTCCCGTTTCCGCCCCCGTCCGAAAGCCCCGTCATGAACGCACGTCGTCCCCTTCGAAGCCTCCGCCCCGCGCTCCGGCGCATCGGCGTCGCCGCGCTCGCCGCGCTCGCCGCCCTGCTCCCCGCCCTCCCCGCCGCGGCGGCGGACGGCGACGTCACCTGGACCGTCCGCACCGCGTCCAACGCCTTCGGCGCCGATCGCACGAGCTTCGCCTACACGGTCGACCCGGGCGGCTCGGTCAGCGACGCCATCGTGATCGCGAACCACGGTCAGCAGCCCGTCGACCTGAAGGTCTACGCCTCCGACGGCTTCACCTCCGATGAGGGGCAGCTCTCCCTCCGGGTGTCCGGCGAGGCGTCGCAGGCGGTCGGCGCCTGGATCGTCCCGGACGCGTCGACCGTCACGGTTCCCGCGGGGCAGAGCGCCACCGTCCCGTTCACCGTCCGCATCCCCGACAACGCGACGCCGGGGGACTACGCCGGCGGTGTCGTGACCTCCCTCACCGTCCCCGACGCCGCCAGCGGTGTGAACGTCGATCGGCGCCTCGGCATCCGGGTCGACCTGCGGGTCGGCGGCGCCCTCGCGCCCGCCCTCGCCGTCGAGGACATGTCGGTCTCATGGAACGGAGGACTCAACCCCTTCGCGGGCGGAGACGCCACTGTGACCTACACGCTTCACAACACCGGCAACACCGTGCTCTCGGCGCAGCCGGCGGCGCGCGTCTCCGGCCTCTTCGGACTCTTCGGCGTCGACGCGGCGCCGGGCGCCGACATCCCGCAGCTTCTTCCGGGCGAGAGCTGGACGACGACGATGACGGCCCCCGGCGTGCCCCCGGTGCTCGCCCTGATCGCCGCGACGACGGTCACTCCGCTGGTGAAGGATGCCGCGGGCTCCGTCTCGCCGATCGACGTCGTCTCGGGCACGGCGGTGGGTGCGGCGGTGCCGTGGACGCTGCTGGCGATCATCGTCCTCCTCGTCCTCGCCGCCGTGCTGTGGCGCAGCCGGCGACGTCGCAGGCAGGCGCTCGCCGCCGCCCAGGTGGATGCACGGGTCGACGAGGCGGTCGCGAAGGCGCTCGAGGAGCGCGAGCGGACTACCGCCGGCTCGCGCGGCGACTGAGTCCCACCGCTCCGCCGCCGAGGGCAAGGGCGCCCACGGCGGCGAGCGCGGCGGCCCAGAGAGCGGCCGCATCCCCTCCCGTCGCCGGGAGCGATCCCGTCGCCGTCCCGGGTGGGGCAGGCGTAGCGGGCTCGGCGGCCGCCGAGCGGGCGGGCACGACGACGGTGATGATCATGGAGCCCCCGGGCGCGGCGTCGCCGCTCGGGGGCTCCGCCGCGAGAGCGGGGCCCGTCGGCAGCAGCGCCGACGACAGCGCGAACAGCGTGAGGGCGGCGGCGGCGGTGTGCCGTCTTGTCATGACTCTCTTTCCTCCCTCGCCCGTGGCCCTCATTCGCCGAGCGCCGCGGGCGCGGCAGCCCGGCGTCGGGTGAACAGCCACAGCACGCCGACGACAGCGACGAGCACGAGGTAGGAAGCGATCGGGAACCGCGCCACGGCGTCGAACACGGGCTGCAGCACGGTTTCGCCATCCGTGCCGATCGCCACGATCCAGCAGACGGCGGCGAGGATCGCGAGGATCGCCACCGTGACGCGGAACGCCGGGTACGCACGGGCGTGTGAGAGCCAGATCAGCAGCGGCAGCACGAGGATCGCCGCGCACAGCTGCGCGAGCTCGACACCGATGTTGAAACCGAGGATGGCGACCAGCCGCTCGCCGAGCCCGAGGTTCAGGTCGAGGATCGTGGTGGCGAACGCGGTGCCGTGCACGAGGCCGAAGCCGCCCGCGATCAACAGCTCGCCGCGGGGGAGCAGGGGCCGGACGGCATGGATGGCCGCGACCATGATCGAGACCGCGACCAGGACCTCGACGGGCTTCGTCGGGAAGGACACGACACCGAGCGACACGAGCGCGAGCGTGATCAGATGCCCGACCGTGAACGACGTGATGACCAGCGTCGCGCGGAGGATCGTGCGACGCAGCGGGATCGGCTGCGTCCAGCGGAAGCCGCGGCGGGCGCGCACCGCCAGCGAGGGCGCGACGATCAGCAGCGTGGACAGGAACAGCAGGTGGTCGGTGCCCTCCGCGATGTGCAGCATTCCCAGCCAGACGACCGAGAGGAAGCCGTGCAGTGGGGTCTGCTCGGTGCGCTCGAGGGTGATGTCGGTGACGCCGCCGCCGAGCACTCCGATGACCTGAGGGTCGCCCTCGGCGACCTGCCCGTTGTCCCAGTCGCTCACGAGCGCGACATAGACCTGATGCCCCGGCACGACGTCGATGATGAAATCATCGTGCAGCGTGACCTTGCCCGTGATCGGCCGGCCCGCCGAGAATCGAATTGTCGTGACGATGGCGTCCTCGCCATTCACGGTGCGGAATTCGGGTTGCTGGCTAACCTCGGGGGAGAGCGTGGATGCGCTGTCCGCCACCGAGACGCGATGCAGGATGAAGCTCATGAGATTTGCGGATATCGCATCCAGTGCCGACTGATCGGTCGGAATGTCATAGCCCGTGGCGGCGACGAATCCGGCTTTCTGGATCTGCATCTCGACGTCGACCGCGTCGGACTGCACCGTGACGAACACGCCCGTCGTGCCGACGGGGTGAGCAGACGCGCGCTGCGCGGGCAGGATCACGAGAACGGCGGCGGCCAGCAGGGCCGCGAGAACGATCAGGGCCCGAGAACGCCGGGCGAGCACAGGAATCACGAGCCGACCGTACTGACATCGGGAAAACACGAGGGGAACACCCGGCAACCGGATGGCGCACCCGCCGTCTCGACACACGTGCACGCAATTGTCGCACATCCAGGTTCATGGGCAATTCTTTGGCTAATGTGGATGTATCGGAGTCCCGACGTATTCGGAATTCCGCCATCCATCCCACATCCGAAAGCAGGAATTCATGGCAAAGAAGGTCACAGTCGAATTGGTCGATGACCTGGACGGCACGCCTATCGCCGAGAACGGGGGTGGCACGGTCGTCTTCTCCCTCGAGCGCCGCAGCTACGAGATCGACCTCTCCGATGCCAACCTCGCACGCCTCCGCGATGCCCTGCAGCCCTTCATCGACGCCGGTCGTGTCGTGTCCGCCGGCACGGCGGCGCCCCGTGCCCGTGCAGCGCGGCCCGCAGCCAGCTCGCGTGATCTCGGTGCGGTCCGTGAGTGGGCGCGCGCGAACGGCCACACCGTCTCCGACCGCGGACGGGTGCCGGCTTCGGTCATCGAGGCCTATGACGCCGCCCACTGAGGGCTAGACGACGATCGCGGGGCCCGCAGCTTTCCGCTGCGGGCCCCGCGATCGTCTGCGTAGCCGGAGTCTGCGATGCCGCGTCAGGCCGC
Source organism: Microbacterium sp. SORGH_AS_0888 (assembly GCF_030818905.1). Lineage (NCBI taxonomy): Bacteria > Bacillati > Actinomycetota > Actinomycetes > Micrococcales > Microbacteriaceae > Microbacterium > Microbacterium sp. SORGH_AS_0888. The sequence goes on from NZ_JAUTAZ010000001.1 coordinate 3,217,449, forward strand.
CGGACCCGCCGCCAGCGTCACCGTGGCCGTGGCGGGAACGCCCTGCTGGTCCGTCCAGGACAGGGTCACGGTGTCGCCGGGCTTGTGCGCGGCCAGCGCCTGCGAGAGCCCGGTCCAACCGGTGACGGCCCGGCCGTCGACCGCCGTGATGGTGTCGCCGGCCTCGAGACCGGCGGTCGCGGCGGGCGTCGCGTCGACGACCCCGCCGATCAGGGCCCCGGTCGTCGTCGAGGGGAGCGCGGAGACGCCGGGAGCTGCGGAGACGCCGAGGAAGGCCGGGTAGCCGAGCGCCACGCCATCCGTCTCGTCCCCCGCGCGGATCTGATCCACGATCGCGAGCGCCTTCTCGATGGGGATGGCGTAGGCCGTCGTGACGGCGGTTCCGCTGGAGGCCGCGGTCGTCATGCCCACGACCTCGCCCTGCGCGTCGAGCAGCGCCCCGCCCGAGTCGCCGGGGACGACATCCGCCGAGACCTGGATCATCCCGTGCAGCGTCTCGCCCGCGACCGTGCCCTCGGCCTGGGTCGTCACGCTCGACTGGAGCGCCGTGATGGCTCCGTCGGCCGCCATCAGCGTGCCACCGCCGGACGCGTTCCCGACGGCGGTGACCGCATCGCCCACCGCCTCGTTGTCGTTGTCGATCGTGACGGTGGGGAGGTCGGCGGCATCCTTCAGCTGCAGCAGCGCGACGTCGTCCTTCACATCCGTCCCGACGACCGTCGCGGCGTAGGTCAGCCCGTTCGACGGGTCCGTCACGCGGATCTCGGTCGAGCCCTCGATCACGTGGTTGTTCGTGAGGACGAGTCCGTCGCTCGTGAGCACCATCCCCGTGCCCGCCGCCGCGGCGTCCTGGTATCCGAGGGCGGTGTCGATCAGGACGACGCCCGTGGACTCGCTCGCGCTCGCGGCTGTCGCCGGCGTCTGCGTCACGCGCTGCGAGGTGCTCTGCCTTCCCGTGGCTCCCTGCCGGCTGGGCTCCAGCACCTCGGTCGTGCCGCCGGTCGCGGCGGGGGAATGCGTCAGCTCGCTCGCGGCGGCGTACACCGCGGCGCTCGTCGCCAGCGGGATGCCGAGCGCGAGCGTGCCGGCGAGAGCGAATCCGGCGGCGGCGCACGCGAGCGGCGCGGTGCGCCGGTACCACGGGCGCGTGCGGGGTCGGGGGCTGTTCACGGTTCCGGTCATGGTCGTCTCCTGTGGCTCATGTTCTGAAGACATGAGACCAACCGCGCCGATGTGCGGGCGATCCGAACCCTTTGGGATCTCTGTGTGCGGCGCCGAGGTCACGGGGCCCAGCCGGTGGTCAGGCCGCCATAGAGGTCGGTGGGCCGGTCAGCCCTGAGACACGTCGCGTCGCGACGTCCGGGAGAATGAGGCGCATGCCGCTCGAAACGCCCAGCGTCCGTGTCCGTTCGGCGGATCTGACGGGTCCTGACGGCGCCTCCGTCAGCCGTCTGGTCGAGGCGTATCTGATTCAGACCGAGCTCGAGAAGGCCACGCGGACGGGGGAGACCGGCACCATCGCTCGCCTGCCCGAGCGCTATCGCCGCGAGGTGGAGGATCCCGCGTGCGCCTACGAGGGCGCCACGGTCTATCTGGCCGAGCTCGGCGATGCGCCGATCGGAGTCGTCGTCGTCCAGCGGAGCCCGACGACGTGCGAGATCAAGCGCGTCTGGGTCGATCCGAGCGCGCGAGGCCTCCGGGTCGGCTCCGCGCTGATGGACGCGGCGCTCGAAGGAGGCGAGCTTCCCGTGCGACTGACCGTATGGGAGTGGCGGGAGGACGCGATTCGCCTGTATCGCCGCCGCGGCTTCGTTCCGGTCCCCTCGTGGGAACAACGGCCCGGTCTCGTCTGCATGGAGCTGGCCCGGCAGGGATGAGTCGGCGTACTACGCTGACCTCGAATCGACCCCCAGGAGCACCATGCCCGACCGGCAGCGCATCATCCTCGACACCGACATCGGTTACCTCAACGACGACAGCATCGCGCTCGCCGTGCTCCTGGGGAGCGAGGACGTCGATCTGCTCGGAGTGGCCGTCGTCGCCGGCAACTTCGATCACGACCAGGAGGTCGTCGACGGCCTGAGCATGCTCGAACGACTGGGGCGCACCGAGGTTCCGCTGTGGCGCGGCGCGGTGCAGCCGCTCGTCCATGAGCGCGGCCCCTACGAAGAGCGCGGGTGGGGACGTTTCGCCACGTTCCCGGAGCTCGACTATCCGCTGGGCCGGCCGCCGGCGATCGACGCCGCGCCGCTGCGTGCCGCCGCCGCGCTCCAGGTCGCGGCGCGGGAGCACCCGGGCGAGGTCACGGTCCTCGCCATCGGCCCCCTCACCAATCTCGCGATCGCGTTCGCCCTCGATCCCGAGCTGCCCGCCCTGCTCCGCCGGGTCGTGATCATGGGAGGCTCCGCCGTCAGCTTCGCGGGCGGAGCCGGGAACGTGACCCCGACCGCGGAGTTCAACTTCTGGGTCGATCCGGAAGCAGCGGCCGCCGTCCTTCGTGCGCCGGTGGAGAAGCTGCTGGTGCCGCTGAACGCGACCCGTCAGGTGGGCTACACCGCCGACTTCCACCGTGCTGCGACGAGCGGTGACGGTGGCAGTGCCCGGATGCTCCGCGAACGCATGGCCGGGTTCTTCGACGAGGGCACCGACGATCGCTCGGTGGCGAACTTCTCCCACTACGGCCTGACGGACTCGACCGCGGTGATCGCCGCCCTCCGGCCCGAGCTGTTCGACATCCGGCGCATGACCGTCCAGATCGACCTGAGTCACGGACCCGCATACGGCACCAGCTACCTCTACCGGCCCGGCGATCTGGACGAGGCCAAGGTCGCCAACGCCGACGGCGTCTGGGACGCGTTCGTCCAGCCGCATCGGCTCGTCGGCGGCGTCTCATCGCCGTTCGAGGTCGATGTCGCGCTGTTCTGCGACGCCGACGCGGTGCGCGCGGAGTGTCTCACGAGGCTTGCGGGCGTGTAGCGCCCGCTCCGGCGGGCTCGCAGGAGAAGTCGCGGACCTCCTCCTGCGAGCGGCGGGACGCGAGGTGGGGATCAGCTCAGCCCGGAGGTGATCACGACGCGTGTGACGTCGGGATCCTTGAGCATCTCGTAGCCTGCGTCGACGCCGTCGAGGGCGATCTGACGCGACATGAGGTCGTCGAGGTTGAAACGCCCCTGCAGATACAGGTCCGCGTAGAGCGGGATGTCGTGCTTCGGCGTCGTGGAACCCATGTAGACGCCCTCGATGCGCTTCTGGCTGCCGATCAGGCCGATCGTGAGCAGGGGAAGGGTCGCCGTCGGATCGAGGATCCCGATGAGGTAGAGCCCGCCGCCCGGGCGGATCATCTCGAGTCCGCTCGCGGTGACCGCCGGGAGGCCGACGAAGTCGAACGCGGAGTCGGCGCCGATGCCGGTGATCGCCAGCACCTCCGCGACGGCGTCGACCTTCGTCGAGTTCACGGTGTGGGTCGCGCCGAAGCGCCGCGCCTTCGCGAGCTTGTCGTCGGCGACGTCGACCGCGATGATCGTCGTCGCTCCGGCGGTGACCGCACCGTTGATCGCGTTGAGGCCGACTCCGCCGGCTCCGATGATGACGACCGCGTCTCCCGGCTTCGTGTTGGCGGTGTTGATGACGGCGCCGGCGCCGGTGACGACGCCGCAGCCGAGGAGTGCGGCCTGGGGGAAGGGGATCGCGTCGCTCACCTTCACGAGCTGGTTCTCGTGGATGAGGGCCTGCTGCGCGAAGCCGCCGAGGCCGAAGGCCTGCGTCACCGTTCGGCCTGCGGCATCCGTGATCCGCGGGGCGTCCGTCGCCACCCGCAACGTCTGCTCCGGGTGAAGGCACTGGAACGTGCGCCCCGTGAGGCAGGCCTCGCAGTGGCCGCACGACTGCACGAGACATCCGACGACGTGATCGCCGATCGCGAACTCGGTGACCTCGGGGCCGATCGCCGAGACCACGCCCGCGACCTCGTGTCCCAGCAGCATCGGCGGCTCGTAGCCGATGTCGTTGCGCGACGCGGTGAGGTCGGTGTGACAGAGGCCGGACGCTTTGACGTCGACGAGCACCTCCCGACCGGTCGGAGCGGACAGCTGCACGTCTTCGGTGACGAAGCCGGCGCCGAATTCACGGACAAGTGTGGCTTTCATGATCTTTCCTTCTCGTTGTGTGCAGGGCGTGGGACGCGGCGCCGGCGCGGACGCGCCGGTCACTCGAGCCCGCTGAGCCAGGGCGGCAGCAGCCGCGTCAGGTGATCCACGAGCGCGTCGTCGGTCATCTCGAGCTCGCCCGTCAGCCACGCGTCTATCAGGCCGTAGGCGGCGCCGGCGATGTAACGGGCCGTGGGGGCGATCTCGAGGCCGACCGGGATGTCCGGATGCTCCGCGAGCGAGCGCTCGATGACCGCGGCCAGAGCGCGGATACCTCCGAGGTGCATCTCCTTGGAGACGGGAAGCCCCGCGATGGCGGCGCTGAGACCGCGGCTCTCCGCGAAGTGCGCGACGAGGCGCTGCTGTGCGACGCGCATCGCGGTCGGGGGGTCGCCGCTCTCCTGCGCGTAAAGGTCGCTGATGGTCGCGAACGCTTCGCGTTGGAGAGCCAGGGCGAGCTCGTCGAGGCTGGCGTAGTGGCTGTAGAAGCTCGCCCGGCTGATGCCCGCGGTGCGAGCGAGCGCGGCGACCGTGACATCCTCTCCGCGCCGGCTGAGCTCGTGCACCGCCTCCGCGATCGCCGTGCGGGTGCGCCCGACGCGCGGGTCGCTCGAGGTCTCGAGCGCCCGTCGAAGGATCTCTGTCGGGGTGGCTTCGCCGCTCACGGCGTCATCCTACGCCTATTTGACAGATGTCCAGAAGATGCGTCATCCGCCAGAGGAGTCCCGAAGACCGTCTGCCGCGTGCCTGTCTCGGTCCCACTGCGCCATGGTCTGTGCGATGCCCGCGATCTCGGCGGCCGCGAAGTGGTCGTGCTCCCAGGCGGCGTAGAGCTGGAGGAACGGGCGGCTCCCGTCCGCGCGCAGGAGGGGACGTTGTCGGCCCCCGAAAGTCGGGCCGACGAGATCGACGCAGATGCCGTTGCCGGCGGCCGCGATCGCGATCGCGAGATCGGATGACTCGGGCTCGGCGACGACCTCGATGTCGTCGCGGATCGGCCAGAGCTCGTGATCGATCGTCCGCCGGAGCCCCGAGCTCGCCGTGAGCAGGATGAGCGATCTCCCGCGGAGGTCGTCGATGCCGACGGCCGGCCCCGCCGTGAGCGGGTCGTCCCGCGAGGAGAAGACGGAGAGGAAGCCCGTGGCCGCGGGCGCCGAGGCGAGGGTGACCGGGGGAGGGAGGGTGTTCACGGCGAAATCGACCTCGCGCCGCAGGACCTTCTCGTAGACCGCGGACGCCACGCTGAGAGAGGTGTGGAAGATCGGGGTTCCGGTGTCTGCCACGAACGGCGCGATCACGCCGCGCACGGTCGCCTCGGGGCACGCGACCCGGAAGTACGGCGATCGGGCGTTCGCGAGCCGATCGACCGAAGCGGCGAACACGTTCGCCCGTTCGACCACGTCGCGGGCCCAGGGGAGGACGCGACGCGCGGCTGCCGTGAGCGTGAGCCGCGTCGGGGTGCGATCGAACAGGCGGACCCCGAGTCGTCGTTCGAGCTCTCGGATCTGGCGGGACACCGCGGGCTGGCTGAGGTTCAGGCGTGCTGCCGCCGCGCTCACGGTCCCCTCCGTCACGACCGTCAGGAAGCTCGCGAGGAGGCGGAGGTCGACGTCAGTATGCACAATCTGCATGCTAAACCTCGACAAATATCATTTGACCGCATTATCGGCCACTGCTGAGATCTTCTCCATGCGGCGAACTCGCTGCGGTGACTCTGGGAAGACCGAGGAGCAACGATGTCCAGGAAGACTTCGAGCGGGCGCTCGGCGGAGGTCCGCACGGGACTGGCGACGTTCGTCGGCACCGCGATCGAGTGGTACGACTTCTTCGTCTTCGGCACGGCCGCAGCGCTCGTCTTCGGGCCCGTGTTCTTCCCCGAGACCTCACCCGAGGTCGGGCTGCTGGCGTCGTTCGCGACCTTCTGGGTCGGTTTCATCGCCCGGCCGATCGGCGGTGCGATCTTCGGTCATCTCGGCGACAGGATCGGCCGCCGCGGCACCCTCGTCACGACGCTTCTCCTCATGGGCGTCGCGACCACGCTCATCGGCGTGCTCCCCGGCTACGCGCAGATCGGGATCTGGGCTCCGATCGTCCTGGTGCTCCTCCGCGCGTGCCAGGGGCTCGGCCTCGGCGGGGAGTGGGGCGGCGCCGTCACGATGGCGACGGAGAACGCGCCCAAGAGCCGTCGCGGCGTCGCGGGCAGCTGGGTGCAGCAGGGATCCCCCTGCGGGGTCGATCCTGTCGACGCTGGTGTTCCTGGCGGTGAGCCGGCTGCCCGACGAGCAGTTCCTGGCGTGGGGCTGGCGCATCCCCTTCCTGTTCTCGGCCGTCCTCGTCGTCGTCGCGCTGCTGATCAGGCTGTCGCTCGAGGAGACGGAGACGTTCGTGGCGATGAAGCGGGCCAAGCTCGTCGCGAAGGCTCCCATCCTCGACGTGTTCAGGATCGCGCCGGTCGCGGTCTTCCTCGGCATCGGCGCGAGCGCCATGGGGATCGCCATCGCCTACTTCACGAACACCTTCGCGCTCGCCTGGACGACGACGTCCCTCGACGTGCCGCGTCCGATCATGCTCAACGTGCTGCTGGTCATCGCGATCCTGCAGTTCCTCGTCCAGCCGATCGCGGCGTTCGTCGGCCACAAGGTCGGCATGACCAGGGTCATGGTCGTCGCGCTCGGACTCGGGCTCGTCACGACACTGCCCACCTACCTGTTGATCGCCACGGCGAACCCCGTGTGGATCGCCGTCGGGCTCGCGCTCTCGACGCTCTTCGGCGCCGCCTACTTCGCGCTCCTCGCCGGCTTCCTCGCCAGCGCGTTCCCGCCGCAGGTCCGCTACTCCGGGCTGTCGATCTCGTATCAGCTCTCCGCGACCGTCGTCGGAGGCGCGACCCCGCTCATCGCCCAGTCGCTGCTCGCGGCGTTCGGCGGCGCGGTGTGGGGCGTCGCCGCCTATCAGAGCCTCTTGATCCTGATCACTCTCGTGTGCGTCGTCGCGCTGTCGGCGCATATCCGACGCCATGAGAGCGAGCTGACGAACACGATCTCCGTGGTTCGAGGGCACGATGAGGGAGCCGACCTCACGACGCGGGGCTCCGATGCGTGAGCAGGATGTCGTCGTCGTTCGGGCGGCGCGGGTGTTCTCGCCCGGCGCCCCCGATGCCGAGGCGATCGCCATGGCGGGCGGGCGGGTTCTGGCGACGGGCGGCTCGGCGGAGCTCCTCGAGCGCTTCCGGACGAAGCGGCTCGTGGATGTCGGAGACCGGACCATCGTGCCGGGATTCAACGATGCGCACGCGCACTTCGCCGACACCGTCCACGGGCACCGGGAGATCGATGTGTCGGCGGCACGGGTCCCGGATGTCGCCGCGCTGCTGAGCGATCTGCGAGGGGCCGCCGCGGGCGTCGCCGACTGGGTGATGGCGTCGGGGTACGACGATGCGTCGAGCGGCCCGCTCGACCGGGACATGATCGACGCGGTGATCCCCGAGAAGCCGGTCTTGGTGCGTCACGTCTCGAGCCACTGGGCGGTGCTGAACACCGCCGCGATGCGGGCTCTCGACATCTCGGAGGATGAGGCCGACATCCCCGGCGGCACCTACGGGCGCGACCTGCGCGGCCGGCTCACCGGGCACGTCTACGAACGTGCCCTGCTGGCGCGGTACGTGAGCCGTGACACGGACGCGTTGACGCCCATCCCGCTCGCGGAGCCGGGTGCGCTTCTGGATCTCTACGAGCAGACGGCCCGGGAGTGGAACGCGCACGGGATCACCTCCGCGTGCGATGCGTTCGTCGGTCCCCGGCAGCTCGCTATGCACACGGCCGCGAAGCGGGCGGGAGTGCGACGGATCCGCGTGAACATGCTGCTCGCGGCGGAGCGCTACGACGATCTCCGCTCGCTGGGGCTCGGCACGGAGATGGGGGACGAATGGCTGCGGATCGCGGGGATCAAGGCATTCGTCGACGGCGCGATCGGGGGTCGGACGTGTCTGGTCTCCGAGCCGTTCTGCGGTACGCACGACCACGGGATGGAGGTCTCGTCCGTCGATGAGCTCGCAGCTCTCGTCACCGCTGTGCACGACGACGGCAACCGGTTGGCGGTCCACGCGAACGGGGATGCGGCCATCCGACGGCTGCTCGATGCGTTCGAGGCCGCCCAGGCGCGCAATCCGCTGCCGACGCGCCACCGGATCGAGCACTGCAGCATCGTCGACCGCGACATCATCGCGCGGATCGCTCGGCTGGGCGTCATGGTCACACCCTTCGCGCGTTACGCGAGCTTCTACGGACAGCGGCTGGAGCGGTGGTACGGGAGCGCGCGCACGGAGCGGATGTTCGCGCATCGGTCCTTCCTCGACGCGGGCGTGACCGTGGGCGCCTCGACCGATCACCCTGCGAGTCCGCTCTCCCCGCTCGGCGCGCTGCAGTCCATGGTGACCAGAGCCGGCGTCGATGGCGTGACCGTGGGCGGGAGCCAGGCGATCACGGTGGAGGAGGCGCTCGCCGTCTACACGATCGGCTCGGCGCGGACGACCGGCGAGGCCGGAGTGAAGGGGCGCCTCGAACCCGGCTATCTCGCCGACTTCGCGGTCCTCGATCGTGATCCGCGGGTTGTGCCCCCGGAGGAGATCGCGAGCGTGAACGTCGTGGCCACCTACGTCGGCGGCGAACCCGTGTTCGAGGCGGCGTGACTGCCGGGGGTCTGCCGGGGCGGCGTCGCTCTGGAGGGTGACGACCGCCCCGGCGGCGCAGCGCACTCGAGCCGCGGTGCCCTCAGAGCGTCCGCGGGCGTGGCCGTCCGATGCGCCAGCTGTCGAGCTGGCCGGCGACGACGCCGTCTTCCCACAGCCTCATCGGTCCGCGCACGACGGAGCCGTGCAGCACGTCCCCCTCGTCCCCGTCGACGACGCAGTCGACCGCGACCCCCTGGGCGTCGATGCGTTCGACGACCGTGCCGCCCTCTGCGATACGGGCGAACGCCCCGGACATGAGCAGAGCCGCCCACACCGTTCCGTCGGCGCCGGCGCAGATCCCGTCCGGCGGTCCGTCCGTGCGTGCCCAGACCCGCTTGCCGGTGAGAGTGCCGTCGGGGAGGACGTCGAACGCGGTGAGCTGCTCACGCAGCGTCTCCGCGACCACGAGCACGCGACCACCCTCCAGGAGCGCCATGCCGTTCGGGGCGGCGAGGTCGTCGCCGACCGGTTCGTGGGTCCCGTCGGGACGGATCAGCAGCAGCGGGTTGGACGACGTCGTCACCCCGATGCTCGATGGCCCGAGATGCTCGGGGGCGAGGCCGCCGTAGACGGGGTCGAACCCCATCGCACCGACGTAGGCGCGATCGGCTGCGTCGACGAGAAGGTCGTTGATGGGGCCCACGACAAGGCCGCGCAGGTCGGCGTGCACCCGCTTGACGCCGTCTCGCACGGACACCACGACGGAGTCCAGCATCGAGGACACCAACAGCGTGCCGTCGCTCAGCCATCCCAGCCCGGACGGCGTGCCGTGAATGAACGCGCGCTCCTGCCGGTCGCCGTCGCGGACGGAGACGACCCTGCGGGTGCGCATGTCCGAGTACCAGAGCTCGCCCTCGTGCCAGCGGAGACCTTCGGCGAAGCTGTTCGAACCGTTCGCGCCATTCATGCCGTCACCGCTTCCTCCGCCTGCATCGGATCGCTCTCCGTCGCGCTCGGCTCCGCCCGTGTGACGGTCGCCAGAGCGTCCAGAATCCACACCTCGCCGTTCGGTGTGACGCGCACCGGGTTGCACTCCACGGATGTCAGGTCGTGCTCCACGGCGAGTGTCTTCAGCGCGTCGGCGACACGCTCGACCGCCGCGACGGCTGCATCGTCGGGTTCGCGGCCGAGCACGGCCGCCGCGAGCTCGCGGATCCGGCCCTCGGGTGCCGGGAGCATCGCGAACAGCGGTCGGCCCGTCTGCTCCACCTGCACGCCACCCTCGGCGAGCATGACGGCCAGGCCGAAGGGCTGGCGGGTCAGGCCGACGATGATGTCCTTGCCCGCCGGGGCGGACTCCTCTATCAGCAGGCCCTCTGCCTCGATGCCGAGCTCATCGACCCGCTCGGCGAGGTGCGAACCGGCGGCGACGGCCGCGGCGCCCGACACCGGACCCGCCATGAGGCCGAGCTTGCTCTTGTGCATCACCTCCGGAGCGACGACCTTGAGGTAGGCGGGAGAGGCGACATCCTCTGCACTCAGCGCCGCGTCCCACGGCCGGGGGAGCAAGCGCGAGCTCGGCACGGTGATGCGCTGCTCTCCTGCGAGGAGTCCACGCAGGGTCCGCTTCAGGGCCTCCTCGCTCGACCACTGTCGTCCGCTCTCCGCCGGTTCGTCGAGCGCCGCGGGCGGGACGGGACACTGCTTCGTCCACAGGACGAACGCCTCCAGCGCGTCCCGCGCCGAGGGGATGCGGATCGCCGCGGGACTCGTCTCGAGCATCTCTCGCAGGCCCGTCGAGACCGCGCCGTACCCGACCTCCGTGAGGATGACCGGCTTGCCGTGGCGGGTGGCCGCCTCGCAGATCCGCGCGATCTGCTCGAGCATCGGAAGGAAGTCGTCACTGGGGAGCAGCGGCACCCCGAAGAGTGCGGCCCCGATCGTCGCATCGCCCAGCAGCAGGTCCACTCCGGCACGTTCGCCTTCCGGGGTGAACGACCATCGTGCGTTGAGGTCGAGCGGATTGGTCAATCCCGTGAAATCGGGGAGGTCGCGGATCTGCGCGTCCGTGACCGGCGCCGGCGGCCGGACGCAGGCTCCGAGCTCTTGTGCCAGGTCCGCGACGATGCCGTTGGTTCCGCCCGTGGGGGACAGGACGGCCAGTCCGGCCGCTCCGGCCTCGCCGAACCGCGCGCGCAGCGCCAGCGCCCCCAGGAACGCACCGTAGCTGGTCGCCTCGGCCGCGCCGATCTGCTCGAGACCGGCGCGGAAGACCTCGTACTCGCCCGACATCGAACCGGTGTGGCTGGCTGCGACCGCACGCCCGGCCGCGCTCCGCCCCATCTTCATGACGACGAGCTGCTTGCCGGCCTCCGCCGCCGCGGCGGCGGCCGCCGCGAGGTCCGACCAGTCGGTGCCGAGTTCCTCGATGAGCAGGCCCACGACCGCGACGTCGTCGAGGGCGATCAGGATCTGCGCCCACTCGCCGAGACTCGTGCCCGTCGCGTTACCGGTCGAGACGGCGTAGGCGACCGGCGCATCCATGTCCACGAGGCACCGCACCGCGCTGTCCAGCAGGGCGCCGGACTGCATCGCCAGGGCGATCCGGCCGTCGCGGGACATGTCCCACGTGACCGGTGCCCCCAGCGCCCCCAGGCGAGCGGGAGCGAAGACGGCGCCCAGTCCGTTCGGGCCGACGAGGATCACCCCGGCGCTGCGCGCTTTGCGGGCGATGCGTCGCTCTGCTCGGATCCACTCCGGTTCGCCGCTGTCGCGGAAGCCGACGGCCATCAGCACGATTCCGGCGACCCCGGCGGAGATGGCGTCATCGACCGCCTCCTCCACCGCTTCGCGGGGGAGGGAGATGATCGCGACATCCACGCTCGGCGCGTCGACCAGACGCGGGTATGCCGGGCGGCCGAACACGACGTCGCGTCGCGCGTTGATGAGCACGAGCTCTCCCGCGTAGCCCCGCAGCGTGAGATTCTCGAACAGCCGCACCGCGAAGGGCGAGCGATCACTTGCGCCGACGAGGGCGACGGCGGACGGAGAGAGGGTTCTGCGGATGATCGAGGGTGCGTATCGCACGGGGTGCCTTTCTGCGCTGAACGGCCGTCGGACGGAGTCGCAACGTGTTTCATTAGACATTGTATGATCTGACGATCCGTGTTAGTCAACACATTGTCAAATTTCTTTCCCGCGGCGGACGAAGGAGTACTCGTGACAGAGCAGGAATGGTCGATCGACGTGGCGGAGCTCGGGCTCACGGACGTCGTTCGGGATCCTCGCGGCATCGCAACGGCGCGCAAGGGGCACGTCGCCGTGCTCCTTCTGGACCGTCCGCACCGGGGCAACGCCTTCGATACGGCGATGATCTCAGCTCTCGAGGAGGCGTGGAGCATGTTCGCCGCCGACCCGGGGGTGCGAAGCGTCGTGCTGGCGTCCTCCACCGCACGGCTGTTCGCGACGGGACGCGATGTCACGGAGCTCGCGGGGCTGGCGTTGCCGTCGCCGCGGGAGACCCATGCGCACGATTTCGCCATCACGGCGCGGCGCGCCGGGGTCTGGCTCCCCGTCGTCGCCGCCGTCGAAGGGCTCGTGATGGGGGCCGGTCTGCACTTCGTGCTGGACTCCGACCTCGTGGTCGCCTCGTCCTCCGCCCAGTTCGGCGACTCCCACGTGAACATCGGCCTCGCCGCGGGCATCGAGGTGGTGGGCCTCACCGAGCGGGTCGGCCTGGGTGATGCCCTCTATCTGACTCTCCTCGGAAAGGATGCGCGGATGGACGCCGCCTGGGCTCAGCGTGCCGGTCTGGTCCAGGAGGTGGTCGCCGACGGCGACGCGGTCTCTCGCGCTCTCTCGCTGGCCGAGCGCATCGCCGCGAACTCTCCGGCCGCGGTGGCCCGCACGCTGCAGGCGGGGTGGGAGACTGTGTCGAACCCGGCGGGGGCGCGCGCGTTCGCCTGGCAGCTCATCCAGCGTCAGCTGCTGCATCCCGATGCCGTCGAGGGCCCGGCCGCCTGGGTCGAGAAGCGTACGCCGCGCTGGCAGTGAGGCTCGGCCGTGGTGTGACGTCGGTCACACCACGGTGCCGTGTCCGCGGGACTCCGCGATGAGCGTCCCGTCGGAGAGCGTCAGGCGTACGTCGACGATCACCGAGCGTCCGGAGGCGGAGCGCTCCCGGGCATGAGCGACGACGACGTGTCCTTCGCGCGCCGGTGACAGGTAGGTGATGTCGGCATGCCGGGACATCGCACGGGTCCCCCGTGCGGCGCATGCGTAGGCGAACGCCGTGTCGGCGAGCAGGAACAGGTAGCCCCCGTGCGCGACCCCGAGGCCGTTGACCATCGAGGGTGTGATGGGCATCGACGCGGTCACGACGCCCACGTCGACCGCCCCCAGGCTGATCCCGAGGCTGCGGGTGGCGGTGTCCGCCGCGAGCAGGTCGCGCACGCTCACTTCGGCCTCCCGCTGCCGGGTGCTGGTGGTGGCATCTGCCCTCTGCGTCATGGCGACTCCTTAGCCTCGAGATTGTCCAACCTTTGTCTATTGACGTTGAAGATGTTAGATGTCTAATCTAATGTACGTCTCGACGCAATGCGCTACCCCGTCGTCGGCGCAGCCTCGCAACACACCAGAGTCAAGGGAGACCTGTCATGAAACTCCACCCGATGCGCATGTCTGGAATCGCGCTGGTCGCCGTCGCGGCGCTCGCGCTGACTGCGTGTGGCCCCTCCTCCTCGTCGCCCGGCGCGAGCGACCCCATCCCGATCGGCGCAGTCAGCTCGACATCGGGTCAGATCACGTTCCCCGGCGTGTCCGAATCGGCGCAGGCCGTGTTCGATCGGGTGAACCAGGAGGGCGGCATCAACGGCCGTCAGATCTCGTACACGGTCGAGGACGACCAGGCCACACCCGCACTCGCCGCCCAGGGGGCGCGCAAGCTCGTCGACCAGGACGGCGTGTACGCCATGGCCGGCGGCATCAGCACCGTGGACTGCACGGCGAATGCCGCCTACTACGAGCAGAACAGCGTCTACTCCCTGCCCATCGGGGCCTCGCAGGCCTGCTTCGGCTCCGGAGTGATCGCCCCCGTCAACACCGGCCCGTACCTCAACACCGAGCTGCTCTACTACTACGCATCGAACGAGCTCCACGGCAAGCGCGTCTGCAACGTGCAGAACAACAACCCCGGCGGCAACGAGGCGCTGGATCAGTCCGTGAAGAACTGGCAGGACGACACGGGAGGCCAGTTCGCGCTCGACATCCGCTCGCTCACGTCCACCAGCCCCGCGAGCGGCGTGGTGCAGCAGATCAAAGAGGCCAACTGCGACGTGATCGTCCTCGGCGTCTACTCCGAGCTGTTCGTGTCGATGATGAAGGCCGCCGACGAGCAGGGCCTCACGGGAGTGACCTGGGTCTCTCCGGGAACCGTCTTCACCGAGGACGTCGGCCTCGCCCTCAAGGGCAACGGGCAGAAGATCTACCTCGGCAGCGAGTTCCTGCCCTACACGACCGCCGACTCCGGATCGGCCGACCTGCAGGACTACCTCCAGCTCATGAAGAAGAACAACATCCCCGTCGGTTCGCTGCAAGAGGGGGGATACGTCGCCGCGATGGCGCTCGTCGACGTCCTCAAGGGCATCAAGGGCGACATCACGCGGGACTCGGTCGGGGCGGCGCTGAAAGACATGAACGTCCAGACCACGATGGTCGGCACCCCGCTCAAGTTCGGCGTCCAGGGCAACAACGCGGGGCCGAACAAGGCCATCATGATGGTGACCCTGGATCCGTCGAGCGGGAGCTGGATGCCCGTCGACGGCAAGTGGTTCACCAAGGCCAGCTGAGCCCGCGCGGTGCGACGAAGGAGTCCACGAACATGATCGAGACCATAGGTGCGGGACTCGTCACCGGAGGAGCGTACGCGACGCTCGCGCTGGCGATCGTGATGATGTACCGCATGATCGGTGTGCTCAACTTCGCCCTCGCGGCGGTCGGGAGCGTGGGCCTCTTCGTCGCGCTCTGGGTCAATGACACCACGGCGGCGCCCTATGCCGTCAGCGCCCTCGTGGGCGCCGTCGTGGCGGCCGCCGTCGGCGCCGTCATGGGACTGGTGGATGCGCGTTGGCTGTCGCAGCTGGGAGTCGTGATCCGATCGAGTGCGACGATCGGCATGATGATCGGCCTCATCGCGATCTCGCTGCAGGTGTTCGGCAACTCGGTGCGCAACGCCCCGTCATTGGTTCCGGGCACGGTGGCTCTCGGTGACTTCCGGCTGCCCTACACCGCGGTCGTGTCGGCAGCGGCGGCCGTGGTGCTGGCCATCGTCGTGTCGCTCTTCCTCGCGCGCACCCGCACGGGCATCCGCTTGCGAGCCATCGCCGCCCGGCCCATCACGGCGAACCTCGTCGGTGTCCCCGTGCGGCGACTCATCGTCATCACGTGGGCCGGCACCGGCTTCTTGGCCGCCATCGCGGTCACGCTGCTCGCGCCGGCGTTCCCGAGCAGCTTCACCGACCTCAGCTTCCTCATCGCACCCGCCCTTGCGGCGGCGCTTCTGGGCGGGCTCGTGAGCGTCGTGTGGGGGGTGGTCGGCGGCTTGGCCGTCGGCGTCCTGCAGGCGTTCATGCTCCGCGGCGGCTGGATCGCCGATCTCCAGGACGTGCTGCCCTTCGTCCTGATCGTCCTCATCCTCGGATGGACCAAGCGCCGGGAGGTCTGGAATGACGCGCGTTAAGGCTCTGCTGTCGGCCACGGTGGTGGCCTCGCTCGCGGCGGTCGTGATCCTCGCCGGCACGCTGCCCAACTTCTGGATCTACCTCGTCACCACGGCGGGTATCAATGCGCTCATCGCGTTGAGCGTCGGAGTGACCTTCGGCTACATCGGCATCAGCTCGCTGTGCCAGCTGTCCTTCGCCGCCGCAGGTGCGTGGATCACCGCCAAGCTCGTCTTGGACTTCGGCCTGCCCGTGCTGGTCGCGGTGCTCGCCGGGGCCGTCGTCGCCGGGGTGCTCGGCACGCTCGTCGGGGTGTTGGCCCTGCGCCTGCGCGACGTGGATCTGATGGTTGTCACGCTCGCGTTCGCGATCGCCTTCCAGCAGATCATCGGCAATGTCGGTTTCCCGGGCGGCGCCGGCACACTGTTCATCGGGCGCCCGTCGTTCCTCGCCAATGATCGAGTCTTCATGATCGCGACGTGGGGTGCGTTCGCCGTGGTCGCCGGTGCGATGGTCTTCGTCTCGCATCGTCGTCTCGGCCGCTCCTGGCTGGCCATCAAGCACTCCGAGCGATCCTCCGCGGCGATGGGGATGCGGCTTCTTCCCACCCGCTTGATGGCGATCGCGATCGGGGCCGCGATCGCGGGCTTCGGTGGATCGATGCTCCTCGTCCAGCAAGGGGTGATCGACCAGGCGTCGTTCTCGCCGATGGCCTCCCTCACCATCTTCCTCGCCGCGGTCATGTCCGGGGCACGATACGTGGAAGGCGCGGTCATGGCGGGACTGTTCAGCACGATCTTCCCCGTCGTGCTGACCTCGCTCGGGGTCTCGGGCGGTTACAACAACGTGCTCTTCGCCGTCGGCGCGATCCAGGTGCTCGCCACCGGTCGGGAGGGCATGGCCGCCGACATCCGGTCCGGGCTTCGACGCCTTCTCCGCGCGACCAAGGTCGTGCCGGCCGCCGCTGTGCTCGAGACGGGCACCGTGGCGGTGCCGCCCGCGGCCGCCGTGGCCGCGAGCCGGCGTCGCGACGCCGACGCCACGACTCGCGCGGCCGGCGGGGCGGAGACGCTGTCTGTCTCGGGTGTGACGGTGAGCTTCTCCGGCGTGCCCGCTCTGCGCGACGTGGACTTCTCCATGGACGCCGGATCGGTCGTGGGTCTCATCGGTCCGAACGGCGCCGGCAAGTCGACGTTCGTCGACATCGTGTCCGGGTTCACTCGCAGCTACAGCGGCGATGTCCGGCTCGGCGAAGACAGCATGAACGGCTGGGGCCCGCAAGCACGCGCACGCGCGGGGGTGCGCCGCACGTTCCAACGCGAACGCACGATTCCCGAGCTGACGATCGGCGAGTACGTGGCGCTCGCCAGTCCGCACGGGCACTCCGTGGCGATCGCCGAGGAGCTGGCGGCGACGTTCCGCATCCCGGCGCTGTCGACCAGGATCGAACGCGTCGACATCGGAACCCGGCGGCTCATCGAGGTCGTCGCCGCGGCCGCGTCGTCTCCGCGCTTCCTGCTGCTGGACGAGCCCGCAGCCGGGCTCGGCGAGGCGCAGGTCGAGTCGCTCATTCGCGGCGTCTCGGCGATCCCTGCCATCTGCGGTGCCGGTGTGCTCGTGATCGAGCACGACATGCGAATCGTGAGCGCGCTGTGCCAATCGATCACCGTGCTCAACTTCGGGCAGGTGATCGCCAGCGGGGCCCCCGACGACGTCCTGAGCCGGGATCTCGTCGTCAGTGCCTACCTGGGAGGAGCGGACATCGATGAGTGAACTCATCCTCGATGCGGTACGCATCGAAAGAGAGGGCCGCAGCGTCGTGCGCGACGTGAACCTGGTCGCGCGTTCCGGTGAAGTGACGCTCCTGCTGGGAAGCAACGGCGCAGGCAAGACGACCCTGCTGGAAGGCGTGTCGGGTGTCATCCCCATCGCCGGCGGCACCGTGGCGCTGGACGGCGCGCAGCTCAACCGGCTGTCCGTCTTCCGGCGCACGCGCCTGGGCCTGGCCCACGTGCAGGAGGGGCGAAGCGTCTTCGGACCGCTGACGGTCGAGGAGAACCTCAGGGTCACGGGAGGCGCGAGCGACATCGCGCGCGCCTACGACCTGTTCCCCGAGCTCGTGGAGAAGCGCACGACGCCCGCCGCGCAGCTGTCCGGCGGTCAGCAGCAGATGCTCGTCATCGCCCGTGCCCTTGCGCAGCGACCGGCTGTGCTCATGATCGACGAGCTGTCGCTGGGGCTTGCCCCCAAGCTCGTGACTCGCCTGCTGAAGGCGGTCCGATCGCTCGCGGACGACGGCCTGGCGATCATCCTCGTCGAGCAGTACGCGCACCTCGCTCTGACGTACGGAGACCGCGCCTATCTCTTCGCCCGCGGCTCGGTGGCGCACGAGCTCTCCTGCGCCGAGCTCATCGACCAGCCGGACCTGCTTCGCGCGGTCTACCTGGACACCTGATCCCTCACCCCTGAAAGGAAGTCATGGGTCTCGAAATCTTCAGCGGAGTGATCGGCCGCACTGGGGACCGACACGGTCATCGTCGGCGCGGTGTGGGGGCGACGGCATGACGGGTCGGCTGGCGGGCAAGTCCGTTCTCATCACGGGGGCGGCCGGGGGTCAGGGCATCGTGGCGGTGGAGATCATGGCTCGTGAAGGTGCCACGGTGCTCGCGACAGATGTCGTGGAGCTGTCGCCGGCCCTGCGGGAGCGGATGTCGGCCGCGTCGGCGGAGTACGTGCGCGCCGATCTGACCGAGCCCGGCGAGGTCGACCGGGTGGTGACGGCCACGCTGACGCGATCGGGTCGCATCGATGTCCTCTACAGCAACCACGCGATCACGCAACCGCTGCAGCCGTTCATCGAGACGACGACGGAGTTCTTCGACCGCGTGTTCGAGATCAACGTCCGCTCGGTCTTCCGGCTGACGCAGAGGTGCGCCGTCGAGATGCGTCGCGCGGGTGGCGGAGTCATGGTTCTCGTGGCCAGCACGGCGGGGCTCCGCGCCGTCCGGGGGATCACCGCGTACTCCATGACCAAGGCCGCGCTCATCCAGCTGGGACGCTCACTGGCGGCGGAGCTGGCCGATGACGGCGTGCGCGTCAACGTCATCTGTCCCGGTGTGATCGACACGCCGATGGCGACGCTGCCCACCGCCCACCTCGAGGAGGCCGAGCGGGAGACCGTGGCGCAGGCGGTCATCGACTCCGCCGCCCTGCGGCGTATGGGGCGGCCCGAGGAGGTCGTTCAGCTCGGGGTGCATCTCGCGAGCGATGAGTCCAGCTTCACGACCGGCGCCGTCATCCCGGTCGACGGCGGGGTCTTCTGAGACGCCCGTGGAGGGGTCGCGCCCGTTCGTGGGCGCGGCCCCTCCACGTCAGCGCGAGGTCCAGCCGCCGTCGACGGTGATGACCGAGCCGGTCACGAACGACGACGCATCCGAGCAGAGCCAGGTCGCGACATCCGCCACCTCGTCAGGGCGGCCCATCCGCCCGATCGGCAGATTGGCCAGCTGGACCGCGTCCGCGGCCTCTCTCTCCTCGGGGGTGTTCCCGAAGGCGCGGGCGCTCGGGGTGTCGATCGTGCCGGGAGCGATGGCATTGACGCGCACGCCGGCCGCGGCGTGCTCCAGGGCCGCGCCGCGTGTGAGTCCGATCACGGCGTGCTTGGTGGCGGTGTAGGGCACCAGGTCGGCGAACCCGACCATCCCGAACATGGATGCCATGTTCACGATGACGCCGCCCTGCTCCTGCATGTAGCGCAGCTCGTGCTTCAGGCACAGCCACGTGCCGGTCACGTTGACGGCGAGGATCCGGTCGAAGTCCTCTCGACGCCAGTCGACCAGCTTCCGTGGCGGGCCGCCGAACCCCGCGTTGTTGAGCGCGTAGTCGAGCCCGCCGAAGCTGTCCACCGTGGCCTCGACCGCCGCGCGCACGTCGGCCTCGACCGATACGTCGCATCGCAATGGTCGACCGATTCCCCCCGCCAGCTCGATCTGGCGCACCGTCTCCGCGGCGGCCTCGACATCGATGTCGGCCACCGCGACGGCGTCGCCGCGCGCGGCGAAGGCAAGGGCGCTGGCGCGGCCGATCCCGGCGCCGGCGCCGGTGACGAACGTCACGCGATGGTCGCGGTTCCGGGTGGTCGCGGTCTGAGCGAAGGGGGTGTGCGCCGGTGCATCCATGGAGGTGACCTTACCCCGAATATGTTCGATATCGAACGAATTTCGTCCGTTCGCGCTAGGCTGGCAGTGTGACTCGGAAGCGCGGACGCCTCGCCCCTCGTGCGAGTGAGTTCGGCGAGCTCGCGCGCGCCGCGCTCGTGGCGTCGCGGCCGGACGCGTCCGTGGAGTCCATGGATGTCGTGCTCGGGCTGGTGCGAGTGGGCAACCGGCTGCAGCACGACCTCGAGAGGACCGTGCATCGTCCCCAGGGGATGACGTGGGCGGCGTACCGCGTCTTGTTCACCCTGGGCGCGGCCGGCCCGCTCGCGCCCAACGACCTCGCGCGTCTGTCGAGCGTGACCCCGGCGAGCATGTCCGCCGTGCTCAACACCCTCGAGAAGTACGGCATGGTGACGCGTGCCCGCTCCGACGTCGACGCCCGGATGACGATCGTGACCATGACCGACCATGGCGGGGACACCCTCGAGCGCCTCTTGGGCTTGAACAACCGGCGTGAAGAACAATGGGCGGCGATACTCACCGAGCGGGAGAGGGTGACACTCATCCGCCTCCTCGACAAGCTCCTCGCGGCTCACCTCCCGCCCTTCGATCCCGACGAGGAGCAGGGAGCCGGGTCGACCCCCCAATCTGTCAAATAGTTGACAATGTGGGGTTCCGCCCCCATGATTGTGGTCATGACGACGATGTCGATGACGATGACGCAGCTGGCGGCCGCCAGGGATGTCCCCCTCGGCGTGAGCGGAGGGCTGACCGTCTCGCAGGAGCGCGTGGACCGCTTCGCCGACGCGACGGGCGACCATGCGTGGATGCACGTCGACGTCGAGCGAGCCGCCGCGAGCTCGTTCGGGGGGACGATCGCGCACGGCTTCCTCGGACTCGGTCTGATGCCGTTGCTGCTCCTCGACCTCCTCGAGGTCTCCGACTCGGCCTTCGGGCTCAACTACGGCGTCGAGTCGGTGCGGTTCCCCTCGCCGCTCCTGGTGGGAAGCAGTGTGCGGCTGCAGGCGACCCTCGTCTCGGGTGAGCTGCGCCCGCAGGGCGTGCTCGCCCGCATCGCCGGCACGCTCGTCGTCGATGGTGCGGTCAAGCCCGCCGTGTCGGCCCAGATGCTCGCTCTGTTCATGCGTCACACCGAGGAAGGATGACAACATGTCGCGTCGAATCGTGACCGGGAACGTCGAAGGGCGTTCGAGGGTGATCTCGGACGAGGAGATCGTCTTCGACGGATTCTCCGCGCAGGTCTGGACCGTCGAACCGGATGCCCTGCCGTCGTGGATCTCGCCTCACGATCCCGCGACCGCGCTGCCCTTCGAGCCCGCCGCCGGCGCGAGCCGGTCGATGATCGTGCACCTGACGCCGGAGAACGTTCGCGAGCAGCGGGCGATGCCGCTGCCGGGCGTTCGGGAGCACGGCTTCCATACGACGCGTTCCATCGACTACGTCGTCGTCCTCGACGGCTGGATCCGCCTCGATCTCGACGACGAGAGCGTCGATCTCGCTGCCGGCGACGTGGTGATCCAGCAGGCGACGAGCCACGCCTGGAGCACGGTGGGAGAAGAGTCCGGAACGTTCTTCGTCGTGGTCACGACCGTGGACGCGCTGCTGTGACGCAGGTCGTCACGAGCGTCGGCGACGACGGCGTCGCGCGTCTCGCGCTGGGAGGGGAGGAGACGTTGAACGCCCTCGATGACGGCGTCGTCTCCGACTTCGGGCGGGCGTTGTCCGCGGTTCTCGCGGATCCGAGGGTGCGCGTGGTCGTGGTGGAAGGGGGCCGGCGCTCCTTCAGCGTCGGAGGCGACCTCGCGATGCTGGCGGAGATGCATCATGAGGTCGTCGGCGGCGCGGGGGAGGCCGTGGTGTCGCGCCTGCGGGCGAATGCCGATGTCGTCCATGAGCTGCTGACGGCATCCACGCCGACGATCGCCCTCGTGGAGGGGTACTGCATCGGGGCGGGCATGGCGATCGCGGCGGCCTGCGACATCCGCATCGGATCCCCGCGGGCGACCTTCGACACCGCATATCTCAGCGTCGGCCTGGGGAGCGACTTCGGTCTGGGCTGGCTGTTGTCGAGGCTGTGCGGTGTCTCGCAGGCGACCGCGCTCCTTCTCTCGCCCGGCCGGATCTCGGCTGATCATGCCCACCGCATCGGGCTGCTGACCGAGGTGCACGATGACGCCCGAGCGCAGGTCGCGGCGCTCGCCGCCCGGATCGCCGGATACCCGGAAGCGGCGGTCGCGGCCATGAAGGACAACGTGCGGGCGGCGTCTGGCCAGGGGTTCGCCGAGTACGCCGACGGCGAAGCTCGACGCTTCGTCGAGACGCTGGCGGCGGCTTCGTCGTTCGGTGCGCCCAGGACCTGACCGGGTTCGCACATATCATGAGGCCATGTCAGTGCCCGACAATCCTGCGCCCCATGACATCGGACCTGTCGAGTACAGCGACGCCGCGATGCGCTACGCGTCCTCGATCGAGGACGGTGTGGACGCGAGTCATATGCGTCTCGGAATCAATCTGGTCCGTGCCGCCAATGTCTTCGTCGGGGTCTCGGAGCGCCGGGTGCACCGCCCGAAGGGTCTCAGCTGGAGCGGCTTCAGCGCGATGTTCGCCCTGTCCGTCTTCGACGCTCTGGAGGCGCGGACCATCTCGCGGCTCATCGGCGTGACGCGACAGGCGACATCGGTCGTCCTGGCGACGCTCGAGCGCAAGGGGCTCATCACGCGGAAGCGTCCACGGGATGCGGACGGTCGCCTGCTCACGGTGCGGCTGACCGACGAAGGGCGCCGCATCGCTCGTGAGGCCGTCACCGAGCAGAACCTGCTGGTCGAACGCTGGTTCGCGCCGTTGACCGATGATGAGCGCGCGCAGCTGGATCGGCTGCTCGAGAAGCTGGTCAACCACGGCGATGCCGCCGACGAGGCCGATCGCAGCTAGTCGTCGGGGCGACACTTGATAGTCAAGTAGTTGACAAAGTAGTCTGAGGGTCTGGATCCCTTACGACAACGGAGTCTCATGTCTCACCCATCCGCCTCGCTCGCCGACGGCTCCCTCCCTCGTCCTCCCCTCGTCGTCGGCATCGTGGGCGCCGGGCTGATGGGCGCCGGCATCGCCCAGGTCGCTGCCGTCGCCGGGCACACCGTGCGCCTGACGGATGTCGCCCCCGGCGCTGCCGAGGCGGCGCGCGAGGCGATCGCCGCTCGACTCGCCGCTGCGCGCGACCGCGGGCGCATCTCCGCCGAACTCGCCAGTGACGCGCTCGAACGCGTCTCTGCCGTCGACGATCTCGCGTCGCTGGCCGACGCCGCGATCGTCGTGGAGGCGGTGATCGAAGACCTGGCGATCAAGCGAGAACTGTTCGCGCACGTGGAGGAGGTCGTGACGGACGACGCGATCCTCGCGTCCAACACGAGCTCGCTCCCCATCACCCACATCGCCGGACGCACCCGCAACGCCGCGCGAGTGATCGGCACGCACTTCTTCTCGCCTGTCCCGGCGATGGCGTTGTGCGAGATCGTCCGTGGCTCGGCGACCTCGGACGCGACGGTCGCACGTACGGTCGCGTTCGTCGAGTCCCTCGGCAAGGAGCCGATCGTGGTCTCCCGGGACGACCCCGGCTTCGTGACCTCCCGACTGATCACCGTGCTGACGCAGGAGGCGGCGCGCATCGTGGAGTCTGGTCTGGCGACACCCGAGGACGTCGATCGTGCGTGTGTTCTCGCATTCGGGCACGCGCTCGGGCCTCTCGCGACGCTCGACCTGACGGGGATCGACGTCGCGGTGAACGCCGGCGCGGCGATCCGGGAGGCCTCCGGGGACCCGCGATTCGAGCCGCCGTTCCTTCTCAAGCGGATGGTGGCCGCGGGGCGTCTCGGTCGCAAGTCGGGCCGAGGGTTCTTCGACTACGACCGGGAGGTGTCGCGTGGCTGAGATCAACGAGGTCGTGGCCGTCGAACGGATCGACCACGTCCTGGTCGTCACGATCCGGCGTCCGGAAGCATTGAACGCCGTGAACGCCGCCGTGAGCACAGGCGTCGCCCGGGCGATGGAGCTGTCGGAGTCGGATGTCGACATCCGGGCGGTCGTCATCACCGGCGCGGGGGAGCGGGCGTTCTGCGTCGGCGCGGATCTGAAGGCCCTCTCGGCGGGCGCGTCGGTGCTTCCCGATGATCCGGGCCTCGAGCGCTGGGGATTCGGAGGGTGCACCGGGCGATACGGCACGAAGCCGCTCATCGCCGCCGTCAACGGACTCGCTCTCGGCGGTGGCCTCGAGATCTGCCTGATGGCGGACGTGATCGTCGCCGATGAGCGGGCATCGTTCGCGCTGCCCGAGGTCACCCGTGGGATCATCGCGGCGATGGGCGGGGTCGTCCGGCTGTCCGAACGTCTTCCCCAGACGGTGGCGTGGGAGATGATCCTGTCGGGCGAGTCCATCGATGCCGCTCGTGCCCACCAGCTCGGCCTCGTGTCACGGCTGGCTCCCGCGGGCTCCGTGCGGGAGGTCGCGCTGGAGGTCGCTGCCGCCATCTCGCGCGCCGCCCCGCTGGCCGTCCAGGCCAGCAAGCGCATCGCGCGGGGGATCGTGGACGGTGCCGTGGCGGCCGAGTCCGGTCCCCTCGCCCTGAGCGACGCCGAGCATCAGCGCGTGCTCGAGACGGAGGACAGTCGCGAGGGGCCGCGCGCGTTCGTCGAGCGGCGACCGCCGTCGTGGTCCGCGCGGTGAGAGAGGAGTGAGCGAATGAGCGACTACAAGGATGACGATGTCCTGATCGCCTCGGTGGTGCGCACCCCCATCGGCCGTGCGAGGAAGGGAAGTCTCGTATCGGTGCGTGCCGATGATCTCGCCGTGCAGGCGGTCTCCGCCGCACTGGCCGCCGTGCCGGAGATCCCGGTCGATGCGGTCGAGGACCTTTATCTCGGGTGCGCCGAGCCGGAGGACGAGCAGGGGCAGAACATGGCGCGCCGCGTCGCCGTGCTGCTCGGTCAGGACCGCCTGCCGGGCGCGACGGTCACGCGCTTCTGCGCCTCGTCGCTCCAGGCGCTGCGGATGGCCTTCCATGCCGTTCGCGCGGGGGAGGGCGACGTCTTCGTCGCCGCCGGGGTCGAGAGCGTGAGCCGCTACGTGGCCCGCGAGCAGCGTCCGCATCCGGCGTTCGAGGGCCCCGGAGCCCGGGCTCGGCAGCAGGCGGAGGGCGACTCCTGGGTCGACCCGCGCATGGAGGGAGAACTCCCCGACGTCTACGTGGCGATGGGGCTGACGGCCGAGTTCGTCGCGCGACGTCATGGAGTGGGCCGGGAGGATCAGGACGCTCTCGCCCTCCGTTCGCAGCGGCGCGCGGCCGGCGCGATCGCCTCGGGACTCTTCGCGCGGGAGATCGTCCCCGTCCGCCTCACGGACGGCACGATCGTGGATGCCGACGACTCCCCGCGGCCCGCAACCACCCGAGAGGGGCTGGCGGCGTTGCCGCCCGCGTTCGTGCCCCACGGCACGGTCACGGCCGGCAACGCGTGCCCGCTCAACGACGGCGCGTCGGCTGCTGTCGTGGTCAGCGGGCGCACCGCCCGGGCCACGGGTCTCGTGCCGCGTGCGCGCATCCTCTCGTCTGCCGTGGCGGGCGTCTCTCCGGAGATCATGGGGATGGGTCCCGTGCCCGCCATCCAGACGGCACTGGATCGAGCGGGCGCGCGTGTGGACGACATCGACGTCTTCGAGATCAACGAGGCGTTCGCCTCGCAGGTCGTCGCCTCGCAGCGTGCCCTCGGCATCGACGACGAGCGTCTCAATCCGCTGGGCGGAGCGATCGCGCTCGGACACCCGTTCGGAGCGACCGGTGTCCGCATGGTGGGAACCCTGCTCAACGGGCTATCCGTGCGGGGTGGCACTCTCGGCGTGGCCGGGCTCTGCATCGGCGGCGGTCAGGGCATGGCCGTGGTGATCGAGGCGCTCTGAGGTCCGTAGACCGTGGGGAGGGCGGATGCGCCGCCCTCCCCACGGGGATCAGAACGGATACGGGGCGATCGACGGCCGCACGGTCAGCCACTGCGTCTCCGTGAACGCCTCGATGTTGGCTGCGGCTCCGCCGAAGCGCGACCCGGTGCCGGAGGCGCGGACGCCGCCGAAGGGAGCGTTCGCCTCGTCCGAGACTGTCTGCTCGTTGATGTGCACGATGCCGCTCGGGACGGCATCCGCGACCTCCATCGCGAGTCCGACATCGCCGAGGACGCCGAGGGAGAGACCGTACTCGCTCTCGCTCGCGAGGGCGACCGCCTCGTCGATCGTCGCGAAGGAGCGCACGGGTGCGACGGGCCCGAAGATCTCCTCCGCCCAGGCGCGGTGGTGGCCCTGCACATCGTCGAGCACCGTCGGGGCGTAGAACAGCCCCTCGTATGTGCCGCCGGCGGCGATACGGGCGCCGGCGGCGACCGAGTCCTGCACGATCGCGTGTACTCGTGAGCGCTGCCCCTCGTCGATGAGCGGCCCGAGGGCCACCTGCTGCGAGGCGGGGTCGCCGACCGGAAGGTGCGCCGCCTTCTCGGCGAGTGCCGCAACGTAGTCCTCCTTGAGGCTCTCGTGGACGAGGTGGCGCCCCGTGGTCATGCAGATCTGACCCTGATGCATGTAGGAGCCGAACGCGCCCGCCGAGGCGGCGAGTGCCAGATCGGCGCCCGGGAGCACGATGAGCGCGTTGTTCCCGCCGAGCTCGAGATGCGTGCGCTTCAGGTGACGCGCGCCGAGCTCGCCGACGCGGCGCCCTGCGGCGGTCGAGCCGGTGAATGAGACGATGCGCACCTCGGGTGCCGTGACCACGGCCTCGCCCACATCGACGCCGCCGACGAGCAGCTGCAGCACGCCGTCGGGCAGACCTGCTTCCTGGAAGACGCGTGCGAGTGCCACGCCACCGGACACCGCCGTGCGCGGGTCGGGTTTGAGCAACACGGCGTTGCCCAGTGCGAGCGCGGGGGCGACCGACCGGATCGACAGGATGAGGGGGAAGTTGAAGGGCGCGATGACGCTCACCACGCCGGCGGGACGCCGCCGTGCGAAGCTCCAACGCTGCTCCGACGAGGGAAGCACGTCTCCGGCCGGATGTGTCGGCAGCGCAGCGGCTTCGTAGCACTCGGCTGCGGCGATCGATACTTCCAGAGCCGCCTTGGGTGGGATCGAGCCGGCTTCGCGCACGATCCACGACTCGATCTCGGCAGCGTGCTGCGTCCACAGGTCTCCCGCTCGTCGCAGCACTGCGGCGCGCTCCGCCGGCGGGCGAGCCGCCCAGTCGCGCTGGGCCAGGGAGGCCGAGGCGCCGGCGCGTTGCGCGTCCTCCGCCGTCGCGAGGGCGACGTCTCCGAGATGCTGTCCGGTTGCCGGCGCGATGACGGCGCGAACCTCGCTGCGCTGGCTCGGGGCTCTGTCGGGCTGCGTCCGGGGCCAGGTGTCGGGGGCGAGTAGGGTCATGATCTCCTCCTTGAGCGGGTATGCAGATAGTCTAATCATTGACAATCGACATCGGGCTTCCGGAGCGATGACCGTGGGTGTGCTTCAGGCTCGGTCTCGGCGGACATGACCACAGCGAGCTCAGCCGGTCTGTGCAACTGCTCCAGGGCTGGGCGTCCGTCAGTGGTGGCTCCCGAGAGCGTGCGAGCTCACCGGTGTCACGGAACATCGCACGAGCGAAGGCAAGCCGCGCCGCTGCGCGATCGAAGACGTCTGCGCGAACCGGATCGTGGGCTGTTCACTCTCGGATCGGATGACCGCGAAGCCTGCTGTCGACGCGCTCCGCAGCTCAAGACGCTCGCGGTCGCGACGTCGGCGGCGGGTCAGAGCCTGCTCACGGTCACAGCAGGAAGGATACGGCCCCGCACCGCCACCCCCACGCGCTGCCCCACCACGGGGTGTTCCGCGTACCCGGACACCTCGACAGCCGCCGTCTCGCCATCGTCGAACGCCACGCCGATCACCGCGCGGGAGCCTTCGTCGAGCGCGGCGGTGACACGCGCCCGCACGCCGCCCGTCGTGGTGAGCACCAGTTGCTCGGGGCGCACCCCCACTCCGCGGCCGCCGCCCAGCGCTGCGGGAAGCGGCACGACATCCCCCGCCAACGCGGCGACCGCCGGCGTCGCCGGTGAGCGGTAGATCGCCGCGGGAGTATCGACCTGGGCCAGCAGCCCCCTCGAGGAAGACCGCCACCCGGTCGCCGGAGGCGAACGCTTCGGCGCGGTCGTGCGTGATCAGAAGCGCTGCCACGCCCGCCTCGCGAAGCAGCGCCAGCACGCCGTCGCGGACACCGGAGCGAAGTCCCGCATCCAGTGCGTTGAACGGCTCGTCGAGCAGCACCACCGTCGGCTCCGGGGCGAGCGCACGCGCTACCGCCACGCGCTGACGCTGACCACCCGACAGTTCGTGCGGCATCCGGTGGGCAAGGTCGTCGAGGTGCACCAAGGCGAGCAAGCGCCGGACATCCGGGTGCTCCGCCGCCCGGCGGGCGCGCACGCCGCGCAAGCCATAGGCGATGTTGGCCGCGACGCTCAGCCCGGGGAACAACGCGCCCTCCTGGGCGACGAGACCGATGCGGCGACGGTGCGCGGGCACGTGGGTGAGGTCGCGACCACCCGACAGGACACGACCGGAGGTCAGCGGGTGCAGCCCCGCGATCATGCGCAACAGCGTGGTCTTGCCGCTCCCCGACGGCCCCAGCACCGAGACGATCTCGCCACGATCGACAGCTAGGTCGACGCCGCGCACCACCGAGGCCGCACCGTATCCCCCCGAGACGTCGCGCAGGTGGAGGGTCATCGCGGGTCCTTCCCGATCGAACGGATGCCGTGAGCCACAGCGAGAGCGGGGATCAGCCCCACGGCGATGAGCAGCAGCGCCGGCAGCGCTGCGGCCCCGTAGGCCCCGACGCTCGTCGCGCGCCACAGCTCGGTGGCGAGCGTGTCGACGCCGATGGGGCGCAGCAGCAGTGTGGCCGGCAACTCCTTCATCACCGCCGCGAGCACGAGCACCCCGCCGGCGAGGATTCCCGGTGCTGCCAGCGGGAGTGTGATCCGCCGCCAGACGCGAGCGGGGGCGTCGCCCAGGCTGCCTGCGGCCTCTTCGAGTCCTCTCGGAGTCCCGGCGAATGCGGCGCGCTCCGAGCCGACCGCTTTGGGCAGGAAGAGCACGACGTAGGCGGCGATCAGCGCGAGGGGACCTTGGTAGGCCCCGGGTGCGACCGCCAGCGTGAGCGACACGAGGGCGAGCGCCACCACCAATCCTGGAAGGGCATGGCCCACGTAGGTGACCGCCTCGAGCGCGGTCACGAACCGCGAACGATGGCGCGCCGCGAGCCATGCGACCGGCAGCGCGGCGGCCACCGCGATCCCCGCGGCGACGAGCCCGAATGCGAGCGTCGTCGCGGCGGCAACGGCGAGGTCGACAGGCTCGGCGACATAGCGTTGCGTCGCAGGAAGGCGGGCGATCAGCGCGGTCGGCGGAACCACGACCGCGGCCACACCGACAGCCGCGAGCAGCAGCATCGCGCCCGCCGACCCGCCGCGACCGAGTCGGCGCGCGGCGACGGGCACCGCGCGCGCGTCGGTTCGCGCGGAGGAACGCCGACGCAGCACGCCCTCGACGAACACGCAGCCCAGGGCGAGAACGGCGAGCACCAGCGCCATCGCCGCCGACAGCGACCGGTCGAAGCCGCCGGTGAACTGCGCGTAGATGCCGGTCGTGAGCGTGTCCACCCGCAGCAGAGCCGGTGCACCGAAGTCCGACAGCGAATAGAGGGCGACCAGGAGAGTGCCGGCAAGAGCCGCCGGCAGCACCTGGGGCAGGGTCGTCGTGCAGAAGGCGCGCAGCGGCGGGGTGCCGAGCGACACCGCGGCATCCGTCACCGCCCTGTCGGCACGGGCGAAGGCCGCCATCGCGGGCACGGTGACGTACGGCGCGGTCGATAGCACGAGCACGGCCACGAGCGGCCCCGCACCCGACAGGCCCGGGAACACTCCCATCCAGCCGAAGGCGGCGACGAAGCTCGGCACTGCCAGCGGAAGGCACGCGAGGATGCGCCAGAACGCGGCACCGGGCAGCGCGATGCCGGTCAGCAGCCAGGCTGTTCCCACCCCCAGCACGAGGGCTCCCGCGCTCGTCGCCGTCGTCACCCCGACGGTGGTCGCGAGCAGTTCGAGCGTGCGCGGGCGGATCAGCACGCTCGCCAACCGTTCCGGATCGGCAGCCACCACCCGCAGCACGAGGTGAACGAGAGGTGCGGCCGCGGCCGCACCCACGACGGCCGCCACGCACACCAGCACCGGGGTGCCCGAGTGGGCACCCCGGTGCTGGTGTGTCGAGACCCGGGTCAGAGCAGACCCGCCTGGGTGAGCAGGGCGACGGTGTCCTGCACCGACGACAGCTGCGCGAGGTCGATGTCGGCACCGCCGAGTTCGTTCAGCGGGGGCACTCCGGTGGGACACGCCACGCCCTCGACGAGCGGGTACTCCGCGGTCTGTTCCGAGAAGTACGTCTGCGCGGGCTTCGACACGAGGAACGCCACGAACTCGCGGGCCTCGGGCGAGTCCGCACTCGATGCGAGCACGGCCGCGCCGGTGACGTTCACCAATGACGAGACCGAGCCCGGCTCACCGAACTTCAGCTGGGCGCGCAGCGTCGTCGGGTCCTGCTCGGATCGCGCCCAGTAGTAGTGGTTGATGAGGCCGAGGGGCACGACACCCGTGTTCACGGCCTCGAGGATCTCGCCGTTCTTGGCGTAGGTCTGCACGTTGTTCGCGACCATCCCTTCGACCCACTGACGGGCTCGGTCTTCGCCCTCAGCCACGCGCAAGGCGGTGACGAAAGCCTGGAACGACGCGTTCGAGGGGGCGATGGCGACCTTGCCGTTCCATTCCGGCTTGGTCAGCTCCCACACATCGGCGGGGATCTGGGCGGCCGTGTAGGCCTGGCTGTCGTAGGCGATCACCCGTGCGCGACCGGTGAGGCCGACCCACGATCCATCCTTCGAGGTGTATTGCTCGGGGACGACCGCCGTGACCTCTGTGGGGAGGGAGGCGAGCAGGCCTTCGGCCGCGAGCACGCCGAGGGAGCCGGAATCCTGGGAGAGGAAGACCTGGGCGGGGGTGCGATCGCCCTCTTCGAGCAGCTGTGCGGCCAGTTCGGTGGAGCCGGCGTACCGCACCTCGACGTCGATGCCGGAGGCCGTCTCGAACTGCTCGATGAGCGGCGCGATGAGTTCTTCGTCTCGACCCGAGTAGAGCGTGAGGGTGCGTTCCTCATCGGCACCGGTTTCGGCGGGGGCGGAGGTGGGGGCGCCGGAGCACGACGATAGAGCGAGGGCTCCGGCGAGGGCGAGTGCGAGCGCGCTCGCGGTGGATCGGAAGCGGGGCATGGGGACTCCTGAGTGGGACGGTGCGGGACGTCGCGACTCACTGAGGCTAGCCTTACCTTTATTGGCTTCCGCCCCCTAAAATGAGGGGGTCATGACCGTGCCCGCCGCCCCCGATCATGCGTGCCGCGTGCTCGTCGTCGACGACCATCGCGTCTTCAGCGATCTCCTCGCCTTCACGTTGGATGCCACGGCCGACACGGTCTGCGTCGGCACCGCCGCCAGCCTCGACGAAGGACTGCGCAAGGCCGACGCGCTCGCGCCCGACGTGATCGTGCTCGATGTGAGCATCGGCGACGACGACGGCCTGACCGTTTTGCCGATCCTCCACCGTCGGCTGCCCCGGGCGCGGATCATCGTGCTCACCGCGCACCCGCGCGCCGCCGGCGCCGAGCGGGCGCTCGCGGCGGGCGCGGCGGGCTATCTCGCGAAGGACACCCGGCTCGGCGACCTGATCGCCGCCATCCGCACCGCCACCCCGCACCGTCCGACGCTCGCGCAGGGTCTCACGCGCACCCCCCTCGACGACCTCACCCCGCGCGAGCGAGACGTTCTGACGTTGCTGTGCAACGGCTCACGCCCGGCCGATATCGCCCGCGCGCTGGGATTGTCGACTCACACCGTACGCGACCACGTCAAGACCCTGCGGGCGGTGCTGCGCGCCGGCTCCCAGCTCGAGGTGGTCGCCCGGGCGCGTGCTCTGGGCATGGACGACGGAGGTCGCCGATGAGCCGACGCCCGCCCACCGCGGCCACCCTCATCCGTCGGCACCTGCTCGCGGCCACCATCGTCACGGTCGGCTTGCTCGCCGCGCTCGTCGGACTCGAGTGGGCGCTCGCCACCGCTGAGGCCGACCGGGTCACCCGCGCAGCCGCCACGCGGGTCGCCGAGCGAGTGTCGTCGACCCTGTCAGTGGCCGACCTCACCGGTGGCACTCTCGACGCCGCTACGCTCGACGCGCAGGTGCAGGGATTCTTCGACGCGGGCGCCGTCGCACGGATCAAAGTATGGAGCGTCGACGGCAACACCGTGCGCGTCGTGTATTCCGACGAGCGGCGACTCATCGGCGACGAGCGGCCCTACTCCGCAGGCCTGGCCGACCGCCTCGGGCGCGAGGGTGTGGTCGTCCTCGACGTCCCGTCCAATGTCGAGCACCGCTTCGAGGGCAGAGACAGCCGTGAGCTGCGCGAGGCCTTCATCGCCTTCACAGACGCCACCGGCACACCTCTGCGCCTCGAGGTCTACGTACCGGTCTTCCGCGACGCGTGGGTGGCCTCGACGCTGGCGGTGTACGTCCCCGTGCTCGTCGCGGGCATCGCGGCACTGACGGCGCTGCTCGTGCCGATGTCGATCCGCCTCGCGCGCCGGCTCGCCGAGGCCGACAGCGACCGCCGGGCCGCGATCGACTACGGGCTGCGCTCGCGGGAGCGCGAACGGCTGCGATTGGCCCGCCGTCTGCACGATGACGTTCTGCAGAATCTGGCGGGATCCGCCCTCGCGCTCGAGGTCCTGGCGTCTGCGCCCGATCCCTCGCGGCTGCGCGCGATCTCGGCCACGCTCTCCGACGACGCCCGAGCACTGCGCGATCTGCTCGACGATGACGCCCCCGTCGCCGCGCTCCCGCTGCGCGAAGCTCTCGACGATGTGGTCGCGGCCGCCCGCGCCGCGGGATGGCACGTGCGCGTCGACGTCGCCCCCGAGATCGACGGCGACGCCGCCCCGGATGCCGAGACCTCCCGGCTGCTCACCGAGGCGACCCGTGAGCTCGTGCGAAACGCCCGCGCGCACGCGCACGCCGAGCACATCGAGGTGCGGGTCGGGCGCCCCGACGACGAGTACGAGCTCACAGTCACCGACGACGGCCGGGGATTTCCCGCCGGACGCACGCCGTCGTCAGGACACGGCCTGCGCCTGCTGCGCAGCGCGTTCGTTGAAACCGGTGGCGACCTCCACGTCTCGTCCGGCGGTGCGGGCACGACGATCCGCGCCCATGTTCCGGTGCGTGACGCGCCGGTCCCCGGGCGCTGACCGCGATCTCACTCTCGCCCCCACGCTCATGCGGCGGGGTCAGGCCGGACGAGCCCTTGTCCGGTATCTCCGGCGCGTACCCGCTGCTTTCCAGGGCTGACATCGACCAACTACCGATTGTGCGTGACGGCTCCCACCTCAATCCCCACGGAAGCCTGAGACCCAACACCTGGTACCAGGCCGGCGAACACGACTACATCTACCACACCGACGAAAACGGCCACATCGACCGGTTCCACGCCGAAGAACTCGAATTGAAACTCCACGAGGGTCGCGAGCGTCACGACCCGAACTCGACAACATCGTCAGCCAACTCTCCGGCATCAACCTCGGCCAGTATAAGAAGTTGGAGAATCAGTGGGCGAGTGCGTTGAAAACCGATCCTCCGGGTCATGTGACTGTGGATATAAAGATCACCACCGATGCCACCGGCAGGCCGACAAAGTTCGAGATTGAATCGGTGATTAACGGCGAGGTGGAACCATATGATTTCGTACAGTAAAATATGAGGAGCCATGAATAACGAAGCAGCCATACTTCAGGACCTCTTCAGCAATTGGATCAGTCTTGTGCTTGAGTACTCTCAGGGCGCCCCCGACCTCCGCGCTGTATACCTTTACGCTTCATCAGAGCAGGGCACGCGTTACGTCAACGTCTGCTTCGATCAGGGCGGAACCGTCGTGAGGCCACGCAGCATTCAGGGCATCGATACGGACTTGAGTCGGGTATCCCAAATGATGAGTCTGTTTTTTGATGATCTCGCCGCTGCGGAGAAATCTCTATCTAACGTGAATTCCCCTGCACCCACTGAGTACCGCGTGTACTATGAGCCGAGCACGCGAAAGCTTGATGTGCAGTTGTCGCGTGAGTTGATTTACACGAACCATTCAACAAAAGTCCCCTCGGAGGGCATCCAAGACTGGCTTGGAGACAGGGCACCTAAGCTCTTGTGACACCGTCCGCCGCTCTGCGGAGGTGTCATGGCGCCTATCCGTGCAGCAGGTCGTGTCAGTCAGGTGGCGATCTGTGGGCGCAGAGTGGTGCCCGCGTACAGAGATGAAGAGAATGGGGCCGGCTCGGAGAGGTGCTAGAAGTATGCGGCCGCTACATCAACTTCACGGTAAAAACCGTCTGATTCCGCCGGTGCGCGTACTTTCCAAACTGGCTCCGATCAATACAGATCAAAGACCTCTGGCGAGCCGCCAGTGAAGTTTAAAGTCGTGCCCTGATCAGTGCCATTGATGATTGACCGAATATCAGTCGCATACCGCATCTTCCACCGCTGACGAGTTTCTCCGAGGCGGCTTCGATGCACTGAATGACTGCAACTGGGAGTGAACCGATGGATTCGACAGTCGACCGGTACGACGGGAAGCCGATGCTGCGGTTCCTGGATGCGTACGTCCTCGACGCGCTAGGCGCACTCGATGACACGACGTCTAGACGCAATGTGGAGATGGCTCCGAAACTCGCCGCGGCTCTCCACGTCGACGCGACCACTTGGCAAGAAGCGGTGGAGAAAGCGATGGAGATGCCTCCCGATTCTGCTGATGCGCTTCGGAGCATGTGGGAGCACCATGTCTACGAGACGATCGCGGCGGGGAGCGCTCCTGATGTGCTGGCATGGACTCATGCCCTCGTCGATAGCAGATTCCAGCAAGGCTGACAGTTTCAGCCTGTCCGACGGATATGTCGTGGAGCGCGCAGGAGTCTCGCTGTAGGTTTATCAGCACTCCTCTGCCGGGGGTCTGGATGCCGAACGGTTTCCCTCGCGTACTACCGACCCTGCGGCGCTGGTTCTCATCACGGTCATCGGTCGTCGAGCACATCCACCGGCGGCCTGCTGGTAATCCTCCAGCGTCTCGAATGTCGCGGCTGTCGGTTCCTTCGTGTTGTCTGGCGGGATGATGATGCCCTGCACCATGAGGGTGTCTCCTTTGTGCGTGCGACCGGGAACCGGGATGGTTCTCGTGGAATCGCAGAGCACAAACGAGCAGCAGTCATCAGGCGGGGGCGAAGGATGAGGCGGGGCAGCCGGCGAGCAAGCGTCCGGATGGGACATCGCTCGAGCCGGCCGCCTGTGGGGTGAATCCGTCAGCTTCCCTGGGGCTTCGACGTTCGCGGGGTCTTCGGCGCCGGTGTGGCGTTGATGATGGCGGTGATCGCGTCGCGTTTGCCTGCGGCTTCGCGTTCGATCTCCTCGCGAGCAGTCTGGGCGAGGCGTTGGAGAGCTGGGTCGGCTTTGGCTACCTCGATCCATGCGTCGATGGCGAGGCTGACTTCGTCGGTGACGTTGCGGTCGCGTAGCTGGGCGATGATGTCCAGTTGGGTGCGGGTGGACTCGTTGAGTCTGACCGCGAGGGGTTTGCTCGGGCCGTAGCCGAGTCCGTTCGCGGACGCAGCGGTGGCGGGCGGGGTTTTGACGTTGGACTCGCTCATATGGGGCGGGTCACCTCCTTGACGGGTGCGGCCGAGAACTCGAGAAGGGTTCTCTACGAGACCGCAGACCGACAACGAGCGCGCGCGGGCTACACCCCCAGTGAACGACGGCGGCGACGAACCAGCAACCGTCCGATCGGCGCACGCCTCGGTAGCTGCCCCTCCTTGGCCCCGGAAGACGAAGCCGATCTTCGCTTGGCCTTCCAACACTGAACGAGCTGTGCGCCTGTAAAGGCCTCTCCAGGCCGGCGCCGTGTTCCGCACCCGGAGAGTTGCAGCGATCTACTTCATGGACGCATCGACGAGCACCAGATTGCCGTCTTCGACTGTGGTTGTGTAGGCGAAGGTGACCTCGCCCATGCCGGTCGCTTCGGGGTTCGCGCTGAACTGGTTCTGTGTGACCACGATCACACGTGCATCTGGTGTGTAGGACGCACCTTCGGCGGCGGAGACGAACTCGTACTGCGCGACGTAGCTCTCCTTGCGCGGTATGCACCACGATATGTTGTCGGCGTTGAGCTTCGTCATGCCGCTCATCCATCGACTCGCCGCGGTGCTGTTCTTCCAGTTCTTGCCGAAGATCGGCTCAACGAAGACCTTGGCGTTCTCCTGAGCTATGCCCGTGTAGGCGGCGTCGGGACCGAGTGCCGTGAACTGATTCACGAACACGTAAAAGATGTCGTCAGCCTTGTCGCAGCTGGCCTTCATCCACGTGTTCTCCATCTTGACGATCCATCTCCCGAACTCTTCCGGGGAAGCGCCGGCCTTTAGCGTGAGACTGTCTGGTGGGGATTGGACGGCGAAGTACTTGTAGGCATCCTCTGCGGTGGCGAACATCGGCACGTCGGGGGCGGGTTCTTCTTCCACGGCTGCCGTTTGCGTGGGATTGTTCCTATCGAGCCACCCGTTCAGAGCCGTGCAGCCACTCAGCGTGACAACTCCCACGACGAGCAACGCCGCGACCGTGAGCCGCCAACGGCGAGGCCTCGTCACATCGGGCTCGTTAGGCACGGCGCCGACGTGCAGCCATCACCGTCACTGCGATACCCGTGAGCAACAGCGCTCCTCCTCCGATACCGACGCCGACCGATGCTGCCGGGTCGAGTCCGGTGGCTGCGAGGGTGTCGGTGACTGTGAGGTTGAGCGTGAGTGATCCGCTGGTGGTGCCGCGTACTTCGATCTGGTGGCTGCCAAGAGCGGTTCCGGTGGGGATGGTGACCACTTGGGTGAAGGTGCCGTCGGCGTTGGCGGTGAGGGTGGTGAGTTTCACGGGGGTGGAGTGCAGCCAGAGTTCGAGGGGTTCGTTGGCGGTGAACCCGCTGCCGGTGACCGTGAGCTGGCCGCCTTGCAGGGCCGTGTGAGTGGACAGGGATGCGGTGGGTGCGGTTGCCGTGGGCCCGGAAGGAGCGAGGGCAGGGGAATCCGTCGCTATCAGCGTCGGGGCCGGCTCGGGCGTCGCAGTCTCCGTGGGCGTGGGCGACGGTTCGGGGCTAGAGGTGTCCGTGGGGCTGGGCGACGGTGACGGAGTCGTGCAGTGGATGTCGAGAGTGGCGATGGTGCCGTCCGTGGAGGTCAGGATGAATCCACCGTTCGGGTCGTACATGCTGTACCCGGTGGAGAGCTCAGCGGACGATCCAGCGGGCACAGTGAATACGCGCGGCGGGTACGGGTAACTTGCCGTCAGCGAGCCCGACCACAGCTTGAGGGTGACATCCTGCGCCGACGTTCCATTGTTCGCGACCGTGGCAGTGACAGTCCCGCCGATCTCGCCAGTCTCAAGCTGACATTGGTAGGTGGTGTCGATCGTGGCACTCAGGCCACCAAGAGAACCAGATCCCGACGCGGTCGACGACGAGCCGGTCGCATCAGCTTGCGCAGCAAGGGCACCACCCAGGAGGCCGACGGCGGTGAGAGTCAGTAGAGCGGCAAGTCGGGCGCTCGTGCGTGTGCGGCGGCGCGTGGGAGCGGTGCGGGTCATGGCGTGGTCCCCCTGGAGGCGAGTCGGGTGTGGTGCAGAGCCGGCGTTCCCCGCCCGAGGTTCGGGGTGGACAGGGTACGCCCGGACTTTACCAATTTATATTGGTTCTCACCAACTCTTCTTGGTCTCGGGCTGTAACGATGAGTTCCGCCCCACGACAACGCCCGCATGGGCGGAGTTCTCCTGGGCACTGGGACTGCAGCTGCGCCGGGCGCGGGACGCGAAGAACCTCACGCAAGAAGCGATGGCGGAGCGTGCGGGGATCTCGCTCTACGCCTATCAGCAGTACGAACGCGGAGCTGTCACCAAGAACGGTGCCGCGACCAATCCGCGCCTGGCGACTATCCTCGCGATCTGCCAAGCCCTCGACACACCCATCGAGGAGCTCCTGCCGCCCGTCCCGCCGCTGACGACCAACTAGGACTGGTCAACGCTGCGCAGCAGTCCGCCGAGGACGGCGTGAAGTCGGCGGGCGCTGTCGAGGGTGAGTGCCAGGAATCGGTGTGCTTCCTCGAGCGGCCCGATATAGACGTAGGTGGCTTGCGTGTCTTGCTCGACCGCGACCACATACTCCGTCAGGGTCAGAGGCGCCGGGACGACCCCGCCAAGGGCCATGCGATGACGCTCCACCACGGGGACAACCTCGCCTTCGCTGCGGTGCCAGCGCACGGGAGGCGGTTCCTGGTCGTCGTCGTGCCCTGCACACCACAACGGGCAGGAGGAGAAGCGTTCAAGCGTTGGCGCGGTCACGGGGACACCTTCCAAGAAGCGGCAGACGGGCAGGCAGAAGCAGCACGTCACTCCTAGCGGATGACGCGCACGAGAGTCGAGACAATTGGTGACACGGAGTTCGCTGGGCCGGAGATGACAATGGCCCTAGCGACGCCGAGGTATGCGTCGGCGTCGAGATATGCCGCAGTCCGTGCACCATAAAGTCGTAGGGGGTTATGCGTCATTTCGTCGATTTTGTCAAGAGCACTCCTGCGGCATCGTGAATCACGCAAGGCGATCGCTACAGCCTCTTCTTGCAGGCACATGTTTGCATGCTCGACTCATCTCTATAAGGAGTTGCTCTCATGGCGCGGAAAGTCATTGTCAAGCTGGTCGACGATCTCGATGGCACCCCGATCGAAGACGGCACCGGCAGCACCGTGACCTTCGCGTACGGCAAGAAGTCCTACGAGATCGACCTCTCCGACACCAACGCCGCCAAGCTCGAAGACGCTCTCGCCCCCTTCATTGCCGCCGCGCGCCCGCCAGCATCATCGAGGTATACGACGCCGCGAGCTAAGTAAAGGCGCCGCGGTTGTCCGCTCTGCCGTTGTTGTCCTCGATGTCGTGGTTGTGTGGCTTCGCTGATAGCGAGGACGATCTGACTCCGCCTCTGATCTCGACATAGGGCGTGTAGCTGTTGCTTCGGTGAGGTTGCGTGTGTGAGATTGAGGGAGGAGGTGGCGATGCGACGGGGAGTGTTGAAGCGTATCTGCGGGGTCGTGGCCGTGACCTCGGTAGCTGTTCTTTCGATTCTGCTGCCGGCGGCTGCTGCATCTGCCGCCGGCGAGGGTGCCGTGCCGCCTGATGTTCAGCGGGCGTTTTCTTGCGATGCGTCCGCGACTGATTCAGCCAGTGAGCTGTGCGCGGGCGTCGGACATTTCGGTGATCCGCGACCGGTGTACCGGATGAACCAGGCGTACATCGACGGCGCCAGTGACGACCCGGTGGGTGAGATTGACTCGTGGATCGCGGTCGCTTACGACAGTGACGGCAAAGCGTTCGGGACATCTTCGGCGTTTTCTCCCGACGGCGCTTGGAAGCGGTATGGAATCGACACGCGTGCGTCTTTCACCGACGCGATCGTGAGCCATGCGGGCGACTCCTTCGTCGAGCTACGTATCACCGGGCGCCAGTTCTACGCGGTTGGCGAGGGGACTATCGTCGGACTCAACGAGCCTGCCGCGGAGATCGCGCCTGAGCCTCGCTCCATTACCGAGGCGCAGCCGGACATCGCTGCTGCGTGGGCTCTATCGGCAACCTCCTTCACTCAGAACCAGCTGCCTGAAAGCACTGGGGCGGGCCCCGTTATCGCTGTCACCGTATTCGGCGCACTGGTCGTCGGTGCTTTCATTTTCTTCGTGCTTCGCGAACCACGACCACGACCCCGACCATCTGCGACCCCATGATCTATCTCAGGGGCCGCGCGCTTTAACCCCGCGCCCGATCGTCTCCGTCGACATCCCGTTCTCCACATGTCACGCGATGACGAGCTGTGGGGTAAGTGTCGGGACGATCACGGGGGTCACGATCTGCTCATGACTTGCGTTGTGCATGATCTGCGGGCGTAGTCTTCAGCCGTGCGAGGGGAGGGGGCGTCGGGTGTTCGGGGATGCTGATGCAGCGATCGCGCGGATAGAAGAGGATGTTCGGCGTGCGCAGCGGCGGGCGGAACGGTATCCGGCGTTTCAAGCCGCGGTTGATGGGGTGCGGGCCCGTGCGGTGTCGCGGCGTCGTGATGTCGCTGTGGAAGTCGACGCTGGCGGGATCGTGCGGGTATTGGAGGTCACGGATGCCGCGGCGGAACGTGGTGGCCGGTATGTGACCCAGGAAGTGATGGCCCTGATCGGGGCTGCGAGTCGCGATGCGCGGGCGAAGACGCTCGCGATCACGGCGGAGATCCTGGGCGAGGATGACCCGATCGTGAAAGTCGTGGCCGCGGACTTGGAAGCGCAGGAGACGGGGTCTCATGCCTGGCGCACCGGGGGGAGGGCGTGAGCGCGGGTGAGATCCGGATCGACCCGGACGTGCTGCTCCAGCACGCCTCGAAAGTCGACCAGCTTGCCTCGGACGCGGCAGAAGCAGTCGCGGCGATCCAGTCCGTCAATCTCAGCGGCGGGGCGTTCGGGCCGATGTGTATGTGGATGATCCCGCCCGTCGCTGTCGTCTCGGCGGTGGCTGCGGCGGGTATCTCCGCCGAGCAGGGACTGATCACGCGGACAGCGACCGAGGCGCGGGGCGTGGTGCGCGACTTCGACGCCTACGAGCAGTCGGTGCGCGGCACCATCCAGGGCCTGGACAAGGCCCTTGGTTGATGAGTAACCCGCTGATCGCCATCCCGGAGCCATACGAGCCTTCGTCCGGCATTTCCGGCGCGTACCTGCTGGAGGATGGGTACAGTCTGGCGGTTGCCATCACACGGGGCGATTGGGTCGAGGGTGGGCTTTCTGGCTTTTCTTACACGATCGACGCGGCCGGATGGCTGCTTGATCCGCTGGGCACATTGATTGCCAACGGTCTGGGTTGGCTGATCGAGCATCTCGAGCCGCTCCGCGGGTGGATGCAGGATCTCACCGGCAACGCGAACGAGGTGCAGGCGTTCGCCCAAACCTGGTCGAACGCCGCCGAACGACTCGATCAGGTCGGCACGACCCTGAACCAACGGATCAGCGACCTGGACGGTATGAGCGGCGAGACCGTGGACGCCTACCGGGCCCACCTCCACGACCTTGCCCAGAACATCTCCGCCACCGGACAGTGGGCAAGCGCTGTCAGCTCGGGACTGCAGCTCGCGTCGACCCTCGTGCAAGCGGTGTACGGGATGGTGCGCGACGCGCTCTCCCAGATCGTCGGCACCGCCCTCAGTGCCGCGTTCGTCACTGGCGTCACCGCAGGACTCGGCGCACCAGAAGCTGCCGCAGAAATCGGCGCCCGCGTCTCGATGATCACGATGCGCGTGGGCGTGTTCGTTATGAGGCTTCTCCGCTCGCTCCGTGAAGCAGTGCCGCTGATCCGCCGACTCGCTGAAGTCATCGAGAAGATCACGACCAGACTCCACGGCAGGCTTCCCGGCACGACACCACTCGCACCCAAAACGGCACCAGACGCGCCGTTACCGGCGGTCCCTAGGCTCCGCGGCGGCACAGTAAAGGACGGCTGGCGGCCGCTTTCCAGGGCTGACATCGACCAACTACCGATTGTGCGTGACGGCTCCCACCTCAATCCAGACGGAAGCCTGAGACCCAACACCTGGTACCAGGCCGGCGAACACGACTACATCTACCACACCGACGAAAACGGTCACATCGACCGGTTCTACGCCGA
Source organism: Microbacterium sp. SORGH_AS_0888 (assembly GCF_030818905.1). Lineage (NCBI taxonomy): Bacteria > Bacillati > Actinomycetota > Actinomycetes > Micrococcales > Microbacteriaceae > Microbacterium > Microbacterium sp. SORGH_AS_0888. Next base: position 3,259,072 of record NZ_JAUTAZ010000001.1, read on the forward strand.
AGAACTCGGCATGAAAACACACGAAGGCCGACTTCCACACGACCGAGACAGCCCCGGCAAACTCCCCGGAGACCACGCCGGCCACCTCGCCGGCGACTTCTTCGGCGGCTCACCTAAACTGGACAACATCGTCAGCCAATTCTCCGACATCAACCTCAGTCAGTATAAGAAGTTGGAGAATCAGTGGGCGAGTGCGTTGAAAACCGATCCTCCGGGTCATGTGACTGTGGATATAAAGATCACCACCGATGCGACCGGCAGACCCACGAAGTTCGAAGTCGAGTCGACGGTTAACGGGCGAGCCGTAGACGCCGAGTTCAATCAATAGAATAATGGATTCACATGACAAACGAAGCTCAAATTCTTCAGGACCTCTTCTCAAAGTGGGTTTCAATCGGCCTTGAGTACGCAGGCGCCGCGCCCGATGTGCGAGCCCTCTACATCTACGCATCCTGCGAGGGCGGTGCAATCTTCGCGAATGTGTACTACGACCAGGGCGGCACCGTCATCTTCCCCGATGACCTCAAAGGAGGCGAGGCATCTACAGCTCGCGTGCGAGCGATGCAGCGCTTCCTGAGAGAGGACCTCTCGGCTGCGAACAAGGAGTTTGACGGCGCAGGAATTCCACGACCGACAGAATACAAAGTCTACTACGAACCAAGTACTCGAAAACTTGACGTGCAGTTGTCGCGTGAACTTATCTACGAGAATCACCCTACGAAGATCCCGGAACGGGGAATCGAGGACTGGCTGGGCGACAGGGCTCCCAAGTTGTTCTGACACCGTCCGCCGTTCTGTGACCGCTCGGCTGGAGAAGACAGAACAGAAGTTCGCGGCGGTGATGGACTATCTCGACGCGGCACTGTCGCTTCTCGCGCGGCCGGGGGAGTCGTACGCGAACGCGACTGGCGAGCAACGTCGCGCACTCGACCAGGCGGTCTTCTCGTGTATCTACGTGTACGCCGATGAGGCGACCGAGGTGGAGCTCAACGAGCCATTCGACATGCTGATGACCGCAGGCGAGCTGTTCGAGGACCCAACGAACCCCCCCCTGGGGACATGGGCGGCGAGGTATCGGGTAGCGACTGCTCTTGCGAAGATCGCCTCGGGCGACGTTTCGATTACGACAAGTCTGGTGGGGCTCGTTCGGTGGTACTCGAATAAATCGGGAGGGGCTTCGCACCTCCGTAAGTTGGCGGCCGCGGGACATGGCCGACGTCCGGATGCGCGACGAACAATGCCTCGGAAGGCACGACAGCTGACTGATGACGAGAAGATGGCGTTCGCTGAGGGCTACGAACGGGGTGAGCCGATCGCCGACCTCGCCACGAAGCTGGGTGTTCATCGAACGACGCTCGACAATCTCATCAAGCGTCTCGAGCTATCGCGCACAGATCCCGACGCCGTCCCTCCGGCGGTCACGGATGCGGTCGTTGAGTCGTATCGAGCAGGGGAGACGCTTGCGGTCATTGGCAGCCGGCATGGCTTCAGCCCGAACAAGGTGCAGCGGTTGCTGGTCGCGGTGGGGGAGGAGCCGATCAGGTCTCGTGGCCCGCAAGGTTCACGGCTGACGAGTGCGCAGGTACGGGACCTCGTGGATCGGTACGAGCGCGGGTCCCCGATGGTAAGCATCGCGGAGGAATTCGGCGTGAGCTATGCCTGCGTGCGCAAGCAACTCCAGGCTGCTGATCGCTTCCCCCGGCGTTCTTCACGTTCTCGCGGGAGCGGGTGCCAATCACTACACCGTCCGGTGCCACGCTCTTCGCGATCACTTCAGGCGTGGGCGGGCTCATCTGCTTCGTGGTTGACGTTGTCCTGGTTCTGCGGTTTTGAGGGCTGGGTGACCGGAGAGCGATGTCGCTAGACGACGAGAATGTGATCGTGAAGGGGATCGGGGCAAACTCGCTCACGGAGGGACTTGCCGACGCTCGGTGATCGCCCTGGCGCAGCGCGTAGACGATATTCCAACGCGGCTACTGTCTCAGGTCGCTCGCGAGCGTGCGCCTCGAGGCGAATCTGCGCTCGAGGATGTCGTGGCTGTTCGTAGTCGAAAGAACTGCACGCATCGAGGAGACCAGTCCGGCAAGCTGGTCATCCGTGAGCCGTTCGAGCGCGCCAGCGTTGATCCCCCGGTCAAGATCTAGTAGCGACGGCACGAGCGCTTTGCCGGACGAAGTTAAAGACAAGGACACGGCTCTCCGGTCGCGCTCGTCGGGAATGCGGGTCACGAGTTCCCGTTTGACGAGAGTCTCGACGATGCGGCTGGGCCCACCCACTTCACAGATGATCAGATCTCCGAGTTCCTTGAGTGTGATCGGGCCGAACTCGTGGAGCACAAGGATGATCTCTGCTTGCGAGGCTGTAAGGCCCAAGGGTGCGAGCAGTTGGTTCAGCTGTCGATTTCCCTCTCGCTGGACAGCGAGGACGAGGTACCGTAGCTCGGACGGTGCGAGCATCGTCGGTTCTCGCGGTTCACTACTCGTCACGGCTGACACCTCAATCGTCGACACGTCATACATGTTGCAGCACCATCTTATTGCGTCCACGATGCGGTGGCTGCGGCGATCGCCGCGGTCTTAGCGTCATACGCCCGCCGGTTCCCTGGCGGTTGTTGTGCCGCTGTTGCGCGCGTTGTTGAGACGCGCTCGCCGTCCAAACGCCCCCGGCCCGATGAGGGACAGCAAGGCCGGCATTACAAGCATGCGCACCACGAGCGCGTCGAGAATGACGGCAAGGGCGAGGCCGATACCAATTTCGCGGACAATACTGATTTGCCCCGTCATGAAGGCTAGGAAGACCGCGATCATGACGACTGCCGCGCTGTTGACCATGGACCTGGTTTGCCGCATGCCCGTCAGAACGGCCTGCTCGAACGGTTTGCCGTTTTGGAACGCCTCGATCATGCGGGCGATGATGATCACCATGTAGTCCATGCTGAGACCGAACATCACAGCGAAGAGTAAGACGGGGGTGACGGAGTTGAGTGGCTGATGGTTAGTCAAGGCTTGGATCAACGTGAGCAGACCGAGGCTAGCGCCGACCACGAGTGCATTGAAGAGCAGCGCCAGGGTCGGCAATACAAACGAGCGGAAGGCGAACGCGAGCAAGATGAAGGTGAGGGTGAACACGATCAAAGCGATTGGAGGAATTGCGTCGATGATGGTGTTGTCGAAGTCAACGCCTTGGGCCGTCGCGCCGGCAACTCCGACCGTAACTCCGGCGCCGACGACGGTGGGCAAGGCGTTTCGAAGGTCTGTAACGAGGGTATGGGTCTGGACCGAGTCCGGGCCTTGTGAGGTTTCTACGAGGATCCGCGTCACGATCCGTCCGTCATTGTCAGCCCACAGTTTGCTGAGCTCGCTCGGGCGGGTGGTGGCGTCGAGCGCGGCGGTGAGCTGATCACGATTGAGGCCGACGTCGAGCACGGAAGTCAAACTGGCGACCCCCGTCTGAATCTCTATATGGTGAGCGGTTGCACTCACGGCATCGAGAGCTTGCGCAACGGAAACGTCCGGGCCGAACTCCAAGACGACCTGGAGGGGGAAAAGCTGATCTGCGCCGATCTTTTGGTTGATAACCTCAAGCCCTTGGCGGGCCGTGTCATTAGCAGGCAGTACTGTCGCGCTTGCAACAGGAGACTGAAGACTGAGACCGAGGACAGGGGTTGCAGCTAGGACCATCGCGAGTACGGCTGAGACGCCGGCGATCTTGAAGCGGGTTCCGACGCGCGCCGGCGCAGGGTCACGTGGACGGGCGAGCGCGCGTCCAGGTATCTGCCATTTGTCGATGTTCCGTCCAAGGAGCAGAAGTGCTGCGGGGAGTACGATCATCGTCACGGCTAGCGCGGCTAGAGTCACGATGATCCCTCCAAGCGCGATGCTTGTGAACGCCATCACGTTCGGGATGAGGAGCGACGCGAGGGCGAGAACAACGGCAATCCCGCTGAATAAGACAGAGTGCCCGGCGGTCGACATCGCCGTGCGGACAGCGAGATTGGTGTCGGCCCCGGTTGCGAGTTCTTCCCGGAACCTCTTGATGATGAACAGCGAGTAGTCGACGGCGAGGGCCAACCCGATCATGGACACGATGTTCGAGTACAGGTTCGATAGATCCGTGATGCGCGTTAGCAGGTAGCCGATGCCACTTCCTACTGCGAGAGCCGAGCCAGCCATGAGTAGCGGGAGGATGGTCGCCACCACCGAGCGGAATACGACCAGCAGGATGATGAGCAGCAAAGGGAAGACGATCAGTTCCGCGCGCGTCGCATCTTCTTTGGAATGAACGTTCAACTGATAATCAAGAGCGGGTTGACCGGTCACGTAGGCGGAAGCGTCGTTTCCGACTGCATCGGAGATTCTGTCCTGCAAACGGGGCGTGAGATTTTGTGCAGCCGTGTTCGAGCCATCGAATCCCGCAACTATTAGCGCTGCCTTCTGGTCGTCGGAGAGCCAGGCGGGCCTCGTTTCTGGAGTGATTACACTTGCAGCTCCTTCATCCTTTAGCACCTGAGCTGCCGCCTGAATTTCCTGGTCGGTGACGCGACTTTCGGACGTGATCGCGATTGCGAACTGGTTGGGCTCGTCGCCGAACTGCTCTTGAATCTTGGCCTGCGTGACGAGGGCCTCGGCGCGAGGGTTCGTGAATCCGCCGCCCGATAGCGCGCCGTCCAGCTGTATCGCCAGCGGCGCAGCCGCGATCAGCACCGCCAGCCAGAGGCCAAGCGTCAGGCGGGGCTTGCGTGTGACGGCAGAGATGAGTGCGTTCATGGGAAATCTCCGTATGTGTTGTATCAATAGATGATACAACATCTATCTGTGAGGGTAAAGGCGAGATGTGGATTGATGGCCGTGGTCCCCAAGGGCTGACAGTCGCTGGATCGCGGTCAAAGTGTGGAGGCGCGCGCTTTCATCGAGTCTGTCAGCGATGAGGCTGTCGATCGACGCGAAGGCAGCGAGTGCGCGGTCCGCTAACGCATAACCGTCTGGTGTGAGGTGCAACACGACCTTCCGACGGTCGGCTGGGGTGCGCCGACGCCGAATGGCGCCACGCTTCACGAGCTGGTCGACCGCTCGACTGGGAGGGTCGACGTTGCAGACGAGGCCTTCGCCCAGCTCGCGGAGCGTTGCCGGTGCCCCGTCGGCCATTTGCGCCAGGATCTCTCCCTGCAGTGGGGTTAAGCCGAAGGGCCGGAGTGCAGCGGCGAGGCGGCGGCTGCCATCGCGTTGCAGGGCAAGGATCGCTCGCCGAAGCTCACCAATCTCCCAACCGCCGCCCTCGGTGGGGGGTGACAGGTTTGATCGATTTTGATTTTTCGCCACCTGGGCCTCCACTTCGATGTGTTGACAGACTGACACGTCCACCTCTAAATTGCTAACACATCATTAGATGCTTCGACATCTACTGTCGCAGCATCCTTGCACGAGGGGGGCGCAACTATGACCGTGAACACGGCGACGGAACTCATCGAGGACATCGGCCCGGGGCTGGATTCTCCGGCAGCGGCAATCGCAGCGATCGCGCGCGGCGAGATGGTGGTCGTCGTAGACGACGAAGATCGCGAGAACGAGGGCGACCTCATCATGGCAGCGGAGCACGTGACTGCCTCGGCGATCAACTACATGATCACGAAGGGTAAGGGCCTCGTCTGCCTCGCGCTCACGGCCCCTCGAGCTCTCGAACTCGAGCTTCCACCCATGGTCTCGCGCAACGAAGATCACATGGGGACCGCGTTCACTGTGAGCATCGACGCGGATCCGTCGCACGGAGTGCACACGGGAATCTCGGCCGCCGAGCGCGCGAAGACCATCAAGCTCGCTCTCACTGGCGAGCCACAGGACTTTCGCAGGCCTGGGCACGTCTTTCCCCTGATTGCGCGCCCGGGTGGGGTCCTTGAGCGTCGCGGACATACGGAAGCCGCGGTCGACCTCGCCCGCTTGGCTGGTTGTGCTGCTGCTGGCGTCATCGTCGAGATCATCGGCGAGGACGGCGAGATGTTGCGTCTCGAATCGCTGAAGCAGTTTGCTCACGAGCAGGGTCTGCTGATCACCAGTATCGATCTTCTGCAGCGATACCGGGCCAAGGTTGAGCAGCTATGAATCTCGGGGCTTTCGTGCGCGCCGTCAGTGCGCCGTACGTTCGATATTTGGTGCGAAAGCACGTGGCTAGCATCAGCGGCCTCGACAACCTGCCGCCAACCGGATCGTTCATTCTCGTACCGAACCATACGAGCTACTTCGATCATTTTGCCGTGGAGATCATCCTAGAAGCGCTGCGCGGAACACCAACATGGTTCCTCACCAAGCGGGAGAGTTTCGCGCGGCCGCTACCCAGAGCGTGGGCGCGGGCCTGGTACGGAATACCTGTAGACCGAGACGCCCCGACCCCGGATACCCTTCGCGAAGTGCGTCGAGTGTTGATGAGCGGGGACGCGCTCTGCGTCTATCCGGAAGGTACCCGCGGCGACGGAACAAGTCTCCTGCCTTTTAAGTCCGGTGCATTTCGATTCGCGATCGCGAACGACGTGGTTGTGATTCCGCTCGGCCTTGCAGGCACAGAGACCGTCCTCGCGCGCGGCGACCGGTGGTTCCGCGGCCGAGGCCGACTGGACATGGCCTTTGGGCCGGCCTTGCGAGCCCCCGCACAGGGGAGTGCGCAGATGAAGGCGGCGGCCCTGTCGGCTGATGCTCGAGTCGCGATTAATGAGTTGAAGAGCAAAGCCTCACAACAGCGCCGCGCCGCGGGTGATCTTGCTCGGAACACCGTCCGCGAGCTCGACCGGCTGATCACTAACGCACTTAGCGAGGGAGGGGCGCTTCGCGGAGAAGATCTTCGGCAGCTGAGACGCATCGCTCGATACCTCGGAGCCACCATCCCGAAGACACCTGCCTTCGAGACGCAGCTCCTTCGGCTAGACGGGCTTGCGGCGGGGCAGGGGTCGAAGGCGCTCTTCCCACTGAAAGCCTTGACGATCCGGGTGCGCGCCGAACGGATCCTGCGACAATCGCCCAACGAATCTGTCGCTCATTACATCTTGGGGCGCTGGCACCTTTCAGTGCCCCGCGCGCTCGGTAGCAAAGTGGAAAGGTCAATCTTCCATTTTGAAGCAGCCACCGCCTCGGCTAATCGCGGCGATACGCGCGCCCTATCCGGCCTCGCTGACGCCTACCTCGCAGCCAACGATCCAACAAGTGCCGTCGCGTCCCTCAGGCGAGTCCTGGCTGAGACCGACCAAGCCGCGCCTCGCGCCGAATACCGGCGTGTTCGCACCATGGAGAGAATCGCGTCTCTGACGAACCAAATGTCCAAAACAGAGGACGAACGATGAATGTTCACGCTGCGCAGACGGTCCGTCCCGCTACCGCACCGCCGATCCTCTGGGGTGAGCACGGCGCCGTCATTTTTGACGATCTGAGTCGCATCGTATGGACACGTCTCAGCTCCGCTCAGTGGCAGCTTCTCGACATTTGGCCCACACCCCCTCAGCGTGCTGAGGTACTGAAGCGTGCTCGAGACGGTGCCACGGTGGTCGTCCTTGTGAAGGGTCGCCCCGAATCTGAGTCGGCCTTCCTTGATGAGATCCCGAGGCATCTGGCGATTCGCGCCTCGGATATCGGTGAAGGACTCGTGGAGATCACCGTCAGGCCGGGTGATTGGCTGCCGAGAACCGTTCGTTCGCGCCTCGACGGATTCATCCAGGCCGAAAACGCACGACGACAGCACGCGCCGCAGCTCCTACGAGCACCAGCATCGATCTTCCACGATCGCAGAACCAACCTGTTCTTTCTGTATGTCTGCAGCGCGTTCACCCGAGACGCACTCGCTCCCCAACTCGAAGAGCTTGTCGCGTCGCTGGTTTCGCAGAAGTCCGCTCGCACGCGAAAGGCTACGCTCCGGCCCGAAGGATCGATGAAATGAAAGTCCTGAGATACGTCGCAGAGGTAACTGTCGCGGCTCCGGTAGGCCGGGTGATGCGAGCCGTTACTGACATCGCGAGCATCCATGAATGGAATCCCGCTCTGTCGGCTCTTCACGCGACGGACCCGGTCGCGGTCACCGGCAAGCCATACGGAACACGCATCCGTGGGCTTGTGCCCGCCTCCGTCACCTATCAGACCGTCACTGACACCGTAGCCACCTATGAAATGAGCGCGCTGGGGAACTTCGAACGTGGGATCTGGCAAGTTACCGAGGTCGCGCACGGAGTGAGCGCGGTCAGCCATCGCTTCGAGCACCAGGGGCCAATCCTGCGGCTCATGCATGACGCGTTCACGCCGGTAGCGATGTGGCGATTGGAGCGGCTCCGGGCTCTACTTGTGCACCAGGCAAAGACGCTGGAGGTAATTCCGCCGGCGAGCCATTCTTTCGAGTAGAGGAGTATCACAGGGCGTGATCTTTGATGGCAAATCTCGCGGCGGCGGTTGCTCCGCCTCCGCATCAAGGCATCCGCCTAGGCCTCTCGGGCATCCGAACTGCGAATCGGTCTCTTGGCGCCTCACTACGCGAGACGTCACGCCCGGGGGGGTGACGGTGGGTGGGCCCCGAGGGGCTCGAACCCTCGACCCGCGGATTAAAAGTCCGATGCTCTACCGACTGAGCTAGAGGCCCCAGGTGACCAAGCCTATCGCCGTCGCAGCGTGCGCCGAGCGCACGTCCCCGCGCCGAGCGCGCATCTGCGCATCGAGACCGCCGGGGACGAGGCGCGGGTACCCTCGATACGATGACCGACGACTCGAGGCCTTTCCATAAGCCGATACGTCGGCCGGCCGAACTGTTCGACCGGCTGTTCGCGGCCTCCGACCCCGCTGAGGTGTCCCGTGTCGCCCACTCGACCGCGGCGGCGCTGCTGTCGCGGGTGCGGCAGGACCCGGATGCGTCCGTCGTCGACCGGCTCGTGGCGTTCACCGACGACCACGGCATCGACGACATCGCCGAGCTCTGGTCGCGATCCCCGGCGCGCTCACTGCCAGGTGCGCTGTGGCGGCTCTACCTGCTGCAGCTCATGATCCACGACGACGCAGCGTCGGCGGCGCTCCTGTTCGAGCGCGGTCGCGCCGAGCTCGGTTCCGTCGACGAGGTCGTGGCGGGTGCGCCTGCTCCTGCCGGACCCGACGAGCTCGTCGCCCTCATCGACATGATCCTGCGCGGCGCGTTCGACGGCGACTTCGCGATCGCGCTCGAGCGCGCGGCGGCGTTCTGCCGCATCCAGGCCGCCGGCGCCACGCACGTGGCCGACGACTACGAGCCCACCGAGCCGGAGCGCGCCTCGGGACTCACGACCCGCGCGCTGCGTCTCGCCCGCTACGCCGAGGATCTCACCGCCGCCGCGGCGCTCTGGCGCCGAGACTCGCTGAGCTGAGACCTCAGGACACCGACACGAGCGTGCGCTGCCACCCCGACGACCCGTCGGGTGCGATCGGCGCCGCCTGCTCGATCTGCAGGTTTCCGGCCTTGTCCACAGCCCGCACTGCGATGTAGTGTGTGCCCGCCGTCGCCTCCCACGGCATCATCCACTGCACCCACGTGTCGTCGTTGATGGGATTCGACAGCGTCGCCTGCTGCCACGGCCCGTTGTCGACGCTCACCTCGACCCTCGCGATCCCGACCGTCTGCGCCCAGGCGACGCCGGCGATCGGCACGGTCCCCGCACTCACCTGCGTGCCGAGCTTGGGCGTGTCCACCCGCGACGAGAACTTGATCGGGGCCTTCGCGCTGTATCCCCGCGGGGTCCAGTACGCCTCGTCCTTCGCGTACGTTGTGACGCTCAGCCGGTTCAGCCACTTGGTCGCCGAGACGTAGCCGTACAGACCCGGCACGACCATCCGCACCGGGAACCCGTGCTCGAGCGGAAGCGGTTCGCCGTTCATGCCGACCGCGAGGATCGCGTCGAGGTCCGCGTCGGTGAGCGAGGCCAGCGGCGTGCTCGCGGTGAACCCGTCGACGCTGTGCGAGAGCACCATGTCGGCCCCCGCCTGCGGCTTGGCCCGCGCGAGGATGTCGCGCACCGGCACGCCGAGCCAGATCGCGTTGCCCACGAGGTCCCCTCCCACCTCGTTCGAGACGCAGGTGAGTGTGATGCCGTATTCGTCGACCCCCATCGCCAGGAGGTCGTCGAAACTCAGATCGAACGGCTCGTCGACCATCCCGTCGACCGAGAGCCGCCACGACGACGGGTCCACCTGCGGAACCGTGAGCGCCGTGTCGACGCGGTAGAAGTCGGTGTTCGGGGTGATCAGGGGAGTCAGACCCGGGATGTCGAGCTCGGCGCCCGCCGGGATCGTCACCGTGCGCTGCGGTGCCGGCAGCCGCAACGCGCGCCGGATGCCGTCGATCGACGCGGTCGTCGCGGTCCAGATCCGGGAACCGGCACCGATCACGACGGCCGACGCCCCGGCGATGAGCGCGAAGCGGAAGAAGGCGCGGCGGTCGACGCCCTGGCCTCTTGCCGACACCGCGTCCGCGGCGGCTGCCGCCTCCTCTGCGGAGCCCGTGGCGGGCGCCGAGCGCACCGCATCCGTCCACCGCCGCAGCCGGGCCACCAGCAGGACGAGCACGGCGACACCCGCGACGGTGCCGACGACCGGAGGCACGAGGGCGAGCAGGCTCGCGCCGGCGCGCGTCGCGACGGCGGCGGTTCCCGCGGTGCCGCCCGTCGCCAGGAGCACGGCGCCCCACGGTGTCCGCCAGGCCTGCAGGAGCCCCGCGACCGCGGCCGCGACGGCGACCGCGATGCCGAGCCCGATGAGCAGCGCAGGCTTGTCGAAGCTGCCGAAGGTCGAGATCGCGAACTCCTTCAGCGGCCTCGGCACGATGTCGATCACGAACGATCCCACCGCGAGAAGCGGGCTCGCCTGAGGCGCCACGAACGCCGCGATCAGCTCGCTCGCCGCCAGCAGCACAGCCGCCGCGACGATCCCCGACAGCGCCGCCCACGCCCGATGCGCGAATCGTCTTCCGCCCATCTCACCCTCTCCTCGTCCTCGGCTCCTCGCCGATCCCTCGACCTGTCGACGACGCGGCCGCCGGTGGGTCGGAACCGAACCGGCGGCCGCGTGGTGTCCGTGCGTCACATAGCGGGGGGCATGAGGACCGTGTCGATCAGGTACACGGTCGCGTTCGCGGTCTTGACGCCACCGCAGATGACGGTGGCCTGACCGTTGACCTTGATGTTGTCGCCGCTGCCGGAGACGGTCACATCCTGGCCCTCGACGGTCTTGTGCGTGCCGTCGATCTTGTCGGGGCTGATCTGGCCGGGGATCACGTGGTAGGTCAGGATCTTCGTGAGCGTGGCCGAGTCGGTCTTGAGCGAGTCGATCGTGGCCGAGTCGATCTTCGCGAAGGCCTCGTCGACGGGAGCGAACACGGTGAACTGGCTGCCGTTGATCGTGTCGACCAGGTTCACGTCCGGGTTGAGCTTGCCGCTGATGGCCGAGACGAGCGTCGTCAGGAGCGGGTTGTTGGATGCGGCCGTCGCGAGCGGTGCCGTCGACATCCCCTCGACCGAGCCGGCGCCGCTCGGAACGGCCTTGGCGTATGCGGCGCAGCCCGAGCCCACCAGGTCCGCCGCCGCGTCGCTGGCCATCGGCGACTGTGTGGCCATCGGTGCGGAGCTCTGCGACGACATCGGCGTCGAGGTCGATCCGCTGGAACCGCTACATGCAGTGAGTGCGAACGCTCCTGCCAGGGCAAGGGTGAGACCCGCGGCAAGCTTCGTCTTCGTGCTGAGCATGACTACCTCCGGTGTGAGTGTTTGTCGGCCGCTCGGTGCGGCCTTCACGAGGTTGTTCGGCGTGCTCGTCGGATCGGATGGGAAGTTTTTCCGGATCGAGCGCATCGCGGCGACTGCCGCACATCGCCGTCCTCGTCAACCCCGTGGCCGGATGCGATGCGCTGCGGCAATCTCGGTCATGCTGAGGGGATGGTGATCGACGGAATGGACGCGTCCGCGATCGGCTCGGACCCCACCGACCCGGTCGCCGACCTTCTCGTCCGCACCGCGACCGGAGACCAGGACGCGTTCGCCGAGCTGTACGACCGTCTCTCACCGCGTGTGTTCGGCCTGATCCTGCGTGTGCTCGTCGACCGGTCACAGAGCGAGGAGGTGCTGCAGGAGGTCTTCCTCGAGGTCTGGCAATCCGCATCCCGCTTCGCTCCGAACAAGGGGCAGGGAAGGTCGTGGGTTCTCACGATCGCGCATAGACGGGCCGTCGACCGGGTGAGGTCGGCGCAGTCGAGCGCGGATCGCGACGTGCGCGCGGGCTTCCGAGACCTCGGCGTGCCGCACGACGGCGTGGCCGAGGAAGCAGAGCTTCGGATCGAGGGACGGAAGGTGGCGAGTGCGATGGCCGAGCTGCCCGACGCCCAGCGAGAGACGCTCACCCTCGCCTATTACGGGGGATACAGTCAGAGCGAGATCGCCGCGCTCGTGGGAGCTCCCCTCGGGACGGTGAAGACTCGGATGCGCGACGGACTTTCGCGCCTGCGTTCGGTGATGGGGGTGATGTCGTGAACGACCGCGAGTTCGAGGAGCTGTCGGCCGGGCACGCGCTGGGTGCCCTCTCTGCCGAGGACGAACGCCTGTTCCAGCAGGCGGTGCGCGCGCGCCCCGACCGTGTCGACAGAAGCCGGGACGACGAGGAGGCCGCGGCCATGCTGGCGGATGCCGTCACGCCCGTGACGCCGCCCCCGGCTCTGCGCGACAGCCTCCTGGCCCGCATCGCGGTCACCCCGCAGGTCGACGCGTCGCCCGTCGAGGACGGATCGGCTCCGGCATCTCCCGACACCCCTACGGGGGATGTCGCGGTGCTCCGGGAGGACGCATCCCGCCGCGCCGCGCGACCCCTGCGCGCAAGCCGGCTCTGGTTCGCGCTCGCCGCCAGCATCGCGCTGGTCGTCGCGATCGGGGCGGGCGTCGCGGTCGTGGCGCAGCAGACGCAGCGCCCGGCGGCGGTGGTCGCGCTCGAGCAGATCGAGAGAGCCCCCGACGCGCAGACCGCGTCGTCGTCGGTCGCGGGCGGAGGCGACGCCACGCTCCACTGGTCGCCCTCCCTCGGCAAAGCCGTTCTCGTCTCCGAGGGGCTGCCCGCCCTCGCCTCCGACCAGTCGTTCGAACTGTGGTTCGTCCGCGACGGCGAGCCCGTCTCGGCGGGGGTGTTCGACGCATCCGGCTCGTCGACGACGGCCGAGCTGGCGGGGCGGATGGAAGCGGGCGACATCGTCGCCGTGACGGTGGAGGCCGCCGGCGGATCGCCCAGCGGTCAGCCCACGAGCACACCGATCGTCGCGATCCCCACGGCCTGAGCGTGCCGGTCGTCGTGACCGTGCGGTATGAGCGAGCCGGTCGTCGTGACCGTGCGGTTTGAGCGTGTCGGGCCGGAGCGCGGTCGCAGGGCCTTGGACATGGAAGCGCCGGGCCGCAGAACGCCTCTCGGCGCGAGGCCGCTCGCAGCGGCAGAAGATGGAGCCCGGGGTTACTGCGGCCCGGCCGAACCAGTGTAACCGAGGCGGCGGGGGAGGTGTTCCGCTTAGGCTCGACCCATGGTCTGGCGTCATGCGATCCTGCTCGAGCCCGCGGCATCCGACGATCCGCGCACCGATTTCGCCGAGCTTCTCACACCGATCGACCCGACGGCTCCCGCGTTGAGCGTCGGTGAGCTCAGCACGCAACGCGGCGACGGGATCTTCGAGTCGATCGGGGTTGTCGACGGGCATGCCCAGGAGGTCGAGGCGCACCTGGAGCGCCTCGCCCACTCCGCCGCGATCTGCCAGCTGCCCCCGCCGAACGTCGCGCAGTGGCGTCAGGCCGTCCAGGCGATCGCCCGCGAGTGCCCGCCCGGGGAGTGCGTGATCAAGCTGATCCTGTCGCGCGGGGTCGAGCACGGACCCGCGCCGACGGCGTGGGTCACGGCGTCCACGGCTCCCGACAACGCGGCGGTGCGTGAGCACGGCATCCGCGTGGTCACGCTCGACCGCGGCTACGACAGCGGTGCCCCCGCGCGGGCGCCGTGGCTGCTGCTCGGCGCGAAGACCCTGTCCTACGCGACCAACATGGCCGCGATCCGCGCCGCACACGCCCGTGGGGCGGACGATGCCGTGTTCGTCTCCAGCGACGGCGTGCTGCTGGAGGGGCCGACGTCGTCGCTCGTCCTGCGGCAGGGTGATCGGTTCGTGACCCCGGAGCCGGGAGCGGGCATCCTCCATGGCACGACGCAGCTCAGCCTGTTCTCGTGGCTCGAGACGCAGGGCTACGAGACCGGCTATGCGTCGCTGCCTGTGTCGGCGCTGCGCGAGGCGGATGCCGCGTGGTTGCTCTCGAGCGTGCGTCTCGCGGCGGGTGTCACGGCCGTCGACGGCGAGCCGTTGGCATACGACGCCGCGCTGACGGCATCCATCAACGCCTACCTGCTCTCTCCCCGGGACTGATCCGGGCGCGACCGCCGTGTGGTCCGGCCCGTCGGCGGTCGCCGGGCCGTGACCGTCGCGCCCGTCCGGCCGTGCCGGTCTGGCCGTGCCGGGTCCGGGTCGGCCGACCGGGCTGCGGGGATTGTGACCGACACGCCGTGTTCGGGGGCTGGTCACCGGCGTGCCGCGCACGATCCCCGCAGGAGCGGATGCGGGGTGGCACCGCCGCGGCAGCGTCGAGGCCGCACGGCGGCATGGCCGCCCGGGCGCGCCGTCAGTCGCGGTCGGGAGCCAGATGGTGTCCGGGAGCCAGGTGGTGCCCCGCGGCCACTTGGGCGAGGATCGCCCGCTCGACCAGATCCCAGTCGTGCACCACGAGGGCGTAGTCGAATCGGAGGGTGACGTATCCCCACGCGGCGGCGTTCGCATCCCGCACGAGATCCTTGTGCCGCAGCGAGGGACCGTCGTGGTTCCCCGCGCCGTCGGTCTCGACGATCAGCCGGTCGCCGATCAGCAGGTCCACCGTGCCGACAGCGTGCACCCGTCGCTGCGTGCGCACCCGCAGGCGGTGCTCCCGCAGCCGCCAACGCACGAGCGACTCCAGCCCGCTGTCGGCGTCGCGACGTGCGAGCGCGATCGCGGCGCGTCCGTCACGGTTCGTGCGGCGGAGGAGCCACTCGATGCCGGTGCGATCGAGGAGCCCCTGACGGAGTGCGGATTCGAGGGCGACGAAGAAGGCCTCGACGCCGCGACATCCGAGGATCTGCCGCAGCACGCGCGACACCGAGGGAACGCCGAACGTGTCGGTCGAGGGGACGTCGTCCCAGTGCTCGACGCAGCCGCATCCGGCTGGGTGGTGGCGGTGTCCGTCGCCGCGCAGCCAGACGTGCACGTCGTCGTCATCGTCGAGCACCCACAGGCCGAGATGCCGTGCCGCCGTCACGCAGGCCGGCACGCCGCCGTGCGCGGCTGCCGTGGCGACCGCGACGCAGAGGCCGCGAGTGGCATAGACCCCTCTTCGCACGCGATGGAGGATGCCCGCATCCTGTTGTGCACGCAGCTGCGTGCGGGAGCAGCCCGACCGTCGCAGCTCGGCTGTCGTCATGATCGTCGCGTTCTGCTCGCACATCGGATCAGCGTGCCGCTCGGCGCGACGCCGATCGGGGACACGGCAGCCGACTGTGGATCGGAGCCGAGAAGACCCGGCCTGGGGAGGAGAGGATGTCGAAACCGAACTGCGGGGATCGTGCACGGCACGCGGGCGAGGGGGCGATCCCTCGGCGTGTCGCCCACGATCCCCGCAGGAGCGGATGGATGCGGCGGCGAACCGGATGCGGCGGCCCGAGCCCCCGCATCCGGCGCTCACCCGAAGCGGCCGGAGACGTAGTCCTCGGTCGCCTGCACGGACGGCGTCGTGAAGATCGTCGAGGTGTCGTCGTACTCGATGAGCTTGCCGGGCTTGCCGGTGCCGGCGATGTTGAAGAACGCGGTCTTGTCGCTCACACGCGACGCCTGCTGCATGTTGTGCGTCACGATGACGATCGTGTACTGGCTCTTGAGCTCCTCGATCAGCTCCTCGACCGCGAAGGTCGAGATCGGGTCGAGAGCCGAGCACGGCTCGTCCATCAGCAGCACGTCGGGGGAGACCGCGATCGCCCGGGCGATGCACAGACGCTGCTGCTGGCCGCCCGAGAGACCGGCGCCGGGCTTGTCGAGCCGGTCGCTGACCTCGTTCCACAGGTTCGCGCCGCGGAGGGACTTCTCCACGAGCGCGTCGGCGTCCGACTTGGAGATGCGCTTGTTGTTCAGCCGCACACCGGCGAGCACGTTCTCGCGGATCGACATGGTGGGGAACGGGTTGGGCCGCTGGAACACCATGCCCACCTGGCGCCGGACGATCACGGGGTCGACGCCGGGGCCGTAGAGGTTGTCACCGTCGAGCAGCACCTCGCCCTCCACGCGACCCCCGGGGATCACCTCGTGCATGCGGTTGAGAGTGCGCAGGAACGTCGACTTCCCGCAGCCGGACGGACCGATGAACGCCGTCACCGTGCGCGGCTGGATCTGGATGGACACGCCTTCGACGGCGAGGAAATCGCCGTAGTAGACGTTGAGATCGTTGACTTCGATGCTCTTGGACACGCGAGTGGCCTTCCTTGCCTTCGGGCTTATCGGGTTTTCGGCGCGAAGACCATCGCGACGATTCGGGCTATGAGGTTGAAGATCACGACCAGGACCACCAGCAGGAGAGCCGCGCCCCACGCCTGTGCCTGCGAGGCGGCGATGTCGGTTCCCGGGAAGCTGTAGCTCGTGTAGGCCATGACCGGCAGGGTCTGCATCGCGCCGTCGAACGGGTTGGCGTTGAAGTTGTCGGTGAAGCTGGCGGCGATGAAGATCGGCGCCGTCTCGCCCACGACGCGGGCGACGGCGAGCACGACGCCCGTGACGATGCCGCTGAGGGCGGTGCGCAGCACGACCTTGATGATCGTGGTCGATCGCGGCACCCCGAGGGCGAGCGAGGCCTCGCGCAGGTCGGCCGGCACGAGCCGGATCATCTCCTCCGTCGAGCGCACGACGATCGGGATCATGAGCACCGCCAGGGCGACGGATGCGGAGAACCCGCTGAACGCCTTCGGGCCGATGAGCAGCGCGAACAGCGAGAACGCGAACAGACCGGCGACGATCGAGGGGATGCCGGTCATGACGTCCACGAGGAACGTGATCGCGCGCCGCAGCGGGTTGTTCGGCAGCGCGTACTCGGTGAGGTACACCGCGGCGAGGATGCCGATCGGCACCGCCATGGCGGCGGCGATCCCCGTGATGATGAGCGTGCCGACGACGGCCTGCCACGCGCCGGGGGTGTAGGCGACCTCGAGGGTGTCCGGGTTGAACTGGTTGCCGCCGACGCCGAAGATGAACGACGGGTTGAACATCGACATCCCCTGGGTCACGACGGTCCACAGGGTCGAGATGAGCGGCGCGACGGCCAGCACGAAGGCACAGGTCACGAGTGCCCGCACGATGCGGTCGACCGCTTTCCGCCGGCCCTCGACGATCGAGGAGCCGATGCCGATCGCGATCATGTATACGACCGCGGTGAGGACGAGCCAGAGGGCCCAGTTGAATCCCTGCGTGACCACGAGCATCACGACCGCGAGGACGACGGCGGTGACGCCGAGGACGACCGGCTCGATGTACCGGGGTAGCCGGCCGCTCGTGAGGACCGTGACCGGCGCACTCGTCGATGTGGCAGCGCTCACGCTGCTGCTCCCTTCTTGACGCCGCGCTTGGCGGAGCCGCGGCCCGTCGAGGACGTCCGCGCGACGATGTAGCGCGCGAGCATGTTGACGGCGAACGAGACCACGAACAGCATGAGGCCCGTGCCGATGAGCGCGGAGCGCTGGATGTCCGTCGCGATCGGGAAGTTCAGGGCGATGTTGGCCGCGATCGTCTGCGAGTTGTACCCGTCGGTGAGCAGCCGCACCGAGAAGATGAGCGACGGCGAGATGATCAGCGCGATCGCCATCGTCTCGCCCAGGGCGCGGCCGAGGCCGAGGAGCGTCGCCGACACCATCCCGTTCCGCGCGTAGGGGAGGACGGCGAGCCGGATCATCTCCCAGCGCGTCGCGCCGAGCGCGAGCGCCGCCTCCTCGTGCAGCCGGGGGGTCTGGAGGAAGATCTCGCGCGTGATCGAGGTCACGATCGGCAGGATCATGACCGCGAGCACGACGCCGCCGGCGAGCATCGTTGACCCCGTCGTCGAGACCGGACCGCCGAAGAACGGGATCCAGCCGAGGTTCGCGTTCAGGAACTCCGAGAGCGGCAGCAGGAAGGGGCGGATGACGTAGATGCCCCACAGGCCGAAGACGATCGAGGGGACCGCGGCCAGCAGGTCCACGATGTAGCCGAGGAACCCGGCGATGCGACGGGGCGCGTAGTGCGAGATGAACAGGGCGATGCCGATCGCGACCGGAGCCCCGAGCACCATCGCGATGAGCGCCGACCAGATGCTGCCCCACAGCAGCGGGGCGACGTAGTTCCAGAAGGTGCCCCAGTTCTGGTTCTGATAGTTGAGGAGGTCGGCGTTGTCGCTCCAGTTCGCCGTGATCGCGGGCAGACCCTTGATGATCAGGAAGATCGCGACGCCGGCGAGGATCACCATGATCGAGACGGCGGATGCGGTGGACAGCCCGAGGAAGACCGTGTCTCCCGGGCGGCGCCGGGCGGAGGCCTTGGCCGTGACGCGCGGTGGCGAGACGGTCTGAGTCATCGGTCCCCCCAAGAGGTGACTGTCGGCATGTGTCGGGTTCCTTCTCGAGGTTCGTTCTTCTGATCCGAGCGACGATGTGCCGGCTCAGCCCGTTCACCGCGCAGACGCCCGGGGAACCGGCTGAGCCGGGCTCGCCCTCGAAGGGAGGGCGAGCCCGGCTCGGTGGGAGTTACTTGATCGCGGCGATGGTCTTCGCGGCGTCGGCGAGCACGCTCTCCGGCAGCGGCGCCGAACCGGCGTTCTTGGCGGCGATCGCCTGGCCCTGCGAGCTGGCGATGTAGCCGATGTAGGACGTCGTCACCTTGGCCTGCTCGGCGTTCTTGAACGTGGAGCAGAGGATCGCGTACGACACCAGCGGGATCGGGTAGGTCTCGGCGGTCAGCTTGCTGTAGTCGAACTTCTTCGACAGGTCGCCCGGGACGCCGTTGGAGGCGTCGACGGCAGCGACGGCGAACGTCTTGGTGACCGCGTCGGCGCTGAAGGGGATGGCGGTGCCGCTCTGCAGGATCGCTGCGGAGCTCAGGCTGCCGATGGCGGAGTGGTCGGCGTAGCCGATCGTGCCGGTGCCGGCCTGCACGGCCTGGACGACGCCCGAGCCGCCCTTCTGGAGCGAGACGTTGCCGGTGACGGGCCAGTTCTTGTCCGCCTTGTAGGGCCACGCGGCCGACTGGGTCGCGGCGAGGTAGTTGGTGAAGTTCTGCGTCGTGCCGGAGCCGTCCGAACGCGCCACCGTGGTGATCGCGCCGGCGGGGAGCGCCGTGCCGTTGTCCTTCGTGATGGCCGGGTCGGACCAGTCGGTGATCTGCAGGTTGAAGATCTTCGCGATGGTCTCGCCGCTCAGGGTGAGCTGGGTCACGCCGGGGATGTTGAAGATGATCGCGACGCCGTCGAGGTAGATCGGGATGTTGACGCCGCCCTCGGTGCACAGCTGCTTCGACTGCGTGGTCTGGTCCGCGTTGAGCGGCGAGTCGGAGCCGGCGAAGTCGTACGCGCCGCTGAGGAAGTTGGTGACGCCGCCGCCCGAGCCCTGCGACTTGTCGTAGTTGATCGTGACGCCCTTGACCTGCGCGTTGTAGGCGCTCGTCCACGCGGCCTGTGCGTTGGACTGCGCGCTGGAGCCGCCCGCCGTGATCGTGCCGGTCAGTGAGGCGTCGAGCTGCGCCGTGACGGCCGAGGAGGAGGACGTGGATGCCGGGGAGTCCCCGTTCGAGTTCGAGGCACAACCGGCGAGCGCGAGGGCCGCGACGGCCGCAATGGCGCCCACCTGGGCGATGCGGGTGATCTTCACTGTGAGTTTCCTTCACGTGTCAGGGTTTTGTTCGGCCCGGTGCAGGGCTCGCCATGACGCTAAACACGCCGTCTGGCCGAAGTGGGCCGTCAGAGTGAACGAGAGGTAAACGGTGGGAAGCCGATGCGTGTCGCGCATCCGCAGTTCCCACGATGCTCAGGCGCCCGGCTGCGGGATGGCGGCCAGGAGGTCGCGTACGGGGGTGCGCACCGAGGCGGGCAGTCCCGTCTGGGCGTCCTCCGCCGGGATGCGGGCCGCCGTCGCCGCGAGCGCGAGAGCGCGGAAGCCGTCGGTCGTCGCAGCATCGGGGTACTCGGCGCAGCCGATGAGGTAGTCGACCGACACGAGCGGGTACGCGCCCTCGACCGAGGGGGAGCGGTCGACCACGACCGTGAGCGTGGTGCCGAGCGCATCCGTCCGCAGCTCGGAGTTGCCGACCGTGGCGAGCGCTCCGCTGGCCGAGGGAGCGACGTAGCCGGACAGGCTCGCGATGCGCGCGACGTGGGCGTCGCCCGCATCCGCGGTCCAGGCGTAGCCGATGGCGCCCTCGCGCGCGGCGACCGTGCTCGCGACGTCGCGGGCCTCGGGCGCGGCGAGCCCGTTGTGCAGCGGCCAGCGCTCGACGGCGCCGCTGGTCCACACCGAGTCGGTGTTGGCGGAGAGGTAGTCCGTGAAGTTCTGGGTGAGCCCGGACGCCTGGCCGACGTGCACGGCCGTGATGGGCAGATCGGGCAGCTCGACGTCCGGATTGGATGCGGCGATCGCCGGGTCGTTCCAGACGGTGATGCGGCCGGCGTAGATGCCGGCGAGGGTCGCCGCGTCCAGGTTCAGCTCGGTGATGCCGTCGAGGCGGAACACGACCGAGATGGACGAGACCGACACCGGCACCTGGACGATCGTCGGCTGCACCTTCTCGGGCGCGGCCGTCGCGGTCGGGGAGGCGTCCGCGGCACAGCCCGTGAACTCGAGCTCAGCACGCTCGGCCTCCGTGAACGCACGAGAGGAGAGGGCGAACTGGTCGACGCCCGCGGCGAAGCGTCCGCGGCTGGCCGGCGACTCGGCGTCCTCGTATGCGAGCGAGATGTCCGGGTTGGAGGCGGCGAGGCCCGAACGCCACATGTCGATCGTCGACGACAGCGGGGCGGGCCCGGCGCCCGAGAGGGACGCGACGACACCCGTCGGGGTCCACGGGGTCGCGGTCGGCGAAGGGGTCGGCGAAGACGGCACGGTGGGTGAAACGGTCGCGGTGCAGCCGGTGGCGGCGACGAGAGTCGCGAGCCCCAGCACGGCGCTGTCCCGGAGTCGGCGGGGAATCGGCACCCGGACATCCTAATGACCAACGCTGGGCGGCGCCCCGGCGTGGGACACCGCCCGTTCACCCGCGCCCCATATCCTTCCCCTCTATGGCCCTGCAGACCGAGCTCGACCGCACTGCGCGAGCGGCGGCCCCACGAACGCTGATCGACGTCCTGGCCGACACCGTCCGCCGCCACCCCGAGGCGTCGGCCATCGACGACGGCTCCGGAGCGATCAGCTACCGCGAGCTGCTCGCGCTGGTCTCGCGCACGGCGACCCGGCTGGTCGAGGCCGGCGTGCGGCGCGGTGATCGCGTCGGCGTGCGGATGCCCTCCGGCTCCAAGGAGCTCTACACCGCCATCCTCGGCGTGCTCGCCGCGGGCGCCGCCTACGTTCCGGTCGACGCCGATGACCCCGATGAGCGGGCTCGGCTGGTGTTCGGCGAGGCCGGCGTGCGCGGGGTGATCGGCGGCGACGGCGAGTTCATCGCGACCGCGGACGACGAGCCGGGCGTCGGCGCGGCGCCGGCCGCCCTGTTCGACGGCGAGTCGCCGCATCCGTCGACGCAGGCGATCCTGGCCGTTCCCACCCCGACTCCGGACGACGACGCGTGGATCATCTTCACCTCCGGCTCGACCGGCGTGCCCAAGGGCGTGGCGGTCTCGCACCGCTCCGCCGCCGCGTTCGTGGACGCCGAGGCGCGGCTGTTCCTGCCGACGGTGCCCCTCGGCCCCGGCGATCGCGTGCTCGCCGGGCTCTCGGTCGCGTTCGACGCCTCCTGCGAGGAGATGTGGCTGGCCTGGCGACACGGCGCCTGCCTCGTCCCGGCGCCGCGCGCGCTCGTGCGTTCGGGCGAGGACCTCGCGCCGTGGCTCATCCGGCAGGGCATCACGGTCGTCTCGACCGTGCCGACGCTCGCCGCCATGTGGCCCCCCGAGTCGATCGAGAACGTGCGCCTGCTGATCTTCGGCGGCGAGGCCTGCCCGCCCGAGCTCGCCGCGCGGCTCGCGGCGGCCGACCGCGAGGTGTGGAACACGTACGGGCCCACCGAGGCCACCGTCGTCGCGTGCGGTGCGCTGCTGGACGGCTCCGTGCCCGTGCGCATCGGCCTGCCGCTCGACGGCTGGGCGCTCGCCGTCGTGGATGCGGACGGTCGCCGGGTCGCGCCGGGCGAGGTCGGCGAGCTCATCATCGGGGGCGTCGGGCTCGCCCGTTACCTCGATCCCGAGAAGGATGCGCAGAAGTACGCCCCGATGCCCGAGCTCGGATGGGAGCGTGCCTACCGCTCGGGCGACCTGGTGCGGTACGACCCCGAGGGCCTCGTGTTCCAGGGCCGCGCGGACGACCAGGTCAAGGTCGGCGGCCGCCGCATCGAGCTGGGGGAGGTCGAGGCGGCCCTCCAGGACCTGCCGGGCGTGAGCGCGGCGACCGTCGCCGTGCAGCGCAGCGAGGCAGGCGTGCCGGTGCTCGTCGGATACCTCGTGCTCGCCGACCCCGTGGCCGGACTCGACAGGGCGGCCGCGCGGCTGTCGCTGGCCGAGCGCCTGCCCGCGGCCATCGTGCCGCTGCTCGGGGTCGTCGACGAGCTGCCCGTGCGCACCTCCGGCAAGGTCGATCGCGCCGCCCTGCCGTGGCCGCTGCCGGGCAGCGAGACGCCGGTCGCCGGCCTCACACCGGCCGAGGCATGGCTCGCCGAACAGTGGCAGGCCGTCCTCGGGCTTCCCGTCCCCGGCTCGGATGCGGACTTCTTCGACCTCGGTGGCGGCTCCCTGGCCGCGGCGCAGCTGGTCTCACGCATCCGGCTCCGCGTTCCCGAGTTCTCGGTCGCCGACATCTACGACATCCCCCGGCTGGGCGCGATGGCCACGGCGCTCGGGCCCCTCGCCGCGGCCGATGAGGCGACCGGGTTCCACCGGCCGTCGCCGACTCCGCGGGCGACGCAGTGGGTGCAGACCCTGCTCGGGGCGCCGTTGCTCATCCTCACGGGCGTGCGCTGGCTGTTGTACGTGCTCACCGCCGGGACCCTCCTCCACGCCGTCTTCGGCATCGACGCCCTGCCGACCGCCCCCTGGTGGACGCTGGTGATCGGCCTGGTCGTGTTCGCGACCCCCTTCGGCAAGATGGCGATCGCGGTGCTCTCGGCCCGGCTGCTGCTGACGGGACTGCGTCCGGGCGACTACCCCCGCGGCGGAGAGGTCCACCTCCGCCTGTGGCTGGCGGAGCAGATCGCGGATCAGATCGACGCCGTCGGCCTGGCGGGCGCCCCGTGGGTGAGCTATTACGCCCGCGCGCTCGGCGCCAAGATCGGGCGGGATGTCGACATGCACACCCTGCCGCCCATCACCGGCATGCTCGAGATCGGCGACGGCGCCTCGGTCGAGCCGGAGGTCGACCTCTCCGGCTACTGGATCGACGGGGACGTCGTCCGCGTCGGCGGCGTGCGCATCGGCGCCCAGGCCTCCGTCGGGGCGCGCAGCACGCTCGCGCCGGGGACCCGCATCGGCCAGCGCGCCGAGGTCGCCCCGGGCTCGGCGGTGTTCGGCCGCGTCAAGGCGGACCAGTCGTGGGCCGGCTCGCCCGCCGTGCGCGTCGGCTCCGTCGACGCGGGCTGGCCCACGGAGCGTGCACCCGCGCCGCACGCCTGGATGTGGGCGTATGCGGCATCCGCCTTCGCGCTCGCGCTGCTGCCGGTCGTCGCGTTCGTCGCCGGGGCGCTGGTGCTCGCGGCCGGGATGCGCGACGCGCACACGCTCGGCGACGCGGCCGGCGCCGCGTTCGCGCTGCTCGTGCCAGCCGTCGTGGTCGCGGGTCTCGTGTTCGCGGGCGCCGTCGTGCTGTTCGTGCGTCTGCTCTCGATCGGTCTCGCACCGGGCACGTGTCCCGTGCGCAGCCGGGTCGGTTGGCAGGCGTGGACGATCGAGCGACTCCTCGACTCGGCGCGCACGATCCTGTTCCCGCTCTACTCGAGCCTGTTCACACCGGTGTGGCTCCGGATGCTCGGCGCCCGCGTGGGGCGCGACGTCGAGGCCTCCACGGTGCTCCTCCTGCCCTCGCTCGCCCGCATCGAGGACGGCGCCTTCCTCGCGGACGACACGATGGTGGCGTCGTACCAGCTGCGGCGCGGCTGGCTCCGCATCGGCGAGGTCCGCATCGGCAAGCGCGCCTTCCTGGGCAACTCCGGCATGGCGGCACCGGGCCATCGCGTGCCCCGCGACGGGCTGGTCGCGGTGCTCTCGTCGGCGCCGGTCAAGGCGAAGCCCGGCTCGTCATGGCTCGGCTCGCCCGCCGTGCGCCTGCGCCGTGTCGTGGGCGAGGCCGACGAGAGCCGCACCTATCGCCCGACGCCCGGGCTGCGGCTGGCCCGCACGCTCTGGGAGCTGTGCCGCTTCGTGCCGGTCGTGGCCACGTGCGCCCTGGGGCTCGGCGTCCTCCTCGCGCTCGCCGCGCTCGCAGCGGCCGTCGGCGCGGGTCTCGCGGCGCTCCTCTCGGGCATCGTCATGCTCGCCGCGGGCGCCGTGGCCGCGGGCGTGACGACGGCGGCGAAGTGGCTGATCGTGGGTCCGATCCGTGCCGGGGAGAAGCCGCTGTGGTCGAGCTTCGTGTGGCGCACCGAGGTCTCGGACACCTTCACCGAGATGGTCGCCGCTCCCTGGTTCGCCCGTGCCGCCGCCGGCACCCCGGCGCTGGCCGTCTGGCTGCGCTCGCTCGGCGCGCGGATCGGCCGCGGCGTCTGGTGCGACAGCTACTGGCTGCCAGAGCCGGACCTCGTGACCCTGGGCGACGCATCCACCGTCAACCGGGGCTGCGTCGTGCAGACCCACCTTTTCCATGATCGAATCATGAGCATGGATGTCGTCGAGCTCGAGCCGGGTGCCACGCTCGGCCCGCACAGTGTGATCCTGCCCGCGGCGACGATCGGTGCGCACGCCACCGTGGGCCCCGCATCCCTCGTCATGCGCGGGGAGACCGTGCCGGTGGGGTCGCGCTGGAGCGGGAACCCGATCGGCCCCTGGCGAGCCGTGCGCGTGCGCCCGTACCAGTCGACCTCATGACGGGCACGGGGGACGGCTACGCGCCGCAGAGCGGGGACCGCGCCTACCGTGTCGAGTCGTACGACCTCGAGATCGACTACCGCGTGCGCACGAACCGGCTCGAGGGACGCGCGATCATCAACGCCGTGGCGCTGATCGCCACGCGCTCGTTCGCGCTCGATCTCGTCGGGCTGCGCGCCACGAAGGTGCGGGTCGACGGCGATCGGCGCTCCGCGTTCACGCAGGGACCGCGAGTGCTCCGCGTCACGGCGCCGGCCGTCGTCGAGCCGGGGGAGCGGTTCTCGATCGAGGTCGCCTACGCCGGCAGCCCGGCCCCGCGACGTTCGCGCTGGGGGGCGATCGGCTGGGAGGAGCTCACCGACGGAGCGCTCGTGGCCGGACAGCCCACGGGAGCGCCCACCTGGTTCCCCTGCAACGACCGTCCCGACGATCGTGCGCGTTTTCGCATCGCCGTGACCACGGATGCCGAGTACACGGCGGTCGCCACCGGTCGCCCCCTCGGCACGACGCGCAGTGGTGGCCGTCGCACGGCCGTGTTCGAGAGCGACGTGCCGACCGCGACCTACCTGGCCGCCGTTCACATCGGCGCGTACCGGGAGGAGGAGCTGGAGCTGCCGGCGGGGATCCCCGGGATCCTCGCGACCCCGCCCGCGCTCGCGGCGGATGCGCGCCGGGCGTTCGCGGACGTGCCGCGGATGCTCGAGCTCTTCGCCGAGGCGTTCGGGCCGTATCCGCAGGTCAGCTGCACCCTCGTGGTCACGGCCGACGACCTGGAGATCCCGCTCGAGGCGCAGGGCCTCGCGGTGTTCGGCGCGAACCACCTGCATCCCTCCGAGCAGCGGCTGATCGCGCACGAGCTGTCGCATCAGTGGTTCGGCAACAGCGTCGGCATCGCGCGCTGGCGCGACATCTGGCTCAACGAGGGCTTCGCGTGCTACGCGGAGTGGCTGTGGGCCGAGGCCGCGGGCGGTCCGACCGCGGAGGAGAGCGCCCGTCACCACCACGCGCGACTGCGTGAGGAGGCGCAGGATCTGCTGCTCGCCGACCCGGGTCCCGACCTGATGTTCGACGACAGGGTCTACAAGCGCGGCGCGCTCACCCTGCACGCGCTGCGCCGTCGGCTGGGAGATGCGGCGTTCTTCGCGCTGCTGCGCGAGTGGTGCGCGGAGCACCGGCACGGCCTCGTGACGACGGAGGACTTTCGTGCGCTCCTGGCCCTCCGCGCGCCCGACGAGGCCGTCGAGACGCTGCACGTCTGGCTCGACGACCTCCCCCTCCCCGCCCTCCCGTAACCGCCTCCCGCCTCTCCCGAATCCACGCCCGATATGGGTCGCGGGGGTGTGGAATCGGCGCACGCGTGTGGACTCGCGGGAGGGAGAGGGACGGGGTCACGGGGTCGTGCGGGCGAGCGAGATCAGCACGCCGACGGCGACGGCGATGTCGCGACCGACCACGGGCGCAGCGCGGCCGGGAACGCGGGCACGCCATCGCCGGCCGAAGCCCGACACCCGCACGGAGCCGACGTCGACGAGGAGCCCGCGGCCGTCGGCCTTCAGCGCCGCCTCCACGCGCACCCAGTCCCGGATGTCGGCACCCGCCCGGCCCAGGACCGGTCCGACGCCCGCGCGCTCGCGCACCGCATCCACGGTGTATTCGGCATCCACCCCGATGGCCCCGGGGCCCGCGCCGACGGCCGCGACCGCGAGCGTCGGCGCGCCCGTCCGGCTCGTGGCGTAGGCGACGGACACCTGCGGTCCCCGGCCCACGACCCGCAGCGGCCCGTGGTCCTCCGCGCCGCAGCGCGCGCAGCGCTGCACGAGCTCGAGCGGGGCGCCGGCGAGCTCGCGCACGAGTGCCCGCGACACCTCGCGCCGGTCGACGCCCTCGGGCACCTGACGCCAGGCGATCAGTGCCCTCGCCACGTCACACCTGCGGCAGCACGGTCTCGATCGCCGCGATCCCGGAACCGGGATTGGTCCGCGACAGGTGCGCGACCGAGAACCCCCCGACCTCCAGGCTCGACGCGCTTCCGAGGTAGGAGCCCCGCAGCGTCCCGGTCGCCAGCGCCAGCTCGTTCAGGATGTCGGGCAGCACCGGGCCGTGGCTGCACAGCACGGCCGGCTTGCGCGCGCGCACGCGCTTGCCGACGACCGTTCGCGCGTCGGAGGCACCGTCCTCCCATGCGTCCTGGCTGATCTCCGGGACCAGCCGGATCGGCCGTTTCAGCGCTCGTGCGAGCGGATCGACGGTCTCGATGCATCGGGTCGCGTCGCTGGACAGGATGCGTCGCACGCCGTACGCGCGCAGCGGCCCCACGATCGCCTTCGCCTGTCTCCTGCCCCGATCGGTCAGCGGACGGGTCGCGTCCGAGCCGCCCCACTCGCTCCGGGCGAGCGCTTTCGCGTGGCGCAGGGCGATGACCGGGAACGTCTCGAGGACGCCGTCGTCGGCGAACGTCAGGAACGCCTCGACGATCTCGACGTCGACCGGGTAGCTGAGATAGCCGAGGGCCCGCTTCGGGGTGACCCACTCCAGCGCCGCGATCTCCTTGTTCGGCACGAAGTCGGACGCCCGTATCGCGTCCTCCGTCGCCTCGGCCGCCCAGTAGTGCACGATCTTCTCGCGGCCCTTGGGCATGATGTAGCGGGAGACGCCGACCGGCAGCCCCAGATGCACCCGGATGCCGGTCTCTTCGTGGATCTCGCGCACCGCGGTCTCGACGAGCGTCTCGCCGGGGTCCACCTTCCCCTTGGGGAGCGTCACATCGCGGTACTGGGTGCGGTGGATGAGCAGGATCCTGAGCCTGCCCTCCACGAGGCGCCACACGACCCCGCCCGCGGCGTAGACGGCGGTGTCGGTCATCGCACCGTCCGGGGACGCCGACGGCGCAGCACGTTGGCCATCGTCACGTCCTGCAGATCCGCGAGCGGGCGGCCTTCGGCATCCAGGTGATGCCGCGTCCACACGCCGTCCGGGCCCAGCCACCAGGAGCCGATCTGCTCGCTCATCGCGAGCGTGAACAGATCGTTGAGCTCCGTGATCTGCTCCGGCGCGACGAGGCGCACGAGCGCCTCCACCCGGCGGTCGAGGTTGCGGTGCATCATGTCGGCGCTGCCGATGAACGCGGCGGGATCGCCGTCGTTCTCGAACGCGAAGATGCGCGAGTGCTCGAGGTAACGGCCGAGGATCGAGCGCACCGTGATGTTCTCGCTCATCCCGGGGACGCCCGGCATGAGGCTGCAGATGCCGCGCACCCACACCTCGACCGGCACGCCTGCCTGGCTCGCCCGGTACAGGGCGTCGATGATCTGCTCGTCGACCATCGAGTTCACCTTGATGCGGATGCCGGCCGGCTTGCCCGCCAGCGCGTGTCGCCGCTCGCGGTCGATCTGCCGCAGCAGGCCCTTGCGCAGGTGCAGAGGTGCCACCAGGAGCCGCTTGAACTTCTTCTCGATCGCGTAGCCGCTGAGCTCGTTGAACAGACGCGTGAGGTCGCGCCCGACCTCGGGGTCGACCGTGAACAGCCCGAAGTCCTCGTAGACGCGACTGGTCTTCGGGTTGTAGTTGCCGGTGCCGACGTGGCAGTAGCTGCGCAGCGACCCCTTCTCCTCGCGGATGACGAGCGCCAGCTTGCAGTGGGTCTTCAGTCCCACGAGGCCGTAGACGACGTGGACGCCCGCCTTCTCGAGCTTGCGCGCCCACACGATGTTGTTCGCCTCGTCGAAGCGCGCCTTCACCTCGACCAGCGCGAGCACCTGCTTGCCCGCCTCCGCCGCGTCGATGAGCGCCTGCACGATGGGGCTGTCGCCCGAGGTGCGGTACAGGGTCTGCTTGATCGCGAGCACGTGCGGGTCCTTGGCCGCCTGCTCGAGGAAGGCCTGCACGCTCGTCGCGAACGACTCGTAGGGGTGGTGCACGAGCACGTCGCCCTTGCGGATCGCGGCGAAGATGTCGGGGCGCTCGTTGTTGTCGCCCGGCTGGAACGCCACCGCCGTGGTCGGCACGTGCGGCGGGTAGTGCAGCTCCGGCCGATCGATGCGACCGAGGTCGAACAGCCCGCGCAGATCGAGCGGCCCGGGGAGGCGGTAGACCTCCTGCTCGGTGATGTCGAGCTCCTTCAGGAGCAGGTCGAGGGTGAGCTCGTCCATGTCGTCGGTGATCTCGAGCCGGATGGGGGGACCGAACCGGCGTCGCAGGAGCTCGGCCTCGAGCGCCTGGATGAGGTTCTCGGTCTCGTCCTCCTCGATGACCATGTCCTCGTTCCGGGTGAGCCGGAACGCGTGGTGGTCGAGGATCTCCATGCCGGGGAACAGATCGGCGAGGTTGTTGGCGATGAGGTCCTCGAGCGCGATGTAGCGCACGTGCTCGCCGGTGCGTGACACCTCGACGAAGCGGGGGAGCATCGGCGGGACCTTGAGTCGCGCGAACTCCTGCCGTCCTGTCTTCGCGTTGCGCACGCGGATCGCCAGGTTCAGCGACAGCCCCGAGATGTACGGGAAGGGATGGGCGGGGTCGACGGCGAGCGGCATGAGGACCGGGAACACCTGCGCCTGGAAGTACTCGTACAGCCGCTCGCGATCCTCCTCGGCGACCTCGTTCCAGCTGAGCACCTCGATGCCCGCCTCGGCCAGGGCCGGCTTGACCCGCTCCTGCCATGCCTCCGCGTGGCGCAGCTGCAACGCGTGCGCGGCCTGCGAGATGTCGCCCAGGACGTCGGCGGGCGAACGGCCGATGTTGGTGGGAACGGCCAGGCCCGTGATGATGCGGCGCTTGAGGCCGGCCACGCGCACCATGAAGAACTCGTCGAGGTTGCTGCCGAAGATCGCGAGGAAGTTGGTCCGCTCGAGCACGGGGAGGTTGGGGTCCTCCGCCAGCTCCAGCACGCGCTGGTTGAACGCGAGCCAGCTCAGCTCCCGGTCGAGGTAGCGCCCTTCGGGGAGCTCTGCGTCCTCGGCCTCGCTGATCTCGTCGAAGTCGTCGTCGTCCGCGTCGCCGAGGCCGGCATCCAGCACGTCCTGTTCCATCACCACCTCATCATTGCAGTCGAGGGTGACCGGCGTGTGAACGGATGTCCGCGGCCTCAGGCCCCGGAACGCTCCTTGGGCACGGGCACCTGGTCCTCTTCGTACACGTTGAAGCGGTAGCCGACGTTGCGGACCGTGCCGATGAGCTGCTCCAGGTCGCCGAGCTTGGCCCGCAGTCGCCGCACGTGCACATCGACCGTGCGCGTGCCGCCGAAGTAGTCGTAGCCCCAGACCTCGCTCAGCAGCTGCTCCCGGGTGAACACACGAGACGGGTGCGTGGCGAAGAAGTGCAGGAGCTGGAACTCCTTGTAGGTGAGGTCCAGCGGGCGGCCGTGCACCTTGGCGGAGTAGGACGACTCGTCGATCGAGATGCCGGAGGTCTGGATGCGGGTCGAGACCTGTTCCGCGCTGCGGCGGCCGAGCACGAGCCGGATCCGGGCGTCGACCTCGGCGGGGCCGGCGCCCACGAGGATCACGTCGTCGACGCCCCAGTCCGTCGACACGGCCGTCAGGCCGCCCTCCGTGACGATCAGCACGAGCGGAGCGTCCAGGCCCGTCGTGTTGAGGATCTTGCAGAGCGACTTGGCGCCGACGAGATCGAGACGGGCGTCGACGAAGACGACGTCGGCACTCGGTGCGTTCACCAGCTGAGCGGGCTCAGCCGGGATCTGACGCACACGGTGCGAAAGCAACTCGAGCGAGGGCAGCACCGGTGTTCCGGTCTGCGCAGAGCTCAGGACGAGTAGCTGTGCCAATGGAGTCCTCCCGGCGGTCTTCAGCCGCATCGACCCTCATCTTAGGCGCTGCGCGACCCTCGGCTCGTGGTCTGCGCGTGCGAATGCCTCGCGGGTACGCGAGAATGGCGGAATGACCGCGCCAGAACTCGTCCCTCCCAGGCCCACCGGCGGGATCGTCGGGGTCTGGATCGCGACGGCGCTCGCCGGTGTCGGCATCGTGCTCTTCGTGCCGCTGCACTGGCAGTCCTCGTGGATCACCCTCACGCTGGGGATCGCGCTGATCGCCGCGTTCATCGTCCAGCTCGCCTACGGTCGGGCGCAGCGGTTCATCCGGCGCACGGCGATCACGGTGCTCGGGTCGCTGCTCATCCTCGGTGTCATCTCGGCCGTCGCCGCACTCGTGGTCCTGCTGCGCGGACTGTGATCCCTGCGCGGTAGGATGAGTGCATGGACCTCGTCGCGCTCGAACTCTTCTTCGTGGGGCTGCTCTCGCTCGCCTCGCTCGCGATCGTCTTCGTCTCGGCCGTCGTCGTCAAGAATCTGTACCGCGGCCAGCGCTGACGGAGCGGGCGATGATCGAGATTCCGACCGATCTGCCCGCAGACCTCGCCCCTCTCGCCTGGCTCGTGGGCGTCTGGGAGGGGACGGGCGTCATCGACTACGAGGCGTCCGGACACCGCTTCACCGGTGAGTTCTCGCATCGACTGGCTTTCACCGACGACGGTGCCGGTGCGCTCGGCTACCGCGCGACGGCGCGCATGATCGACACCGACGCGGCGATCCCCCTCGTCTCGGAGACGGGGTACTGGCGGCTCGCGCGCCCGCAGACCCCGGCCGATGCCGGTCCCGGGCTGCTGCCGCCGCGTGCGAGCGGCAGCGTCCGCACGGCCGACGACGTCGAGGTCCTGCGCACGCCGGAGGGCGGCTTCGAGATCCAGGCCAGCATCGTGCACGCCGACGGTCTGAGCGAGCTGTACCTCGGACAGATCCGAGGTCCGCGCATCGACATCGCCACGGACGCCGTGGTGCCCCCGCCCGGGGGCGCAGAGTACGGTGCCGCGACCCGCATGTACGGGCTCGTCGACGGGCATCTGCTGTGGGCATGGGACATCGCGGCGCTCGGCGGAGAGCTCGCCTCGCACGCCTCCGCCCGGCTGGCGAAGGTCGAGCGATGACGGGCGTGTTCGCGGGAGTGCCCGGGGTCGTCGTCGACGACGACCGGGTGCAGCACTTCGGCAATCCCTTCGCCGAGCAGCGCGCGCTCGTCGGGGGCAGGGCCGTCGCCGTCCTGGAGGATCGTGCGGCGCTCGCCGTCACGGGCGAGGATCGGCTCTCCTGGCTCGACTCGATCAGCTCGCAGGCGCTCACCGGTCTCGCTCCCGGCGTCTCGACCGAGTTGCTCGTGCTCGACCCGCAGGGGCGGGTGGAGCACGCCGCGGCCGTGATCGACGACGGCGTGACGACCTGGCTCATCGTCGACCGCGGGGATGCCGCACCTCTCCTGGAGTGGCTCCGGCGCATGCGATTCCGGCTTCGGGTCGACCCGCAGGAGGCATCGGGGCTGATCGTGCTCGGCGCGACGGACGCGGGCGTCCACCTGCTGCCGGCCGCAGCGCCCGCCCACGTGCCGCTCGTGTGGCGCGACCCGTGGCCGCAGGTCGCGCCCGGCGGTGTCGGGTACGCCGACGCCGCCGACCATCCGGGCGCCGAACGCTCCTGGAACGAGGTGCTCGTGACGACCGCGGATGCCGAGGCGCTCGCCGCCGCGGCGATCGCGGGGGAGATCGCGCTTGCGGGCGCGGTCGCGGCCGACGCGCTGCGCGTGGCCGCGTGGCGGCCGCGCTGGGCCGCCGAGAACGACGAGCGGCTCATCCCGCACGAGGTCGACTGGCTGCGCACCGCCGTCCACCTCGACAAGGGCTGCTATCGGGGGCAGGAGACCGTGGCCAAGGTGCACAATCTCGGCCATCCGCCCCGCCGCCTCGTCGCGCTGCACCTCGATGGCAGCGACGACGTCCTGCCGGCGCCCGGCGACCCGGTCGAGATCGACGGCGCTGTCGTCGGCGCGATCACCTCCGTCGCGCGGCACCACGAGGACGGCCCCATCGCCTTGGCGCTGGTCAAGCGCTCCGCGGGCGTCGAGGTCGACGCCGTCGTCCGCACCGCCGGCGGCGAGGTGGCGGCGAGCGTGCGCACGGTCGTCCCCGCCGACGCCGGGGCTGCGGCATCCGTTCCCCGCCTGCCGCGGCTGTCGCGACGCCGCTGACGATGAGCGCGGGCCCCGTCACGCAGCCCGTGCCGGTGCGCTGGCACGACCGCCTCGACCCGCGCCCGGCGTTCGCCCGTGCCGGTCAGTCGCTCCCGGCGATCGTGCAGATCGTGATCGCGGCGACCGCGGCGTTCGCCTTCGCGCACTTCGTCCTCGGCCACGAGACGCCCGTGCTGGCCGGAACGATCGCAGTGTCGAGCCTCGGGCTCGTCCGTGACGCGCGTCCGCGTCGCGTGGTCGAGACCGTGGTCGGGATGATGCTCGGCGTGCTCGTCTCCGAGGCGCTCCTGCGCATCGTCGGCACCGGTTGGTGGCAGCTGCCCATCGTCCTGGCCGCGGTGCTCCTGGTCGCCCGGCTGTTCTCGCCGCAGCCGGGGTTCGCGATCGCGGCCGCCATCCAGGGGCTCATCGTCCTGCTGTTCCCCGGCGCCGACACCGAGGCGGTCATGGCCAGGCCGCTCGACGGCGCGGTGGGAGGGGCCGCGGCGATCCTCCTCACCGTCGTGGTGCCGCGGAGCTTCCGTCGAGAGCTGCGCCACGACGCCCGCGCACTGTTCGCCGCCGCCGATGCGGCCGTGGCGGCGATCGTGCAGGGCCTCGAGAGCGGACAGAGCCGCCGCGCCGACCGCGGGCTCGAGAAGGCACGGGGACTGGATCCGCTCGTCCGGGCGTGGCGCGAGTCCCTCGACTCGGCCACGGCGATCGCTCGCATCTCGCCGTTCCTGCGGCGTCGCCGTGGCGAGCTCGAGCGTCAGCGGCGCATCCTTCTCGCGATGGATCTCTCGGTGCGCAACCTGCGCGTCGTCGGCCGGAGGGCGGCCTACGTGCTGGACGACGGCGTGCCGCGTCCGGTGGCCGCCGACGTGCTCGACCAGCTCGCACGCGGCATGGCCCTGGTCGGGGAGTGCCTGGAGGACATCGCACTCGAGCCCGCCGCTCGGGAGGCGTTGCGCGCGACCGCGGCCCACCTGCATCCCGCGGAGCTGCTCCCGGACGCCTCGCTGGGCGATCACAGTCTGCTCACGGCCATGCGGCCGCTCGCGGTCGATCTGCTCACCGCGGCCGGGGCGCCGCCCGACGACGCGCGGGCGGCGATCCCTCGTATCTGACCCTGCGCCGCTGACTCCACGCCGCCGGATCAGGTCCTCTCGCCGGGTCAGGAGGTTCTCTGCCCTGACTCGCCTGTCTCGGCCGGATGGCCTGACGCTGGCGTGGGCGCCACCGCCGCCCACGCCAGCGTCAGCTCGCCCAGCCGCCAGCGCGACCGCTGCAGCAGCGGCCATCCGGCGTCCGCGAGCGCCCCGAGCGCTGCGCGCCAGCGCTGACGGGGGCCGAACGTCGACATCGCCGCCGCCCGCGTCCATTCGCGGTCGAGCGCGTCCAGCAGCTCGTGCACGCGCTCGCCCGGCACATTGCGGTGGATGAGGGCCTTCGGGAGTCGCTCGGCCGCGATCGAGGGGTCCTCGAGGGCCGCGAGCCGGAGCGACACCGTGAAGGTCAGGGGATGCGCGTCGGCTCCGACCGCGACCCACGTCGACACGCGCCCGATCTCGTCGCTCGTGCCTTCGACGAGGATGCCGCCGGGCTCCAGCCGCGCCGTCATCTGCCGCCACGCCGCGGGAACATCCTCCTCGTGGTACTGCCGCAGGACGTTCATGGCACGGATGATGCGAGGCGCCCGCGGCACGGGCACCTCGAAGCCGCCCCGGTCGAACGAGACCCGCGCGTCGGGGCGGAAGGGCGTCGTGCCCTCGCGGACCCGCCTCAGGTGCGCGCGCGCCGAGATCACACGTGCCGGATCGATCTCGATCCCGTGCACCTCGACATCCCCCCGCGCTCGGTGCAGCCGGGCCTCGAGCTCGAGGGTCGTGACCGCGCTCGCGCCGAATCCGAGGTCGACCACGAGCGGATCCGGGCCTGCCGTGCGCAGCGCGGGATGCCGCGCGATCCAGCGGTCGACGCGCCGGAGCCGGTTGGTCCCCGTGGTCCCGCGGGTGATGCGACCGGAGGGGGAGGACGCCGCGGCCATGACGCCATGATGCCAGCCCCGCGCTCGATATCATTGCCGCATGACCTCCCCTTACACCCTGATCCTGCTGCGCCACGGCCAGAGCCAGTGGAACGAGCTGAACCTGTTCACCGGATGGGTGGACGTGCGCCTGACCGACCAAGGCAAGGCGGAGGCGGCCCGCGGCGGCGAGCTGCTCGCCGAGTCGGGGCTGCTGCCCGACGTGCTGCACACCTCGCTCCTCAGCCGCGCGATCCAGACGGCGAACATCGCGCTGGATGCGGCGGACCGTCTCTGGATCCCGGTCAAGCGCTCGTGGCGGCTCAACGAGCGCCACTACGGTGCCCTGCAGGGCAAGGACAAGGCGCAGACGCTCGAGGAGTTCGGCCAGGAGCAGTTCATGCTCTGGCGCCGGTCCTTCGACGTTCCGCCGCCCCCGCTCGCCGACGACAGCGAGTTCAGCCAGGTGAACGACCCGCGTTACGCCGGCATCGACGGCGACGTGCCCCGCACCGAGTCCCTCAAGCTCGTGATCGACCGGCTGCTGCCCTACTGGGAGAACGAGATCGTCCCCGACCTCACGGCGGGCAGGACGGTGCTCGTGACGGCTCACGGCAACTCGCTCCGTGGACTCGTGAAGCACCTCGAGGACATCAGCGACGACGACATCGCCGGGCTCAACATCCCCACCGGCATCCCGCTGGTCTACCGCCTCGACGAGAACCTGCGTCCGCTCGGGCCGGGCGAGTACCTCGACCCCGAGGCCGCCGCCGCCGGTGCCGCAGCGGTCGCCTCGCAGGGCAAGAAGTAACCCTGACGACACGCAGAAGGGGGGATGCCGCGCGGCATCCCCCCTTCTGCGTGTCCACGCTCAGGCGTCGTCGGACGGCGCCCAGTCGCCCGTCGCGAGGTAGACGATCTTCTTCGCGACCGAGACGGCGTGGTCGCCGAAGCGCTCGTGGTAGCGACTGGCGAGCGTGGCGTCGACCGTCGCAGACGCCTCCCCGTGCCAGGACTCGCTGAGCACCTTCTCGAAGACGCTGACGTGCAGCTCGTCGAGCTTGTCGTCCTCGTTGCGGATCTTCTCGGCCAGTGCGATGTCGCGCGTGTCGAGCAGCTCGGTGAGGGTGCGCGCGACCTCGACGTCGATCTCGCCCATCTTGGTGAACGTGCCCTTGAGGCCCTTCGGGATGGCACGGTCGGGGAAACGCATGCGCGTCAGCTGAGCGATGTGCTCGGCGATGTCGCCCATGCGCTCGAGCGAGGCGCTGATGCGCAGTGCGGAGACGACCGTGCGCAGGTCGCTCGCGACGGGCTGC
This sequence comes from Microbacterium sp. SORGH_AS_0888, assembly GCF_030818905.1. Lineage (NCBI taxonomy): Bacteria > Bacillati > Actinomycetota > Actinomycetes > Micrococcales > Microbacteriaceae > Microbacterium > Microbacterium sp. SORGH_AS_0888. The sequence continues at coordinate 3,295,732 of NZ_JAUTAZ010000001.1, forward strand.
TGGCGGGCGAGGATGTCGATCGCCAGCTCGTCGAGCGCGATCGCCTTGTCGTCGATCACGGGATCGTTGTCGATGACCTCCTCAGCGAGGGCGACATCGCTGGTCCCGAACGCGCGGGTGGCCTTCTCCATCGCCTCGGCGACGAGCTCGGAGATCTCGACCAGGCGCACGCGCACCTCGTCGAGGGACTGCTGGAAAACCTCGCGCATGGACATGCACCTTCCTTGTCGGCGGCACGGACGAGCGGCCGCGGGGGCGATTGTCCCGGCCGAAGGTTAACGAACAGTGCCCCGGGAGTGAATAGTAGCCCGGCGGGTTCGACGGGCCGGTGCGTGCCGGAGACGGGATCTACGCTGTAACCCATGGACTCGACGCAGCTGGCGCTCGTCGCGCTCCTGGTGGGCATCGTCATCGGGAGCGGTGCTGCGCTCCTCATCGTGATCTCGCTGCGCGCCCGCGCGCGGGTCGTGGCGCAGAGCTCGGTCGACATGCCCGAGGGCGTGACCGACGTGCTGCGGGCGATGGATGACGCGGCCCTCGTGGTCGACGCCTCCTCGACGATCCGCGGGGCCTCGGCGGCGGCATCCGGCTTCGGGCTCCTCGTCGGCGAGACGCTGCCCGACGACAGGCTGCGCGAGCTCGCCCGTGCGGTGCGCGTGGGCGGCGGCGCCGGCTCGGCCCTCCTCTCGCTCCGCCGCGCTGCGGCGCCCGCCGATCAGCGGCAGGTCTCGGCGCGCGCCACCGTCATCACGCCCCGTCTCGTGCTGGTCGTGCTGCGTGACATCACCGAGCGGGAACGCGTCGAGCAGATGCGCCGCGACTTCGTCGCCAACACGAGTCACGAGCTGAAGACCCCGGTGGGTGCGATCACCCTGCTCGCGGAGGCGGTGGAGAGCGCAGCCGACGATCCGCAGCAGGTACGGGCCTTCGCGGCCCGGCTCAGCGCGGAGGCGGCTCGACTGGCGAGCCTCACCTCGCGCGTCATGAACCTGTCCCGGCTGCAGTCGGCCGACGAGAGCGCCGACATGCGCGAGGTGCCGGTCGACGAGGTCGTGACCTCGGCGATCGAGGCGCACGCGCTGGCCGCGAACGCGGCGGGCGTCACACTCGTGCGCGGAGGCACCCGCGGGCTGTTCGTCCGCGGCGACGCCCATATCCTCGGCGAGGCGCTCGGCAACCTCATCGCCAACGCGATCGCCTACTCGCCGGCCGGCTCCAGCGTCGGAGTCGGGGTCAAGCCGGTGCACAACGCGGTGGAGATCGCGGTCACCGACCGCGGGATCGGCATCTCCGAGGAGGAGCAGCAGCGCGTCTTCGAGCGCTTCTACCGATCGGACCAGGCTCGCTCGCGCCGCACCGGCGGCACCGGCCTCGGCCTCTCCATCGTCAAGCACGCCGTGCAGCGGCACGGCGGCGAGGTCCGGGTGTGGTCGCGTCCCGGGCGCGGGTCGACGTTCACGATCCAGCTGCCCATGACCGGGGCCCCCGAGCCCCTCGAGCCCCGCGGTGCGCGCGCGAAGCCGGCGCGCCCGCGCAAGAAGAAGAGCAAGAACGCGGTCCCGTCAGAGGCCGCGGAGAACGGAGCACCTGCATGACCCGCGTACTGATCGTGGAGGACGAGCCCGACCTCGCCGACCCGCTGGCGTATCTGCTGCGACGCGAGGGGTTCGAGGTCGAGACCGTCGAGGACGGTGCCGCCGCCCTCGCGGTGTTCCGCGAGCACGGCGCCGACATCGTGCTGCTCGATCTCATGCTCCCCGGCATCCCCGGCACGGAGGTGTGCCGGCAGCTGCGCGTCGAGTCGGCCGTGCCCATCATCATGCTCACGGCCAAGGACAGCGAGGTCGACATCGTCGTGGGCCTCGAGCTCGGTGCCGACGACTACGTCACCAAGCCCTACTCGGCACGCGAGCTGCTGGCCCGGATGCGGGCCGTCCTGCGCCGTTACGCGCAGCTGGATGCCGACCTCGACGAGCGGGTGCTGAGCGGCGGCCGGGTCGTGCTCGACATCGACCGGCACACGGTCGCGGTCGACGGCTCCGAGATCGCGATGCCGCTCAAGGAGTTCGAGCTCCTCGAGGTCCTCATGCGCAACGCCGGGCGCGTGCTGACCCGTGGGCAGCTCATCGATCGGGTCTGGGGCACGGACTACTTCGGCGACACGAAGACGCTCGACGTCCACATCAAGCGCATCCGCTCGCGCATCGAGCGCAAGCCCGGGAACCCGGAGATGCTCGTGACGGTGCGCGGTCTCGGCTACCGCTTCGAGGCCTGACACGGCCCACCTGTGCCCAGAACGGCTCCGCCCCGCGAGAACGCATCCGAAGGGATGAGGTCTCGCGGGGCGGAGCGTTCTCGCCGGAGCGCGGGCTCAGGGGGCGAGGGTGGACAGGTGCGACAACGTGCCGTCGAGCACCGGGATCTCGACCCGCGCGCCCGCGCCGTCGCCTGACTGGAAGTACACGGACACGGTGGCTCCCGGAGGGGTGTCGAGGCCGGTGATGAGCAGCGGCTCCGCACCTTCGAGGTTCTCGACGCCCGCGACGTCCGAGACGCCGAGGCTCTTGGTCGTGCCCGCGGCGACGCGCACGGTCTTCGTGACGGCGCCGGCGCCTTCGCCGACCTCGATGTTCAGCACGGCCGAGGAGTCGGTGTCGTTCACGATCGCCGCGACGAGGTTGCCCTCGCTGCCGTCCTCGTTCGCCACGATCAGCACATTGCGCACCTTCAGCGGGCCGGAGGTGTTCGGCACGTTGAGGCCGTCCGAGGGGGAGTAGACGACGGTCGTGCCCTGCGGGGCGATCATGCTGCAGCCGGTCGTTCCGATGACGACCGCGGCGCCGATGGCCAGGGACGCGAGCAGGCGCGATTTCACAGTTCCTCCCACAGGTCCTGACAGGTTTCTCCCTCATCCTAGGGGGTCGCGCGGCCCGCGCCGTGATGCGCCGACGATGCGGGGGCAAACCTTAGCGCAGATCGCCTGTGGTAGTCTGTAAGCTGCCGAAAGGACATAACTCCATGCTTTTTGAGGTTGGCGAAACGGTCGTCTACCCCCACCACGGGGCCGCGACGATCATCGAGGTCAAGGAACGCGTCATCAAGGGCGAGACGAAGAAGTACTTGAAGCTCAATGTCACTCAGGGCGATCTCGTCATCGAGGTCCCGGCAGACAACGTCGACCTGGTCGGCGTGCGCGACGTGATCGGCAAGGACGGCCTGGAGCGCGTCTTCGAGGTGCTGCGCGCACCGTTCACCGAGGAGCCCACCAACTGGTCCCGCCGGTACAAGGCGAACCTCGAGAAGCTCGCCTCCGGCGATGTCATCAAGGTGAGCGAGGTCGTGCGCGACCTGTGGCGTCGTGACCAGGACCGCGGGCTCTCCGCGGGGGAGAAGCGGATGCTGGCCAAGGCCAAGCAGATCCTCATCTCCGAGCTCGCGCTCGCCGAGAAGACCGACGAGGAGAAGGCCAGCGTGCTGCTCGAAGAGGTCCTCGCCTCCTGAGCCTGGCCCTTCGGTGAGCACGACCGATGTTCGCGGTGCAGCGAACACACCGGATCTTTCGCGGCGCGACCTGACGCTCGATCTCGCCCGTGTCGTCTGCGTGCTGTTGGTGGTGCTGATCCACCTGCTGCAGACGGGCGTCGGGCCGGGGCCGGATGGCGGATTGACCGCATCCCGACCGCTGGAACAGCAGCCGTGGTTCGCCGCGGCGACCTGGGCGGGCCAGATCATGCCGCTCTTCTTCGTGGTGGGCGGCTTCGCCTCCGCTGCGGGATGGCGCTCCTGGGCGCGCAAGGGCGGCACGGCGAGCGGCTACGTCCGGCTCCGGACGCTGCGGCTCGCACAGCCGACGCTGCCGCTGTTCGTGTTCTTCGCGATCGTGCTGGGCGCGGCGACGCTGCTCGCGCTCGCTCCCGCGCTCGTCTCCGCGGCCGCCCTCGGTGCGGGATCGCCGCTGTGGTTCCTGGCGGCGTACCTGTTGTGCCAGGCAGCGACGCCCTGGCTGCTCGCATTCCATGGACGGATGCCGCGCCTCACGGTCGCGGTGCTGCTGGTCGGTGTCGTCATCGTCGATGCCGCGCGTTTCTCGTCCGGGGCGACGGACGTCGGCCTCGTGAACCTCGTCTTCGTCTGGCTGCTCGTGCACCAGCTCGGGTTCTGGTACGCCGACGGATGGTTCGATCGGCGGCACCCGCTGACCCTGCTCGGGATCGCGGCCGCCTGCTATCTGTCGCTGTGGCCGCTCACGAGCATCGGCCCCTACTCGGACAACATGCTCGCCGGCCTCAACCCGCCCACGCTCCCGCTCGTCGTGCTGGGTCTCGCCCAGGCGTGCCTGCTGCGGCTCGCGCGCACGCCGCTGTCGCGGCTCATGCAGACCCGCGTCATGCGCGCCATCGTGTTCGTGGTCGGCTCGCGGCTGATGACGGTCTACCTGTGGCACCTGCCGGTGATCCTGCTCGTCACCGGCCTCACCCTGCTCGTGCCGGGCGCCGCGCCCGTCCCCGCCTCGGCCGCCTGGTGGTGGTCCCGACCCGTCGTCCTCGTCGCGGTCCTCGCGCTCCTCTATGCGCTGTCGCTGCTGGTGGCGCGCTGGGAGGCGGTGGGCGACCTCGCCCCGGCGCCCCGTGCCGCGATCGTCGCCGTCGGCTTCGCGCTGGCCTTCCTGCCCGCCTTCGCCGTCATGCGGCTCGGTCTCAGCCTGCCGCTGGCGGTCGGAGGTGCCATCGCCCTCGCGCTGGCCGTGTGGCTCCTGCGCCGGGGCGGGGCACCGGCCCGCCGATAGGCTCGGGGCGTGACACCGATCCCCGTCCCGCACATCGCCGTCATCGTGGTGGCGGCGGGCTCCGGCACCCGCTTGGGCGCGGGAGCGCCGAAAGCCCTCGTCGGCCTCGACGCGCACAGTGTGCTGCGCCACGCTCTGCGCGGAGTCTTCGCGGCGCCCGAGTCCCAGGTCGTCGTCGTCGCGCCGCCCGGACACGAGGGGACCGTGCAGACCGAGCTGCGCGAGGAGGCCGGACCACGGTTCGACCTGACGAGCGTGGTGACCGGCGGGAGCACCCGTCAGGAGTCGGTCGCCGCGGGGATCGCCGCGCTCTGGGCCGACGTCGACACCGTGCTCGTCCACGACGCGGCGCGCGCGCTCACCCCGCCCGAGGTCTTCGCCCGCGTCATCGCCGCGCTGGAGGACGCGCCCGCCGTCCTCCCGGTGCTGCCCGTCGTGGACACCATCAAGCGGGTCGCGGACGGCGAGGTGGTGGGTCCCGTCGACCGCGCCGAGCTCGGCGCTGCCCAGACGCCGCAGGGCTTCCGGCGAGACGTCCTCGAGACCGCGTATCGCACGGCCACGCACGAGTTCACGGACGACGCAGCGCTCGTCGGGGCGGCCGGGCACCGTGTCGTCACGGTCGAGGGCTCGCCGCGGGCGTTCAAGATCACGACGGCGGTCGACCTCGACCGGGCACGGGCGCTCGTCGCCGCGGTGCCGGCGACCGGGGAGCGGCCGCCCGCGGCCGCACCGCGTGTCGGGGTCGGCACCGACGTCCACGCCTTCGGCGGCGACGGTGCGCTGTGGCTGGCGGGTCTCGAGTGGCCGGGGGAGCGCGCCCTGTCGGGCCATTCCGACGGGGATGCGGCCGCACACGCGATCGTCGACGCGCTGCTGTCGGCGGCGGGGCTCGGCGACATCGGCACCCATTTCGGCACGGGCCGGCCCGAGTTCGCCGGCGCGCATGCCGAGGTCTTCCTGGCCCACACCGCGGCGCTCGTGGCCGCTGCGGGCTGGCGCATCGGCAACGTCTCGGTGCAGCTGCAGGCCCTGCGGCCGATCTTCGCGCCGCGCCGCGCCGAGGCCGAGGCGGCGCTGTCCGCGGCGCTCGGCGGGGCGCCGGTGTCGGTGGCGGCGACCACGACCGACGGCCTCGGGTTCACGGGACGCGGGGAGGGCGTCGCGGCGACCGCCGTCGCCCTGCTCCTGCCCGCCTGATCGCCGTCCGACGGTGCGCTTCGACATCGGGCGGGCCGGATGAGGCGTCCCGGGTAGGCTGGATGAGTGACGGTACGGCTGTATGACACGAAGGCGCAGGCGCTGCGCGACTTCGTTCCCCTCGACGCCTCGCACGTCACCCTCTACGTCTGCGGGCCGACCGTGCAGTCGGGGCCGCACATCGGTCATCTCCGCGCCGCCCTGAGCTTCGACATCCTGCGCCGTTGGCTCGAGCACCGGTTCGGTCGTGTCACCTTCGTGCGCAACGTCACCGACATCGACGACAAGATCCTTCAGAACGCGACGGACGAAGAGCCGTGGTGGGCGCTCGCGTACCGGATGGAGCTCGAGTTCTCCCGCGCATATGCCGCGATCGGCATCCGTCCGCCGACGTACGAGCCGCGGGCGACCGCGTCCGTCCCGCAGATGGTCGAGCTCATCGAGCGCCTGATCGAGGCGGGTCATGCCTACGCCGCCCCGGACGGCTCGGGCGATGTGTACTTCGACGTGCGCTCGTGGCCCTCCTACGGGGCGCTCACGCGGCAGTCCATCGATGCGATGGAGGCCGCCGCGGATGCGGATCCGCGCGGCAAGCGCGATCCCCGGGACTTCGCGCTGTGGAAGGGCGCCAAACCGGAGGAGCCGGCGGATGCGTCCTGGGCGGCGCCCTGGGGTGCGGGTCGCCCCGGCTGGCACATCGAGTGCTCGGCCATGAGCCGGCGCTACCTGGGCGCCGAGTTCGACATCCACGGCGGAGGCCTCGACCTGCGCTTCCCCCACCACGAGAACGAGCTCGCGCAGTCGACCGCGGCCGGTGACGGCTTCGCCCGGTACTGGGTGCACAACGGACTCGTCACGGTCGACGGTCAGAAGATGTCGAAGTCGCTCGGCAACTTCGTGCTCGCCGCCGATGCCCTTCGCGATCGCGACCCGCTCGTGATCCGCTACGCCCTGGCCGCCGCCCACTACCGTTCGAGTCTCGACCTCTCCGACCGCGCGTTCGAGGAGGCGCAGGCCGCCCTGGAGCGGATCGAGACCTTCGAGCGCCGGGCGCTGCGCGCGCACCCGCCGACCCCGGCGGGCGAGCCGGTGCTCTCCTGGAGCGCCGAGAACCCGTACCCCGAGCCGTTCACCGCCGCTCTCGACGACGACCTCGCGGTGCCGCAGGCGCTCGCCGTGGTGCACGAGCGCGTGCGCGCCGGCAACGCCGCCCTCGACGCGGGGGACGAGCCGGCCGCGTGGTCCGCGCTGCGCGAGGTCCGTGCCATGACGGGCCTGCTGGACATCGATCCGCTCGACGACCGATGGCAGAGCGCGGACGGCCCCGAGGCCGGCGCGCTCGACGCGCTCGTGCGCGCCATGATCGTGCAGCGTGCGCAGGCCCGCGCCGACAAGGACTGGGCTGCGGCGGACCGCATCCGTGACGCCGTGTCCGCGGCCGGCATCACACTGGAAGACACCCCCGACGGAACCCACTGGAGCATCTGATGGCGAACAAACCAGGACGGCCCGGCGCGAGCAGGGGCAAGAAGAAGGGCCCGACCAAGGGCACCGGAGGCAACGGGCGCAAGTCGCTCGAGGGCAAGGGACCGACGCCCAAGGCGGAGGACCGCAGCTGGCACGTCGCCGGCAAGCGCAAGGCCGCCGCGGAGCGGTTCGCCGCCGCGGGCGGCAAGGGCCGCCCCGGCCAGAAGGCCGGCGGCTCCAACCCGAACCGGACGCCGCGGGGCAAGGGCACCGACGACACCGAGACGGTGACCGGACGCAACAGCGTGCTCGAGGCCTTGCGGGCCAAGATCCCGGCGACCGCCCTGTACGTCGCCCAGCGCATCGAGATGGACGACCGCGTCAAGGAGATGCTGTCGATCGCGACGCACCGCGACATCCCGGTGCTCGAGGTCACGCGCCCCGAGCTCGACCGCATGGCCGGCTTCGACGGCGTGCACCAGGGCGTCGCGCTGAAGGTCCCGCCGTACGAGTACGCGCACCCCCAGGACCTGCTGGAGTCCGTCATCGAGCGCGGCCAGCTGCCGCTGTTCGTCGCGCTCGACGGCATCACCGACCCACGCAACCTCGGCGCGATCATCCGCTCGACGGCGGCTTTCGGGGGTCAGGCCGTGATCCTCCCGCAGCGACGGAGCGCGAGCGTCAACTCGGCCGCGTGGAAGACGAGCGCCGGCGCGGCCGCCCGCATCCCCGTCGCGATCGCGGCGAACCTCACCGCGATGCTCAAGGAGTTCAAGAAGCAGGGCGTGTTCGTGCTGGGCCTCGACGGCGGCGGCGAGGTCTCGCTGCCGGCTCTCGAACTGGCCGACCGTCCCGTCGTGATCGTCGTCGGCTCGGAGGGGAAGGGGCTCTCCCGCCTGGTGACGGAGACCTGCGACCAGGTCGTGTCGATCCCGATCGAGGCGGCGACCGAGTCCCTCAACGCGGGTATCGCCGCATCCGTCGCCCTCTACCAGGTCTCGACCCTGCGCGCTGTGCGCGAGTAACCCATCAGAAAGAAGCGACCATGGCACTCATCGCTGTTCTCGGCGGCACCGGCTACGCCGGCCGACACATCGTCGAGGAGGCCGTCCAGCGCGGACACACCGTCCTCTCCATCGCCCGAAACGTCGCCGCGGAGCGGGTTCCCGGCGCCACCTACCTCGAAGGCACGCTGCTCGATGTGCCCCACCTCGTCACGCAGCTCCAGGGCGCGGATGTCGTGGTCAGCGCCGTGGCGGCGCGCGGCGACATGCTCGGTCGCCTGCGGCCGGCGCTCGCCGAGCTCAACTCGGTGCTGCCGGGAACCGTGCGCATCGGTGTGATCGGCGGCGCGGGCGGCAGCCTGGTCGCCCCGGTCGGACCACGTCTGATCGACACCGAAGGCTTCGCGGAGGAGTACAAGCCGGAGGCCGCCGAGGCGATCGGCGTGCTCGAGGACCTGCAGGCCGACGCTTCGGGGCGCGACTGGTTCTACGTGCACCCGGCCGGCGGCTTCGGTGTGTGGGCGCCGGGCGAGCGCACGGGCTCCTACCGCGACGGCGGGGACGTGCTCGTGGTCGACGAGGCGGGGGAGTCGTACATCTCCGGCGCCGACCTGGCGGTCGCCGTGCTCGACGAGATCGAGGACCCCAAGCATCACCGCGGGCGTTTCACCGTCGGCTACTGATCCGGCCCCTGCGGTCAGACCAGATCTCGCCAGTCGACCTCGTCGACGTCCTCGTCGTCCCCGTCGCTGTCGCGGATGATGGGGATGCCGACCGTCTCGGTCACGGGCCCCATCACGGTCGCCTCGTCGCGGCGGTGGCGCAACACCTCGTCGATGTAGCTCGTGAGGACCTCGGCCAACGGCACCGCCCGGCCGCGTGACTGCGACATGTACCACCGGTGCTCGAGCACCTGGTGGAACACCTCGGCGGGCTCGAGCTTGCTCCGAAGGTCGTAGGGGATGGCTTTCACCACCGGCTCGAACACCCGCGTCAGCCACTCGTGCGCGACCATCTCCTCGTCGGAGCCGAGACGAGAGATCCGCGCTCGGAACTCGTCGAGATCGTTGAGCAGACGCCGCGCCTGGTTCTCCTCGACGTCGAGGCCGGTGAGCCGCAGCAGGCGGCGCTGGTGGTGTCCGGCATCCACGACCTTCGGCTGGATCGAGACGCGCGTGCCGTCCGGGGTCGTCTGGATCGACATCTCGTCGATGTCGAACCCGAGCGCGTTGAGCCGCTGCACGCGCTCGGTGATCCGCCACGTCTCGTCCACCGAGAAGCTCTCGCGGTCGGTCAGCGCGGCCCACAGCGAGCGGTAGGAGGACACGATGCCGTCCGCGATGGCGAGGGCGTCGACCCCGCCCTCCAGCCGGCCTCCGGCCTCCAGGTCCATGATCTCGCCGGCGATGTTGGTGCGCGCCACATCCAGATCGTGCTCGCGCTGCCCGCGGGTCAGGCCCTGCTCGTGGAGCTCGCCGGTCTCGGCGTCCACGAGGTACGCCGCGAACGCGCCCGCGTCGCGGCGGAACAGCGTGTTCGACAGCGACACGTCGCCCCAGAAGAAGCCGACGTTGTGCAGGCGCACGAGCAGCACTGCGAGGGCGTCGACGAGGCGGGCGGCCGTGTGGGGCCGCAGGACCTGCGTGAACAGCGCACGGTAGGGGAGGGAGAAGCGGAGGTGCGCCGTGACGAGCGCCGCCGGCAGCGGCTCGCCCGCGGCATCCTTCCGTCCCGCGATGACCGCCACCCGTTCCACGCACGGGACGTCCAGACGCGCGAGGTTGCCGAGCATGTCGTACTCACGGCGCGCCATCTCGTCCGTCGTCTCCTTGACCGCGACCACCCGGCCGGCGAGCGTCGAGAACCGCACGAGGTGGCGGGAGAGCCCCTTGGGCAGGTACACGATCGACGAGCTCGGCCACTCGGCGAGCGGAACGTTCCACGGCAGGCTGAGAAGGCCAGGGTCGACCGCTGTCGCGGTGATGGTGAGGGATTCGGACATGGTGCTCCGGAAAGACGGACGCGGCGCGGGGGTTCAGAACCCGCCGCGCCGCGTCTTGTCGGTGAGGGATGCCGGTCAGGCGGCGGCGATGGCCTTGTCGGTCAGCCGGTCGCCCGACTCGAGGTCGAACACGTGCACGTGACCCGGGACGGGCGCCAGCACGACGGTCTCGCCCGCGTTCGGGTGACGACGGCCGTCGACGCGCGCCACGATGTCGGTGCGCTTGCCGTTGATCTCCGAGTGGCCGTAGAGGTAGCCGTCCGCGCCGAGCTCCTCGACGAGGTCGACCACGACCGACAGGCCCTTGCCATCGGCGGGGCCGACCTGGATGTCCTCCGGGCGGACGCCGATCGTGACCTGCGAGCCGTTGGCCTTGCCGATCGTGTCGGCCTCGACCGGGACCACGAGGTCGCCGAACTTCACGCCGCCCTCCGCGATGTCGGCGGCGAACAGGTTCATGGCCGGCGAGCCGATGAAGCCGGCGACGAACACGTTGTTCGGACGCTCGTACAGGTCGCGCGGGGTTCCGACCTGCTGCAGCAGACCGTCCTTGAGCACGGCGATGCGGTCGCCCATGGTGAGCGCCTCGGTCTGGTCGTGGGTGACGTAGACCGTCGTGACGCCCAGGTTCCGCTGGAGCGACGCGATCTGGGTGCGGGTCTGCACACGCAGCTTCGCATCCAGGTTCGACAGCGGCTCGTCCATGAGGAAGACCTGCGGCTTGCGGACGATGGCGCGACCCATCGCGACACGCTGGCGCTGACCGCCGGAGAGCGCCTTCGGCTTGCGGGTCAGGTACTCCTCGAGGTCGAGCAGCTTGGCGGCCTCCAGCACGCGCTGGGCGCGCTCCTCCTTGCCGACGCCGGCGATCTTCAGGGCGAAGCCCATGTTCTCGGCCACCGTCATGTGGGGGTAGAGCGCGTAGTTCTGGAACACCATCGCGATGTCACGGTCCTTCGGCGGGATGTCGGTGACATCGCGGTCGCCGATGAGGATGCGGCCCGAGTTGACCTCTTCGAGGCCGGCGAGCATCCGCAGCGAGGTGGACTTTCCGCAGCCGGAGGGGCCGACGAGGACGAGGAACTCGCCGTCGCCGATCTCGAGGTCGAGCTTGTCGACCGCGGCGCGGGTGCCTCCGGGGTAGAGACGGGTTGCGTTGTCATACGTGACGGACGCCATTTTTTTCTCCTTCACCGGCAGGTACGTGCCGGACGATCCGTAGTGAATGGAATGAGCGGGGGCTTGTCCCGCACGCGCATCTTCGGGCGCACGATCAGTATGGCACGCCCGTCTGGGCATTTCCCAGGGACGCTGACTAGCATCGAGAGGGCCGTTTCACCCGGGCGGCCCGCCGGATCGACCGGCTTTCGCGTGTCCCAGAGGTTCCATGTCCCACGACGACTCCCCGAACGTGCCCGCGCCGAGCGATCGGCGCGAGGCGGTTCGAGAGAAGGCCCAGAAGGTCAAGGCGAAGCACGCGCGCGCGCACACCGCCCGGCTCGTCATCCTCGTGGTCCTCGCGATCGTCGTCGTGGCAGCGATCGTCATCGGCGTCGTCCTGGCGGTCACGTCGCAGACCGCGAAGCCGACGGCCTTCCCGCTGAACATCGACTCCGACGGCGGTGTCGCGATCACCTCGATCGCCGATCCCACGCCGGTGGTCGCTCCGACCGCCACGCCGGCGCCCACCGCATCCGCGCCCGCGGCGGGCACGGATGCGGTGCCGGCGCCCACCGAGTCGGCCTCGCCGACGACGGCGCCCACCCCGGGTCCCACCTCGGCCTCGACGGTCGACATCCGGATCTACGTCGACTACCTCGCCTCGGGTGCGAAGGACTTCGAGATCGCCAACACCCCGCAGCTGACGAAGTGGTTCGCAGCGGGCTCGGCGACCCTCACCTACTACCCGGTGGCGATCCTCACGGCGAAGTCGAACGGCACGAAGTACTCGCTGCGTGCGGCAGCGGCCGCGGCCTGTGTCGCCAACTACTCGCCAGCCTCGTTCTACGCCTTCTCGCATCAGCTCCTGCTCCAGCAGCCCGGTGTCGACTCGGCCGGTCTCGACGACACGGCGCTCGGCGACCTGGCCGCCTCGACGGGGGCGACCTCCGCCGACGAGGTGCGCGAGTGCATCGAGGATGGGACGTTCGTCAGCTGGGCCCGGGGGGCGACCGACGCGGCTCTGGCAGGCATCCCGGCGACCGACGGCGTGACGCTGACCGGTGCACCCCTCGTGCTCGTCAACGGCCAGGAGTACCAGGGGTCGCTGACCGACCCCAAGGAGTTCGCGCAGTTCGTGTTGACGACGGCGAGCGACTCGTACTACCGCGGCACGCCCTCCCCGACGCCCAAGCCCTGAGGTGCCCTCGTGCCGCACGGACCCCCGGGCGGTGTCGGCTGGTCGCGCCCTCGCCGGGCCGTGCGGGTGAGCCGTCGTGCGGGGATCGTGCGCGACGCGCCGGGTGGCCGGCCCTCGTGTCGGCGTGTCGGGCGGAATCCCCGCAGGACGGTCGCGGCGGCAGCAGGGCCCCACAACGCACCGTAGACTCGTGGAGGCCCTTCGGGCCAGGCCGGCTTGGCGCAATTGGTAGCGCACCGTACTTGTAATACGGGGGTTGCAGGTTCAAGTCCTGTAGCCGGCACCGTCACCGGTCCCTGCATCGACGCGCCTCTGGTCGCCGGGCATCCGCCGCACGGCGCGCGCGTCTTCGGCTCAGCCGTGGCCGGGACCGGCGCCATCCGTGCCGACGGCCGCGAACCGCGGGAGGCGCGGCGGCCGTCTCGCATCGGCGGACCCCGCCAGCGTCCCGTCGGGGGCGATGTGCGAGAACATCTCGCCGATGACCGCCAGGATGTGCGGATCCTCGACGCGGTAGAGCTGGCGGCGGCCGTCACGTCGGGCCGCGGCGATGCCGGCGGCGCGCAGCTTCGCGAGGTGCTGGCTCGCGGCGGGCACATTCATGCCCGAGAGCTCGGCCAGCGTCGTCACGTCGTACTCGCCGGACGCCATGAGCCAGACGAGGTGCAGGCGGGTGGGGGCGGACAGCATGTCGAATGTGGCGGCCGCGGCGGCGAGCTGCGCCTCCGTGACGGCAGCTGTTTCCCGGGGCGACTCCATGTGTTCCATCATCCAACGATCTGACACATGCGCAAGTCATTGAATGTCGGCTATGCTGATCGGCGGCCCAGCAGGCCGCGGACGAAGGAGGTGGACGGCATGAGCTCTGACCCGAGTAGTACGGCATCGCCGCTCACCCCACCCTCCGCCGCGCCCCTGCCCTGACGCCGTCGCGCGGCACCTCTCTGTCATCGAAAGAGGAGGCCGAGATGGCTTCGCTGCGCTCATTCACCTTCACCAGCCAGAACGCCACGCTGCGCTCGCGCAGCCACCTGGCCGCCGACGTCGTCGTGCTCGCGGCCGTCGCCGTGATCTTCTGGCTCGTCGTCCAGCTCTCCCACGGCATCACGGCGCCGTTCGATCGGGTCACGGCGCCCTCGACCGTCTCGACCGATCCGGCGAACCTGCCGTACGACGCCGCACGTTCTCTGCTGCGGATGTTCATCGCGCTCGGGATCTCGACCGTGTTCACGTTCGTCTACGCCACGATCGCCGCCCGCTCCCGCCGCGCGGAGAAGATCATGCTGCCGGCGCTCGACGTGCTGCAGTCGGTCCCGGTGCTCGGGTTCCTCTCCATCACGCTCTCCATCTGGCTGACGCTTTTCCCCGGCACCGAGCTCGGCGTCGAGTGCGCGAGCATCTTCGCGATCTTCACGAGCCAGGCGTGGAACATGACCTTCGCGTTCTATCAGACCCTCGTGACCCAGCCCCGCGAGCTGGACGAGGCCGCCCGTATCCTCCGGCTCACGCGGTGGCAGCGGTTCTGGCGCATGGACGTGCCATACGGCACGATCCCGCTCGTCTGGAACGACATGATGAGCTTCGGCGGTGGCTGGTTCTTCCTGATCGCCTCCGAGGTGATCAGCGTCAACAACCACGTCTACGCCCTGCCCGGCATCGGCTCCTACGTCGCCGCCGCATCCCAGCAACAGGAGCTCGGGCGGATGCTGCTGGCCATCGCCGTGATGATCGTCATGGTCGTCGGGGTCAACTTCCTGTTCTGGCGCCCGTTGACCGCGTGGGCCGAACGCTTCCGCACCGGCGACACGGTCGGCGCGGACCGGCAGCGCAGCCTCGTGCTCGACCTCGTCCGCCGCTCCGTCGTCCCCGGCGCGGTCGCCCGCGTTCTGCGTCCGGTGGGGGCGGCGCTCGATGGAGCGACCCGCCCGTTCGGGCGGACGGGACGCCCGCTCCGCGTGAATCCCGCCCGGCGCCGCGTGGGCGACATCCTCTTCGCCGTCGTCGTCTGCGCGCTCATCGCCATCGGTGTCGCCCGCATGCTCGGCTACATCGGAGACCACGCGGGGCTCGACCAGTTCGGCGTCGCGGCGGGGCTCGGGCTCGTGACCTTCGCGCGGGTCCTCGTCGTCCTCGTGGTCGGCACCCTCATCTGGGTGCCCGTCGGGGTCTGGATCGGGCTGAGCCCCCGGGTCACGCGGTTCGCTCAGCCGATCGTGCAGGTGCTCGCGAGCTTCCCGGCGAACTTCCTCTTCCCGTTCATCACGCTCGCCCTCATCACGACCGGCGTCAGCCTGAACATCGGCGGCATCCTGCTCATGGCGTTGGGGTCGCAGTGGTACATCCTGTTCAACGTCATCGCCGGCGCGTCCGCGATCCCGAACGACCTGCGGGAGGCGGCCACCAGCCTCCGGCTCAGCCGCTGGCAGAAGTGGCGGATGCTGTACGGTCCCGCCATCTTCGCCTGCTGGGTGACGGGCGGCATCACCGCGGCCGGCGGCGCATGGAACGCCGCGATCGTCGCCGAGGTCGTCTCCTACGGCGACCAGACCCTCACCGCCGTGGGGCTCGGCGCCTACATCACGCAGGCGACCGCCGAGGGCGATTTCGCCAAGACCCTGGTCGGGGTGACCGTCATGAGCATCTTCGTCGTCGGCCTGAACCGCCTCTTCTGGCGCCGACTCTACGACTACGCCGAGCGCCGCTTCTCGCTCGCCTGACGACCCGACCGCATCGACCCCCTGAAAGGACGTGAATCGCCATGACCACTTCCCTCGCCACCCGCACCGCCCTGATCGAGGCCGCCCACCTCAGCGCCTCCTTCCCCTCCGCGAACGGATCGATCCTCCACGTCCTCGATGACGTCTCGCTGACGCTGCACGAGGGGGAGGTCGTCGCCCTTCTCGGCAAGTCCGGATCCGGCAAGTCGACCCTGCTCCGCACGCTCGCCGGTCTCATCTCTCCCACGAGCGGCGAGGTCCGCTACCGCGGCACGGTTCTGAACGGCGCCAACCCCGGTGCGGCGATGGTGTTCCAGTCGTTCGCCCTCATGCCGTGGCTGACGGTGCAGGACAACGTCGAGCTCGGACTCCGAGCAGCCGGCGTGCCCGCGGCGGAACGGCGCGCGCGTGCGCTGGCCGCGATCGACCAGATCGGACTCGACGGGTTCGAGACGGCCTACCCCCGCGAACTGTCCGGCGGCATGCGCCAGCGCGTGGGCTTCGCCCGTGCGCTCGTGCTCCAGCCCGATGTCCTGATGATGGACGAGCCCTTCTCCGCGCTCGACGTGCTGACGAGCGAGAACCTGCGCAACGAGCTCGTCTCGCTCTGGGCGCAGCCGGACTTCCCGACCAGGTGCATCTGCATCGTCACGCACAACATCGAGGAGGCGGTGCTGCTGGCCGACCGCGTCGTCGTGCTCGGCTCCAGCCCCGGGCACATCAAGGCCGAGGTCCCCGTCCTGCTGCCGCGGCCGCGCGATCGGCGCAGCCCGACGTTCGAGGCGACGGTGGATCGGCTCTACGCGATCCTCACCGGTCGCGACGAGAAGTCGGCGGCGTCGAGCGCCGCGACACCCGGCCCGCTCAGCCACCCGCTGCCGGACGCGAGCGTCGGGGGACTCGCGGGACTCGTGGAGATCGTCTACTCGCACGACGGGCAGACGGACCTCCCCGATCTCGCCGACGAGCTCTCCTTCGAGGTCGACGACCTCCTGCCGCTCGTGGATGCCGCGCGGATGCTGGGGCTCCTGGAGGTCGACGGCGCCCAGGCGTTCCTCACGGAGGAGGGACGCGCCTGGTACACGGCCGACATCCAGCGGTCGAAGAGCATGTTCGCGTCGCTGGCGGCGCAGCGCGCACCGCTGGTCAAGACGATCGTCAAGGCGCTGGAGAACAGCAACGACGGAGCGCTGCGCGACGACTTCTTCCGCGACCTCCTCCGGCGCGGCTACAGCACGGAGGACACGGAGAAGCAGCTCGACATCGCGATCGACTGGGGGCGTTACGGCGAGCTCTTCGATTACGACGCGGACTCCGGCGAGCTCATCCTCTCCGAGGTCGCCGCGGCGTTGGCCGCGCGCGAGGAGCCCGCGGGCGGCTGAGCCGTGCGCCCTCGGTACGCTGGGGGAGTCGAGGGATCCCGGATGCGGACGCCTTCGTCGACGGTCCCCGTGTTCTCGATGAGGTGTACATGACTGCCGGTGTCGCGCGCGACCGTCGCCTTCCGCCCTGGCTGGCGATGGGCGGCGCCGTGACGGTGGGTGTGCTCACGACGACGCAGGCGCAGGTCAACGGCTCGCTCGCGGCGGCGCTCGCCGACGCCCAGATGGCTGCGCTCGTGTCGTTCGGCTCCGGCTTCCTCATCCTGCTCGCGATCGTGCCCGCGACGTCCGCCGGCCGCGCCGGGCTGCGCGAGCTCCGCGCCGGGATCCGTGCAGGGCGGGTGCCGTGGTGGATGCTGCTCGGCGGCTGCGCCGGGGCGTTCACCGTGAGCGTGCAGGGCGGGACCGTGGCCACCATCGGCGTCGCGGCGTTCACGGTCGGCGTCGTCGCCGGTCAGACGACGGGCGGGATCGTGCTCGACCGGGTGGGCTACGGGCCCGGCGGGCGTGTGGGCGTCACGATCGGACGCCTGTCGGGCGCGGTCTTCGCCGTGGCCGCGGTCGTCGTCGCCCTCGTCGGAGCCGGGGGCAGCGCGGCCCCGCCGTGGATGCTCGTGCTGCCGTTCCTCGCCGGCGCGGGGATCTCGTACCAGCAGGCCACCAACGGGCGGCTGCGTCACGCCGTCGGCAGCCCGCTGACGGCGACCCTCGTCAACTTCGCCGTCGGGACGGCTGCGCTGGCCGCCGCCTGGGCCGTCCATCTGCTCGTGGCGGGACCGCCGCACGCATGGCCGGCGGCTCCGTGGATGTACGCGGGCGGAGCGCTCGGCGTCGTGTACATCTTCCTGTCGGCCGCGATCGTCCGCCATACCGGCGTGCTCCGGCTCGGTCTCGGCTCCGTGGTCGGGCTGCTGGCGACATCCGCGGTCCTGGATGCCGCCTTCCCCGGACGCGCGGCACCGCCGCTGCCGGTGGCGATCGCCGCCGTGGCCGTCGGGCTCGCCGGCGTCATCGTCGGCACCCTGCCGGGATGGCGCCGGCGCTGAGCCCGCGCCGGCTCAGCGCCGGCTCAGCGGGGCATGCGCGAGAGGAAGCGCTCCCCGTCGACACCCCGGCGGTGCCCGGTGCGCTCGCGGCCCTCCGGCTTGCCGCCGACGTAGAGCCAGCCGAGCAGCCGCTCGCCCTTGCCGAGCCCGTGCGCCTTGGCCACAGCCTTGCTGCGGGTGTAGCTCCCGGTGCGCCAGAACACGCCCCATCCGGCCTCGTCGAGCACCAGGCTGAGCGCATGGGCGACGCCCGAGGCGACGGCCTCCTGCTCCCAGTCGGGGACCTTGCTCTTGCGGATGCTCGCGACCACAGCGATCAGCAGCGGGGCGCGCATCGGCTTGGTCGAGAAGCCGTCCTTGTGCTCCGCCTTGTGGATCGCCCGCCCGAGCGTGCGCCGGTCGTCGCCGCGCAGCTCGATGAGCCGCCAGGGCTTGAGCGAGGAGTGGTCGGCGACGCGTCCCGCGGCGGCGACCATCCGCACCAGCTCCTCGTGGTCGGGCGCCGCATCGGTCACCTTCGACCAGGAGCGTCGACGACGCATGGCGTCGAGTGCCGTCATGCCTCGTCCTGCGGCGTGAAGTCGAGGGCGATCGAGTTCATGCAGTACCGGTCTCCCGTGGGCGTGCCGAAGCCGTCGGGGAAGACGTGGCCGAGGTGCGAGCCGCACGAGGCGCACCGCACCTCGGTGCGCTCCATCCCGTGGCTGTTGTCCTCGATCAGCTCGACCGCATCCGGCCGGATGGACTCGTAGAAGCTCGGCCATCCGCAGTGGGAGTCGAACTTCGTCCCGCTCTTGAAGAGCTCGGCTCCGCACGCGGCGCAGGTGTACAGCCCGGCGCGCTGCTCGTCGAGCAGCTCACCGGTCCACGGGCGCTCGGTGGCCGCCTCGCGGAGCACGGCGTACTGCTCTGCGCCCAGCTCCTCGCGCCACTGGTCCTCGGACTTGTTCACGGCATAGCTCATGGATCCTCCTTGTTCCTCCCATTCAACCCTGTCCGCGCGAGCGCTGTTCCCCGCGTTGCCCGAGAATGGATGTCGTGGCACGCGACGAGGACATCGCCGCCGCCGCGGAGCGCTATCGGCGGTTCGCGGACGAGGAGGCGCCGGGGAGGAGCGACCTCTATACCGGCTGGGGCGCGCAGGTGGCGGAGGACCCCGCGCTCACGGCGGTCGTCGGCCGCATCCCCGCCGCGCACCGTCAGCCCCCGCTCGTGTTCGCCGTGGCGCGCCTGCTGGGCGCTCCCGAGGTCGTCGGCGCCCGCTGGCGCGCGTGGATGCTCGCCCATGCCGATGAGCTCGCAGCAGCCTGCGAACGCCGTACGGTGCAGACCAACGAGCCGCTGCGATGCGCCGCTCTGTTGCCGGCCCTGGCGATGATCGAGGGGCCCATCGCGCTCCTCGAGGTGGGCGCGAGCGCCGGGCTCTGCCTGTATCCCGACCGCTACTCGTACCGGTACGAGACTCCCTCCGGCCCGGTCGCGATCGATCCGGAGGCGGGACCGAGCGCGGTGGTGCTGCACAGCCGCTGGGATGCCGTGGCGCGCCCGCCTGCGCGACTGCCCGACGTCGTGTGGCGGGCCGGAGTCGACCTCGCCCCGCTTCCGCCCGACGCGCCCGGCACGCGGGAGTGGCTCACAGCCCTCGTCTGGCCCGGCGAGGACGGCCGGGCAGCCCGCATCGGGCGTGCACTCGACATCGCCGCGTCCGACCCGCCGGTGCTCGTGGCCGCGGATGCGGCCTCCGGCGCCATCACCCGTCTCGCCGCGGCGGCGCCCGCGCACGCGACCCTCGTCGTCTCGACGCCCGGGGTCCTCGTGTACCTGCCGCGGGACGCCCGCGTCGCCGTGATCGCCGAGGCGAGGCGCGTCGGCAGGTGGCTGACCCTCGACCAGCCCGCCGTCCACGACGGGTGGCGGCGACATCCCGTCGTTCCCGCTGGCGCGTGCGCGCTCGCGCTGGACGGCGAGGTGCTGGCCAGCGCGGACCCGCTCGGGCGATTCGTGGAGTGGCGTCGCGGCGCAGGCGCACCCCGGGGATAGCGTGAGGGCGTGCTGACCGATCGCGACCGTGCCCTGCTCGAGTTCGAGAGCCGCTGGCCGGGGCACACCGCGGCCAAGGAGGAGGCGGTGCGGGTCGAGCTCGTGCTGGCCCCGGCACGGTACTACCAGCTGCTGAACCGTCTGATCGACCGGGAGGATGCGATGGCCCACGATCCGCTGCTCGTGGGCCGGCTGCGGCGATCGCGCGACGCCCGCCGCCGTGACCGCGAGCGGCGTCTGAGCACGGCGTCATAAGGCACACCGGACCGACCGATAGCATCGGGGGGTGCCGCGTCAGAACTTCCCCCGCGACCGCTTCGACGACCTCTCGGCGTCGTCCGGCCGCGTCGGTGCCCACCGGGCGGAGAATCCGCGGCTTCGGGCGGGCGGCATCCTGCTCTGGGCGATCGCGGCGACGATCGTGCTCATCGGGCTGGGGATCTTCGGGAGCCTCATCCTCTCGGGGCGGGTCGTCCTGTTCCCGACGCCGGAGCCGACGCCCACCGCGACGGCGCAGGTCACCCCGGTCGTCGACACCTCCTATACCGTGCTGGTGCTGAACGCGGCCAACGAGGAGGGCCTCGCGACGCGCGTCAGGGACACCCTGCTGGGGCAGGGCTGGACGGAGCAGAAGGTCAGCGCCGGCAACGCGGGCAGCACGTTCGAGACCTCGACCGTCTACTACGCCTCGCCGGATGCCTACCCCGCTGCGCTCGGCCTCGCCAGGCTCCTGGGGATGAGCAACGTGGCCTACGACCCGAACTACCCGCTGCCTTCGACCTCTGCGACCCAGCTGACCGTCGTGCTCGGAATGGACCGCTCGGCGGGGGCGACGCCGACCCCCTGAACCCGGGCGTGTTTCGGCACGGTAAACAGTTCGCGGCACCCGTGTAAGCAGTTGTCCGTGCGGCGGAATGGCCGGTTTTCGCGTCGATACGATGGCGAGGTTCCGCAGCATCAGGAGACTCGAATGACCCAGGGCACCGTGAAATGGTTCAACGCCGAGAAGGGGTACGGCTTCATCACGTCCGGTGATGGGCAGGACGTCTTCGTGCACTACTCGAACATCGAGATGTCCGGATTCCGGGTGCTCGAAGAAGGCCAGGCGGTGGAGTTCACCGTCGGCTCCGGCCAGAAGGGGCCGCAGGCCGAGTCCGTGCGCGTCCTCGCCTGACGCGACGCATCCGCCGCCCGCTCGGGCAACGTAACCGCGAGACCAGTCCGTCGCGCCGAGACCGTGGGGTTTCCCACCGGTCTCGGCGCACAGGACTGGTCTCGCGGTCTGTCGTGTGTCGTCCGCTTGCACTCGGATGGGGCGAGTGCCAGAATGGCATTAGCACTCGTGATTGTTGAGTGCTAAAGACATCAGCCAACGTCCGGGAGGGACGACACACACATGGCAAAGATCATCGCTTTCGATGAGGAGGCCCGTCGCGGCCTCGAGCGCGGCCTCAACACCCTGGCCGACGCCGTCAAGGTGACCCTGGGTCCCCGCGGTCGCAACGTCGTTCTCGAGAAGAAGTGGGGCGCGCCCACCATCACGAACGACGGTGTGTCGATCGCCAAGGAGATCGAGCTCGACGACCCGTACGAGAAGATCGGTGCGGAGCTCGTCAAGGAGGTCGCCAAGAAGACCGACGACGTCGCCGGTGACGGCACCACGACCGCCACGGTGCTCGCCCAGGCGCTCGTGCGCGAGGGCCTGCGCAACGTCGCGGCCGGCGCCGACCCGATCAGCCTGAAGAAGGGCATCGAGAAGGCCGTCGCGGCTGTCACCGCGCAGCTGCTGGCCGACGCCAAGGAGGTCGAGTCCAAGGAGCAGATCGCCGCGACCGCGTCGATCTCCGCCGCCGACCCGGCCATCGGCGAGCTCATCGCCGAGGCGATCGACAAGGTCGGCAAGGAGGGTGTGGTCACCGTCGAGGAGTCCAACACCTTCGGCACCGAGCTCGAGCTCACCGAGGGCATGCGTTTCGACAAGGGCTACATCAACCCCTACTTCGTGACCGACCCCGAGCGTCAGGAGGCGGTCTTCGAGGACCCGTACATCCTGATCGCGAACCAGAAGATCTCCAACATCAAGGACCTGCTGCCGATCGTCGACAAGGTGATCCAGGAGGGCAAGGAGCTCCTCATCATCGCGGAGGACGTCGAGGGCGAGGCGCTCGCGACGCTGGTGCTGAACAAGATCCGCGGCATCTTCAAGTCGGCCGCCGTCAAGGCCCCCGGCTTCGGTGACCGTCGCAAGGCTCAGCTGCAGGACATCGCGATCCTCACGGGTGGCCAGGTCATCACCGAGGAGGTCGGTCTCAAGCTCGAGAACGCCACGGTGGACCTGCTCGGTCGTGCCCGCAAGGTCATCATCACCAAGGACGAGACCACGATCGTCGAGGGTGCCGGCGACTCCGCGCAGATCGAGGGCCGCGTGACCCAGATCCGTCGCGAGATCGAGAACACCGACAGCGACTACGACCGCGAGAAGCTCCAGGAGCGTCTTGCCAAGCTCGCGGGCGGCGTGGCCGTCATCAAGGCGGGCGCGGCCACCGAGGTCGAGCTCAAGGAGCGCAAGCACCGCATCGAGGACGCCGTTCGCAACGCGAAGGCAGCCGTCGAAGAGGGTGTCGTCGCCGGTGGTGGCGTGGCTCTCATCCAGGCGGGCAAGACGGCGTTCGCCGGTCTCGAGCTCTCGGGCGACGAGGCCACCGGTGCGAACATCGTCAAGGTCGCTATCGAGGCTCCGCTCAAGCAGATCGCCCTCAACGCCGGTCTCGAGCCGGGCGTCGTCGCGAACAAGGTGTCCGAGCTCGCCGTCGGTCACGGCCTGAACGCCGCGACCGGTGAGTACGGCGACCTGTTCGCACAGGGCATCATCGACCCGGCCAAGGTCACCCGTTCGGCGCTGCAGAACGCCGCGTCGATCGCGGGTCTGTTCCTCACCACCGAGGCCGTCGTCGCGGACAAGCCGGAGAAGACCCCGGCTGCTCCGGCCGACCCCTCGGGCGGCATGGACTTCTGAGTCCGAGCCCACATCGCGCAAGCCCCCGGCCCGAATGGGTCGGGGGCTTGCGCCGTCTCACGGCGGCTCAGCGGAAGAGCGAGGCGTTCGCCTGCTCGACCTCGAGATACTGCTGCCCTGCCGCGGTGAGGGCCTGACCGATCGCGGCGAGGGCGTCCTCGACCTGAAGCTGGGTCGCACGCCACTGCTCGACCGTGCCGTGGAAGAGGACGGCCGCCGAGCCGGTCCAGCTCGACTGCAGCTGGGTCAGCTGGGCCAGCAGCGAGCCGGACTCGGCCTGCAGCCGATCGATCGTGCCGCGCATCGTGGCGGTCGCGGCGAAGAGGGCGTCGGAATCGACGGAGAACGCGGACATGGATGCTCCTTTCGTGGGGTGCGCCCACGTTAGGACGGATGCCGCGGCCGCGGCGCTCCGCATCCGCTCATCCGTGGAGAACCGGTCCGTGCGCGACGCCGGTGGGCACGAGGACGCGTGTCGGGTCAGTCCAGCTCGATGTCGAGGCGGGTGATCGGCTGGGTCTCGATCATGAGGTGCGCCGCGATGTCCTGGTCGACCGCGAGCGGCAGCGAGACGCGGAACGTCGCCCCGCCGCCCTCCGTGTCGCGCACCTCGACGGTGCCGTGCAATGCGCTGACGATCGAGGCGACGATCGACAAGCCGAGTCCTGACCCGCCCGTGTCCCGCGCGCGGGAGGTGTCGGCGCGCCAGAAGCGCTGGAAGATCTGATCGCGGATCTGCGGCGGCACGCCCTCGCCGTGGTCGACGACCTCGATCCAGCCGATCCGGAGCTCCTCGTCCGTGCCCACCCGCAGCTCGATCGGGGCGTCGTCGGCGGAGTACCGCTGAGCGTTGCCGAGCAGGTTCGCCACGACCTGACGGATGCTGTTCTCCTCGCCCATGACGACCGGCGGCATGACGGGAGCGATCGCGGCGACCGGGATCGGCGCGATCTCGCCGCTGTCGCCCTGCTCGCCCCGCGGGCGCCGGCGCAGTCGGGCGGCCAGCGTGATGGCCGCCGTCGGCACCGAGCCGCGACGGCGGGCGGGCGTGGCCTGCGGCAGAGGCGCCGGTCGCGAGACGGCCCTCACGCCCGCGCTCACGTCCGTCATCGTGACGTCGCGCTGGGGCGCGGCGGCTCGCACGTCCATCGCGGCATCGCGGGCGATGGGGCGCAGGTCCACGGGCGCCAGCACGATGTCGCGCCGCTCGTCGAGACGGGCGAGGTGCAGCAGGTCCTCGACCATCGTCGTCATCCGCATCGCCTCTTTCTCGATGCGCTCCATCGCCTGGGCGGTGGCCTCGGCGTCCGGGATCGCGCCCATGCGGTACAGCTCCGCATAGCCGCGGACGGTCACCAGGGGCGTCCGCAGCTCATGGCTCGCGTCGCCGATGAATCGGCGCATCTGCCGCACGGTCGCGTCGCGCTGGGTGATCGCCCCGTCGATGCGTCCGAGCATGGCGTTGATCGCGCGTTTGAGGCGTCCCACCTCGGTCGACTCCGGCTCGAGATCCGTCAGTCGCAGGCCGAAGTCGCCCGCCGCGATCTGCTCGGCCGTGCGCTCGACCTGCGTGAGGCTGCGGAACGTCAGGGTCACGGCCCAGCGCACGAGGAAGGCGGCGGCGAGGACGACCACCAGCGCCAGCAGGGTGTAGATGCCGAGATAGGTCGCGACGACGCGCTCCGTCGGGGTGGTGGAGATCGCGACGAGCTGGGTGTACAGCGCGTTCGTCCCGCTGAGGGGCGTGACGACCACGGTCGCGCGGAACGACCCGCCGTGGTCGCCGGAGAGGTCGAACAGCTTGAGCTGCTCGGGCCACGCCCGATCCAGCGCGAACGAGGAGGGGAAGACGGGCTTCTCGTTCGCCTCTGCGCCGTTCGCGGTCGCCACGAGCTTCCCGCTCGCGTCGTAGAGGGCGACGGAGTAGGCGATGCCGTAGTTGTCGGTCGTGGGCGTGAACACGAGCGCGCCGTCCTCGCCGACGGTGGTGTCGATGAGCGTGCTCACGATCGAGGACTGCGCGACCTGGGTCAGTGTGGAGTCGAGGTTGGCCAGCAGCGTCGTGCGCAGGAACACCATCGTGCCGAGCCCCGTCGCCAGCAGCCCGATCACGAGGACCGCGACGGTGACCCCGGTGACCTTGGCGCGCAGGCTGACGCTCCGCCACCACCGGGTGAGGCGGTCAGGTGAGGCGTGACGCGGCTGGGGTCCCGACATCCGGGTCAGGAGGTCTTGCCCGCCTTCAGCATGTAGCCGAAGCCGCGCTTGGTCTGGATGAGCGACTCGGAGGAGTGCGGGTCGATCTTGCGACGCAGGTACGAGATGTAGCTCTCGACGATGCCGGCGTCGCCGTTGAAGTCGTACTCCCACACGTGGTCGAGGATCTGCGCCTTGCTGAGCACCCGGTTCGGGTTGAGCATGAGGTAGCGCAGCAGCTTGAACTCGGTGGGGCTCAGCTCGATCTGGGCATCGCCGACGAAGACGTCGTGCGTGTCCTGGTCCATCGTGAGCTCGCCGGCGCGCAGCACCGACTCCTCGTCGGCCTGCATCGTGCGACGCAGGATCGCCTGGATCCGGGCCACGATCTCGTCGAGCGAGAACGGCTTGGTGACGTAGTCGTCGCCGCCCGCGTTGAGTCCGGTGATCTTGTCCTCGGTGTCGTCCTTCGCCGTGAGGAAGAGGATCGGCGCCGTGTAGCCGGCCTCGCGGAGGCGCTTGGTGACGCTGAAGCCGTTCATGTCGGGGAGCATGACGTCGAGCACGATCAGGTCGGGCTCCTCCTCCAGGACGGCGGAGATCGTCTGCGCGCCGTTGGCGACGGCGCGGACCTGGAATCCGGCGAACTTGAGGCTCGTGATGAGCAGGTCGCGAATGTTCGGTTCGTCGTCCACGACGAGGATGCGCGGTGCGGTCATGGCCCCATTATGGTGTGCGGCGCCTATTCGCGGGCTGAAACCCGCCTGCGAGAGCCGGTTGCACACCCAACGGTGAGGTTCCCGGGAGGCGCTCCGGCGGGAGGTCAGGCCGCGGCGGCCGTCAGGTCGTCGGCATCCAGGATCGTGTAGCTGTAGCCCTGTTCGGCGAGGAACCGCTGCCGGTTCTGCGCGAAGTCCTGGTCGACCGTGTCGCGCGCGATCAGCGTGTAGAAGCTCGCCGTGTGGCCGTTCGTCTTCGGCCGCAGCAGGCGTCCGAGCCGCTGCGCCTCCTCCTGCCGGGACCCGAACGATCCCGACACCTGGATGGCGACGGATGCCTCGGGCAGGTCGACGGAGAAGTTCGCGACCTTGGACACGACGAGCAGGGGCACCTCGCCGTCACGGAACGCCTGGTACAGCTGCTCGCGCTCGTCCACCGGCGTGGCGCCCGTGATCTTCGGGGCGTCGAGGGCCTCGGCGAGCGTGTCGATCTGATCGAGGTACTGGCCGATCACGAGGATCTGCTCGTCGTGATGGCGCGCCGCGAGCGCCCGCACGACGTCGATCTTCGCCTGCGCCGTCGCCGCCAGCCGGTACCGCTCCTCGTCCGCCGCCGCGGCGTACTCCAGCCGCTCGCCGGCCGGCAGGTCGACCCGCACCTCGTAGCAGGCGGCGGGGGAGATGAAGCCCTGCGCCTCGATCTCCTTCCACGGCGCGTCGAAGCGCTTGGGTCCGATCAGGCTGAACACGTCGCCCTCGCGGCCGTCCTCGCGCACGAGGGTCGCCGTGAGCCCGAGCCGGCGCCGGGCCTGCAGATCGGCGGTGAGCTTGAAAACGGGCGCCGGCAGCAGATGAACCTCGTCGTAGACCACCAGACCCCAGTCGAGCGCGTCGAGCAGCGCGAGGTGCGCGTAGGCGCCCTTCCGCTTCGCCGTGAGGATCTGGTAGGTCGCGATCGTGACCGGCTTGACCTCCTTCACCTGCCCCGAGTACTCGCCGATCTCCTCCGCGGTCAGCGAGGTGCGCTTGAGCAGCTCGTCGCGCCACTGCCGGGCGCTCACGGCGTTGGTCACGAGGATCAGCGTCGTCGTCTTGGTGTCGGCCATGGCGGCCGCGCCCACGAGCGTCTTGCCGGCGCCGCAGGGGAGGACGACGACGCCCGAGCCCCCGTCGGAGAAGATGTCGACGGCTTTGCGCTGATAGGGCCGCAGGTGCCAGCCGTCCTCGACCAGCTCGATGGGATGCGGTGTCCCGGGCGTGAAGCCGGCGACATCCTCCGCCGGCCAGCCGATCTTCAGCAGCTCCTGCTTGATCTGCCCCCGCGCCCAGGCGTCGACGACGAAGGTGTCGGGCGAGGGGTGGGCGGTCAGCAGCGGTTGGATGCGCTTGTTGCCGGCGACCTGCGTGAGCACCGCGGCATCCGTCGACCGCAGGATGAGCGCCTGCTCGCCGTCGTGCTCGCCGCGCTCGATCACGAGACGGCCGTAGCGCGAGACGGTCTCGCGGATGTCGGTCGACACCGACGGCGGCACCGGGAACCGGGAGAACCGGTCGAGGGTGGCGAGCATGTCCTCCGCGTCGTGCCCCGCGGCCCGTGCGTTCCACAGACCCAGCCGGGTGATGCGGTAGGTGTGGATGTGCTCGGGCGCCCGCTCGAGCTCGGCGAACACGGCGAGCTCGTGCCGGGCGTTCTCGGCGTCGGGGTGGGCGACTTCGAGCAGCACGGTGCGGTCGCTCTGCACGATCAGGGGGCCGTCAGACATAACCGACGAGTCTACCGTTGCCGGCTGTGGCCGGACCCGGCCACGTCACAGCGGGCGTACGCCCTCGATGCTCGACAGCGGCACGGTCCGCTCGACATCCGCCGCCCGGTCCCTGCCGCGAAGCCGTCCGCCGCCCAGCCCCGTGGCCTCGAGCGAGAAGACCCGCGCGTTCCCGTCGGGCAGCCGTACCG
The DNA here is from genome assembly GCF_030818905.1 of Microbacterium sp. SORGH_AS_0888. Classification (NCBI taxonomy): domain Bacteria; kingdom Bacillati; phylum Actinomycetota; class Actinomycetes; order Micrococcales; family Microbacteriaceae; genus Microbacterium; species Microbacterium sp. SORGH_AS_0888. The sequence continues at coordinate 3,323,620 of NZ_JAUTAZ010000001.1, forward strand.
TGACCTCGACGGCCGCTCGGGTCCGTACGGCCTGCTCGAGCTCCCGGGCCAGCCACGCGGTCTCCGCGTCGGGCCCCGCCGAGGAGCGCAGCGTCGCGATGAGCCGTGCGTACCGTTCCGCGGGGCCGACGGGCGCCGCCGCCTCCGGGGCCACCCGGCGCGAGAGGGTGTGCGCGGCCCCGTCCTCGTCGACGGCGACCACCGGATAGCGGGCCTCGGCCAGCGACCAGTACACGGCGTCGCGGTCGGCGCGCGAGATCAGCGTTCCCTCGTGCGGCACGAGCCCGAGCGGCCGCAGCGCCTGGTCGACCGCGACGGTCGCCAGCAGATCGGCATCCTCGGCGGTGACGGTCGTCAAGCCTGTCGCCGCGGAGGAGCCCACTCGCAGCCGGGACCGGTTCGCCGTGGCCCGATCGATGAGGTATGCCAGCGGCTGCGGGATCCCGGTCAGCGAGAGCTCCCCGAGGAAGCTGCGCAGCGACTCGCGTGTCTCACCCGAGGCGACCGCGGAGGCGAGCGACTCGGCGCTGAAACGATAGGTGGATGCCTGCGCGCGCGTCTCGCGCACGGCCATGCCGCGCAGGCGCTGTTCCAGCGCGGGCAGCAGGGGCCCCGGGGCGATCGCGGTGAGGTCGGCCTGCAGATACACGCGGTCGATCTCGGTGGGGAGGTGACGGGACAGCGACCCGAGCTCCGGGGCGCCGCTCTCGCGGAGGCCTCGTGTCCACGGCGGCTCGAGACCGTCGGCGGTCAGCAGGCCGATGCGTTGCGCGCGGCGGCGCAGCAGCGCGACGGCGTCCGGCCAGTCCGGGTCCAGGGGGTAGGCCCCGGCCCAGGCGGACGGCGGGACGTGTCGTCCGTTCGCGCGGATGCCGTCCGGCAGCGCCGAGACGAACCCGGTCGCCAGCGCCGCCCAGCGTTCGGGCGTCGAGGCGGCGATCCACCGCTCGGCGGACGCCGTGGCCTGCCAGGTGCGCTGGACGTCGCGGATGAGACCGGCCGCGGCGGCGACGCCCAGCAGGTCCTCGAGTGTGTCCGCATCCTCCACGGACCCCGATTCGATCAGACGGCGGCGGTCGCTGACCGTGACCGGTCCGGCGCCGATCCGCGCGAGCGGTGCGGACAGTGTCCACAGCAGGATGTCGGTGAGCGACCCGATCGCGTGGAACGCGCGCTCGGCGGCGACCGCGACCTCCGCGTCGGCGGCCTCGGCCTCCGGCGCGGGAACGGGGCCGGGCCCGCCCGCGGCCTCCAGGCGTTCGGCTGCCGCGGCGTAGGGGGCGCCGTCGGGGCGGACGAGCATCCGCCGCTGCGCCTCGGCGTCGGGCTCCCCCGCGATCAGGGCCTCGATCGAGGTGCGTGGAAGGGTCCGCACCGCGCGGTCGACGCCGGCGGGGGAGAGGAGCTCCGCGGCGAGGTCGAAGAAGTCGCGCCAGCCGGCCTGCGGGGAGGCGTCGCGTGCCGCGAGCACGTCGGCGAGCTCCGCGTCGGAGAGAGCCGCCAGCGTCGCTGCCAGCATCCGCTCGTCGGAGGCTCCCACGCTCAGCGGGCCCGGTTCGCCCGCGCCCTCCGCACGATCGCCAGGATGAGCACCGTGAGCATCAGCAGGAACGCGACGATGGGCGCGAAATACACCACGACGCTCACGACCGGCCAGGCGCCGGCATGCGGGTCGACGCGGGCGCCGGAGCCGATCATGATCGCCACGAAACAGGCGATCGAGAGCACCACCAGCCCCAATGCCATGGACGCCAGAATGCGATCGAGGCGCGGCATCCCCACATCGCTCTTGTCGCTGGGCTTGCTCATCGGCCCCAGCCTACCGCCTTCCCGGGAGCGGCTAGTCTTGTGGGTGGGGGTCGATCGGTCCCCGGTTCCGTCGTGCCTGCGCATCGCAGGCCACAATCCAGCGAGGTCCGAATGCCCACCGGCAAGGTCAGGTTCTACGACGAGGAGAAGGGGTTCGGCTTCGTCACCACCGACGATGGCCAGGACGTCTTCCTGCACGCCACGGCACTGCCGGCGGACGTGACGTCGCTCAAGCCCGGCACGCGGCTGGAGTTCGGTGTCGCCGACGGGAAGAAGGGCCTGCAGGCGCTGTCGGCCCGCGTGCTCGACGCACCGCCGAGCCTCGCCAAGCGCGCCCGTAAGCCCGCCGACGACATGGCCGTCATCATCGAGGACCTGGTGAAGCTCCTCGACGGCATCGGCGGTGACCTGCGCCGTGGCCGCTACCCCAGTGGCGGCCACGCCAAGAAGGTCGCCGCAGTGCTGCGCAAGGTCGCCGATGAGCTCGATGCCTGACGCGGATGCGGCCGCCGCCGAGCCGGTCACCGCTGCGGAGCCGGTCACGGAGGACGCGTCGATCGCCGCGGCGGGCACGGAGGACGCCGAGACCGACGCGGGGGCGGCTGTCGCGTCACTCCCGGACGAGCGGCTGATCGCGGCGCACGACCTCGCACTCGCGGCGCTGCACGAGATCACGGCGCCGGCGACGGTCGGGCCTCCCGCGGGCTATGCCGCGGAGCCGGACGGCGTCGTCTCGCTGCGCTTCGAGAACCGCCTGCCGGGCTACCCGGGCTGGTACTGGACCGTGAGCCTCGCGCGCGTCCAGGACGAGGAGCCGACCGTGCTCGAGGTCGAGCTGCTCCCGGGCGAGGCGGCGCTCCTGGCGCCGGAGTGGGTTCCGTGGGCCGTGCGGCTGGCCGAATACCGCGCTCAGCAGGAGGCCGCCGCCGCGGCGGCCGCCGAAGCCGGTGAGGCCGAAGCGGAGGACGTGCTCGACGACCTCGACGAGGAGCTCGACGAGGATGACGATCTCGACGACCTGGACCCGGGCGACTTCGACGCCGACGGATCGCCGATCCTGCACGCCGGTGACCTCGACGGCGTCGACATCGACGAGCTCGACGACGCCGGCGACGAGCCGGACGCCGACTGACCGCATCCGCCGCCCGGCGGAGCGACCGTGCCGGACCGCCGTCACGTGGGGCGAGCAGTGCTCACAGGCGCTCGAGCGTGTAGTCGATGCAGCGGATCAGCTGGCGGACGTCGTCCGGGTCGATCGAGACGAACGTCGCGATGCGCAGCTGGTTGCGGCCGAGCTTGCGGTACGGCTCGGTGTCGACGATGCCGTTGTGGCGCAGGCTCTTCGCCAGCGCGGCGGCATCCACGCTCTCGTCGAAGTCGATCGTGACCACGACCGGAGACCGGTCCGCGGGGTTCGAGACGAACGGAGTCGCCACGGGGGACGCCTCGGCCCAGTCATAGAGGGCCTGCGACGACTCGCGGGTGCGCGCATCGGCCCACTGGAGGCCGCCGTTGTCGAGGATCCACCGCAGCTGGTCGTCGAGCAGGAGCAGCGTGCTGACAGCGGGCGTGTTGAGCGTCTGCTGCAGGCGTGAGTTGTCGACCGCGTTCTTGAGGCTCAGGAACTCGGGGATGTAGCGGCCGGATGCCGCGATCCGCTCGATCCGCTCGATCGCCGCGGGCGACACGGCCGCGAACCAGAGCCCGCCGTCCGACCCCAGGTTCTTCTGTGGCGCGAAGTAGTAGACGTCGGACTCGGCGACCGTGAAGTCGATGCCGCCGGCGGCGCTCGTCGCGTCGATCACCGTCAGCGCGCCGGCGTCGCCGTGCACGCGCTCCACGGGGGAGGCGACGCCCGTGGAGGTCTCGTTGTGGGGCCACGCGTAGACGTCGACGCCCTCGACGGGCTCGGCGCTCGCGCGCGAGCCGGGCTCGGCCTTGCGCACGTCGGGCGCCTCGAGCCAGGGAGCGGCGGCGGCCGCGGCGAACTTTCCGCCGAACTCGCCCGAGACCAGGTTCTGGGCCCGGCGCTCGATCAGCCCGAACGCGGCGGCATCCCAGAACGCGGTGGAGCCGCCGTTGCCGACGATGATCTCGTAGCCGTTCGGCAGACGCAGCAGCTCGGCCAGACGGGAGCGGACGCTGCCGACCAGGTTCTTCACCGGCGCCTGGCGGTGGGAGGTTCCGAGGATCGCCGCTCCGGGCCCGGAGAGCGCAGCCAGCTGCTCCTCACGGATCTTGGACGGACCGCACCCGAAGCGGCCGTCGGCGGGCAGGATCTCGCGGGGGAGCACGACATGGGGCATTCCTCGATTCTAGGCGCGGCATGACGGCGTCCCGCACGTCGGACGACCTCCGGCACACCCCTATTGGATAGGCTCGGAGGACCGCCGAACGTTCGAGGAAAACCATGACCGATCTCATCGACACCACCGAGATGTATCTGCGCACGATCCTCGAGCTCGAGGAGGAGAACATCACGCCGCTGCGCGCGCGCATCTCCGAGCGGCTCGGGCATTCCGGCCCGACGGTGTCGCAGACGGTCGGGCGCATGGAGCGCGACGGGCTGGTGATCGTCTCGGACGACCGCACGCTGGAGCTGACCGACGCCGGACGCCAGAAGGCCGTCGACGTCATGCGCAAGCACCGGCTCGCCGAGCGCCTTCTGAGCGATGTGATCGGCCTCGACTGGGCCTACGTGCACGAAGAGGCCTGCCGCTGGGAGCACGTCATGAGCGAACAGGTCGAGCGTCGCCTCGTCGAGCTGCTCGGGCACCCCACGGAGTCGCCGTACGGCAATCCGATCCCCGGCCTCGACCAGCTCGGCGACCGGCCGACGGCCATGTTCGACGAGGGGGTGGTCGGTCTCGTCCGTCGCCTCGACGCGAGCAAGGGGCCCATCACCGGCACCGTGCGTCGCCTCGCCGAGCCCGCGCAGGTCGACCCCGAGCTCCTGCAGCAGCTGCGCAGCGCCGGCGTCACCCCCGGCGCGCACGGCGCCTACCAGTACAGCGAGGGCTACGTCCTGGTGCAGATGGACGGCTCGGAGGAGGCCTTGGAGCTTCCCGTCGAGGTCGCCGCGCACATCTTCCTCGTCGACGACTGATCCCCGTTCCCGCCTCGTCGGAGGCGGGGCAAGCGTCCGCTGCCAGGGGCTCAGCGTGACTTAGTCGTTATACTCGGGTACCCTTTTGGGAGTCCACAGGCGAAAAGCCCGCCGTCGGACCCCACCCGGACCGCCTCCCCGGCTCGTCGTCCGATGTGGTGTTGATCCGTACCTGGTGCCCCGACACCCGGTGCCGACGAGCCGGCGCACTGCGCGGAGGCTCCGGAGGACAGAGTGGCTGAAGAGATCGACAACGACCCGAGTGACGCGAACGAGGCATCCGCCCTCGGTCGGCGGAGCCGGCGTCAGATGGCCGATCGGCAGCGCCGTGCGCCCCGCGCCGCGCGTGCGGCCACGCCACGGGCAGGCCGCGGCGGCATCGCCAAGCCCGCCCGGACCGTCGTCATCCTCGCCATGGTGGGCGGGCTCATCGTCGCCGCCGGACTCCCCGCCTACGCGGCGTGGAACCCCGGCTCGAACGAGATGACCGTCGAGCAGATGGCGGCCGTCAACTCCCAGTCGCTCGTCGTCGCCTCCGACGTCACGACCGGCGATCTCGCCCGTGACAGCTATGCCGCGACCACTTCCGACGAGCTCGATGCGAAGAAGGCGGCCGAGGCCGCCGCTGCGGCCGCGGCTCGGGCGGCCAGCTCCGCGGCCAGCGCGGCGAGCGTGCCCTCCTCGGTCAACCTGAACATGGTGGCGCCCGGCTCGGGTGCCGTGCGTTGGCCGCTGGACATGTCGCAGATCACGGTCGGCCGCGGCTTCGGCGCCGACGGCTACCACCAGGGGGTCGACCTTCTCGGCGCCTTCGGGACCAACGAGTACGCGGCCGCGGCCGGCACCGTCAGCTTCGCCGGCTGGTCCGGCGGCTACGGCCAGGTCGTCTTCATCGACCACGTCATCAACGGCGTCAGCGTGTCCACCGCGTATGCGCACATGAGCACGATCCTCGTGAGCCAGGGCCAGACCGTCCAGGCCGGTCAGCTCATCGGCCTCATGGGCATGACCGGGAGCGCGACGGCGAACCACCTCCACTTCGAGGTCCGCATCAACGGCGGAACGGTCGACCCGTGGGCGTGGCTCGTGCAGAACGCCGGCTGACGACACGACATCCCCCGTTCACCCCTCGTGCATCCCGGGCGTGTCCCGGTGGGTTACGCTGTGACCCGACGCTGAGTGAAGCGGAGGTCGCCGAGTGGAAAGCATGCCACGCATCCGAACCATGGATGCTCTCGGCCTGCTCGTCCTCCGGCATCACGTGACAGGATGCCGCGGAACGTCCGCGCGTCCAAGGCGCTGTCTGTGAGACAGCGCCTTTTTTCATGCCCTCCGCCCAACGAATGCCGCAGGAATCGAATAACCGCGAAGCCGTCCCGGCCATTCGAGAGGACAGAAGATGCGCACTCTGGTGCTGAACGCGGGCTACGAGCCCTTGGCCGTGGTCTCCTTCAGGCGAGCGCTCGTGCTCGTGATGAACGAGAAGGCCACCATCGTCGAGCAGGTGGACGGTGATCCGGTATGGGGGACGAACGGGGCGTACGAGCGTCCCGCCGTCATCATCCTGTCCCGCTATGTGCGCATTCCCGGTGCGCGACGCGTGCCCGTGACCCGTCGCGGTGTGCTGCGGCGCGACGGGCACCGTTGCGCGTACTGCGGGAAGTCCGCGACGACGATCGACCACGTCCTTCCTCGCTCCCGTGGGGGGAAGGACACGTGGGAGAACCTCGTCGCCTGCTGCCTTCGCTGCAACAACGTGAAGGGCGATCGGACGCCGCAGGAGATGTCGTGGTCGCTCCGGCTCGTGCCCGGCGCGCCTCGCGGTCCGCAGTGGAGCGTACGGGGCACCGACCGCGCCGATCCGCGCTGGGAGCCCTATCTCGAGCTGGCCGCCTAGGACTCCACGTCGCCGAGGAGTCCGAGCCAGCGCCGCAGGATCGGTTCGAGGGCCGCGGCGTCCTCCGCTCCGAGGTCGTCCAGCAGGCGTCGTTCGTTCGCGAGGTGCGCCGTGAAGGCCTCATCGATCAGGCGGCGTCCCTCGGGCGTGAGCCGGATCATCCGCCGCCTGCCGTCGTCTCCCGTCGTCGTGCGCTCGACGAGTCCGCGGGCGACGAGTCGGTCCACGCGCTTGGTGAGGCCGCCGGTGGTGACCATGGTGTGCGCGGCGAGTTCGCCGGCGGCCAGCCCCGCGACGTCGGCGGAACGGCGGAGCGAGGCGAGCAGGTCGAACTCCGGCTCGCTCAGCCCGTGCTGGGCGTAGACCACGGCCAGCTCGGCGGTCAGCGCCAGTGCCAGGCGGTGGAGCCGGCCGATCACGCCCTGCGGTGTGGGATCGAGATCGGGTCGGGCCGTGCGCCACTCCTGCTGGATGCGATCCACGCGATCGGGGGGTGGGATCTCGGCCATGGCGGAGATCTTATCTTCCCGGGAAGATAAGATCTCTTCCATGGAAGACAAAAGGATGCGGTGGGTGCTCCTGACCGCGATCGCGCCCATCGCCTGGGGGAGCACCTATTACGTCACGCGGCAGGTGCTCCCCGCTGACGCGGCGCTGTGGGGCGGTGTCATCCGGTGTCTTCCCGCAGGCCTTCTCGTGCTGTTGATCGTGCGCCGCCTGCCGCGCGGGTCATGGTGGTGGCGTTCGCTCGTGCTCGGGGTGCTGACCGTCGGCGGGCTGAACGTGCTCGTGTACGTCGTCGCGCAGCGGCTGCCGACATCCTTCGCGGCCACGCTCATGTCCACCTCGGCGGCCGCCATGCTCCTGCTCAGCTGGCTCCTGCTCCGGCAGCGGCCGCGGCTGGCGGCCGTCGTCGGCGCGATGGTCGGGATCGTCGGGGTCGTCGTCATGATGGGGTTCGGCGAGGGGCCTGTCGACGGCTGGGGAGTGGCCGCCTCCGTCGGGGCCATGCTCTCGTCGTCGCTGGGGTTCGTCCTGACGGCCAAGTGGGGTGCCGAGGTGCCGCCGCTGACGATGACGGCCTGGCAGCTGATCGCGGGCTCTCTGGTCGTGCTCCCGTTCGCCGTGGCGTTCGAGGGGGCGCCGCCCGCGCTCGATCCGCCCGCGATCGCCGGCTTCGCCTATGTGATCGTGGTGGCCACCTCTCTCGCCTACGCCGCGTGGTTCTCGGGGCTGCGGCATCTTCCCGGCTCGGTGGTGGGGATCGTGGGGCTGCTCAACCCCGTGACCGGGGTCGTGCTGGGCGTCTTCCTCGCGGGCGAGGCCTTCGGCATCCCCCAGGTCGCAGGGTTGGCGATGGTGATCGTGGGCGTCGTGCTGGGGGTGCTGCCGCGGCGTCCGGTGCTCTCGGCGGGGCATCTCGCTGGTTCGGACCGCTCCTCGCGCGTGTCCTCCTGAGCCGGTGTCGTCGCTCGATCCGCTGCTCGGGCAGGATGTCAGAGGTCGGGAATATCTTCGAACCTGACGTTGAGGAGCTAGAACATATGTTCTAGCCTGTCGGGATGAGGGTGACCGTGCGAGACGACGCTGCCGGCGAGGTGCAGCGTCTCCGCGCGCAGCTCGAGCAGCTGCAGGGGCGTCGCCTCGATGCGCCCCTGCTGCCCACGTCGCCGGCGCTCGCCGACCTGCTCCCCGGGGGCGGGCTGCGCGCCGGCTCGGCCTATGTCGTGGCACCCTCCTCCGCCCTGCTGCTGTCGCTGCTGGCGCCCCCCACTCGCGCGGGATCGTGGTGCGCCGCCGTAGGCATGCCCGAGCTGGGCGCCGAAGCCGCAGCAGACCTCGGGGTCGTGCTCGACCGGCTGGTGCTCGTCCCCGAACCGGGGCCTCGGTGGCTCCCCGTGACGGCGACCCTGGCCGAGGTCATGACGGTCGTCGCCGTACGGCCCGCGGGTCGTGTCTCCGAGGCCGATGCCACCCGGCTGCTGGCCCGGCTGCGCGATCGCGGAGCGGCACTGCTGGTGCAGGGGGCGTGGCCGCAGGCCGATGCCTCGCTCGAGATCGCCGATCCGCACTGGTCCGGGCTCGGCCGGGGGCACGGATATCTCGCCGCCCGCGAGGTCACTGTGACGGTGCGATCCCGCCGATCGCCGGTGCCCCGACGGGCGCGGATGCTGCTGCCCGATCCGCAGGGCGCCCTCACCGCATCCACCGCCACGGCATCCGTCGTGCCCCTCCGGGCGGTGGGCTGATGCTGCGCAGCCTCGTGGTCTGGATTCCCGACTGGCCGGTCGTCGCCGGCGAGCGGGAGGGCAGGATCGAGGCGGGCGAGCCCGTCGCCGTGATCGACAAGAACACCGTCGTCGCGTGCTCGGCGACCGCGCGTGCAGAGGGGGTGCGCCGGGGCCAGCGTCGCCGTGACGCGCAGGCGCGCAGTTCGCGGCTGCGCATCCTCCCCGCCGATCCGGTGCGCGACCAGCGGGTCTTCGCACCGGTGGTCGCGTCGATCGAGGAACGCATCCCGCACGTGCAGATCCTGCGCCCGGGGCTGTGCGCGCTGCGTGCCCGTGGCCCCGCCCGCTTCTACGGAGGAGAGGAGGCAGCGGCGGCCGTGCTGCGCGAGACCCTGGCCGGGCAGGGGCTTCCGGAGGTGCGGGTCGGCATCGCCGACGGGCCCTTCACCGCCGAGCAGGCGGCGCGCGCCACCACGCCGGCGCGGCCGATCCTGATCGTCCCGCCGGGCACCGGTCCGGAGTTCCTCGCTCCGCTGCCGGTGACCGTGCTCGACGAGCCCTCGCTCGCTCATCTCCTGGCGCGACTCGGAGTCCGGACCCTGGGCGGGTTCGCCGAGCTCGCCGAGGACAGGGTGCGCGAACGGCTCGGCGAGCACGGCGTGCGACTGCGGTCCCTGGCCGCCGGACGCGATCCGAGCGGGGTCGAGGCGCGGGTGCCCCCGCCCGAGCTCGATCGTGAGACGTGGTTCGATCCGCCGGTCGAGCTCGCCGAGCAGATCGCCTTCGGCATGCGCATCGCCGCCGACGAGTTCATCGCCGGGCTCGACGTCGAACGGTTGGTCTGCACCGAGCTGCGGGTCGAGCTCGAGACCGAACGGGGGGAGCGCAGCGAACGGGTGTGGCTCCACCCCGGCACGTTCGACGCTGCCGCCATCGTCGACCGGGTGCGCTGGCAGCTCGCCGAGGCAGATGTCCTGAGCAGCGGAGTGACCCGGGTGCGCATCTCGCCCGAGGCGGTGGATGCGGCATCCGCCCACACCCCTTCGCTGTTCGGCGGAGGCGGTGAAGAGAAGGTCCATCATGCCCTGTCGCGGGTGCAGGCGATCCTCGGTCACCGGGCCGTGCTCACCCCGCTCATCGCCGGCGGCCGGTGGCTCGACGAGCGCCAGGTGCTCGTGCCCTGGGGTGACCGGGCGGCGGTGCCCCGCGATCCCGCGCAGCCATGGCCGGGATCGTTGCCGCCCCCGTTGCCCTCGACCGTGTTCCCGCTGCCGCGCCGGGTCATGGTCACCGGGGCAGGAGAGGCGACGGTGCAGGTCGACGATCGCGGGCAGCTCGTGGGAGCGCCTGAGACGCTCGGGGTCGACGGCGAGTCCCGTGCGATCGTGTCGTGGGCGGGGCCGTGGCCGGTGCTCGAACGCGAGTGGGATGACGCGCGCCGCCGCCTCGCGCATCGGTTCCAGGTCGTCGACGACGAGCAACGGGCCTGGCTGCTCGTGTGCGAGGGCGGGGAGTGGCGTGCGGAGGCCCGCTATGACTGAGCGGAGGGGTGCCTGATGGGCTGGAACAACCCGTCCGTGCCGTGGTCGGAGCTCGAACGCACCCTCAGCGAGACACGACGTCCGAGGCCCGCCGGAGCCGACGGGGGCGACAGCCCCGCGTTCTCCCACAAGCGCGGCCCCTATGTCGGCGCGCCGATCGAACGTCCCGCCGATGCCGTGCCCTATGCCGAGCTGCACGCACATTCCTCCTCCTCCTTCCTCGACGGCGCCTCCTCGCCGGAGGAGCTGGTGGAGCAGGCGGAGCGTCTGGGGCTCCATGCCCTGGCCCTCACCGACCACGACGGCTACTACGGCATCGTGCGACTGGCGGAGGCGGCCGAGAACAGGCAGCTCAAGACGGTCTTCGGGGCTGAGCTCTCGCTCGATCTCCCGGCCCCCCAGAAGGGGCATGCCGATCCCGTCGGAACCCATCTGCTCGTGCTCGCACGGCAGCAGGAGGGCTACCACCGGCTGTCCGGAGCCATCACGAGGGCACAGCTGCGCGGGGCGGAGAAGGGGCGTCCCGTGTACGACCTCGCCGAGCTCGCGGCGCAGGCGGAAGGGCACTGGGCGGTGCTCACTGGGTGCCGCAAGGGGGCCGTCCGGCAGGCGTTGGCCGCGGGCGGTGCCCGGGCTGCGGCGGATCAGCTCGATCTGCTCATCGATCTGTTCGGCCGGGAGGCGGTGCAGGTGGAGCTCTACGACCACGGAGATCCTTCCGCCAGCCGCGACAACGACGTGCTCGCCGCCCTGGCCGCCGAGCGGGGGCTGCCCCTGCTCGCGACCGGCAACGTCCACTATGCGGTCCCGGAGCGGCGACTGCTCGCCGCGGCGATCGCGGCGGTGCGGGCGAACCGCAGCATGGACGAGCTGGACGGCTGGCTGCCCGCGCACGGCGGGGCCTTCCTGCGCTCCGGTGCAGAGATGACCGCCCGCTTCGCGAGGTACCCGGGAGCCGTCGCCCGCACCGTGACCCTCGCCGACGAACTGGCCTTTCCGCTGCGCCGAGCCCGCCCCGCCCTGCCGAAGCAGCAGGTGCCCGAGGGACACACCCCCATGTCATGGCTGCGTGAGCTCGTGTGGCAGGGCGCCGACGGGCGATACCCCGGTGGTCTGCCCGAAGGCCACCGGCGGCGCCTCGAGCGAGAGCTCGACGTCATCGAGCAGAAGGACTTCCCCGGCTACTTCCTCATCGTGCACGACATCGTGAAGCAGGCGCGCGACCGGGGCATCCTCTGTCAGGGCAGGGGGTCGGCCGCCTCCAGCGCCGTCTGCTACGTGCTGGGCATCACGGCGATCGACGCGATCTTCTTCGACCTGCCGTTCGAGCGGTTTCTCTCGAGCATGCGCGACGAGGAGCCCGACATCGACGTCGACTTCGACTCCGACCGTCGGGAGGAGATCATCCAGTGGGTCTATGGGAGATACGGCCGTGAGAACGCCGCTCAGGTCGCGAACGTCATCCAGTACCGGCCCAAGAACGCGGTGCGCGACATGGCCAAGGCGCTGGGCTATTCCCCCGGGCAGCAGGACGCCTGGTCGAAACAGGTGGAGCGGTGGGGCTCCGACATCGCCTCTGCCGAGGGGCACGACATCCCGCAGCAGGTGATCGACTACGCGACCGAGCTGCTGAAGGCACCGCGGCACCTCGGCATCCACTCGGGCGGCATGGTGCTCACCGAGCGTCCGGTGGGCGAGGTCGTGCCGATCGAGCATGCCCGGATGAAGGATCGCACCGTCATCCAGTGGGACAAGGACGACGCCGCCTGGATGGGGCTCGTCAAGTTCGACCTGCTGGGGCTCGGGATGCTGAGCGCGCTGCAGCACTGCTTCGACCTGATCCGCGACGCCACCGGCGAGGTGTGGGACCTCGAGACGATCCCGAAAGAGGAGGGCGCGGTCTACGACATGCTGTGCCGGGCCGATGTGATCGGCGTCTTCCAGGTCGAGTCGCGGGCGCAGATGGGGCTGCTGCCGAGGCTCCGGCCGCGGGCGTTCTACGACCTCGCGATCGAGATCGCGCTCATCCGTCCCGGTCCCATCCAGGGCGGGGCCGTGCATCCCTTCGTGCGCCGCAAGCTGGGGCAGGAGAAAGTGACATACCCGCATCCGAAGCTGAAGCCGGTGCTGGAACGCACGCTGGGGATCCCCGTGTTCCAGGAGCAGCTCATGCAGATGGCGATGGTCGTGGGCGACCTCAGCCCGGAGGAGGCCGACATCCTTCGCCGGGCCATGGGCTCCAAGCGTGGGCTGGAGCGCATCGAGAGCGTTCGCGACAAGCTCTATTCCGGGATGGCCCGTCACGGACTCCGAGGCGAGGAGGCCGATGCGATCTACGCCAAGATCCAGGCGTTCGCGAACTTCGGGTTCGCCGAGTCCCACTCGCTGTCGTTCGCGCTGCTCGTCTATGCCAGCTCGTGGATCAAGCTGCACTATCCCGCCGCGTTCCTCGCGGGGCTGCTGCGGTCTCAGCCCATGGGCTTCTACTCGCCCGCGACGCTCACGGCCGATGCCCGCCGGCACGGCGTCGTGGTGCGGCGTCCGGATCTGCAGTGCAGCGGAGTACAGGCCGGGCTCGAGCTCATTGCTCCTCATCAGGACATCTCGCAGAGGCAGGACGATCTGGCCCGAGAATCTTCTGATCTCGCGAGATGTCCTGATCCGGGAACGGCGGTGGGCGGAGCGGATGCGCCCTCCTCCGGGCTCGACTCCTGCTGCGCCCCGCAGCAGCCCCCGCCCGGTCCTTTCGACCCCGAGGCTCCTGACGACTCCGCGGCCCATCGCCGCGATCTGCCGTACGCCGTCCGGCTGGGTCTCGCGCAGATCACGGGGATCGGGGACGATGTGGCCCGGCGCATCGTCGCCGAGCGTGAGCGGGGCGGGGAGTACCGCGACATGCGCGATCTGGTGCGGCGTGCCGATCTGAGCGTGGCGCAGCTGGAGTCCCTCGCCACAGCCGGGGCCTTCGAGTGCTTCGGCCTCTCGCGCCGCGAGGCGATCTGGCTCGCGGGCTCGGCGGCGGAGGACCGCGCGCAGTATCTTCCCGACTCGGTGACCTTCGTGCAGCCGCCGTTGTTCGGCGACCCTTCCAGCTACGAGGTCCTCGCGGCCGATCTGTGGGCCACGGGGATCGCGACCGAGGATCACCCGCTGACCCACTACCGTTCGGCGCTCGATGCCCGGGGCGTGCTCACCTCCCGGGAGCTGCGGGGGCACGAGGCCGGTCGCCGCATCGAGGTCGCGGGGCTGGTGACGCACCGCCAGCGTCCGGCCACGGCATCCGGGATCACGTTCCTCAACCTGGAGGACGAGCACGGTCTGGTCAACGTGGTCTGCTCGGTCGGGGTGTGGAACCGGCATCGCCGTCTCGTCCGCGATGCTCCGGCCCTCATCGTGCGGGGCATGCTGGAGCGTTCCAGCGAAGGGGTCGTCAACGTCGTCGCCGATGGGTTCGAGGATCTTCGCGTCGGAGTGCAGCATCGTTCCCGCGACTTCCGCTGACGGGCGCATGCCGCACGCGCGATACGGCATGCGGTCGCCGCCGAACGACGGCGGGGCCCGAGGCGAATCGCCCCGGGCCCCGCCGCACGGGATGTCTCAGCCGGCGACGCCGAGTGCGAAGCGCACGGCTCCGTCGGCACCGATCTCGGCATCGAGCACCCGGTCGTCCAGCGCGACCGTCGCGTCCTCCGCGACGAACACGCGCGCGCCGTCGGTCTCCACGACCGTGTCGCTGGGCTCGGGACGTTCGACGAGCGAGAGCTCGAAGCCGGTCTGGGCGCCGGTGTCGCGGATGCGCAGCCCGCCGCCGTCCGCCGGGATCTGGGCCGTGATCGAGGTGACGGCCGTGGCCGCGTTCTCCGTCAGTGTGAGCATGGTGCTCTCCTTCCATCGATGGTGCGGAGTGGGCCACGATTCCGAGAATCCACGCGTGACGCAACCCCCGGTGCCGATACCCAGCGAACTCCCACGTGCCCTTCGCCGCATCGCGGGACGCTCACCGTGCCTGCTCGCGGTCCGCCGTCACCCGTGGAGCTGCTGGTCGGTGTTCGAGTAGACGATGGAGTCGGCGGTGGCCCCGACGAGACCGAACGTCACGCGCAGGAGAGTGGGCTCCACGCCGTCGGCCGGTGGCGGGGTGTCGGCGCCCAGGGTGACCGAGCGGCCGCTCTGCGTGGTCGCGGTCAGCGAGTTCAGGTATACCCGAACGTTGCCGGACAGGGTCATCCGGTCCGCGGTGGTCACCAGCGAAGGACTGCTGTCGTCGTGACGCACCGTGAGCGCGAAGCCGTCGATCGTGATGCTGTCCGCGGCGATCTTGACCGCGGCCACGCGCGAGCCGTCGGCCAGCGGCACGGTGACGATGCTGATGCCCTTCAGTCCCGTGAACGACAGCGACTGCGAGCCGAGCTGCGCCGGCGGCTGTGTGAACACCGGGGCGTCCTCGTCCGGGACGGCCTCGACGGGTGCCGGCGTCGATGGGGCCGGCGTGGCCGGCGCCTCACCCGGCGCGGGCGACGTGCTGCCCGGCGTGGGGGCGCCGATGTCGGGGATGCCGGGAAGCAGGGAGCTTCCGCTCGGCGAGGGCGACGGTGTCGGCACGGGCGAGGGCGACGAAGGATCGGACGGACACGACCAGATCATCGGGATCGGGATGCAGAACGCGGCCGGGCGCGGCGCCGCCGCAGCGCCCGAGAGCGCCCCGGCGACGAGCAGTGCCGCTGTCAGCGTCGCTCCTGCCCGGAGCGGTCGCCTCACGGCTTCGGCTCCTCCGTGGCGGGCTCGGCTGCGGGAGGCCGTGGCATCCAGGAGACGACGATGATCCCGCCGACGCTGGCCAGCAGCATCCCGATGAAGAAGCCGCCGAGGTTGACGCCCACGAGGGAGTAGACCGCGACGACCAGCGCGATCACCCCGTAGAAGATCCGGTGCGCCGGCATCGCGATCGCGAGCACGCCGAGCAGCACCAGCGCGATCGGGATGACGGTGGCCTGCAACCCCTCGATGCCGAGCTGGATGTGGAGGTTGCCGATGTCGAGCTGGCTCGACCCGAACATCTCGGCGCCGCCGAGGGCGACGAGGACGCCGCCGACGAGGGGTCGCCGTCGTGCCCACTCACGGAACCGTCGCCAGGTCGACGGGCGGTTCTGGCGACGCCGGATGGGCCTGGTCACGGTGTCCGTCAGAAGCATGTCTTGCCGTCCGTCAGCTGCAGCGACATGCCGGTGAGCGTGAAGACGGATGCCTGCGTGCTCCAGGCGGTCTGCTGCAGGTTCGCGATCGAGACGGTGTCGGCATCCTGTGCGAAGTCACCCGCCGTGCCCTTGGGGCCGGTGTTGACAGTGGAGGCGTCGACACCGATCCGGATGTTCTGGAACGACGAGTCGCCGCGGAGCCCGGTCATGCCGATCTGCAGATCGGACGCGGATGCCGGGCTGCCGCCGCCGCCCGCGGTGATGAGGATGCCGACGGTTCCGAGCGGTGTCTCGGTCACGACCGACTGGCAGAGGTCGGAGAGCGTCGCCGAGGCGATGTTCGCGATCGCGACGGCGTGCTCGCCGCCGGCGGTGTCCTTCGTGACGCCGGCGTACTGCGAGAACCCGGTTCCCTCGAGCTGCGAGGCGCTGATCTGGAACTGGCTGCCGGACACGGCGAAGGAGACCGGCACGGCGCCCTGGGCCACGCCGCCCATGAGGAGGGAGGATGCGGCGGCGACAGGCACGGCGGCGAGCGCGATGCGGCCGGCGCGGGAGCGGGTGAGGGAGCGGATCTTCATCGGTCCTCCGAGGGTGTGGGACGGCCCCGATGCCGTCGTCGGTTGAGCGTAGACCTCATTGACAGAGAGTCAATATGATCGGGCTCCGGATGAGAGAAATCTCATCCGCGTCTTCCTCTCCTGCCCCCGCAGCCTTCAGTTATGGTGAGGGATGGCCAGTGCACGACGGCGACGTCTGACTCCGGAGGAGCGGCGGTCGCAGCTTCTGGCGATCGGTGTCGCTTTTCTCGGGGATCAGTCGCTGGACGACCTGACGATAGAGGCGCTCTCGGAGCGGGCCGGCGTCTCGCGCGGGCTCGTCTTCCACTATTTCGGCTCCCGTCAAGGGCTGCACCGTGCGGTCGTGACGACGGCCGCCGAGAGCATGCTCGCGTTCGCCGTACCCCGCGAGGAGCTCCCGCCATCCGGCCGCCTCCGCGACACGCTCGGCCGCGTCGTGGGATTCGTGCGCGAGTACCGGGGCACCTTCTTCTCGCTCGTGCGCGGGGTGGCCAGCGGAGACCCCGTGGTGCGCACGGTCGTCGACGACGCCCGTGACGTGCATGCCCAGCGCATCGTCTCGGTGTTCGTCGAGATGGGGTCCCCCGACACCCGCCTGCTGCGGGTCGTGCTGCGGTCATGGGTCTCGTTCGCCGAGGAGATCCTGATCGAGCTGGCCCTCGGGACCGAGACGGCGGCGGAGAGCATCGTGGACCTCCTCGTCGGCAGTGCCCACGGCGTCGTCGCGGCCGCCGAGTCCGCGAGCTGCGCCCAGGCGACGTAGTCACCACGCGTCCGCCGGCCCCGCAACCCCTGGCTGCGACGGACGGTGCGCCGTAGCCTGCAGACATGGCACAGAACATCGCGGAACTGTTCGTCGACACCCTCGTCCGCGCCGGGGTCACCCGCGTCTGGGGACTGCCGGGCGACTCGCTCAACGCGTTCACCGATGCGCTTCGCCGGGACGGTCGCCTTCGCTGGCTCCACATGCGGCACGAGGAGGCGGCGGCGTTCGCGGCGGGGGCCGAGTCCGAGATCACGGGCGAGTTGGCCGTCGTCGCGGGAAGCTGCGGGCCGGGCAACCTCCACTTCATCAACGGGCTCTTCGACGCGCAGCGCTCCCGGGTGCCGGTGCTGGCGATCGCCTCCCACATCCCCTCCGCCGAGATCGGCAGCGGATACTTCCAGGAGACGCATCCGCAGGAGCTGTTCCGCGAGTGCAGCGTCTACGCGGAGCTGGTGGGCGACCCGAGCCAGCTGCCCTGGGTGCTGGAGACCGCGATGCGCACGGCGGTCGAGAAGCGCGGGGTGGCCGTCGTCGTGGTTCCGGGCGACGTGTTCTTCCAGAAGGCGCCCTCCCGGCGCGCCTCGGCGCCCATCCGTGCGGCCTCGCCGGTTATCGTCCCCGGTGAGGCCGAGCTGCGCGAGGCCGCGCGCGTGCTGGGGGAGGCGAAGAAGGTCACGATCCTCGCGGGCGCCGGCGTCGCCGGCGCGCACGCCGAGGTCATGGCGCTCGCCGAGCGGCTGCAGGCCCC
The DNA here is from genome assembly GCF_030818905.1 of Microbacterium sp. SORGH_AS_0888. Taxonomy (NCBI): domain Bacteria; kingdom Bacillati; phylum Actinomycetota; class Actinomycetes; order Micrococcales; family Microbacteriaceae; genus Microbacterium; species Microbacterium sp. SORGH_AS_0888. The sequence continues at coordinate 3,341,494 of NZ_JAUTAZ010000001.1, forward strand.
GATCGTCCATGCCTTCCGCGGCAAGGAGCACATCGAGTACGACAACCCCTACGACGTGGGGATGACGGGGCTGCTCGGCTTCGCATCGGGGTACCGGGCCATGGAGCGGTGCGACGCACTGCTGATGCTCGGCACCGACTTCCCGTACCGCCAGTTCTACCCGGAGAAGGCGACGATCGTGCAGGTCGACGTCCGCGGCGAGCAGCTGGGACGGCGTACCCCGATCGACCTCGGACTCGTGGGGGATGTCGGGGCCACCGCATCCGCCTTGCTCCCGCTCCTGCCGGAGGGTCGCGACCCCGGCCACCTGCGGGATGCGCTGAAGCACTATGAGAAGACGCGGTCGGAGCTCGACGGGCTCGCCGATGACGACGGCCGCACACCGATCCACCCGCAGTACGTGGCCCGGCTCGTGGACGAGCTGGCGGATCAGGACGCCGTCTTCACGGTGGATGTCGGCACGCCGGTCGTGTGGGCGGCACGCTATCTGCGCATGACCGCCGGGCGCCGGCTGCTCGGCTCGTTCACGCACGGGTCGATGGCGAACGCCATGCCCCAGGCGCTCGGCGCGCAGGCCGTCGACCGTGAGCGCCAGGTCATCGCGCTCGCCGGCGATGGGGGCCTGTCGATGCTGCTCGGCGACCTGCTCTCGATCCGGCAGAACGACCTGCCCGTGAAGATCGTCGTGTTCAACAACTCGGCGCTGGGGTTCGTGGAGGTCGAGATGAAAGCGGCGGGGATCGTGAACTTCGGCACCGGGCTCGACAACCCGAGCTTCGCCGACATCGCGACGGCTGTCGGAATCACCGGCATCCGTGTCGAGAAGGGAGCAGACCTCGAGCCGGCTCTTCGTCGGGCACTCGCCGATCCCGGGGCCGTGCTCGTCGACGTCGTCGTGGCACGGGAGGAGTTGTCGATCCCACCATCGATCTCCGTCGAGCAGGCCAAGGGCTTCGGGCTGTGGGCGTTGCGGACGGTCATGTCCGGCCGCGGCGACGAGCTGCTCGACCTCGCCGACACGAACGTGTGGCGACGGCTGTTCGGGTGAGGGGCTGTGGACAAGACGGCGGGTTCTCGGCGCGGCCCGGCTAGGCTGAGCGTCCCGATGTCTCGACGAGTGAGGGCGATATGCAGTTGGGTGCACCGCGGCAGACCACCGTTGATGAGCGTGGTGTCATCGTGCCGCCCGTGCTCTACCTTCCCCTCGTCGACAATCCACTCTCCGAGGGCCAGATGGCGGTGGTCCGCAGGATGGCCGACGGCCGTCAGGGGCTGCTCGCCTACACCGCGCTGGACCGGCTCGCCGCGAACTGCGGCATGAACCAGCCGTGGATGCTCCTGATGACCTCCGAGCTCGGTCGAATCAAGGAGGAGCAGCCGTTCGACGTCGTGGCGTTCGACATCGACGTGCCGCCCGCCATGGTCGAGAACGGGCGGCTGGCATGAGCGATCCGATCTACGTCGACCGCGACAACATCCGCCGTCGTATGGGTGACGTCTCGGCGCTCGCGCGCGAGATCGAGACCGCGATGGGCGGCATGCCGCCGGCCGCGGACGGCGGGGCCGCCTCCGCACTCCTCGGCTTCATCGCGGCGGGGGGCTCGGAGGCGGCGAACGAGTACGCCGGGGCGGTGCAGCTGATCGGTGCGATCACGGACGATGTCATGCGAGACAACGAGGCCACCGAGAGTGAGATGACGGCGGAGCTCACGCAGCTCGAGCAGGAGCTCGATCACTGATGTCCATCGAGGTGCGGATGCCGGGCTCGCCCGCCAGTGTGCGGGCCGTGGCCGACTGGCTCGATCGGGTGCGCGGCCGGGTTCGCCGACACGGATGTCGACTTCGCGGCGTTCTGGGGAGACTCGAACTACTACTGGACCGGCGAAGCGGCGACCGCCTGGCGCGGTGCTGTCGGGACCGTGAGGAGCAGAGCGCTCGGCGTGCACGGCTTCCTGTCGGACGCCGTCGATGTGTTCCGTGCGTATGCGAACCGCCTCGAGCGTGCGCAGGAGGACTACGCGACGCTGCTGTCGCAGGCGAAGGCGGTCGGGTTGACCGCTGTCGGCGTCACCGTCTTCCCGCCGACGACGAGCCTCGACTACTGCCCGGCGGACACGGCTCCGGCGGCCGACCAGCGCGAGTATCAGCGCTATCTCGATCTCCTGGCGAGCTACAACGACCTCGGCGAGCAGCTCGGCCGGATCATGGGCGAGCTCGATTCCTGGGTGGGGGAGCACATCGTCCCGCTCGTCGCGCGCGTGAAGGACCTCCAGCAGCTCTCGGGCACGGTGGGCTCGCTCCTCGAGCTCGGCAACGACAAGGTCGCGAGCGGAGTGCTCGACGGGTACGAGGCGTTCCTGGACGAGAAGCTCGGCCAGTGGCGCGAGGCGCACGACGCGCTGCAGGAGTCGGCCGACACGTTCCGGAACCAGCTGCGCTCGGGCAACCCGGCGCTGCGGGCCGCTGCGGAGGCCGCCGATCCCCATGCGATGCGACAGGGCGTCCAAGAGCTCGCCGAGCAGATCGGCCACGTCTCGAAGTACTCGAAGGTCATCCCCGTCGCTGGCACGGTCCTGGAGGTCGTGACGCTCGCCTCGGACGTCGCCCAGGGCGGATCGTTGACCTCGGGCGTCGCCGACATCCTGGGCGGTGCTGCCGGCGGCGCAGCCGGCGCCGCGGCGGGCGGCGGCATCGCCGTGGCCGTGGGCAGCAACCCCATCGGCTGGGTCGTCGGCGGGACCGTCGTCGGCGGGTTGGCCGTTGCCGCCGGTGCGCGCTGGCTGTGGGAGGCCGCCGTCCCGCTCGACGTGCGTGAGAGCATCGACGACTTCTTCGTCGGCTCACCGCCGCGTCTCGAGGGGTATGCGCCCGTCCCCCGACCGACGCCGGGCCCCGTCCCGTCACCGGCGGGCTGACGACATGTCGTGGCAGAGGATGTCGCCGCAGGTGCGGGAGACGGGTGTCGAGGTCGTGCCGGTGTTCCCGAAGGGGCGCGCCCCCCGCGGGCTCGCGTGGGCCATCGTCGCGTTCGCGCTCCTCCCCGCGCTCCTGGCGCTCGTGGACGGCCGAATCGGGTTCCGGCTGCTGATGGGCTCGCTCGCGCTCGTGTGTCTCACCGTCGGCGTCGGGGTGCTCGTGATGTTCGGAGCCGTCGGGCAGGGGAGCGTGCGCGTGCGTCCGGGAGGGGCCAGCCTGCGATTCGGGCCGCCCCTCGCGGCCACCCTGCCGGTCGTCGTGATGGCGTTCAGTCTGCTGCTTCCGGCGATCGCGCAGCTGGCGATCGACACGGCGGGGCTTCCGACGATGGCGATGACCGCGGTCTTCTCCCGTGCGCCCTATGTGCTCGGCATCCTCGGCGTGGCGATCCTGGTCGTACAGGCCTGGCGGATGCGGGTGCCCGCGGGGTTGGAGCTGACGCCCGAGGGTCTGCGCGGCATCCGAGGTGCGGGCGTGGTCGCGTGGACATGGGAGGAGCTCGTCGAGGCGAAGGTCGTCGCCGCGCCCGCCGCCAAGCTCTGTCTCGTGCCCAAGGGCGGCGCGCCGGTGATGGCTCAGGCGATGCTGCTCGGGTCGGATCCGAATCAGGTCGCCGCGATCGTCCGGTACTTCCTGCGCACCCCCTCGGAACGTGCCGTGCTCCTCGAGGGCGGCGAGGCGGCGGTGCGGCGTGCCGAGGCGGGGCTGCGCGTGCGGTGACCCGGCTGCCCGGGGTTCTCGGCTGAGCCCGATCGCGCGTTCGTGCGTGAGGGCCTTCGTGCGTGAGGGCCTTCGTGCGTGAGGGCCGACCGAACGGCGGGGATCGTGCGCGGCACGCCGGGTGTCGGTTTCGTGGTGCGGCGTGTCGGTGGTGATTTCCGCGGGAGCGGGCGTGGTGCGCGGCGCGCGGTGTGTGGGTTTCGTGGTGCGGCGTGTCGGTGGTGATCTCCGCGGGAGCGGGCGTGGTGCGCGGCGCGCGGTGTGTGGGTTTCGTGGTGCGGCGTGTCGGTGGTGATCTCCGCGGGAGCGGGCGTGGTGCGCGGCGCGCCGGGTGTCGGCATCCGGGATGCGGACGGTCCGCGGATAACGTGGCAGGGTGACGGAGTTCGCTGGGCATCGGCCGGGGGAGCCTGCTTATCGCCGGTTGATCGCCGGACTGTTCTTCGCCGGAGTGGCGACGTTCGCTCAGCTGTACTCGCCGCAGGCGGTTCTGCCCTTCCTCGCCGCCGACCTGGGTGTCTCGCCGGCGACGGCTGCGCTCGCCGTGTCGGCGGCGACTCTCGGTCTCGCGCTCGCGGTGATCCCTTGGTCGATGGTCGCCGACCGTCGCGGGCGCAGGCCCACCATGGCCATCGGCGTGGTCGCGGCGACCGCTATCGGTCTGCTCGCGCCGCTCGCCCCGACGATGGAGCTGTTCCTGATCGCGCGGCTCGTCGAAGGAGCCGCACTCGGAGCCGTTCCCGCCGTAGCGCTGGCGTATCTGAGCGAGGAGGTCCATGCCGGTCACGCCGCCCGTGCCGCCGGGAGCTACATCGCCGGCACCACGGTGGGCGGTCTCGCCGGGCGCCTGATATCGGGGCCCTTCGGGGAGGCGGGGCACTGGCGGCTGGGTGTGTTCATCGTCGCGGCGGTGTGCGCGGCCAGCGCCGTGCTGTTCCTGTGGCTGGCTCCGCGCGCGAGGGGGTTCGCCGCATCCCCCGTTCGTGTGGGAACCGTGCTGCGGCGACTCGCGACGAACCTGCGCTCGCGGGTCCAGCTCGCCCTCTACGCGCAGGCATTCCTGCTGATGGGCGCCTTCGTCGCGGTGTACAACTACGTCGGGTTCCTGCTGGCGGCGCCGCCGTACCTCGTGCCGCAGTGGACCGTGAGCCTGCTGTTCCTCGCGTACCTGGCGGGCACCGTCTCATCGCCGCGAGCCGGCGCGCTCGCCGGGCGCTTCGGACGTCTGCCCGTGCTCCTGGGCTCCGCGGGAGTCATGGCCGGGGGAGCGCTGCTCCTGCTCGTGCCCTCTGTCGGGGCGGTCGTCGCCGGGCTCGTGATCTTCACCGCCGGATTCTTCGCCGCCCACGCGGTTGCGTCCGGGTGGACGCCCGCATCCGCCCCCGCCGGCAGTGCCGCGCAGGCCTCGTCGCTGTACTACCTCGCCTACTACGCCGGTTCGAGTGCGCTGGGCTGGGCGTTGGGGTTGGTCTTCGCCGGGGTCGGATGGGTGGGGGTCGCGGGCGTGGTCGTCCTTCTGTGCGCGATCGCGGCCGCCTGGGCGCAGCGGGTGCTTCGTGATCCGGCTGCCCGCAGCGGCACGGACTGACGCTTGCCGTCGACCGGGTCGTGCGTCACGCTGGGGAGATGCAGTTCGCCGGGATCACACCTCCCGATGCGCCGGATCCGCGTGTCGAGCTGGCACAACGTGTTCGGGACATGCCCTTCACCGTGATGGGACTGGTGCCTCAGCCCACGCTGGAGGATGTCGGCGATCTGTCTCTCATGGAGGGAACCGACGGGCATCGGCGCCAGCAGGCCGAGGTCGGCGTGAGCTACACGCTCTGGCGCAATCCCGACGACCACGACGATCCGGGCAACCTCGCCGAGCTCGACGAGGTGACGCGCGCCTCGCTCGAGATCGATCCGCCGTGGCCCAGACCCTCGTGGATTCTCGACTCCGTGAAGCGCCTGCGGTACCGCCGGCTTCCCGAGGCGGTACGGACGTCGTGGAGCTCGGAGTCGTACGCCGAGACCACCCTGGCGGCACGGCTCGTGCAGCATGTGAACCACATCCTGGTGAATCACTTCCGCACGGAGCTCGGGCTCGCCCCCGGACCCACGTTCGACGGGCCATGGCGGGCGCGGCAGTCGTCGGTGAACCGGCGCGCGACGCTCGAGGTCGACGGGGTCGCGCGGCCGGCAGCGGAGATCGACACGGACCCGTTCGTGTACGGGGTCGGCGTGCAGCTGAGCGAGGATGTCGTGGTGACCGTCGCGATCGCGCGTTCGGAGCTGCCGTTCGTCCGCCTCGCCCTCGCGCCGCGCGGGATGCTCCAGCCCGGCTAGACTCGTCGAGCCAGCCTCTGTAGCTCAATGGAAGAGCAGTTCCGTCCTAAGGAAACGGTTGGGGGTTCGAGTCCCTCCAGGGGCACCAAATGTTCGTCTTTAGAACCCTTTGAGGCCGAGAACCCCGTGTTCTCGGCCTTTTTGCTTCCTGTGGACTCTTCGCCTTCTGCACGTGGGGTGGTGAATGAAGCGCCCTGGGTCTGATGGAGACTCGCGCTATTTGATTCCCACCAGCTGATCGCGGCGGGCTTGGTCAGCATAGAACGCCTGCTCGAACTCGACGGGCGGGATGTCGCCGAGGTAGCCGTGGAGGCGTTGAGTGTTGTGCCAGTGCACCCACCCGAGGGTCGCGAGCTCGAGGTCCTCGACCGTCTTCCAGGGCCCGGATCGGGCGGGTCCGCGGACGAGTTCAGTCTTGTAGTAGCCGTTCACGGTCTCTGCCAGGGCGTTGTCATAGCTGTCGCCGACGGTCCCGATCGACGGGGTGGCCCCGATGTCCGCGAGGCGTTCGCCGTAGCGGATCGACGTGAATTGACTGCCCGCATCGGAATGACAGCGCAGGTCGTGGTGGCGGGCGCCGCGGGACCACCGGGCCATCTCGATCGCGTCGAGGACCATGTCGGTGCGCATGTGCGACGCGACCCGCCATCCCACGATCATCCGGCTGAACGCGTCGATGATGAAGCAGACGTAGGCGACACCGGCCCAGGTCGGTACGAACGTGAGGTCCGTCACCCAGAGCCGGTTCGGGGCAGTCGCGGTGAACTCCCGCTTCACCAGATCCGGGTGACGCGCAGCGGCAGGATCAGGGCATGTTGTCTTGACCCGCTTCGACCGTCTCGCGCCCTCGATCCCCGCAGCGCGCATCAACCGACCCGTCTGGTCTCGACCGATGTCGATCCCGTCGCGGCGGGCCGCCTTCCAGAGCTTGCGGACCCCGTAGACGCAGTAGTTCTCCGTCCACAGCCGCACCAGCTCCGGCATCACGACCGCGTCGTTCACCGCTCGCGCCGACGGCGCCCGATCACGGGCGGCGTAGTACGTGCTCGGAGCCACCTGCAGCAGTGCGCAGATGGGCTCGACTCCGAGCGGGCGCCCCTCGACGATGTCGTCCTTGTTCGCGTCGACGAACGCGACTACTTCCGGTGTTGGCGGTCGAGCTCCGCCCCGAAGAAACTCGCCGCACGCTTGAGGATCTCGTTGGCGCGACGCAACTCCCGGACTTCTTGCTCCAACTCCCGCACCCGAGCCGCCTCACTGCTGCTCACCCCGGGCACAACACCGTCATCGATATCGGCCTGCTTCACCCAAGTCCGCACCGACTCGACCCCGTAACCCAGCTGCGACGCAACCCGCTGCACCGTCCCATGCTCGGTACCTAACTCGGACCGCAAAGTCCTGACCATCCGCACCGCGGCAGCCTTCTCCTCGGGCGAGTAGCGACGCGTCGTCGGCTTCCCGATCGCCTGTTCCTTCGGCATAACTCCATCCTCGTTTCCAAGGTCAGGAGCCTCCAACAAACCCAGGGCACTTCAATCGCGAAGATCAACGCCACGAAGGGCAAGTAGTCTCGCGGGGAGTCAGGCTCCCGTCGCTGGCCGGATCTGAACGCCGGCTCGAATGATCGCGACCCGCATCGTCTCTTGGTTCACGTTGAGCTGCAGAGCGACTTGAGAGAGCGAAAGGCCGGACCCGTAAAGCGCTACTGCGTCGCGCACCTGATCGGGTGTCATCGGCTGGCGACGAACGACGATACTCCTCTCGCGGAGGATGCCAATGATCGTCGACTTCGCGACTCCGTAGGCCTTCGCCAGTTCCGTCGTGGTGTCTCCTACCTCATAACGGCGCGCCACCTCGCCACGCTGCTCGTCCGCCAGACGGTTCCAGCCGCGCTTCACGCGAGGTCGCAATTCGCGCTCAGAATCCCCGATGGAGCCCGAAATCTCGCGGATCTGCGCCGCCGTAACAGAGGTAGTTGATTTATTGGAACAGAGGTAGACAATGTCGGCCACTTCGACGACGTTCAAACCGATGGATAGGTAGTGGCCACGCCCGGCTGACCCGCAGGATCCGGATGGATTCGACAACACCGGTGGTGGTCTTCGGCACAACCGCGGCCTGGCCGGAGAGGGCATTCATCGCCGCCGCTTCGGCATCGATCGCGTCGTCCTTGCCGCGACGTGCACGCATGTGAGGGTGGGGCTGGTTGACCTCGACGACTTCAACGCCGCGAGCGAGAAGGAACCGGGTGATGCCGGCCGCATACGATCCCGTCGACTCGATCCCGATCTTGTCGATCACACCGAAGCGTCCGAGCCAATCCAGCGCGTCCTGGTAGCCGCGGGTCGAGGCGGCGAATGCCTGGCTGCCGAGGCGCCGACCCGACGAGTCGAGGGCCGCAACATGATGGGTGTTCGAGTGAGCGTAGATCCCACCGACGATGATCGTGCTGGTCAGTTGCTGATGTTCTTCCACTGGGGTTCCTCTTCGATAGCGGAGTCCCCGGAGTGGTGCAGAACGGACACAACAATGACGAGGCATCGTGCGCGAACAAGGTCCTATGAAGTCACGTTCCACCCGGCCCCGACAGGCCCCGGGACAGTGACGGCGAACTCCGGCCGGAGTGACTCGTCGGTGTCAGGACAACAGCACACGCCGTGTCAGTTAAACAGCAGGTCAGCCCCGACCGAAGCCGTCAAGAACATCTTCATTGTTAGTCAGACAGTGCCCACACCTTAGGTGGCAGGCGGGCTCCGTGCTTTGTGGATGGGGGAGGGGCCGGAGGAGATTCCGCCGGCCCGGGGAGTGCCGCGGTCAGGAGGTGGCGACGGTGATGTCGAAGCTGGTGCGGTGTCCGTCGCGTCCGGCGATCCAGCCCTTGGTCGTGCCGGCCTTCTCGGCCGAGAATGCCGCGTTGAAGGACGCATCGTCGTCGGTGGCGCCGGTGGTGGCTGCCTCGAAGGTGACGATGGTGTTGTCGTCGGTGCCGCCGGTACCGGTGAAGGTGCCGCCGGTTTCGGTGTCCGTGACGATGATGAGCGACTGGCCCGGTGCCAGCGTCACGGGGCCTTTGGCGAGGTTGGCGGGGGTGATGAAGAGCGGGGCGGGCTGACCGTTGATGAAGCTGCCCTCTTCGTTGTCGGGGGTGACATCCTCGTCGTGGTTGGGCGAGGGGACACCGTCGATGAATGTGTCGTCAGGGGTGGGGACACCGTCGATGAAGGTTCTCTGATCCGGGTTGGGGGTCGCCTGGGTTGCGGCGTAGGCGGCGGCGCCGGTGGTCATCAGGCCCACGGCGAGGATCGACGCGGTCACGGCGGTGAGGGTTCGAATGCGCATGAGCTGCACCTTTCAGTTGATTTCGCGGCCCCCGTTCCGGTGAACGAGTGGTGATTGCGGCTTGTACTGAGGGAATGACCGTCAGCCCCGTCTCTCTTTCACATCTGCGGAGAAAGTTTTCTGGGGATTTGCTGAACTCGATCGGGCCTGCCGAGGCCTTGTGGGCGCGCGGGTCTGCGGATCTGTCTGGCAAGGCGGGCGGCCCCCGCAATAGTGAGCCCGGGGATGTAACACCGCAGGAGCGCGAGGGCGATGGCGGGAAGGTGGACGGACTCGGGATAGATGATCCATAGCGGGGTGAACTCAGGCTGGAACTTCTTTTTGAAGTTGGCGAGGGATCGGAATCCGTAGGCCGGTTCGATGACGCCGCTCAGAATCTCGAGGAGTCGGTCGACCCCGGTCAGGTCAGCCGTCTTGTCATCGCGATGCGGGGCCAGGGGCGACCCGGACAGGCTCAGAACTGTGCATGGCTCGTCGCGGAGCCGCTCGGCGACGGCGCCGATCACGAATTCCATGACCCCCTTGCGAAAGGATTGGCCTCGACCGGACATGATGAACGTGTGCAATCCCGCTCTCATCTCTACGAGACGCTCGTCCGCCTGCATGGCGACGCGGTCCTGCGGTTTCTGCGACGGCGTACCGACCCCCACACGGCCGAGGACGTGTTCTCGGAGACGATGCTCGTGCTGTGGCGACGCTTCGACGATGTTCCTCATGACGAGCCGCTGCCATGGCTTTACGTCACCGCGCGGAACTGTCTCCGCACCGCCGAACGGTCGATGCGACGCCAGGGGCGAGTTGTGGAAAAGATTACGACGGTCGATCCGCCGAAAGACACTGTCGATGCGGGCCTCGAGGAGGATCCTCGCGCAGACTGTCTCCGCAGCGCCTTGGCGCGCCTCTCACCGACGGACGCCGAGGTCCTTCGCCTATGGGCCTGGGAAGAACTTGGACCGACGGAGATCGCAACCGTGCTTGAGACCTCGGTCAACGCCGCCACAATCCGGCTCCACCGAGCTAAGAAGAAGCTTCGGCAGGAAATGGACGCGCCCCGCCGACTCGACGACAGGAAAGGAGGAAAGCGATGAACGACGACGACCTCAGAGCGTTGCTGCGCAAAGCAGACCCCAGTAATGGGCAGAAGCCCCTCGACGACGGACGTATCCGGCGCATCGTTGCCGCCGCTGAGCGCGATAGCCTCGACGGCCAAAGCGCACCCGCCCCTCGGCGTGGTCGTCGACTTTTCGCCGGCGTCTCGATCGGGGCAGTTGCAACGGCAGCCGCGGGTCTCGTCATCGCCGGCCTCGTCGCCACCCCCGCCATTCAGGCACCCGGCCCGGACGAAACCTCCGCGACTTGCGCGCCCGTGAGCGTCGACAGCCTCCGCGAGTTTGACACCGCATACGAAGCGACAGCGACCGCCATCAAAGGCGACAACGTGACCCTGCAGGTGACACAAATCTTCGCCGGATCCCCCTCGAAGACACTGACCGTCCCGCAACCAGGTGATCCCAGCACGGCGGAGGGCGGCGGCCTATTTGCCGTCGGTAAGACGTACCTCGTCGCATCGGCCGACGATTATGTCTCCGATTGCGACAGTGGGCTCGCGACGGACGACCTACGACAGCTGTATCTCGAAGCCTTCACCACGCCGACGAACGGCGGCTAGGACGTGTCTCCTAATCGGGTTTGTCCGTGCGGCAACGGGGGCGCGGTAGCCTGACCGGATGTCACTGCAGGAACTCTTCGGTCTGGACGGACGCACTGCGCTCGTCACGGGAGGGAGCTCGCACAATCCGAAAACCTGCCAGCCGATGACGTGCACGGCGCTCTGCGAACCATCTGGGCCGCTAGAACCTGACCCGGCCCACGCGACGCCGGAGGCCGTCACAAGCTGACTGAAACACCGCCACTCGAGGTGGAGATTCACAACTCTCGCCCGAAGGGGGTGCCGCGGGGCGTCGCGAAACCGATCGGTTTTGCACCATCCGTGAGGCCAGGCGACCTCAGTTCGACGATGCCGTGGGCTAGCAAAGGAGTCGCGCCACCGCGTCGACGATGACTTGGCGTCGTTCTGGTGATGTCTTGTCGGTCGATACGGCGTCAGGTGCGAGGTGCCACGTTTGGCACACCGCCAGCACGAGAGCGAGAAGGTCGCTGGGAGTGAAGCCGTGTGTGGGGTTCTCGGTCGCGGAGGCGGCGGAGAGGAGCGCGATCTTCTGCTGCCAGGATTCCGTTTCGCCGTGCGATCCGGCATGGGGTCGTTCGAGCTGGCGCCAGAGTCCGAGCTTGTATCCAAGGCGCAGCGGCGGCCAGTGACGGCGTGATGAGGTGAGCCCTAGCCAGCTCTTCCCTCGGGTGGGAGGTCGTCAGCGCGATTGGAAGTGATGTGATCGGCTTATCCGGCGTATTGGTGGTGATCGAGGTCGTGCACATGGCGCCACAAACCCGATGATGCGTCCCGTCACCACCTCGACGAACGCGTGATCAGGCTTTGATGGCGGCGGTCGTGTAATGGCGAAGAGACAGCGGCGTGGTCAGGAACTTCTCCTCGTTGGGAAACGTGACGGCTTCTGATCGCCAGTTCCTGCCGGCGTACTCGATAAGAGCTTCTTCATCCACCCAGGTGGAGACGTATTGCACACGACGGGGGTTCGCGTGATCGACGAGAACCTCATGCCTGACAAGACCTCGATAGCGCGCGGGGAAGGATGCGACGAGCGCGAGCAACAGGCCAAGGAACTCCTCCTCAGCGCCGGGGATCAGTTGCGCTTCGGACACCCGAACGATCATGACAAGACGCTAAGCGGCCGGGCAGCTCTCTCACCGGCGCGCGACTGCCAAAAGCCGTGCGATGAGTGCCTATGATGCTCGACGTGCGCCCCCCGCACTTAGCTCTCCTGGATGAGATAGCTCCGGCCCACGAGCCCGGTGATGACGAACGATCCACCGGCGCCCACTGCCAGAGCGAGGGGCAGGAGAAGAACTGCACTGCCGGTGGCGACGAGCCCGATGAGGGGAGTGACGGCGATCGCGAGGATGATCGTGCCGGCGATGGTGCCCGGGACGCGCAGGAGGCCATGTTCGCTCTCGCCGGCGTCCGTCAGGCGGTCCGCTGGGAGGTCACGTCGCCGACGATGCTCAGCGCCCTCACCGCTCATGGGCGTTGAGGATCTCGTCGGTCAGTTCGACGTCGCCGGTAATCCGCATCAGGCCACGACCTCGTCAGTGGAGGTATGCACCATGTCCCCTGTAACAGTCCAGAGCAACGCCACGCTGCCTCCTTGTGCCCTCTGGCTAGATCCTCCGGTGCCGCCCACCGATGACAAGTGTCCCGCAACCCGGCGACAGTGCGCGCTCCCACTCTGCCTGCGGCCCGTACTGTCCAATAGCGGACTCGGCTTGGGTGTGGGGAGTGATCCGGCTTCGCCGGGAGCCGCGCTCGCCGAAGGTGCGCGCTCTTTCCATTCCTGGGCTCACTTGCCGCTGCGACGTGGGGGAGTGATGCCGGCGGCCACGAGCGTTGCTCGCACCGTCTTGGGGTCTCGTCCTACCTGCTTGCCGACCTGGTTCATCGACAGTCCCTCGCTGAATAGCTCGAGCATCCGTGACCGTTCGCTCGGGCGCACTTCGGTTCGGAGCACCACACCAGCATCTGCGAGACGTGCAGAGACCGTGGTGTCGTGCACCCCGAACTGACGAGCAACTTCCTCGACCGTTGCGCCATCGCGATACGCCATGACCAAGCGTGCGGTTTCCTCAGCGTCCGCTCGCCGTGCTCGGCCTGGAACCCGCGCCTCGGGTCGAACGGCTCCGGCCATCGTCTTCGCTACCTCGCCCGTCCGCCATGCACGAAGTAGCGCAGCAACAGGGGTCGAATTAAGTGCAAGCACCTCTGTTAGGCGCACCAATAACGATTTTCATTATCATTAACAACACCTTGACCGGTGTTGTTTCGTGTCTAACCGGTACACGATTCGCGAAAGGGTCGGTCGGTCGGACGAATCGGTCACCCCTGTTGAAGGGTGTGAGTCTCGCCAGGGTCATTGCGCCGGTGCGGCATCTTCCACTTCATTCTGACGGGAGTGGCTTGTACCGGTACTGATGTGAGAAGCGCAACAGCTTGTGCTGCTTGTGCTTGACGTGTCGGTGCCTGCTGTCATAATCAGGCGCAGTATGAAAGAGCAGATTCTCTCGGCGCTGAGGTCGCTGACCAACTGGGTTGAAGGCTGGGGCGTCGGTCGGGATACTGAGGCCGAGTCGTTAGCCCTCGTCCCCCTGACTCCGAAGTTTGTGCCTGCTCACCACGGTGTCTATCTAGATCTAATCGAGGCTGCTCTCGCTGATGCGAGCGACCCGGTGCGCAACATTGCGTTGACCGGAAGTTACGGAGTCGGCAAGAGCAGCATCCTCGAGGAGTTGGCGCGTGAGCATCGGCGCACGTCGCTCTCAATCTCTCTATCGAGTGTGGGTCCAGCCACCGAAGCTGAGGCATCAACAAATCCGAAGGCGTCGCCGGCCGCGTCCACAAAGACGAACCGGATTCAGAAGGAGATCGTCAAGCAGCTTCTCTACAGCCAGGATCCGACGTCCATGCCGGGCTCGGGATATCGACGCGTAAGCCGCTTTCGTTGGTGGAAGTCCCTTCCGAGCTCTTTTCTCTTTGCGCTGCCGGTCACTATCGCGTTTCTTCTACTGGGCTGGAGCGAAACGATTGCAGCAGCGGTCGGCATGCCGCTCGATCAGAATCTGTGGATACATCCACTCGTCTTCGTCGCTGCAGGACTCGCCATTTGGTTCTTCCGAGCCGCCCTACACAACCGAATCTATGTGGAGAAGCTAACCGCGGGCGCGGCCACCATATCCCTTTCTCCAGCGTCCGCCACCTACTTTGATGAGTACCTCGACGAGATTGTTTACTTCTTTGAGGCCAACCAGTGTGACCTGCTGATTTTCGAGGACATCGATCGTTTTGATGACGCGCACATCTTCGAGACCCTTCGCTCACTCAATGCAATCTTGAACAAGGCTGAGCAGTTGCGGGGTCGGAACATTCGATTCGTGTACGCCATCAAGGACAGCATTTTTGAACGCCTTGGCCAGCCGACGGACGCAACCGCGGCGGCTCAGAGCGTGCCAGCCGACCTCGCACAGGAAGAGCTCGCACGCTCGAATCGGACGAAGTTCTTCGACCTAGTAGTCCCAGTCGTCCCATTTGTGACCCACCGGAGCGCGCGGGATCTCTTTGATGAGACATTGAAGGACGTGGAGCACACTGTGTCTCCGAAGCTCGTCGACCTAGCGGCGCGACACCTCGCGGACATGCGGCTGATCAAGAATGTCCGCAACGAGTTCGTGGTCTTCAAGCGCATGATCATTGATCCGAAGGAGAGTATCGATCTCAAGCAGACGAAGCTGTTTGCGATGATGCTCTACAAGAGCAGCCATCTCGCTGACTTCGAACTCGTCAAGCTCGGAACCAGCAAACTTGACCAGCTTTACCGGGTTGGGCGGGAACTGGTGAACACCAACATCCAACGACTGAACGGTGAGATCGCGGCACATCGGTCGGCGCTTCGGCGAGTTCGTGGTGTGCGGGGAAGAGGTGGGGCATTGGGAGCGATCCTTACAAGCCGCATCGATGTGATGATTGCGCTCCTTGGAGCGACTCCCACCCAGTACGCCATAGCGGGAGCAACGGTGACGAGGGACAGTCTCGGGACCGACCAGTTCTGGGAACAGCTCGTAGGCGGTCAATCGCTCCAGGTGACTTACGCGAGGCCTGGTTATTCGCCGTCTACGATCCAGATCGGGCGCGCTGAGGCCGCAGTGATAGTCGGCGATGCGCTTGAGTCTGAAGCATGGGCCACGAGTGAGCGTCAACGGTTGCAAAGTGCTATTGGCATCGCGACAGAGGAGCGATCGTTTCTCGCACACGCAGATATGGCTGATCTGGGCCGGGCGCGACGACTTCACCATCACTTTCGACGGCGAGGAGCGCACCTTCCTGCAGGTCGCCCAGCTCTTGTTGCCGTCCGAGCTAGCGATTCAGCTCATCCGTGCCGGATATATCGATCGCAACTTCACGCTGTACAGCTCTACATTCCATGCGAACCGTGTGAGTCTAAACGCCACCAACTTCGTGTTGAAGAACATCGAGCCCAACATCATCGACATGGCATTCCCACTTGAGCCGGCAGATGTCGAAGCTATCATTCGCGACGCTGGGGAGGAAGTGCTGACTGAACGTTCCGCTTATAACGTGACGCTTGTGAACTATCTGATAGCCGAGAGGCCGAAGCTGGTTGAGTTCGTTGTTACGCAATTATTGAGGCATGGACCCGATGAGATCGCTTTCCTGAACTCTTACATTGAGTCGGGAGCTAACTCGGTTGAGCTCATTAGGCGGCTTGCCTCGAGGGCAGCTTGGATATTCGAGTTTCTCATTGTGGACGGCGCGATGGATGACGATCGACGCCTAAAACTCGTCAACGCGGCGCTTGCAAATGCTAGCTCGGACCTGAGCTATCGACTCGACGAGAGCATTCGAGATTACCTAGTGGCGTCGTACGCCGCGATGCCGAGCCTGGCCGATACGTCGATCTCGGAATCGCAGGCGAAGACCATCGCCACGATCATTAGTCTCAGCGGAGCAATCCTGCCTAAACTCGACGGCTTGAGTCGCAACATCATCGAGGCTCTGATCCAGTTGGACGCTTACGTTCTTTCTAGAGAGAATATCCTCACCGCGGTCGGAGACCCGGCGCACAGCTTGACGCTCAACGCGATTGCGAAAAGTAGCCGCGAGGTGTATGAGAGGGCGCTTCAGGAGCTGCCCGACTATCTGGGGGTTCTTAAGCCAGATGAGTCGCCGATCGACGATGCTGAGGTGTTCGGAGAGATCCTTAATGATGCAGTCGAGATCGATGAGAGGTTCCCAGCCCAGATCGTCCAGCGGGTTGCGGATGGCTTTATTCTCGAAAGTTTGATCGGAGTGACGACTCTAGCTTGGCCTGAGCTGGCACGCTCGGGCCATCTGGCGCCAACGTTCGGCAACGTGCGCGCGTTCATCGATTCCATCGGTCTCACCGCATCGCTCGCAGCAATGCTGACCGCTCATGAGTCGATCAAGACAGATGTGACCGATGACGAAGCGGCCAAGCTTGAAGTGGCGCTCACGCTACTCGCCGGCGTTGATGTTCTTCCCTCGGCAAAGCTACGCGCCGACCTTGTCCGCAGTCTGCGTCTAGAGAACTATGTCGCTGCCGCATCAATACCCGTGGAGAAGGGCGAGTTGGTCGGGTGGCTCATTGACGCGGATGTCATATCGGATGATGCAACAGCCTTCACGGCGATCGCAGCTGGCGACAAAGAGGGACGCATCTTTGCTATCAGTAAGTCCAGTGATTTCGCGAAGTTCATGGACGCGGCGCTGGTTCCGCCGCTGGAGGTTGGTCAGATTATGCAGTCGCCGCTAACACCTAGGGAGATTAAAGCTGCCATTATCGACCGGTTCGATGAATTCACTGTTGGCAGTGGTGGACGGAACCTTGGGCCCATCGCTCGCGAGGCACTGACTCTTGGCAAGATCCTCACCATCGATCAAACTATCCGTCTGGCTACTCAGGGGGTTCTCAAAGAGACCGTCATTGCAACAATGCAACCTCACCTCTCTGTTTTGAGTGAACCGCAGATAGCCGATATTCTCAGCCCTCTGGGTGGAAATTACGCCCAACTCACCGCGCGCAACGGCCGCCATCCACGGATACCTAACACGCCCGAGCATCAGGCAATCGTCGATCGACTGATTGCGCTTGGAGTCGCCAAGACCAGTTCGGTTGTCGGGTCGGATATCAAAGTCAATATGAAAAAGGGGTGACAAGCTGGCTTGGCGCGTGTTGATGACCACAATCATCTCGGCCGTCGCGACCTTCTCGTCGCTTGCTGGAACCATGTTCCCGTAGCGATTGGCCTCCTCTCGCCGAAGGCGCGATGGGAACTCCATCGCTTCTATGCTCCGAGCCGTGACCTGACCGACGACGAGTTCCTCGCTCACATGAAGCAGGTTCTTGCCTCCGAGCCCTCGCTGGCTCAGCGGGTAGGGAAGCACTATCGTCTCATCTTCACGGTCTACAAGCGCTATGCGGATCAGGTCGGCAAGACCAACTTCTCGGCCATCGAGGCTGGTATCCGTCGGGACTACGCCCGGAAGAACTGGGACCCGTCCGAGAAGCGACGCATCATGATCATGCCGCTCGTCAATCCAGACATCGACTACGAGAAACTCGCCCGCGCCTTGCTCGAACAGGCAGACAGGGAACGGCGTGGCGAATTCCGCGATGCTGCCTAGTTCATTCCGTTTCGGCCCGGGGAGTGATGCCGGCGGCCACGAGTGCTGCTCGCACCGTCTTTGGGTCTCGTCCCACATGCCTACCGACCTGGTTCATCGATAGACCTTCTCTGAATAGTTCGAGCATCCGTGACCGTTCGCTTGGGAGCACTTCGGTTCTGAGCACCACGCCGGCATCTGCGAGACGTGCAGACACGGTAGTCTTGTGCATCCCGAACTGACGAGCAACTTCCTCGACTGTCGCACCAGCACGGTACGCCGTGACCAAGTGTGCGGTTTCCTCGGCGCTCGCTCTCCGTGCTCGCCCCGGAACCTGCGCCTCGGGTCGAACGGCTCGAGCTAACGCCTTGGCCACCTCGCCCGTGTGCCATGCACGAAGTAGCGCAGCAACAGGGGCCGAATTAAGTGCAAGCACCTCTGTTAGGCGCACCAGAAATGCTGGGATCGCGGATCGCGAAGCCCGGCAGGCCCTCTCTAATCCATCGCTTTCAACGGATGGTGTGACCGCGTCATCCTCAACCTCAACGGGGGATGGACACGAACGGTAAGCGTGTAGGTGCGATCTCGGGTGCGGTGGTCAGATCGCCCCCGCCTCCGAGCCCGCTCCCCTCGCGCCGGAACTCGTGCGGTGTCCCGCCGGGTCCTCGGCGAACTCGAGCGACGGGGTGAACGACACGTCGTGCTTCCCGAACATCTGCTTCTCGGTCGCGGTCCCGAACCCGGATCACCCGGAGTGCGACGTCGCGTTCCGGCCGTGACCGCTATGGTCTTCCTCACATTCCGAGGGGGAGATCATGAACGTCGTAGTCATCGTGCTTCTCGCGATCGTGCTGGTGGTCGTGAACTGGGTCGTCATGTACGTCGTGATCCGCGGCGCAGTGCAGAGCGCGCTCATCCAGGACCGGCAGTTCCAACGACGTGTCGAGCGGGAACGCGCGAAGCAACGCGCTGAGCACGAGGCGCAGTAGGAAGCCGACGCAGGCATGGAGCTCGCGCGCCGAGGCGTCCTGTGGCCGTACGACTATGACACGCGAGAGGTCCTCGACCTTGCGTGGCTCGACCTCGGCACGGCGAAGCCCGTCACAGCGGACGAAGACGAGCTGATCGAAGTGGCGCGGCGCGTGGCCGATCCCAGCTCGTTGCTGTACGCCCCAGGAGTTCGCTCCGAAGCGCGTACCGAGTATCACCGCCGGATCGCGATTGCGCGCTTCGGCCGAAACTTCCTGCACCAGCCACCCGAGGTGCTGGGCGCTGGAGACGTCCGAGGCGTGTTCTACCTCGAGTGGGCCATGCACATCGACCAGATGAAGCGTGAGGGACGACTCAAAGTCGCGCTGGCTCTCGCGCTGGAGACGGCCATGGCGGCGGACGCGGTTGCGAAGATCTGGGGCGGAGATCGCGGCGCCTCGGGTTGGTATCTCAAAGCGGCGTTGATCCTGCGGAAACTTCGAGACCTCGACGGGGAGCTCGCGCTTCTCCAACAGGGTGTGCAGAGGTACCCGGAATCGGCGCGGCTCGCGGATCAGCTCAATCGCGCGCTCGTGAAACGAGGTGCGCCGTGATCGCGTCGAACGCCTGCCCCTCGCGCGACGATGCAGCGCGCAGCAGAAGCACGTAGTAGCGAGCCGGGGTTACGGCGAGCTGGCGGCGGATCAGTTCCTCCTTCGCCGGAGTGGGGTGAGCGCTCTCGAACGCGAGCAACGGTCGCTGTTGCTGTCCCGAACGGAGACCGCAGCGGCCCATAAGAAATGCAACTGACCAGGTCAGCATGACGGCGTTTAGCAACGCGTCCTAAGGGTCGTTCTCCTCCTGTGGGGCTCTTTGCCCTCTGCTTTTGGGGCGGCGGACACGAGTCCGAAGAGGTCCTGGAGTTCGCTTTCGGCTGGTTCGTCTTCCTAGATCAGGATGAGCTTGAAGAACGCCTGGGTGTACGTCCGTCGCAGTGCGTCGGCGCTCGCCAGCAACGCGATGACGCTCGCAGCGAGCGCACTGGACGTTCGCCAGACACTCCCGGTGCCGGCGAGGGGTCATGGAACTTGTGATGTTGGGGCGAATGTGGCTGCTTGGTGGTTGGGCCGAGCGGTCTCGTGGGCGGATCTACACGTCTACGACGAGAGAGGGCGGCGAACATCGCGTTGTTGCCCGGCTGGGCAGCGTGAGAGGAGTTGAAGAGGTGAGTCTGCGGGTTGATGCGGGGGTGTCGGGTGCGGGCGGGACGTTCGTGCCGGCGCATGTGGGGTCGGTGTTCGCGAGTGCGGGGTATTGCGGGCGCTCGTTCGACGAGGGTTTGCTCAGGTTTCATGACTCCGAGTCCGCGCCGACGTTCCGTGATCATGTACGTGAGGCGTTCCCCGAGCTGGTGAGCGTGGACGCGGATGTTGTGGCGTTCGATTGGCAGGGGCGTCAGATCGTTGCCACGAACCAGGGGGATGGGGCTGACCCGGTGCTGGTGGTTGCGGACATCGGTCGTGGCGAGGTGGGGGAGTTCGGGAAGCTGAGCGAGTTCACGGGCATCCTGCGTCATGACGACATGGTGTCGCAGGTGTTCGCGGAGTCGTTCTTCCGTGAGTGGAAGAACGCGGTGGGGGCGCCGGACGCCGGGTTGTCGTTCACGGACAGTGTCGGGTTCAGCGTCCCGCTGTATCTGGGCGGTGAGTACACGGTGGGCAATCTTGAGCTGACCGATACGGACATGCTGTGGGGGATCGGGTCGCAGATCTGGGCGCAAGTGCGTGATGTCCCACCCGGAACCCCGATACGCCTCAACCTCGGCTGAACGAACTCTCATCAGGCTCGCTGGCCCGAGCAGGATCCTGGCGATCTCGCCTCGGCTGCAGGTCTGACAAGGGTCGTGGCCGAAGGAGAACGTGCGCGAGCGACCCACGCCGGCGCCACCGTCGGATTCTCCGACCTTCCGGGCGCGAACGATCGTCAGCCTTTTCGTCGTCCACGCTGCGTGGATATGCTCGCTGGCATGCAATGCATCTGAGCCTGCTTCCCGCATTCACTTCTCACCGAGCGCGATCGGCGTGAACGCCGCATCACCGCTCATGCTCGAAGGCTCACGATCATGCACAGTTCTGCGCTCCCTCTGCTCGGAAAGACCGCTCTCGTCACGGGCGTCTCACGGCGCCGCGGCATCGGATACGCGGTGGCTCGGAGACTTGCCACGCTCGGCGCGAGCATCTTCTTTCACCACTATCGGCCGCACGACCTCGACCTGCCCTGGGGCGGCGACGACCTCGACGCGATCCGCGCTGGCATACGGGATGTCCTCCATCCGTCTGCGCTCAGCGGGGACCTGAGCGCTGACCTGACAGATGCCAACAGGGTCGCAGCGCTCATCGACTCCGCTGTCGGGCTCACCGGCAGCCTCGACATCCTCGTCTGCAACCATGCGAAGAGCGGCGACGACGGCGGGATCCTCGACATGACGCCCGACCGGTTGGACGCATTCTGGCGCACCAACGCTCAATCCACGCTCTTGCTCACGGCCGAGTTCGCCAAGCGGAAGACCGATGTCGGGACAAGAGCGCAGCGACGCCCCGGGGAACGCGCTCACCGCGACGGACCTTTCGTCGAGCCGGTGGGCCGAGTGTTCTGGATGACCTCAGGTCAACTGCACGGTCCCCTGCGAGGCGAAGTCGCTTACGCGGCGAGCAAGGCCGCGCTCGCGGGAGTCACCACCACCGTCGCCGCCGAGCTCCTCGACCTGGGCATCGTGCTCAACACCATCAATCCCGGCCCCGTCAACACCGGTTACATGGATCCCGACACCGCCGACCGCCCGCTCGACGCACTCAAGGACCTTCTCGCGACGACGCCGTTCGGGCGATACGGACGACCCGAGGATCCGGCGGAACTCATCGGGTGGCTCAGCACCGACAGCGGGGCCTGGATCGTGGGGCAGGTCATCACTTCCGACGGCGGACTCAGTATCAACTGACCTTCTCCACCGCTCGGACGGGCGCGATTCGACGACATCGCGCCCGTCCGAGCCCGCGTTGCGACCTCAGCGCCTGCGAGGCCAACAGTCGACGATCCGCAGACGTTCCCTAGGCGGCCGGAGCGCTCGACGCGAGGTCGTCGGGCACGGCCGTCTCCCGGGGTGAAGAGACCGTGGCCACGACAGGCGCCAGCGTCGGCACCGCAACCAGGTCGCCGAGGCGTCGCGCACCGAGGGTGGGGTCGCCGGCGGCCCGGGTCGCGATCGCGCGCACGAGGGCGACGGGGGAGCTGGGCGCGACGGCGGCGGCGGGCGCGCCGAGTGCGCGGTCCACGGCCTCGAGGACGACGGTCAGCTTCGTGTCGTGGCAACGGACGTCATCGGCAGCGATCCAGTCGAGCAGGTCGGCGATGGTCCAATTTGGTGTGAGTGGATCGAGGAAGAGCCTCTCGGATGATGTGGTTCGGGTCATTGGACCAGAATCAATGACTATGACCTCTTCCGACAGAGCCACTTCCGCGCTGGTGGACCAGCGAACGGCTGTCGTTTCGGCCGAACGGCTCGCAGCCCGCCTGGGCAAGTGGGCGACGACCGACGCGACGCTTTCCACGAGTCTCGCCGAAGCCATCGCCCGCCTCGTGCACGAGGGAGAGCTGCGGGGCGGTGATCGCCTCCCCTCGGAGAGGACGCTCGCAGCGACCGTCTCGGTCTCGCGGGGCACGGTGGTCAGCGCCTACGCACGGCTCCAGGAAGACGGCATCCTCGACCGCCGTCAGGGCAGCGGCACCCGCATCGCAGGCGCCGCGCCGTCGGCCGCGCGTCGATCCGCCGGACGGGGCGAGGCGTTGTACGCCACTCTTCCTTCGAGCATCGATCTGCTGCGAGCGGTCCCCGCGATGTCGCCGCGCGCGATGGAGATCGTGCGACGGCATCGACCCACGCTCGACGCGGGCACGGACGACGCCGACCCCGCTGGTCTTCCCGCCCTGCGTGCGCTCATGGCGCAGACCATGACGGATGACGGAACACCCACGACCGCGATGCAGATCCTGGTCACGAACGGTGCGCAGCAGGCACTGAGCCTGCTCGTCGACGAGCTGGTCTCCTCCGGCGACACCGTCCTCACCGAAGAGGTCGCCTGGCCCGGGCTCACGGATGCTGTGCGTCGACGCGGCGGACGAGTCCACGGCATCCGGCTCACGCCGGACGGGATCGACGTCGACGAGCTCGCCGCAGCGATCGTGGTGCGCAGACCGGTGCTCATCGCCCTCAACCCGCACAATCAGAACCCGACCGGAATCCACACGCACCCCGCTGTCCGTCAGCGCATCGCCGACCTGGCGGCGGAGCACGGGATCACCGTCGTCGAGGACCGGGTGCTCGCGTCGGTGTCGTTCGACGGCGTCACTCCGCCCTCGCTCGCCGCGCTCCGGCCCGATGCCCCCATCGTGGTCGTCGAGTCGCTGTCGAAATGGGCATGGGCGGGCTTGCGCGTGGGCTGGGTGCGTGCCGACCCCGTGCTCATCCGACGACTCCGCGGCATCCGTCAGAGCACGGACCTGTCGACGAGTGTGCCCTCGCAGCTCCTCGCCCTCGACTTCCTGGTGGACGCGCCCGCCCTCCGGCGGGACACCGCCGTCCCGCACCGCGAGGCGGCCGTCTTCGTCGGCTCCCTCGTCGCACGACACCTGCCGGACTGGCGGTTCCGTCCGCCTCGCGGCGGGCTGTGTCTGTGGGCGCAGCTTCCTGCCGGGTCCGCTGCCGCGTTCGCGCGTCAGGCCGCCAGCTTCGGCGTGCTGGTGGCCGGTTCGGGCGAGTTCGCCTCCGACGTCGACACGGACGACCACATCCGCATCCCGATCACCTCTGGCGCCGCGCTCATCGAGGACGGTGTGCAGCGCCTGGGCGAAGCCTGGCGAGCCTTCGGCGACCGTCTCTGACCGGACCCGATCCGGACGGGATGTCGTGGATCAGACGGTCTCGACCTGCGCGTCGAACGCGTCGTCGACAGCGTCCGCGAACGCGGCCATCGACGGGAACTCGATGTCGGGGGCCACCTCGGTGCGCGGGTCCGGGGTAGCGCCCCAGCCCGGCTGAGCGTGCCGGCGGTTGATCCATGCCGTGCTCAGTCCTGACGCTTTGGCCGGAACGTGGTCGTGGAAGAGCGATTGCGCCACGTGCAGCAGCTTGCCGGTCGCCCCGATCTCCGCCACGCGTGCGGCCAGAGCGCGGAAGTTGGCCGGATCGGGCTTGTAGGAACCGATGTCTTCGGCGGTGAGGATCTCATCGAAGGCGACCTCGAGGCGGGCGTTGCTTCCCGCGAAGCTCTTGCGGTCGACGTTCGACAGGATGATGAGCGTGTAGTGCTTCTTCAGGCGGGCCAGCGCCTCTGCCGAATCCGGAAACGCCGGCCAGTCGGGGACGGAGGTGCCGAGAGCGTCTGCATCTGCGTCGGTCACGGTGAACCCGAGCTCCCCGCCCGTCCGTCGGAAGGCCTCACGCAACACGTCCGGATAGAGCGCGGTCGGCATCTCGGCCTCGACGGCGGCCTCGTTCTCCGCGTATGCGACGAGCACGGCCTCGTCGCTGATGGATGGGTCGTTCCTGCGGGCCCACGGGCCGAGGACCGCGGCGATGCCCGCTTCCCAGTCGATGAGCGTGCCATAGCAGTCGAAGCTCAGCGCGGTGTACTCCGTGAGGTCCACGGCCATGGGATCTCCTCTCAGACGTCGATCATGACAATTATCGCGATGTCGGAGTCACCCCCTATCGTCTGACTCGTGGCGTCCCCTTCCTCTCCGTCCTCCGTGTCGATCGCCGTGCAGTTCACCCTCACCGGCGTGGTCTGGGGTTCGAGCTTCCTCTTCATCGCCATCGCCCTCACCGGCATGACCCCCGCACAGGTCGCGGGCGGGCGCCTCCTGTTCGGGGCCATCGCCCTGGGAGCGATCGTGGCGATCCGTCGCGAGCGCCTCCCGCGCAGCCGCCGAGTGTGGGCGCACCTGTGCGTGCTCGCGCTGACCTTCTGCGTCACGCCGTTCCTGCTCTTCGCCTGGGCCGAGCAGCATGTGTCTTCGGGGCTCGCGAGCATCTTCAACGCGACCACGCCGATCATGACGGCGGTGATGGCGTGGGCCGTCTTCCGCGTCGAACGCCTTCGGCCCGGCCAGCTCGTCGGCATCGCGGTGGGCATCGTCGGCGTCATCGTCATCATCGCTCCCGGAGCGGTGGCCGAGGCCGCCAGCAGCACGGTCGCCCAGCTCGCCCTGCTGGGTGCGACCGCCTGCTACGGCTTCAGCCTCGCGTACATGCGACGCTTCCTGGCCGGCACGGGCCTATCGGGCATCGCCTTCGCCTTCGGATACATCGCTCCTGCGGCGCTCTTCATGCTGCTGCTGTCCCCCTTCGTTCTCGTCGTGCCGATGCATCTGACCGTGCCGGTCGTGCTGAGCATCGTGACCCTGGGTGTCCTGGGCACCGGCGTGGCTTACGTCTGGAACCAGAACACCTTGAGCGCCTGGGGGCCCACGCGAGCCTCGACCGTCACCTACATCACCCCGGTCGTCGGAGTCGTGCTCGGCGTTCTGGTGCTCGGCGAGCGGATCTCATGGAATGAACCCGTCGGAGCCGCGGTGGTGTTCGTGGGCATCTTGCTGGTACAGCAGAGGCTGCGGCTGCGCAGGCGCGTACGTGCGGGCGACGAGTGAGCGCGGAAGCGAGGTCACGGTGAAAGTCGAACGGGCGTCCGGGTGCCGGCTTTCGCGCCGCTCCGCTCTTCGGAGGAGGGAGCGATCGTGGTGAAGGTCGGCTCGTCGCACCAGCATGCGGTCGGCGGTCTCCTTTCCTTCCTGGCCTATCTGCTGTGGGGCTTCTTCCCGCTCTACTTCCTGTTGCTGTCGCCGACGGGACCGTGGGAGGTGGTCGGCTGGCGGATCGTGTTCTCCCTCGTGTTCTGCGCGGTGCTCCTCGCGATCGTCCGCGGTTACCCGCGCGTGCGCGCAGTCCTGCGGACGCCGCGTCTGGCTGGCCTGACCGCGCTCGCGGGCGCCCTCATCTACGTCAACTGGCAGGTGTACCTCGTCGCGACCCTCACGGGCCATCTCATCGAGGCAAGCCTCGGTTACTTCATCAACCCGCTCGTGACCGTGCTGCTCGGTGTCATCGTGCTGCGAGAGCGACTGCGCATCCTGCAGTGGCTCACGATCGGGCTCGCAGCCGTCGCCGTCGTCGTGCTCATCGTCGGCTACGGAACGGTCCCGTGGATCTCCTTCGCTCTCGCTTTCTCATTCGGCATGTACGGTCTCGTGAAGAAGCAGATCGGCCCGCGGGTCGACGCGCTCAGCGGGCTCGCTCTCGAGTCGATGTGGCTGACGCCGGTGGCGGTGGTCCAGCTCGCCGTCGTCGCCGCGACGAGCGGGCTCACTCTCACCACGGCAGGTCCTGCGCACGCATCGCTGGTCGCGGCCGCCGGCATCGTGACAGCGGTGCCGCTTCTGCTTTTCGCAGAGGGCGCGCGACGTGCCCCCCTGAGCCTCATCGGACTTCTGCAGTTCGCCACGCCGATCCTGCAGTTCATCACCGGTGCGTGGATTCTCGGCGAGCCGATGCCGCTCGAACGGTGGATCGGTTTCGGCATCATCTGGCTCGCGCTCGTCATGCTCAGCGTGGATTCGATTGTTTCGGCGTGGCGAAGGCCTGTGCGGTCCGATGCGGTTGACACGGCGCCGGAGGCGGGGGAGAGATAAAGCGCCTTCTCGAGCGCCGAAAAAACCTTCTGATAGGAATCTTTCGATCTTTTTGATAACGATTGGGCCGCATGTCATCATCGCGATCTGAGCGAAACATTCTGGTGACAGCTTTCTCGTACGTTCATCCCAGATCATGCGATCGATCTGTATCGACGTGATCATCACCGAGAAAGGAAGAGCTACACATGATGCTTCATCGTAAGAAAGCGATCATTGCTGCCGTTGCACTGGCCAGTGCGGCGTCGCTCACGCTCGCGGGATGTTCAAGTTCGGGTGGTTCGTCGTCCGCTCCATCGTCGAGTGCGTCCGCGCACAACGATCCTGCAGCCGCATGCGCGCCGGGTACCCCCAGCACGGGTCCGCTCGCCCTCGCAACGATCCTTCCCCAGACGGGTTCGCTCGCGTACCTCAACCCCGCCCGCGGAAGCGGGGTACGGCCTTGCCGTCAAGGACATCGACGCCGCAGGGGGTGTGCTCGGACAGCCGATCAAGGTCGGCCCGATCACGGACTCCGGCGCTTCCTCCGACCTGTCGGTATCGACGGGTTCCGCTGCGCAGATCTCATCGTCCGACGCGCAGGTCGTGCTCGGTGCGGAATCGTCGAGCGTCACCCTGAACTTCGTCGACTCGATCGTCTCGAAGTGCAAGGTGCAGATCTCGCCGGCCAATACGGCGACCAAGCTCTCCGGCTACTCCAGCTACTACTTCCGCACCGCCCCGCCGGACACGGTGCAGGGATCGGCGCTCGGCAACCTGGTCGTCGGTGACGGCGTGCAGAAGGTGGCGTTCCTCGTCTTCAACGACGCCTACGGCACGGGCCTGCGTGATGTCATCGAGAGCACGGTCGAGAAGGCCGGCGGCGAGGTCGTCTACGGCGCCGAGGGCAAGGGGCAGGAGTTCGCGCCCGGTCAGAAGACGTTCTCCTCGGAGGTCTCGGCAGCATTGGCAGCCAAGCCCGATGCGATCGTGATCCTCGCGTTCGACGAGACCAAGCAGATCGTCCCGGAGCTGAAAGCGCAGGGCTTCGACCTGTCGAAGACCTACTACGTCGACGGCAACACCGCCGACTACAGCGCGGACTTCGCTGCGGGGACTCTCGAGGGCGCGCAGGGGACGATCCCCGGCGCCCAGCCTGATGCGACCTTCAAGCAGCAGCTCACGGACTTCTACAAGTCCTCGGCGAACGCCGACCTGAAGGACTTCTCGTACGCGCCCGAGTCGTACGACGCCATCGTCCTCACCGCGCTCGCGGCGGAGAAGGGCAAGGGAACGGATGGCCCGACCATTCAGGCCAACCTGGCCGCCGTCTCGGGTGCGACGAACGGCGAGAAGTGCTCGGACTACGCCTCGTGCCTCGCGCTGATCAAGGAAGGCAAGGAGATCACGTACGCCGGCAAGGCGGGTATCGGTGCGTTCAACTCGGACAACGACCCGTCGAGCGCCTACATCGGCATCTACAAGTTCGACGCGAACAACGTTCCGCAGTTCCAGAAGTCGATCCAGGGCTCGACCAACTGAGTCCTCGAAGGACTCCGGAGGGGGTCGGATGCTTCGGCATCCGACCCCCTCTCTGTGCGGGGCCGCGCGACTGCTCAACACGCCTCGACCTCCCGCATCCGCCACAACCGACGTGCACCGTCGTCATCGGCCTCCCGTGCGCACGCACGACGCACCGTGGCGCCTCCTCATGGGCGCATCGTGCCGCTGCCGCGGGCTTACGCGTCGTGCGCTGAATCGACCTCGCTGGCGAGTGTGCCGAGGTAGAGCTCGACGACTTTCGGGTCCTTCGCGAGCTCGCGACCGGTTCCCTCGTAGGCGTTGCGTCCCTGGTCGAGCACGTAGCCGCGGTCGCAGATCTGCAGGCATCGGCGAGCGTTCTGCTCGACCATGATGATGGTCACCCCGGTCTTGTTGATCTCACGGGTGCGGATGAAGGTCTCGTCTTGGCGCACCGGCGAGAGTCCGGCGCTCGGCTCGTCGAGCAGCAGCACCTGCGGGCTCATCATGAGGGCTCTCGCCATGGCGACCGACTGCCGTTCGCCGCCCGAGAGCGACCCCGCACGCTGTTTCCGGCGTTCCCCGAGCACCGGGAAGAGCTCCCAGATCTCCGCGACGCGCGCCGCGAAGGCCTTCGGCCGAAGGAACATGCCCATCTGCATGTTCTCCTCGATCGTCAGCGAGGGGAAGACGTTGTTGGTCTGGGGGACGAAGCCGATCCCCGCCTGCACGAGCTGGTTGGCGCGGTTGTTGGTGATGTCCGCGCCCTGAAGCGTGACGGAGCCCGACCGGACCGTGACGAGTCCGAAGAGCGCCTTGAGCAGCGTGGACTTGCCCGCACCGTTCGGTCCGATGATCCCGACGAGCTCGCCCGGGTACGCCTCGAGCGTGCAGCCGTTGAGGATGTTGACGCCGGGGAGATAGCCGGCGACCAGGTCGTCGGCCTTCAGGACGGGGGTGCGGGTCTCCGTCTCCGGGGCGGAGGCGGCGGATGGCGCGCTCATCTGGACTCCTCGTCGCTCTCGTGGGCTTCGGCCTCTGCCTCTGCCTCGATCTGCGTGATCAGACCCGTCGTCACGGCTTCGTCGTCGCCGAGATCGGTGTCGTGGTAGGCGCCGAGATAGGCGTCGATGACCGCCGGGTTCTTCATGACCCGCTCCGGGCCGCCCTCGGCGACCACCTCGCCCTGCGCCATCACGACGACCCAGTCGGAGATGTGCCGGACCATGTGCATGTCGTGTTCGACGAACAGCACCGTCGTGCCGTCTTCGCGCAGCGCTTGGATGTGTTCGAGCAGGCTCTGCGTCAGCGCCGGATTGACGCCTGCCATCGGCTCGTCGAGCATCACCATCTTCGGGTCGCTCATCAGAGCCCGAGCCATCTCGAGGAGCTTCTTCTGACCCCCGGAGAGACTTCCGGCCATGTCGTCGCGCTTCGTGTCGAGCTTGAAACGCGTGAGCAGCTCCTGTGCCTTCTCACGGTTGGCCCGCTCGGCCTTGGCCCAGAGCGGCTTGATCAGCCCGATCGCGAGGTTGTCACCCGGATTGCCCTTCGCGCCGATGAGCATGTTCTCCAGAACGGTCATCCGCGAGAGCGCCTTGGTCAGCTGGAACGTGCGCACCATCCCCGCCCGCGCGACGCGTGAGGCGACGGTGTTGGCGAGTGTGCGTCCGTCGAACGACCACCTCGCCGCCTCGGCCGCTGGCGGGCCGCCGAGGAGACGTTTGGCCGAAGAGGGCTTGTCGAACCCCGTGATGAGATTGAAGAAGGTGGTCTTGCCGGCGCCGTTGGGGCCGATGAGGGCGGTGATCGCTCCCCGCTGGACTTCCAGGTGCTCGACGTTCACGGCGGTCATGCCGCCGAAGCGGCGCACGATGTTGTCGACGACGAGGATCGGGTCGGGCTTGGGCGAACCCGCCGTCTCCTCGACGCCGGCGAGCGTCGTGCGGATCGCCGCGGTCGCGGGACCCGGTGCGTGATGCGTCTCCGATGATGAGGGCGCCATGGTCGACTCGTCAGGCATTGAAGCTCAACTCCTTCTTGTTGCCGAGGACGCCCTGTGGTCGGAAGATCACCAGCAGCATGAGAGCGACGCCGATCAGGACCCACGAGACCCACTGAGTCTGCTGGGTGTTGAGCACCGAGCTCGGCACCACCTCGGTGAGGATCTGCACGATGGCGATCCGGACGATGAAGAAGATGATCGTCCCGAGCAGCGGCCCGAAGATCGTCGCCGCGCCGCCGAGCAGCATGATCGTCCACAGATTGAAGGTCAGCGGCCGGCCGAATCCATCCGGCTGCACGGATGCCGGCAGCACGACCAGCATGCCGGCGATGCCGCCGAGGACGCCGCCGATGATCAGCGCCTGCATCTTGTAGGAGTACGAGCTCTTCCCGAGGCTCCTCACGGCGTCCTCGTCCTCGCGGATTCCCTTGAGGATGCGGCCCCAGGGGCTGCGCATCGCGAGCCAGGTGAACAGCAACGCGATGGCGACGATGCTCCACGACACCAGGCGAGTCCACCAGTCGTTGCCCGATCCGGGGTCGGTGTTGGGGTAGTCGAACCACAGGATCTGAGTCGAGCCCGGCGGCAGGAACGAGAGATCCGTGAACGGACCGCGGTACTCGGGGCCGACGAGCCCCGTCGATCCTCCGGTGACGTCGACGAGGGCCGCGAGGCGACCGACCATCCGGATGATCTCCGCGGCGCAGATCGTCACGATCGCGAGGTAGTCGCCACGAAGACGCAGCGTGGGCACGCCGAGGATGAACGCGAACACGACGCATGCGATCAGCGCCACGAGGACGCCGAGCCAGAACCCGCCGCCGTGGATGACGGTGATGGCGAACCCGTACGCCCCCAGGAGCATGAAGCCCGACTGCCCCATGTTCATCAGGCCGGTGTACCCGAAGTGGATGTTCAGCCCGATCGCGGCGATCACGTAGGCCGCCGTCGCCGGTGCGATCGCCGTTTCGGTGAGCTGCTGGAGCAGCGAAACCCAGAAATCCATGTTCTCGCTCCTTAACCGATCCGCTCGCGACGGCCGAAGATTCCCTGCGGTCGGAACAGCAGGATGACGATGAGCAGCGTGAGCGCGGTCGCGTACTTCAGGTCTCCCGGCAGCCAGATGTTGGTCAGCTCGACGATGAGCCCGATCACCATGGCGCCGGCGAAGGCTCCGAACGCGGTCCCGAGCCCGCCCAAGGTCACCGCCGCGAAGAGCAGGAGGAGCAGCTGGCCGCCCGTCTCCCATCCGACGCCGTTGAGCACGAGACCGAGGAGCACGCCCGCGAGCCCCGCGAGGCCGGAGGCCAGGATCCACACGCCTCGGATCACCTTGTCGACGTCGATACCGGATGCCGAGGCGAGCGCCGGATTGTCGGAGACGGCTCGCGTCGCGCGACCGAAGCGCGTGTACATCAAGCCCAGCCCGACGCCCGCGATCGCGACGATCGCGATCCCCATCGCGACATAGGACTGGATGGTCAACGTGACGCCCCACAGGGTCACTGTGTCCGGGTTCGCACGGTCGATGCGCACCGTTCCCGCGCCGATCCAGAGCTGCACGACGTACTGCAGGGCGATCGAGAGGCCGATCGAGACGATCATCATCTGGGTCAGGCTCAGCCGGCGGCGGCGCAGCGGGCGCCAGATCCCGAGATCCTGCACCCAGCCCAGTGCCGCCATGGCTATCACCGCGAGGATGCCACCGACCCAGAGATTGCCGACCACGGATGTGAAGAACCACGCGATCACACCGCCCAGTGTGACCAACTCGCCGTGGGCGAAGTTGCTCAGCCCGGTCGTGCCGAAGATGAGCGAGAGGCCGAGGGACGCGAGGGCGAGAAGCAGGCCGAGGCGGATACCCTGCACGGCTTGCTGCCAGAAGCGTTGCCAGTCGAACCCGCCGGCCGTGCTGTCGGAGCCGTTCGGACTGTCGCTCAGCCGGAAGATCGCCGAGACGTCCGAGTGCAGGCTCACGGTGACGGTGCGCGTGGACTCGCCGTCGATGAACTGTCCTGACGGCAGCGTCGACGTGTCGAGCGTGACGGTGTACTCGCCGTCCTCCGTGACGGCGAAGCTCCAGTGGCCGGAGTCGTCGGTCTTCGTCTCGGTCTCCGTCGCACCCGGCCCGGCGATCGTCAGCCCGATGCCGACGGCGGGCTTGTCGTCGCTCTGCCGGATGGTTCCCTGCACGCACGCTGTCGCGGCGTCGGCGCTGCACGCCGGAGAGGTCGCTGCAAAGGCGGGGGCGCCGGGAAGGAGCAGCAGCGCGGCCAGCACGGAACTCAGGAGTGCCGCAAGGGCCAGAAGGGGAGGACGTCGTATTCGCGACTTCCGTGTGAACAACGGCGTAGAACTCACTTGCCCTCCAGATATGGCCACGGAACCGGCGTGGTCCGAGACCTTCGCAGCCCGAGACGAGGGATCGCATCAACGTTGAGGAAAAGCTACGAGCGGAATGTGTCATGGGTGTTTCCGTTCCGGAACCATCGACGACAGAGTTCTTATGCCTCGGATTCAACGGGAAATGAAAGAAAACGCCCGTTCGGCTGTTCTCTTTTCTCGCTGGAATCGGGCAGTCGGATATCGACGAGAGCACGCGCTTATCTCGCGGTCGATGCATGTATTCCGGGTCGGCTATCGGCGACGCTCTCGTATGCGAGCCCCGGGATGAATGACGTCGGCGTCGTGCTCGCGGCGGGTGAAGAACGAGGATGTCGGGAGCCCCGCTGCGGCGATGGGCGCCGTCGTGGGGCTCCCGACATCCCGTCGGGTGCTCAGTGCGCAGGCGGAATCGTGAAGCTGCGCAGCCGGTCTCCCGCCGCGACGAAGATGCCGGTGGACTGCCCGTCGAACACTCGGCTCCGCCAGTCGAACCGGACCGTCGTGGTGGCGCCCTCCGTCGTGGCCGAGAGGATCGTCGTCTGTGCGCCGGCGCCGATGGCGTCGGATCCCGCCCGCTGGCGCACGCGATCGGCGCCCCGGGTCTCCCTCCGGGCCATCTGCGCGGCCGTCGGCGTGAAGATGCCCACCCTCTATCACTTCTTCGGCGGCAAGCAGGGGCTCATCGAGGCGGTCATCGAGCGAGGCTTCGACCTCTATCTCGGCCGGAAGGAGCGCGCCGAGGAGACCGCGCTCTTCGCGGCGTGGGCGCGACGGCTCGCAAGCCATACGTCTGGTGACGGAGGTGCGCAGCGCCGGTGACGTCCTCGGCGACCGTTCGCGGGTGCGGTGCTGTCCCGTGCTCGGGCGATCTCCCAGCTTCCTGTCATCGCGGTGCCCTAGCCTTCATTCAGTCCAGGGGGAGTACTCCGATACGGACGGCTCGTCATTACGGTCGCATCGCGACCCGGGCCGACCGGTCCTGATTCGGGATGGAGGAGACTCTGGCGTAGACCTCGTCACGCCGCTCTCCGGGAGACCTCTGTGAACGTCACACCACTCGCGTGGACCCTCGCGATGCCCGTCGCCGTGTCGTGGAGGGCGGGGTCGTCTTCCCTCGTCGGATGGCTCTCCGTCGAGAGAAGGAGTGCCCGCTGATGAGCGATCTCGCCTGGAACGTGGCCCTCGTCGTGATCTTCGTGCTCGTCGGCGGCGTCTTCGCCGCGACCGAGATGGCGCTCGTGACGTTGCGAGAAAGCCAGATCAACGCCATCTCGCAGCGCGGCAAGCGAGGGCGGAAGGTCGCGGACCTCGCCCGCAACCCCAACACCTTCCTCTCCGCGGTGCAGATCGGTGTGACCGTCGCCGGCTTCGCCTCGGCGGCCTACGGTGCCACGTCGATCGCGCCGTCGGTGGCACCGCTCTTCGAGCGCTGGGGTGTTCCGCCGCAGCTGGCCATGACGCTCGCGACGGTCGCGCTGACGCTCGTGATCGCCTACCTCTCCCTGGTCCTGGGGGAGCTCGTGCCCAAACGGCTCGCCATCCAGCGCAACGCACAGTTCGCCTACGCCGTGGCGCCCGTGCTCGACGGCTTCGCGGTCGTCATGCGCCCGGTGATCTGGCTCCTCTCGGTGTCGACCAATGCGCTCGTGCGTCTGCTCGGCGGCGATCCGAACAAGACGGCGGAGGAGCTCAGCGAGGAGGAGATCCGCGACATCGTGGCCACGCACCAGGGTCTCCCCGATGACCAGCGGCGGATGCTCGACGACGTGCTCTCGTTGCGGGGGCGGCAGATCAGCGAGGTCATGCGGCCCCGCCCCGAGGTCGTCGCACTCGACATCGCCGCGAGCGTGACCGACGCCCTGGCTCAGGTGCGTGAGCTGCCGTATTCGCGCTACCCGGTGGTCGACCAGTCGATCGACGACATCACCGGCTTCGTCCATGTGCGCGACCTGTTCGACATCGCGACGCGCGACGCGACGGCTCCCGTGAGGCAGGTCGTGCGCCCCATCCCGTACCTGCCGTCCACGGCGGGTGTCCTCGCGACCCTGACACGCATGCGCGCGGACGGCGATCAGATCGGTGTGGTCGTCGACGAGTACGGCGGCACCGATGGGATCGTCACCCTCGAAGACCTGGTCGAGGAGGTCGTGGGCGAGATCTTCGACGAGTACGACACGGTCGTGGATGCGACCACGGGCGTCGTGGACGGGCGACTCAACCTCGCCGACTTCGAGGAGGCGACCGGCATCGAGCTCCCGCGCGGCTCGTCGGACACGATCGCCGGGTTCATCACGGAACGGCTCGGCCGTCTCGCGGTCGTCGGCGACGCGGTCGAGGTGCCGGATGCGGTCATCCAGGTCGTCGCGATGGATCGTCGCCGTGTGTCCGGCGTTCGGGTCGTTCCCCGGCGTGTCTCGGAGGGGGAACCCGACGCAGAGACGGCCGCGACGAAGCCGTCCGATCCGCAGTGAGTCGCACCGCCGGGGAGGGGTGCGTGCGGGATCACTCGAAGACGAGCCCGACCAGGTTCTCGAGATCGGGCTCTCGTCGGACTCGCTCACGTGCGTTCCTCGAGAGGTACTCGATTGCCGCCGACGCGGCGAGGTTGGCACACTCGACATCGTCGAGCACATAGGTGAACCCGAGGTGATCGCGGACGGTCAGTCGCACGAGGCAGTGCCCCTCGCGCGGCTTCCGTGCGTCACCCGGCGATGCTCTTCGTGCCATGGGCCGCCCTCCTCATCGGTCGCTTGCCCGCCCCAAGAGTACCATGTATACATGGTATATGACGCAGGACAACCCGGTCGACGGCGTGGCGGATGGTCGCTCCGAGGTGTCGACATCGGCCGATGAGATCAACGAGCTCCTCGCCCACGCGATCGGCGAGGCCCTGAACTCCTGGGGTTGTGCGCGCGGACTGACGCCGCTCCGATGGCTGGTCCTCCACTGGGAGCTCGGCATCACGCTCGAAGGCTCCCTGGTCGGCGTGCGGCGCTCTCGTCGGGAGCGGCTCGAGGGGTGGGTGCGCGCTCTCGGCCTGACGCAGCTCGACCAGGACGAGGTCTGGTATCTGGATTGCGAGGGGTGGCACATCCAGATCCTCTGAAGCTGTCCGAGTGAAGATGTCACGTCGATCATTACCATGTATACATGGTACGCTCGACCTAGCCCGACGGTTGTGAGATGAGTTGGCATTCGTCGTCGGTCAGGGGATGGAGGTGGCGCCGTGCGTCGTCACGCGGTTGACATATCCAGGCGATTGCGGATCACGGATGTCTACGCCGGCGCGGAGGGGTGGAGGCCGGCGGAGCGCGGTCTCTGCCTCGCGCCGGACACGGCGTCCCAGCTCCGCGCGCTCGGCTACTCGATCGTGCGCGTGCGGATCGGGTGGTGGCGACGGAAGGAGGTCTCCTTGTTTCGGTATCTCGAGCGCCACACTGGTCGAGGCTCGAACCATAGGTCCGGCTCTGACGGGCATCACGAGCAGCGATAGGTTCGATCTCTGCGACGGTGGCGGCGTGGAAGCACTCCTTGGGGTCACTGGTAGGTCCGGAGCGTACTCGACCGGCCGACCGCACGATGACGCATCTGGTGGCACTCAAGGTGGGGAACACATGCCTTTCGGTTTCTTGCGGCTGATGTCGGCGTGCCCGCCCTGGTGCAATGGTCGGGACGAAGTCACCGAACGGATGCAGCTCGTGCATCGAAGCGATCCCATCCCGGTGCCCGCGGTGGAGCGGGTCGCCGACGACGACGGCGGCTTCGGTTCGGCCGCCACGGTCGACCTGATCGTCGGACTGGAGCGGGTGGACAGTGAGACCTGGGTGTGGATCGGTCCCGAAGAGGACGTTCGGCGAAGCCTCGTCCTGACCGAGGAGAGCGCGCGGCGCCTGTGTCATGCGCTGATCGCTCTGCTGGATCGCGAGCCGAGGCCGTGACGTCCCTCAGCCGGACCGCGTTCCCGTATCTCGGACCAGGTCGGTGGGCAACGGGGGGAGGAGCTCGTCCACCTGCATGCCGAGGACGATGGCCAGGGAGACGAGCGTCTGCAGGCGCGGGTTCGCCGGCGTCCCGGGGTTGGACTCGCCGTTCTCCATCTTCTGATACGTGAAAGTGGAGATCCCGGCGCTGAGAGCGACGCGCTCCTGCGAGAGTCCCGCGTCCAGGCGAGCGCGCTGAAGGTTCATGCCGAAGAGCCGGGCGTACTCAGCCCAAGGCTGCCGTGTCCGTGGAAGTGCCATGCTCCCAGCAGCGTACGTCACGGGGAAAGGCAACGCCATCCGCTTCTGCCCTGTCGGTGGCGCGTCCTCAGCCGTCGAGGTCGTCATCGTGCGCGGCCGCGTTCTCCTGCGCCCAGCGGAGGGCTCGCAGTGCGCGGGGCAGCATATAGGACGCGTACTCGCTGCTCAGCTGTCTGATCACGGTCGGGGGCACCCCCGCCTGCGCGGCGGACTCGGCGGTCGAGAGCTCTCCCGCCATGTGTCGCATGACGCTGAAGATGAGGGCGTTCGCCGGTGACGGTGGTGAGGTCATCGTGTCGCCGATCGTGCGGGTGTGTGCATGCGGTGGTGAGGCGATCGCCGTCGAACGGGCATCACGGGGAGCAAGTGGGTCGATGCGGGTGTCACCTCAGACACGCTACCATGTATACATGGTACGAAGCCGAGCGGACGGAGACGCGGATGAGCGTCGCCGCCTGCGAGATGTCATCGCGCGGATCGAGCGCGCGCTGCGAGACGAGACGCACTCGCTCGCCGCCGCCCTCCAGGCGGAGGCGATCGGGCGACCGGTCGGTCCTCGACGCCACGCGAACGCGGAAGCAGACGTCGAGGCCCAGGCCCGCTCGGAGGCGGCGTGGGAGCGAAGGCTCACGCCCGACTCCGGCCCCGTGCCGCCGCGTGAGGCGTACGCATCCGCATCCGAAGACGGATCCCCCCATCCGGATGGTGCCCGGCGGCGCGACGGCGAGGTCGACGGACTCACTCGCGACGCGCGGTGACCTCCTCCCTGTCGTCCGTGTGCCCGTGGTTCCGGGGATGCGGACGAGGAGAGACGTGCATATTATCTTCGTGTGCACGTAGGTAAGAAGGTTTGTGGCCTCGATCCGGACTCGGAGTACGTCGAGCTCGCGGTCGAGGTGTTCGCCATGCTCGCCGACGTGACCCGGGTGAAGATCATCCTGGCGCTGCGGAGCGCGGGAGAGCTGTCGGTGAACCATCTCGCCGACGTCGTCGACAAGAGCCCGGCGGGTGTCTCGCAGCACTTGGCGAAGCTGCGGCTCGCGCGCATGGTGTCCACGCGTCGTGTGGGCACGACCGTGTTCTATCGCCTCACCGACGAGCACGCCTCCGACCTCGTGATCGACGCCGTGAAGCAGGCGGAGCATGTCGTCGGGGCTCCGCCGCACCACCGCCCTGAGCGGCTGAGCGGGTGATCCGCCACAGGCGTGCGCCGGGGACGTCGACTCGCCGCCGTTGACCACCGCAGGAAAGGAAGGACCCATGTCCGTCGTCAAGATCAACGCCATCACCGTTCCCGAGGGAAGGGGGCCGGATCTCGAAGCCCGCTTCGTCGGGCGCAACCACGACGTCGAGCAGCAGCCCGGCTTCGAGGGCTTTCAGCTGCTCCGCCCCGTCGTCGGGGAGACGCGCTACTTCGTCGTCTCGACCTGGGCGGACGAGGAGTCCTACCAGGCCTGGCGCACCGGGCAGGCGGGTGCGCACCATGGCGGGAGCAATCCCGTCGCGACCGGCGCCGAACTGCTCGAGTTCGAGACCGTCGCGCTCTGAGCATCCGGTGCCGGCCGGCATCCCCGGCCGGCACCGGACCGCGGCGCCGCGGGTCAGTGCGCCACGACGGGCTCCGGCGCGTCGTCGGCCCCCGACGGCTGGGCCGTCGGACGGTTCGCGGTGGCGGCGCGAGCGCGGAACAGGAGGCCGGCGATGAGCGCGCCGACCGCGAAGGCGCCGGCGGCCCAGTAGTACGCGCTCGCGTAGCTCGCCACGGCAGCGCGCGCGATGACGTCGGGGGACACGGGAAGGTGCGCGTTGACGTAATCGGTCGCGGCCGTCGTCGCGATCGTGTTCAGCAAGGCGGTGCCGATCGAGCCCCCGACCTGCTGGCTGGTGTTCACCATCGCCGAGGCGACACCGGCGAAGTGCCGGTCGACGCCGAGTGTCGCCGTCTGCATGGAGCCCGGCATGATCGTGCCCATCGCGACGCCCATGATCATCAGGGCGGGGAGCACGTTCGCGGCGTACGTGCTGTCCAGGTCGAGTCGGGTCAGCAGCAGCATCCCCGCGACGCCCAGGAGCATCCCGGCGGTCACCATGATCTTCGGGCCGAAACGCGGCACGAAGATGTTGGTCGACAGCTGGGCGGCGAGCACGAGCATGACGATCATCGGGAGGAAGGCCAGCCCGGTCTGGATGGGCGTGAACGCCAGCGAGACCTGGAGGAAGTAGGTCACGAACAGGAAGATCCCGAACATGCCGGCCCCGGCGACCAGGATCGACAGGTAGGCGGCGGCGCGGTTGCGGTCCATGACGATCTGCAACGGCAGGAGCGGATGTGCCGCACGGCGCTGCCAGAGGACGAACGCGATCAGCAGAGCTCCGGCGACGGAGAGCGATCCCCACGCCAGCGGGGAACCCCACCCCTCCGTCTCGGCGCTCGCGAAGCCGTACACGATCCCGAAGAGTCCCCCGGAGACGAGGACGGTGCCGGGAAGGTCGAGCCGCGGGCGCGGGCCATGGCGTTCGATGCGCGGGACGAAGAGCAGGACGCCGATGATCGCGATCACGGCGATGATGACGTTGATGTACAGGTTCCATCGCCAGTCGAGCTTCTCCGTGAGCACTCCGCCGAGGAGGAGGCCCACGGCGCCGCCCGCGCCGGCGATGGCCCCGAACACGCCGAAGGCTCGAGCGCGTTCCTTCGGGACCGTGAACGTGGTGGTGAGCACGGCCAGCGCGGTGGGCGCCAGCAGTGCGCCGAAGGCGCCCTGGAACGCGCGTGCTGCGACGAGCGCCCCGAAGTCGGGTGCTGCGCCGGCCCAGGCTGACGCTGCGGCGAAGCCGATCAGGCCGATCACGAAGGTGAGCTTGCGTCCGATGAGGTCGGAGAGCCGGCCGCCGAGCAGGAGCAGGCTGCCGAAGGCGAGGGAGTAGGCGGTGATGACCCACTGGCGGTCTCCGTCGGAGAACCCCAGGTCGGTCTGCGCCGCAGGAAGGGCGATGTTCACGATCGTGGCATCGAGCACGACCATGAGCTGAGCGAGGCCGACGATGACGAGCGTCAGCCAGCGTCGACGCGAAGCCGTCGCCACGGGAGAAGAAGAGGTCATGACGGTCACTGTATACGGAACTCTTCAGTTCCGGAAACAAAAAGTTCCTCAATTGTGCCGGGGGCGCTTAAGCTGGAGGGGCCGGCGGCACCGTGCCGGGCACAATCGAGAAAGGGGCCGGCCGCGATGACGCCGCTGGATCTCATCGACGCAAACGCCGTCGACACGGGCGGGGACGTGTCGCGACCGGGGCGCAAACGCGACCACACCCGCGACGCGGACATCCTCGACGCGGCACTCGAGGTGCTGGCCGAGTCGGGGTACGAGGGAATGACGATCGACATGGTCGCCGCGCGGGCGCACGCCGGGAAGGCGACCGTCTACCGCCGGTGGGCGTCGAAGGCCGAACTCGTGCTGGACGCGGTCGCCTGCATGAAGCGCAGCGAGCTGCAGGATCACGAGCTGCCGGACACGGGCACGCTTCGGGGTGACCTCATCGCGTTGATCAAACCGGTCTCCATCGAAGAGGGTGAGAAGAAGCTCCAGGTGATGTCGGGCATCGTGTCCATGCTCTCGCGCTCGCCGGAGCTCGCGGATGCGGCCCAGGCGGCGCTGGTCGCGCCTCGGCAAGAGGTCAACCGGGCTCTCATCCACCGGGCGGTCGAGCGCGGCGAGGTCTCCGCGGATCGCGACATCGAGACGCTCGCCTCCGTCAGCTCGGCGATGATCTGCTACCGCGCCCTCATGATGCGCAAGCCCATCACCCGCGAGTACCTGATCTCGGTGATCGACGAGGTCGTCCTCCCCGCGCTGGGTG
The DNA here is from genome assembly GCF_030818905.1 of Microbacterium sp. SORGH_AS_0888. NCBI lineage: Bacteria > Bacillati > Actinomycetota > Actinomycetes > Micrococcales > Microbacteriaceae > Microbacterium > Microbacterium sp. SORGH_AS_0888. The sequence goes on from NZ_JAUTAZ010000001.1 coordinate 3,381,890, forward strand.
TGACGCCGTCGGCCGAGTGAGGCGCGACGGTCTCACTCGTGTTCGTCGGTGCCGTCCGGAGCCCGGCTGCCGCCGGTGCGCAGCAGCTCGATGAAGGTGGCGAAGGCCGCGTGGACCTCGACGTCCTCGTCGAGCAACCATTGCAGCTGTAGCCCGTCCATGACCGCGGCGAGCAGGATCGCGGCGTGCGCGGGGGGGACGGCGATGCCGCCGCTCTGCCCGGCCGGCGAGGTCAGCTCTCTCGAGAAGTCACCGCGCACACGCTCGTAGCGCCGTACGAAGAACTCGTGTGCGGGATGATCGCGCGCGACGGCCTCGCCCGACACCGTCGTGAACACCTCGGTGATCGCCGGCTCCTCGAGAACCTGGTGGAGCAGCTCGCCGAGCGCGTCCAGCAGATCCGTGCCGTGGATGTCGGCCTGCTGCGCCTGGTGCTCCTCGTCGCGCTGGGTGAGGACGGCGATCAGCAGCTCGTCCTTCGTGGCGAAGTGGTGCCGAAGGCCGGTGAAGGTGATGCCGGCCTCCTCGGCGATCCCGCGCATCGATGCGCCGTTGTACCCGAGCTGCGCGAACGTCCGGCGTGCGGCGGCCAGGATGTTCTGCCGTTGTGCCGCGGACTTCGCGTACGGCCCCCGAGTGCCCTTCTTCGCCACGGTCTCAGCGTAGCTCTCGAAAATATTGCACGTGAGCTATTTCTGCCCTAGTGTCGTCGTGTATCCGACAGCGACGTGGAACGGAGTGCCGCAGAGTGGCCGCGACCGAATTCGAACGCCCCATGAGGGCGCTGGACGACACCTGGATCGGCGTCAACTTCTGGTCCCGCGCAGGTGGTCCCCACATGTGGCGCCGCTTCGACGAGTCCGTGGTCGCGGAAGAGCTCGCGCTGCTGGCCGCGCACTCCCTGACCGTCACCCGGTCCTTCTTCTTCTGGCCCGACTTCCATCCCGAGCCGTACCGCATCGACGAGGAGAAGTGCGTCGCGTTCCTGCGCTTCCTCGATCTGCACGTCGAGGCCGGGCTCCGGACCATTCCCACGTTCATCGTGGGGCACATGTCGGGCCAGAACTGGGATCCGGTCTGGCGTCAGGGACGAGACCTGTACAGCGACGTCTGGATGGTCGGGCGCCAGGCCTGGTTCATCGGCGAGATGGTGCGCCGCTTCGCGACGCACCCGGCCGTCTCCGCCTGGCTCGTGTCCAACGAGATGCCTCTGTATGGCGGCGGCGGCGGCCTCATGGGCCCCGCCGAGCACACCGACAAGGATGCGGTCCGCACCTGGGGAGAGCTCATGGTGGCTGCCGTCCGGGCCGCGGGCGGGACGCAGCCGGTGTCGCTCGGCGATGGTGCCTGGGGCAGTGAGGTCATGGGGCAGGACAACGGGTTCCGGCTCAGCTGGACCGCCCCGCTGACCGACTGGATCGGCCCCCACTCGTACCACATGAGCGACGATCCGGTCCGTCAGCACCTCATCCCCGCGTTCAACTCCGAGTTGTGTGCGCCTTTCGGGCGTCCCGTCGTGATGGAGGAGTTCGGCGTCACGAGCGAGTTCGCCTCCGACCACAACGCCGCCGACTACTACCGCCAGGTCCTGCACTCGACGCTCGCCGCGGGCGTGACCGGCTGGCTCGGCTGGAACAACACGGACTTCGACATGCCCGATGAGGAGCCCTATTCCCACCACCCCTACGAGATGCACTTCGGGCTCACCACCGCCGAGGGCACGCCCAAGCCCGCGCTGGGGGAGCTCGGCGCCTTCGCGGCGACCGTGCGAGAGCATGACCTGCCGCGCGCGCAGCGCGCCCCCTCGCACACCGGTCTTCTCGTGAGCGCGTTCCTCGACGGAGATTTCCCCTTCTGGGATCCCACGGAGGCCGCAGGCATCCGCGACGCACTGCTCGAGGGCTACATCGCCGGACGGCTCGCCGACCTTCAGCCCGCCGTCGTCCGCGAGACCGGCGACGTCCCGCCGCTTCCCCTCCTGCTCGCGCCCGCCGCCAAGGCGATCACCGCTCCCGGCGCCCGCGGTCTCCAGGCGGCCGCCGCGCAAGGATCCACCGTCTGGGTCAGCTTCTGCTCGGGCGAGTCGTTGAACCAGCGCGGATGGTGGTGGCCCGATGTCGACGCGAGCTTCGGTATCCGTCACGAGGCCCGGTACGGCCTCACCCGACCCGTCGAGGGCGACACCTTGACCTTCCGGTTCGAACGCGCCTTCGGCGACATCGCCGCGGGAGAGGATCTCGTCTTCCCCGTGGGCGGTTCCGAGATCGTGCGCGTGATGCTGCCCGTGCTCGCGGACGACGACGCCGTCATCGCCCGCGACGGACACGGCCGGCCCGCCATCGTGGCGAAGGCGGCCGGAACGGGACGGATGCTGCTCTGCACCTATCCGCTGGAGCTGTTCGCCGCCCGGGTCCCCTTCCTCGACCGCAGCGCCCTCGTGCGCCTCTACCGTGCTCTGGGCGAGCTCGCCGGCTCCCGCGACCTGGTGACCGTCTCCGCGGACGACGTCTACGGTGACATCCTGCGTCATCCCGACGGCGCCGAGTTCGCGGTCGTCGTCAGCCAGGCCGACGAGCCGAGAGACGTCACCGTCGCGACGCCGCTCGCGAAGAAGGACGTGTCGCTGCCGCCCTTGGGCGCAGTCGTCGTCCCCCTCGGCGGTCCCACGACGCCGGCCGGCCCTCCGCAACCCCCCTCCAGAACAGCACGACTCAATGATGAGAAAGGCACGCCGCAATGACCCTCCACCCGACCACGTCCCGTCGTCGTATCCGACGTGGCGTCCTTTCCTTCGTCTCCGTCGCGGCGTTGGCGCTGGCCACCGCCGCCTGTTCCACCGGCGGCAGCTCCGGCGCCTCCGGCGGCGCCAACGAGATCACGACGCTGAGCCTCTACTCGGCCGACAGCCCCGCCGGAAAGTGGCTCAACGCGATGGCCGACGAGTTCGAGAAGGCGAATCCCGGGATCACCGTCACCAATCAGTTCGTCGCGCAGACCGACCTGCCCACGACGTATGGCAAATCGGTCGTCGCGGGAAACGAGCAGGACATCGTCATGACCAACCTCGTGGGCGATCCCACGACCTGGCTCAAGAACGGCGCCACGGTGGACGTGAGCGGCTACCTCGACCAGTGGGGACTCTCGGACGTCTTCTCTGACGGTGCGCTGAAGGCGTGGACCACCTCCGACGGCAAGCTTCAGGCCTTCCCGCTCGAGGGCTACAACTGGCCGATGTGGTACAACACGGACCTGCTGAAGCAGGCCGGATTCTCGGCGCCGCCGAAGACGTGGGACGAGCTCATCGCTCTCTCCACGGCGCTCCGTGCCGACGGAGTGCAGCCGTTCGTGGTCGGTGCCGCGGACTATCCGGCCCCCGCCGTCCTGACGCTCGTCGCGCTGACGCTGCTCAGTGAGGACGACGTGACCGCCCTGTTCACGTCGGGCGACTGGGGCGGCGCGAACGGCCAGAAGGTCATCGACGGGGTGCTGCAGCTCCGCGATGCCGGCGTGTTCGCCGATGACTCGGCCGGTCTCAAGTACCCGGACCAGGTCGCCGCCTTCGCGGCGGGCAAGGCCGCGATGCTGTTCGACGGCTCGTGGGGCTACGGCAATGCGCAGGCCACCTTCCCGCAGATCCCGGTGCAGCTGGGCGGGTTCCCGTTGCCGCAGGGCAGTCCGGTGGCCAAGCCGGTGAGCTTCGCCGGCCAGTCCACCGGGGTGTGGATCAGTCCGAACGGCCAGAAGAAGATCGATGAGGTCGGCAAGTTCGTCTCGTTCCTCTATCAGCCCGCGAACCTCGCCGCGTTCGTCGATCTGGGATACATCTCGCCCGCTCGTGACGGCTATCTGACGCTGGACGAATCAGCGCTGCCACCGCTGAACGTCGCCTCTCAGAAGGAGCTGCCGTCCGAGACGACCGTCTACCAGCCGACCTACAACATCCTGTCCCCGACCGTCACCTCGGCGTTCTTCCGGGCATCGACGCAGGCGTTCGTCGCCGGCTCGACCGCACAGCAGGTGACCCAGAGCCTGGAGCAGGCGTGGCAAGCGCAGTGATCGGCTCCGCCCCGCGGCGGCGCGTCTCGGCGCGTCGCCGCGGGGCGGGACAGGCCCTCGAGGTCTCGCCGGCCCTCCTCTGGTACGGGCTGTTCATGGTGGTGCCGCTGATCGCCATGATCGTGCTCAGCTTCTTCACGTGGAACAGCCTGGTCGCTGCGCCCACCCCGAGCGGCTTCGCCAACTACGCCTATCTGTTCGAGGACCAGATCCTCCGGGTGGCGATCGTGAACACGATCCTCTACGTCGGCATCGGGTTGCTCCTGATCATCCCGCTCGGATTCCTGCTGGGGTTCTTCCTCAGCCGACGCCCGCCCGGACACGCGGTGCTCTCGATCGTCTTCTTCACGCCGTGGATCGTGTCCGCATCCGCACGGGCCATGATGTTCACGGGGCTCTATCAGCCCCGCGGTGCGATCAACAGCATCCTCTCCGCCGTGGGACTCGGGGATCTCCAGCACATCTGGCTGGCCGACCCCGCCACCGTGCTCTGGGCCATCATCGCGACGGAGGCGTGGGCGGGCATCGGTGCGACCGCGGTCATCTTCTCCGCCGCGCTCGGTCGTGTCCCGGAGGAGGTGTACGAGGCCGCGCGTCTGGACGGCGCCGGCATCTGGCGGGAGATCGGCTCGATCGCGCTGCCGATGTCGAAGGACTTCATCGGCCTCATGACCATGCTCCAGTTCCTCTGGCTCCTGCTCGGCTCGGCGGGAACGGTCCTGCTCCTCACCAACGGCGGCCCCGGATCCACCACGATGACCCTCGCCTTCTACCTCTACGACCAGGCATTCGTCTCCGGTCGGATCGGCTACAGCCAGGCGATCGGCGTCGTGGGCCTGGTCGTCGGCCTCATCGGCATGGGCGTCATCCGCTTCGCCTTCCGCACCAAGGAGTGACCATGTACGCGCTTCGCCCCCGCCGCGCCCTCGGCTGGACCCTCGCCTACGTCCCGGTGCTCGTCTACGCCGCGCTCATCCTGATCCCGCTGTACTACCTCGTCGTGAGCGCGTTCAAGGACAACACGCAGATCGCGCTCGACCCGCTGGGCCTGCCCGGCGGACTCTCGTTCGACAGGTTCGCGGACGCGAACGGAGCGGTCGGGCTGATCGCCGCATCCGGCAACTCGCTCGCCGTCGCGCTCGGCTCCGTCGTGCTCACGGTGCTGCTGGCGGCGCCCGCCGCTCACGGCATCGCCCGCCGCTCCTCCCGTTTCGCCACGGGAGCGCAGATCGCGTTCGGGCTGGCGTTCCTCATCCCGCAGTTCGCCGTGCTCGTGCCGACCTACCTGCTGGCGGTGCGCACGGGGCTCATCCAGCTCCCGCTGTTCTTCCTGGTCCTGTTCTACGCGGCCATGAACGTGCCGCTCGCGGTGCTGCTGCTCATCCCCTTCTTCCGGGCCATCCCGAAGGAGATCGAGGAGTCGGCCGAGCTCGACGGGGCCAACGCCCTCAGTCGCATGCGGCACGTGCTCATGCCCATCGTGCTGTCCGGCCTCACGACCGTCGCGATCCTGTGCTTCCTCTCCGCCTGGAACGAGTACATCTTCGCCCAGGTCATCACGACGAACGCGTCGTACACCGTTCAGGTCGCGCTTCCGCTGCTGCGCAGCGAGGGGGCTTTCCAGGGCGCCGACGTCGATCTCGGGCGACTCGCGGCCGGTGTCGTGATCAGTGTCATTCCGGTGTTCATCATGTATGCAGTCCTGCGGCGACGGCTCATCGACGCCTTCGCCGCAGGAGCCGTCAAAGGATGACCCGTCGCGGCGGATGTCGCGACCGCAGGCAGTGAGGAGAAACGGTGACGATCCAGACCCGCATCATGGGGTTGCTTGCCCGCCTGCCCGAGCGCGTGGCGTCCGTCGACGTGCGCCGCGATCTCGCGACGCCTCTGCGCGACGGCGGTGCGCTCCGCGCCGACCTCTGGCTGCCTCGCCCCCTCCGAGCGTCGGCATCCGTCGTGCTGATCCGCACGCCGTACGGCCGTGAGGGCATGGACCTCGTCGCCCGTCTCGTCGCCGAGCGCGGCCACCCCGTCGTCGTCCAGAGCTGCCGGGGGACGTTCGGGTCCGCCGGTGTCTTCGACCCCTTCCGCACGGAGTCGGCGGATGCCGAGGACACGCTCGCATGGCTCGCGGCGCAGCCGTGGGGCGACCGTCCGGTCTCGCTTCTCGGGGCCAGCTACTTCGGGCACACGGCCTACACGGCGGTGGCCGCGGACGCGTCACGGATCTCGTCGGTGTCGGTCGCGGTCACCGCGACCGACATGCGGGCGAGTGCCGTGTATCCGGACGGTGTGTTCGCGCCGGAGACCGCGCTCGTCTGGATCGCCGGTCTGACGACGCAAGAGCTGCCGCGGCGGGCGCAGCGTCGCGCGATGCGGGCGCTCACACGGCGCATGCCCGCCGCGCTCGCCGCGCCGGAGAAGGACGCCGACCGCGTGCTCCTCGGCGAGACCTACCCGCCGTACCAGGACTGGGTGAGCCATGATCGGGCCGATGACCCGTGGTGGGAGCCGACCCGTCGGTCGCAGATCCGCGAGATCATGCCGCCCTCCGTCCTCGTGGCCGGGTGGTACGACCCGTTCGTGGTCGGCCAGCTCGCGGATCACGAGGCGATGGTCGAGGCGGGGCGGCTCACCCGCCTGATCGTGGGGCCCTGGACCCATGGATCGCCCCCGATCGCGAGCCACCTCGTCCGCGAGAGCCTCCGGCTGCAGGATGAGGCGCCCCGCGGCGGCGCGGTCGTCTGGGACGGGGGACTCCGGCGATGGGTCGAGCTGGGCGCCTGGCCACCCGCAGCGGTGACCCGACGACTCGTCCTCGATGGCGGCGCCGCGCTGCGTCTGGACCCGCGGTCGTCGCTCGACCTCTCGTGGATCGTCGATCCCGGCGATCCGCCACCGCCCGCCGGCGGGCGCGGGCTCAACCCGCGGTTCGCGGGGCGCCGGCGGCAGACGGCCCGCGAGAGGCGCGCCGACGTGCCGGTGTTCTCGACGCACGCGCTCCGCTCCCCGCTGACGATCGCGGGACGCGCCTCGGTCGAGCTCGTCACCCCGGCCTCCGACCGGCAGCAGGACTGGTTCGTGCGGCTCTGCGACGTCGACGCCGTCGGTGTCTCGCGCAACATCGCCGACGGTTTCGTGCGCACCCCACCCGGTGCCGAGAGCGTTCGCGCCGAGCTCTCGCCCGCCGCCTTCACCTTCCGCGCGGGCCACCGCATCCGCCTGCAGATCAGTGGCACGGGACACCCGTTCCATCCGTCGCTCGGCGAGACGGGGCGCCGACGGGTGCTCTCGCGGGCGGGTGCGTGGAGCGTCCTGGAGCTGCCGACGATCGAGGGCGGCTGGCGGGCCCTGCCGGCGACCCCGGCCGAGGAGGGTGCCATGAGCACGGTGCTCGGTCGGGTGGCGACGGGGTTCGAGCCCGTCCGCGACGAGGTCGTCCGCCTGACCGACGCGGATGCCGACTTCGGCGGCCAGCTGTGCGTCTACCGCGGCGACCGCGTGGTCGTCGACCTGGCCTGGGGGCCGGGGGCGGCTCTGGCGGGACTCACCGGGTTCTACTCGGTGAGCAAGGGCGTCGCGGCGACCGTGGTCGCCCTGCTGATCGACGGCGGCGCGCTGGAGCTCGACCGCCCGGTCGCGTCCTACTGGGCCGAGTTCGCCGCGCAGGGAAAAGCGTCGGTCACGGTGCGTGAACTGCTCTCGCACCAGGCGGGTCTCGCCGCCGTCGACGACGGAGTGCGGCCAGGAGACGCCCTCGACTCGCGTGAGGGTGCCGCGCGGCTTGCGGCGCAGCTGCCGTTGTGGCGACCCGGGACGGCCTTCGGCTACCACGGCATCACGATCGGCATCCTCATGGAAGAGCTGGTGCGCCGCGTGACCGGCGTCGAGCTCCAGGAGCTGTACGAGGAGCACATCCGCGCGTCGCGCGAGATCGACGTCTTCCTGGGCCTTCCCGCCGAGCAGTCCCACCGATACCGGGACCCGCGGCCGCCGCTCGGTCCCGCCGAGCCGGCTCCCGCCGTCGAGGACGACCTGGCCGCAGCGGCGTTCGGACGCCTGCTGCGTGCCCCGGATGCGACCCTCGCCGAGTTCGGGCCCTTCTCGCCCGCCGTGCGGACCAGGGGCACGGCGGCCGCGGGAGGCGTGGGCTCCGCGCACGGTCTGGCGCGTCTCTACGCGGCCGCCCTCGGCCACATCGGGGCGCCGATCGCGAGCCCCGATACCTTCGCCGCGATGTCGCAGGTGCAGGTGAGCGGTCACGACATCGTCCTCGACGCCCCGATGTCGTTCGGGATCGTCTTCATGAAGCCGCACGCGCAGTTGCCTTTCGCGAGTTTCCGCGCCTTCGGGCACGACGGCGCGGGCGGTGCGCTGGCCTTCGCGGATCCGCTCCACGACATCGGCTTCGGCTACATCCCGACCCGGATGACGACCCCCGGGGGAGCCGACGTGCGAGCGGTCGCGCTGTCGGGCCTCGTGCGAGCCTGTCTCGCGCCCGCCCGCGTGCACGGAGGCCGGGCATGACGTACGTCCTCGCCGTGGACGTCGGCGGCACGAAGGTCGAGTCGGCGCTCGTCGGGCTCGACGGCCGCATCGTCCCGGGCACGCGGCGCCGTGCCGACACCGGAGCCCATGCCGCCCGCACTCCGGACGCTCTCGGGGCCGCCGTCGAGCACGTCGTCGCAGCCACCGCGGCACTCGCCGACATCGAGGCCCTCGCGGGCGTGGGCATCGCGTCCGCCGGCCCGATCGACGCGGCCGAGGGACGTGTCTCACCGCTGAACCTGCCGGCCGCGCAGGGGTACGCGATCGTCGACCACGTTCGTCGGATCACGGGCGTCGGCAGGGTCGAGCTGCAGCTCGACGGCGCGGCGATCGCCCGCGCCGAGCATCTGTTCGGCGCGGCGCGCGGCGTGCGTCACGCGCTGGTGATGGTCGTCTCGACCGGGGTGGGCGGCGGTCTGGTGGTCGATGGGCGCGTGCTGGCCGGCCGTACCGGGAACGCCGGTCACGTCGGCCAGATCATCGTCGATCGCGGCCGTCCGACGGCCGCCGCGGCGACCGTCGAGGGGCTCGCCTCGGGGCCCGCCACGGTCGCCTACGCGCGGTCGCTCGGCTGGCAGGGCGCGACCGGCGAGGACCTGGCTGCGGCATGGGCGGCGGGGGATCCGCGTGCCATCGCCGCTGTCGAGCGGTCGGCGGACGCCGTCGGCGCGGGCATCGCGAGCGTCGCCGCCCTGCTCGACCTGGACCTCGTCGTCGTGGGCGGCGGGTTCGCCGGTGTCAGTCCGGACTACGTCGAGCGCGTCCAGACCGCTGCGCGGGCCTACGCGGTGCCTTCGTTCGCGGCCGGGACACGTGTCGTCCGCGCCGCGCTCGGCGGCGAAGGCCCGCTGGTCGGAGCGGCGGCGACGATCCTGCCGGACGCGGGCGGAGCATGGACGGCGCCGGAAGGCGCCACTCCGTCGCCGCAGAACGGATCGCCGTGATCGGTCTCCTCTTCTCCGTGCCTTCCTAGAAGGACAGAATGTCCCCACCCCCATATAGACAAGGACGTCGCCATGACCATCGACAGCCCCTTCCCCGAGCCCGTCATCCCGGATGCGTCGCTGCAGGAGTTCATCTTCGCGGACCTCACGCCCGAGGATCTCACGCGTACCGCGATCGTCGATGCCGACAGCGGTGAGACGCTCGACTACGGTGGACTCCTCGCGCGCGTGCACGCGGCGGCGCACGAGCTGCGAGAGCGGGGCGTGCGCGCCGGCGACGTGGTCGCGCTGCATGCGCCGAACTCGAGCGCCTTCGTCATCGCGTTCCACGCGATCGGCGCCGTCGGGGCGACCTCGACGACGGTGCCCGTGCTCGCCACCGCGGAGGACATCCGCCGTCAGCTCCGGGCGGCCCGGGCGGGGTTCCTGCTGACACATCCGGAGCTGCTCGTCGCGGCGACCGCGCCGGCGGAAGAAGCGGGGATCGCCGCGGACCGCGTCCTCGACGTCGGAAGGCTCGCCCACGCCCCGCAGGCGCAGCCCTCCGAGTGGCATGCTCCGACGGCCGACGCTGTGCTGCCCTTCAGCTCGGGCACGACCGGACACCCCAAGGGCGTCCGGCTCACGCACCGCAACCTTGTCGCGAACGTCGCGCAGATCGAAGAGCGCATGGGCATCGGCCCCGACGACGTGATCATCGCGGTGCTCCCCTTCTTCCACATCTACGGCCTGACCGTCCTGGTCAACCTGGCGCTGCGCCGCCGAGCGACACTCGTGACGATGCCGAGGTTCGACCTCTCGCAGTTCCTCTCGCTCGTCGAGCGTCACCGCGCGACCTTCGTGTTCGTCGCGCCGCCGATCGCGCTCGCGCTGGCGAACCACCCGAGCGTGGATGAGGCCGACCTCTCGAGCCTTCGAGTCGTCTTCTCCGGTGCGGCCCCGCTCGACGCGGCGCTCAGCGCGCGGGTGGAGCGCCGGCTCGGGGTCACCGTGCGACAGGGATACGGCATGAGCGAGATGAGCCCCGTGTCCCACTTCGTGGGGGACGGTGAGGCGGTGCCGCATGCGAGCGTCGGCAAGCCCGTCGGGGGGACCCGCAATCGCGTCATCGGCATCGACGGACGATCGATCGAGCGGCCGCAGGGCGGCATGAGCGAGGTCGGCGAGCTGCTGGTGGCGGGACCGAACGTCATGCGCGAGTACGTGAACGACCCCGAAGCGACGCGGGCGACGATCGACGACGACGGTTTCCTGCACACGGGAGACCTGGTGACGGTCGACGCGGACGGGAACGTCTACATCGTCGACCGGCTGAAGGAGCTCATCAAGTACAAGGGCTACCAGGTGCCGCCCGCCGAGCTGGAGGCCGTGCTCATCGATCATCCCGGCATCGCCGCTGCGGCCGTCGTCGGGGCGGCGGATGCCGAGGCGGGCGAGCTTCCGGTGGCCTTCGTCGTGCGGACCGCGACGTCGGACGTCGACGCCGACCGGGTCATGGCGTACGTGGCTGAGCGTGTGAGCCCCTACAAGCGGATCCGCCGCGTGATCTTCTGCGAGTCGATCCCGACCTCCTCGGCCGGCAAGATCCTGCGGCGGGAGCTGCGTGCGCGGCTCGAAGCCGAAGGGGAAGAGGCCGGCTCGGCGGTATGACGATCATCATAGTATGATGACTGTCATACCGATGGAGAGGGCCCCGCTCATGCCGATGATCGATCTCTACGCCGCGGCCGGCACGTTCGCCGACCCCCACGCCGTCGCCAAGGCCGCCGCGGCCGCGGTCAAGGATGTCGAGGGGGTGCCCGACATCCCGATGTTCCGCAAGAACACCGCGGCCTTCGTCCACGAGCTTCCCGTCGGCGCGATCTCCAATGTCGACGGCGACTCCGACTACGTGCGCGTGCAGGTCCTGACGAACTCCGGCGCCCTCGACCGTGACAAGCAGCAGGCGGTGGTGGCGCGGCTGACGGCACTCGTGGCGGAGGCCGCGGGTGACCCGTCGCTGGCCGAACGTACCTGGGTGCTGCTCACCGAGGCGCCGGAGGGCGGCTGGGGGCTGTGGGGCCGAGCCCACACGAACGCCGAGCTCGTCGACGCCGCACGCGCCGAGATCACCCGGCTCTCGGCGGGCGCATGACCGAGGTCCGCGAACGCATGACCGACGCCGCGGCGCTCCTGCTCGCGCGCGACGGCTACCAGGCGACATCCTTCAGCGCCGTGCTGGAGGAGTCCGGTGCGCCACGAGGGTCGATCTACCACCACTTCCCCGGGGGCAAGGACGAGCTCGTCTCCGCGGCGCTCGCGCATCAGGCCCGCCGCGTCATCGGAGGCCTCGACCATCTTGCGGGTCTCGATCCCGAGGAGGTCGTCACGCGCTTCGCCGGGTGGTGGCGCGCGGGGCTCGAGAGCACCGGCTTCGCCGTCGGCTGCTCCCTGGTCGCCGTGACGACCTCGGCCGGGCCGGGGGCGCTGCGCGACGAGGCGGGCGCCGCGTTCGCGCGGTGGATCGCGGCCCTGAGCGGGCTGTTCAGGCGGGCGGGCGTGGCGGCGGAGACGGCGACGTCCTTCGCGACCCAGGTGCTGGCGGCCATCGAGGGCGCCGTCGTGATGTCGCGTGCTCAGGGGTCGTTCACGGTCTTCGACACGGTGGTCGAGAGGTTGCGGCGCGATGCCGCACGGTTGCGGGAGGGGGACGGAGATGGCTGAGAGCTCACGGATGCTCACCTGGTCGGACCCGCTGGAGACGTTCGAGCGGATCCGAAGCCTGAGCGGTCTGGAAGCGATGCAGGCGCTCCGCGACGGTCGCATCCCGCCGCCCCCGATCGCGGTGACGATGAACTTCACCGTGACCGAGGTCGAGCCCGGCCGCGTCGTCTTCCGCTGCACGCCCGGCCGGGAGCACTACAACCCGATCGGCGCCGTACACGGCGGGCTCGCGTGCACGCTTCTCGACACGGTGGTCGGGTGTGCGGCGCACACGACACTCGACGCGGGCCGGGGGTACACCTCGATCGAGCTCAGCGTGAAGTATCTGCGCCCGATCGTCGCCGGCGCGGAGCTGACCGCCGTCGGCGTCGTCACGAAGCCGGGGCGTCGCGTCGTCTTCGCCGACGGTACCGTGCAGGACGCCGAGGGAAGGCTCGTCGCGACGGCATCGAGCTCGCTGCTGGTCCTGTGAACGCAGGGCGATCGGTGAGCGGCTCGCTCGGGCGAAGGTCCGGGACCGGGCGTCGAGGTCAGCGCACCTTCTCGTAGCTGCCCTGCGCGACGGTGCGACGCACGGCGGCGGTGTGGGCGCGGCTCAGCGCGCTCCGGAACGCGCGGATGAGATCGACCGTGACGCCGAGCTCGACGGCGAGGGCTTCGATGTTCCCCTGGTGCAGTGCCTCGGCGCGCTCGTACTCGCGGATGTCGATGAGTCGCTGCGCCGCCCACTCGTCGGCACGGCGCTCCTGCTTGCGGTTGACCTGAGCAGAGGGGGAGGGCACATCGGCGAACACGGCGTGGGCGCACTCGTGCGCGAGGACGGATCGGTGCAGGCGCGTCGCCATCCCCCGTTGCAGCCGGATGAGCCCGAGGGAGTGGACGTACTCGCCGTCACGGTCGCGGGGGAGGTCCACGTACTCGACGGTGACCCCGAGGGCGTCGAGGGTCGTCCAGATGCCGTCGTCCATCAGCCCTTCCCGTCATCGCCGCCGCGGTCGCGGGACTTCTCCTTCGCGACCTTGGACTCATTGTGAGCGGTGGGTGCGACACCGAAGCGGCCCGGGAGCACCTCGCCGCGCTGCTGGGCGAGCACGTCGGCGCGGGTGAGGAGGTCGGACGCCTCGAGCCCGAGGGCGTTCGCGATGGCGTACAGGTCGTTGACGTTCAGAACGACCCGTCTGCCCGTCTTGGAGTTCCCGCCGTCGAGGCGATCGGACATGTACTGCGAGGACTTGCCGATGAGCCGTCCCAGCCCCCGCGAGGAGAGGTCCCGCCTGCCCATCTCGGCCTTGATCTCGGAGACGAGGGCATCCGAGAGGCGCTGTGCGAAGTCGCTGTCCACGGAACCGAGTCTGCCCCACTGCATGAATATTGGTCAATGTGCAGGGAAAGGTTGACGGTGCGTGAGTGGTCATGCAGGATATGGCGCATGGATGTTCATGCAGAGGGGGGTTCTGCGGAGAACGTTGCGTCGCAGTTCCTCGCTGCGGAGCTCCGGTCCGAGCTGATTCGCCGGAAGCGCGCCATCGGCGAAGCGGCCGAGGTGCTCGAGATCACCACGGCGACGATGGCCCGGCGACTGAGCGGCGAGACGCCGCTCACCGTCGTCGACGTCGTCGCGCTGTGCCGCTGGCTCGACGTCGAGCCGGCGGAGCTCATGAAGCGCGCGGAACGGCAGGCGACCGCCGTCGCGTCGTGAGCGGAGTGCGAGATCGATGAGGGCGCACCAGCCGTCATCGTGATCGGTGCCGTGTGCGGAACGGCGAGAGGGTGGGCGTCGCGTCCGCAGGCCCGATTGACACCGATGTCAGAGAGATGCCGAGTCCCACGAAGACGCAGGGCCGGCAGTGAGGAGAGAACGAATGGCACCCGAAGCCGTCCGGAGGCGACCAGGCGTCGCGCGCGCAGTGATCGGCGGGGCGCTCTGCGCCGCCCTCGTGCTCGGCGGGTCGGTCGCGGCGATCGCCGACGAGACGCCGCCGGGCGACCAGCGGTATCGGCCGCTGACGCACTACACGCCCGAGAAGAACTGGATGAACGACCCGAACGGGATGGTCCTCGTCGACGACACGTACCACCTCTTCTACCAGCACAACCCGGAGGGCACGCGCTGGGGCAACATGAGCTGGGGCCACGCGACCTCGACGGACCTGCTGCACTGGCAGGAACAGCCGCTGGCCATCCCTCAGACGTTCAACGGCGACGGCCAGTCGATAGAGGACATCTTCTCCGGCTCGATCGTCGTCGACGAGACCAGCTCAGCAGGATTCGGCCCCGCCGGGTCCCGCCCGCTCGTGGCGATCTACACGTCCGCCTACACCCCGCAGCATCCGCAGCTGCCCGGCATCCAAGCGTAGTCGCTCGCCTACAGCCTCGACGACGGGCAGACCTGGACCAAGTACACCGGCAACCCCGTGCTCGATCGCGGCTCCGACAACTTCCGTGACCCGAAGGTGTTCCGGTACGACGGCCCGGCCGGCGCCTACTGGGTCATGACCACGGTCGAGGCGGTCCAGCACAAGGTCATCCTGTACAAGAGCACCGATCTGAAGAGCTGGACGCACCTGTCCGACTTCGGGCCCGCCAACTCCACCGGCGGCGTCTGGGAGTGCCCCGACCTGTTCGAGCTCCCCGTCGACGGCGATCCCGCGAACACCAAGTGGGTCATGGTCGTCAACCTCAACCCGGGCGGGGTCAACGGCGGAAGCGGCGGACAGTACTTCGTCGGCGACTTCGACGGCGTCACCTTCACCTCCGAGACCACGGATGCCGCGACCGACGCGCCGGCCGGAACCGTCTTCGCGGGCTTCGACGCCGGGACCTACGAGGGGTGGACGGTCGCGAACGAGCCGGGAAACGTGGCGAACGGACCGTGGGGGAGCGCACCCGCGTCGGGCGCCCTGGACGGGCAGAGCGAGGTCACCGGCTTCCTCGGCGCCGGGCTCGTGAACGGGTTCCTCGACCACGACTGGCCCATCGGGACCCTCGAGTCGCCCTCGTTCACGATCGAGGACGACTACATCAACCTGCTCGTCGGCGGCGGCGACCACCCCTACGTCGCGGGGACACAGCTCGGCAACACGCCGCCCTCCGGGCGCACGCTCTTCGACTTCGAGGCGCCGGGGACCCTCGTGGACGCCGGCTGGCAGCTCACGGGCGACTTCGCCACGGAGCCATGGCGCAACCCGTCCACGGACGGCGGCGACTTCATGCTCGGCGACCGCCTCCTCAACACCTTCGCCGGCGGCCCGCGCGGCGACGAGAACGTCGGCGCCCTGACCTCGCCGGAGTTCACGATCGACGGCGACCACCTCTCGTTCCTCATCTCGGGCGGTGCGCGCACGGACGGCACCCTGCAGGCCGAGCTGCTGGTCGACGGACAGCCGGTGCGCACGCAGACCGGCAAGGACGAGGGCGCGATGGACTGGGTCAGCTGGGACGTCTCGGACATCGAGGGACGCCAGGCGCGGTTCCGTGTCGTCGACCAGGCCACCGGCGGCTGGGGTGCGCTCGCGGTCGACCACATCGTCCTGGGCGATGAGGCCGCCCGGCCCCGATCCACGGAGACGAGCGTGAGCCTGATCGTCGACGACGAGGTGGTCCGCTCCGCCACCGGCTCGGACAGCGAACACCTGGACTGGGCATCCTGGAACGTCACGGAGTTCGAGGGGCGGCAGGCCCGCATCCGCATCGCCGACAACAACCGCGGCGGGTGGGGACACATCCTCGCCGACCAGATCACGTTCTCCGACACTCCCGTGCGCACGGCGCTGGAGGGGTACGACTGGCTCGACTGGGGACGCGACTACTACGCCGCCGTCTCGTACTTCGGAACGCCATCGGGCTCTCGAGTCATGCAGGGCTGGATGAACAACTGGGACTACGCGAACGACATCCCGACCTCGACCTGGCGCAGCTCCATGTCGCTGCCGCGCGAGGTGACCCTCGTCAGCACGGCTGACGGGCCTCGCCTGCGCCAGCGCGTGGTGCCTCAGCTGGACGCTCAGCTCGAGCATGCCGCGGCGGAGACCCGCGCGGCGGTCGCCCTCGACGGCGACGTGGACCTCGGGCTGGCCGGGGATGTCGTGAAGATCGAGGCGGTCCTCCGCCCCGGCACCGCGAGCCAGGCGGGCATCACCGTCTTCGGCGACGCCACCTCGGGGACGCGCATCGGCTACGACGCCGACACGGAGCGCGTCTTCATCGACCGGCGTGCCTCGGGCGACGTGGGCTTCCACCCGGCTTTCGCATCGATCGACGAGGCGCCGACGACGCTGCGGCCCGACGGCACGATCGCTCTCGAGCTCTATCTCGACCGCGCATCGGTCGAGCTGTTCACCGAGGACGGACGGCTGACGATCACGGACCAGGTCTTCCCGAACGGGGGAGCGGACGCCATCACCGCATGGGCGACGGGCGGAAGCGCCACGCTCGAGAGCATCACGGTGACCCCATTGACCCCGACCATGTGGAAGGTGCCGGCGGTGCCGACACTGGATGTCGAAGCCACGACCTCTCCGCGCTGCATGGCCGGCAAGGTCACCGTCACGGCGCAGGTGCACAACCGCGACACGGCGCCGGTCACGGTGTCGCTGACGACTCCCTACGGAGCCCGGTCCGTGACCGTCGACCCGGGCAAGACGACCTCGGCCGCCTTCACGACCCGCCTGCGGTCGATCCCCGCGGGAGAGATGCCGGTGGTCACGACCGCCCAGATCGACGGGCAACCGGTCACGGTCGCCTCCACCGCGCCGATCGATGCGCGCAGCTGCTGATTCCCCTCCCGCACGACACGGCCGGACCGTCCGGTCGTCCCTGCACCGGCGGTCGTTCGGCCCCGGAGAAAGAAAGGCACGAAGAATGAAGAAGTCAGAGATCGCGGTCCGCGCATCGGTCGCCGCTCTCGGCGGGCTCCTGCTCGCGGGCGTCGCGGGCGCGGCGTTCGCCGCCGAGGATTCCCACGGCGACGAGGACATCGACGTCACCGTGGACATCGCGGACGAGGCCGGGGCGCTCACCCTGAGCGTGGCGGGGACGACGGCCGGGCTCACGGAGAACGGGTCCACGACCGCCTACCGCCAGTTCACCGGGCAGCTGCCGGAAGTGACCGTCAACGACACACGGTCGGCAAGCCAGGTCGGTGCGAACCGCTACTGGTACGTGCTCGGGCAGGCCTCCGATTTCTCCGACGGCACCCACACGATCCCCGCGGCCAATCTCGGATGGACGCCGCAGCTCGTCGTGACCGATGTGGACGGCTTCGTCGCCGAGGGACCGGAGGTCGGAACCGCGCTGGACGGCACCCCGGATGTCGGTCTCGTCGACAAGGAGCTGCTGTTCACCGTCACCGAGGACTCGGCTGCCGTGAACGAGAACCAGACCGCCTGGTCCGCGCAGGCCGCGCTGAACCTCAAGACCACCTGGGCGCAGGCGCCGGGCAGCTACAGCTCGACCCTCACGCTGTCGCTGTGGGAGAACGACCTCTGATCCGCCCGGCGGTCGCGCTGCTGATCTCCGCGATCCTCGCGCTCGCGCCCGCCGGTCCCACCGCCGTCGCCTCGCCGCTGGGCGACGCGACGGCGGTGCGCGGGGCCGCCGCCACACCCGCGCCGTACACGATGACGTGGGGTGTGACGCCGGCGAACGCCACCGGACCCGACGGGCGCCGCGCCGTCTCGCTCGACGCCGAGCCGGGGCAGACCCGGGAGGACCACCTGGCTGTCCGCAACCTCAGCAGTGTCGCGGTGACCTTCGCGCTCCGCGCCGCCGACGGCTACCTCACCGACACGGGGCGGTTCAACACGCTCTCGTCCGAGCAGGAGTCCGTCGACGCGGGCACGTGGATCAGTCTTCCCCCTTCCGTGACCGTGCCTGCGGGGGAGACCGTCGTCGTCCCCTTCACGGTCACCGTGCCGGAGCTCGCGCAACCGGGAGATCACGCGGCGGGGATCTCCGCATCCGTGCTCTCGACCCCGGCTACCGGCGGCACCGGCCTCGGCGTCGAGAGCAGGGTCGGCTTCCGGGTCACCATCCGGGTGGGCGGCGATCTCTCTCCCTCGGCGCGCATCGACGGTGTCGACGCCGTGTACGAGACGTCGTGGAATCCGTTCGCACCGGGCACGGTCCGCCTGCGCATCGCGGTGACCAACACCGGGAACATGCGCTTCGTGGCCGCCGGCGGCGCGATGGTCGGGGGATCCTCCGGCGGGTTCGTCGCGGCCCCCGACCATCGCCACGAGTTCCTCCCGGGCGACTCCCGCGAGATCACCGCGGTCGTGCGAGGGGTCTGGCCGGGCGTGCTCCTGCCCGCCACCGTCACCGTCGATCCCGAGGTCGTCGCGCTCGACGGCACGGTCGTGACCGCGCCGTCGAGCGTCCGCGACGTGTGGGTCTGGGCGCTCCCGTGGCCCCAGCTGCTCGTGGTCATCGGCGTGCTTCTCCTCGTCGCCGCGATCGTGGGGAGCCGCATCCTCGGACGCCGTCGGCTCGCCGCTCTGCTTCAGGCCGCCCGCGACGAGGGCCGGCGGGACGCGACCGGACGGAGCGGACGACCGTGACGGGAGCCGCAGCTCGCCTCCGTTCGGCGGCGCTGGGCGGGCTGGTCGTCATCCTGTCCGCGCTGCCCGCGCCCGCGCGTGCCGCGGAGGACCCGCCCTCGAGCGCGATCACGATCACGGTGGAGATCACGCGGGATGCCCCGCCCGCCGTCGATCCGTGTGACGGCGGTGACGGCGCCGACATCCTTCCCGCCACAGGTGCGGAGCCGCCCGTGCTCCTCGCGTGGGCGGCGCTCGCGGCATCCGGTGTCGGCGCGGCCCTGCTCGTACGGACACGTCGCGGGCGGGCCGCTGCCGCCGGTCGCGCGCGCCAGGGGGATGCGGCGAGTCCTCAGCGGAGCCCTGCGGTCTGAGTCCGCGCGTCCGCCGCGCGCCACCGCGGCCGACGCGCATGGAACGGGATCTTGCGCCCGGGGCGTTCGTCCGACAGAGTGAGCGTCGGGACCGCGCGTGGGGCGCGGTGAGTCGACAGGGGACGTCGATGAGGCGCTATGCCGCGACACTGGGGGTCGCACTCGTGTTCATGCTCGCAGGATGCGGCAGCACCGCCGGCGCTCCTGTCGTCGCGATCCGGTCATCGCCGTCGACGGAGTCAGCCACGCCGAGCCCGCTGCACACCCCGGTGAGGGTCGTGGAGCAGATCGTGCAGACCGAGCCCGTCGCGTTCGAGCGCGTGTCGGTGGACGACCCCTCGCGTCCGAGGGGCTCGTCGGCGGTCACGACCCCCGGGGTCGCCGGTGTGCGCTCCAAGACGTTCGAGGTCACCCGCGTCGACGGCGTGGAGACATCCCGGACGCTGGTGAAGGACGAGGTGACGACCGCCCCGGTCACCGAGGTCACGGCCGTGGGCACCTACGTCGCCCCGCCGCCGGAGCCCGAGCCGGACGTGGCTCAGGCCGGATCCGGGTGCGACCCGAACTACGCGGACGGTTGCGTCCCCATCGCGAGCGACGTCGACTGCGCGGGCGGCAGCGGCAACGGGCCGGCGTACTTCTCCGGCACGGCACGCGTCGTCGGACGTGACGTCTACGGTCTCGACCGCGACGGCGACGGCATCGCCTGCGAGTGACCGACGGGCATCCGTCAGTTGACGCAGGGCAGCGAGCCGGAGGCCATCGGCTGCTCGGAGTCGCTGTAGCTCTGCTGCGTCGGCGCGGTGCTCGGCGTCGACGCCTCCGTCGGGGCGGGGGAGCCGGCATCCGTGGGTGTCGTGGTCGGCGCCGCCGTCGAGGCCGGCGGGCTCAGCAGGTCGTGCACGATCTGCTGGATCTTGTCGGTGTCCACGATGTTGACGCTCTCGCCGTCGACGGTGCCGAAGCTCTCGACCGGCAGGGTCTGGAACGTGATGTCGCCGCCGGCGAGGCGCTGCGCATCGCTGGCGAGGCTCAGCAGGTCGAAGCCCTGGTCCAGCGCGACGTACTGCTTGGCCGTGTCGACCAGCGTCTGCAGCGTGCCGAAGTTCGTGAAGGTCTGCGCATCCTTCAGCTTGAGCGCGAGCGACACCATGAACGCCTGCTGGCGACGTGTGCGGTCGAGGTCGGTGAGCGACACGTCGTCGTACTGCGTGTCACGTCGCTGCCGCACGAAGGCCATGGCCTGCGAGGCGTCGATCTGCTGCACGCCGGCGGCGAAGTCCGCACCCGAGTACGTGTCGGCGGTCGCGTGGTTCAGGCACACCGTGATCGGCTGCACGGCTTGCGCGACGCGGTAGAACGCGGCCATCGTCACCTCGACGAAGTGGTCGATGCGCACCCCGCCCAGGAACTGCGAGACGGTCTGGATCTCGGCCTCGCGGGCGTCGTCGCGCGCCTGCTGGTACGCGGTCTTCTCGTCCGTGCCCTGGGCCGTCAGGGTGTCGTAGGACGCCTGGAACGTGCGTCCGTAGTCCTCTTTGATCTTCCCCTTGGACACGCCGTCGGGCGAGTTGGCGTAGTCGACGTAGTCGTCGCGCGGAATCGAGATGCCGACGGCCTTCCCGCCGCCCGCGGGGATGTGGATGTAGATCAGCACGTTGGTGTTGTAGCCGCCGACCGAGGAGTCCTCGGCGTGGATCGCATCGTAGATGTCCTGCGGGTAGGGGTCGCCGTTCTCGTCCACCCGGCTGTCGAGCCCCATCACCAGGATGTTCACCTCTCCCGTGTCCTGGGGGACGCCGGGGCTCGCCGCGGGCATCGCGATGTCGGAGCGATGGATGCCGTTGAGGTTCGACAGCGTGACGACGACTCCGATGCCGGCGACGACGACCGCCGCCACGACCACGGCGAGGACGCCCACGACGATACGGCGCCGGATGAAGACACGGCGGGAGACGGGACGGCGAGACACCGCCTCATCGTGACGGGCGCGTCCTATCGATGCGGTGGGAGGAAGCTGTCGGAACGCTGGACGCCGGGTGGGCTTCGCCGCGCCCCGGGGACGAGACCGGCCCCTTCACCCGTCGGGGCGAAGGGGCCGGTGACCGCTGCGGCGTGGGTCAGACGCGGCGGTAGGTCGAGACCATGGGGCAGTCGAACGGGTCGCGAGCGGCGAGACCCACACGGTTGAGGTAGTCGATCACGATGCCGTAGGAGCGCAGGATCGTCGTCTCCGTGTAGGGGACGTCCAGGGTCTGGCACTGCTCGCGCACGATCTCGCGCGCCTGCGCGAGGTGCGGGCGAGGCATGTTCGGGAACAGGTGGTGCTCGATCTGGTAGTTCAGACCGCCCATGAGCCAGGTGGCCCACCAGCCGCCGCCGACATTGCGCGAGGTCCGGACCTGCTTCGAGAAGAAATCGAGCTTCGCATCCGGGGCGATGATCGGCATCCCCTTGTGGTTTGGGGCGAAGGAGGCGCCCATGTACACGCCGAAGACCGCGAGCTGTACGCCGAGGAACGCGAACGCCATGCCGAGCGGCAGGAAGACGAAGACCGGCACCACGAAGATGCTGAAGCGCACGGCGAGCAGTCCCAGCTCGGTCCATCGGCCTTTGACCGGCCCGCGGGAGAACAGGTGACGGAACGCGAGAGCGTGCAGGTTCAGCCCCTCGAGGGTGAGGAGGGGGAAGAACAGCCATCCCTGGCGGCGCGTGATCCAGCGCCGGATGCCGCGTGCCTGGGCCGCGTCGACATCGAGGAACCGAGATCGTGTCGACCTCGATGTCGGGGTCCTTGTCGACGCGGTTGGGGTTGGCGTGGTGGCGCGTGTGCTTGTTCGTCCACCAGGAGTAGCTCATGCCGACCACGCCGTTGCCGAGCAGCCGGGCGAGACGGTCGTTCGCCGGGCCGGAGGAGAGGATCTGCTTGTGCGCCGCCTCGTGCGAGAGGAAGGCGACCTGCGTGAACAGGATGCCGAGGGCTCCGGCGATGAGCAGCTGGAACCAGCTGTCGCCCAACAGGATGAATCCGGTGATCGCGCCGCCGAAGCCGAGGGTGATCGCGCCGCCGACGAGTGCGTAGAACCAGGGCGTTCTGCGGAGGAGTCCGCTTTCGCGGACGACCTGCGCGACATCCGTGTACGCCCGCGCGATCGGCGGGAACTCGGCTGTGCCGGCGTAGGTCTGGCGAACGGGTCCGAGTCGTGACTCGATGGTCGTGGAGGAGATGATGCACCCGCTTCCGTGGGGCCTTTCGGCCGCTTTTGCCAGAGGCGTCTGCCCATCGCTGCCTTCAGGCTACGCACCCCTGTATGACCCGTCCGGCATACGTCGGCCCTGACCGCGAGACCAGTCCGGGCCGCCGAGACCGGTGGGTTCATCGCCGGTCTCGGCGCGCGGGACTGGTCTCGCGGTAAAGCGGCGGTGGAGGGGGCGGGGGTCAGGGGAGGAGACCGGCGCGGCGGGCGGCGGTGACGGCGGCGTGACGCGTGGACGCGTCGAACTTCGCCATGGCCGTCGCCAGGTAGGACTTGACCGTCGTCTCGCGCAGTCCCAGCGCCTCGGAGATCTCCGCGTTCGTGGCGCCCATCGCCGCGTGCGAGAGCACGTCGAGCTCGCGGGGCGAGAGCCTCACGTCGGCTGTGGCCGCGCGCTCGGCAGGCTCTGCGGTCAGCGACGCGATGCGCTCCTCGACCGCGGCGATGCGGGCGCGCAGCGCCGGGTCCGCGACATCCGCCGCGATCGACCGCAGGCTCGCATAGCTCTCGCGGAGCTCCTCCCGGGTCGCTGCGGGCAGCCCCTGCTCGGTGCGCGGGGTCGCCATCGCGACGCGCCGATCGACCTCGTCGCGGATGCGGAGCTCCGTCGCGAGCTCCTCGGCCACCCGCAGCGCCGGCTGGGCGACGGATGCGTCGAGCCCGGCCTGGGACCACGACCCGCAGTACAGCACACCCCGTGTGCGGCCGCCCGCGACCACCGGCACCGCGAACAGCGTCGCGATCCCTTCGCCGAGGATCGCCCGGTCGTAGTCGTGGGTGATGCCGCGGGCCGTGCGGTAGTCCAGGGCGAGGCGCGGGCGGCCCTCGACGAACGCCCGCCCGCCGAGTCCGCGTTCGGCGCGCACGACGAGCCCTTCGATGCTGTGGCTGCGTGCGCCGACGATCGAGGACACGTGGATCTCGCCCGCTTCGGCCAGACCGCCGAAGGCGATCGGGAACCGGGTCCGGCGTGCCAGATCGCTCACAGCGCGTGAGACGAGCTGCGAGGTGCTCTGCGTTCCGACGCTGACCACGATGCACGACCTGCTTCCCGGCGGTGGCGGCGTCTTCGCCGCTTTTGGTAGCGATGAGGATATCACCGCCGCCGTCTCGGGGCGGAGGCGCCCGGCGGCCTACACGCCGGGCTGCGCCCCCGCCTCGAGGTCGAGGAGGTATCGCTTCACCTCGGGGTGGCCGCCGTACTCGCCGATCGAGCCGTCGGCGCGCACGACGCGGTGCGCGGGCACGACGATCGAGAACGGCGTCTTCGCGCACGCCGAGCCGACGGCGCGGTGCGCGCCGGGGCTCCCGGCGAGCGCCGCGACCTCGGCGTAGCTCGCCGTCTGCCCGTACGGGATCGTCCGCACCGCCTGCAGCGCCGCGCGGGTGAAGCCGGTCACGAGCGACCAGTCCAGGCGGAGATCGAATGAGCGGCGAAGCCCCTCGAAGTACTCGGACAGCTGTTCGGTGGCGGCGGACGGGGCCTCGGCGGGCTCGGGTGCGACCCCCGAGGCGCCGGCTCCAGCCCTCGAGCACGGCGCCCAGCGGATCGTGCAGCACGTCGAGGGCGAGGAGGCCGGAATCGCTGTGCAGGAGAAGGATGTCTCCGACCGGTGTCGGCTCGATCTCGAAGCATGGGGGAGTCATGCCGTCATCCTCACGGGCGCTCGGGCAACGATCGGAGGGGGAGGAGCGATCTGTGGATGGTGACACCTCGAGAGAGCTCTGGGGAGGAAAGGCCGATCAGAGCGCGTGTCGCCGATCCGGCGAAACTCTGACGCCGTTGACGGGTTTGTGCAGGCACGGCACCTAAGGTGACTGGTGTGTGGCGTGGAGAGGGCACGGCTGTGGCCGGTGCAGACGAGGCGGGAGCAGATGTGCGCCCGAGCGATCTGAGCGTGGCCGATCCCGGCGTGGAGGTCGGCCATATCGCGGATGCGGAGCGCAGCCGCATCCGCGCGCAGGCCGCGCTGCTGGGGGGTCGCTCGACCCTTCTCACCTACGACGACACGCCCGAGCGCGGCATCGACATCAACAAAGCCCACCCCGGCAGCCTGCCGCAATTCCTCACCGGCCGCTCGACGCTGCTCTCCAACCTCTACCGCGACGAGGTCGCTCTGCGCACCGCGCGGATCGCCGCGGAGCGGATCACCGCGAAGAACGTCGAGCTGCGCACCGCCCGCGGCCTGGAGTCCGTCCATCTCGCCGTGGGCATGGCCTCCTGGAAGATCGGCGGCCAGCCCTACACCGCGCCGGTGCTGCTGCGCCCGCTCGGGATCCGTCGCCACCACACCGACTTCGAGCTGAAGCTGCACGGCGGCTTCGCGGTCAACCCCGAGCTGCTGCGCGCGCTCGGCTCGCACTTCGGCATCAGCCTCGACAGCCAGGCGCTCGCGGCCCTCGCCTACGACGGCAACGTCTTCAAGCCGCAGCCGGTCATCGACCACCTCCGCGCGCTCACGACCCACATCGCCACCTTCACGGTCGTGCCCCGCCTCGTCGTGTCGAACTTCGTCGACGTCGGCTCGGGCATGGCCCGCGACACGCAGGACCTCGACCGGCCGTTCCTCAACGCCCTCGCCGGGCACCCCGACGACCGCGAACGCGTCTCGATCCGCCCGGCGCTGCCGCTCGTGACCAGCCCCGACGACCGCACTCCCGCGGCCGACACGCTGCTGCTCGACGCCGACGAGGAGCAGGAGGCCGTGCTCGCGCGGATCGCGGCCGGCCACTCGCTCGCCGTGCACACCCTGCCCGGCACCGGGGGCACGCAGACCGTCATCAACGCGATCGGGGCCCTCGTCGCGAGCGGCAAGCGCGTGCTCGTCACGAGCGCCCGCCGATCGACGCTGGACGGCATCCGCCACCGCCTCGCCGGGATCGGGCTCGACGCGCTCGCGGTCTCGCCGCGCCGGCTGCGCAGAGACCTCATCCGCGCCATCGGCCGCAACGAGAGGGCGACCGCGCCAGCCGTGTCCGACATCGACGACGCGCTCGTACGCCTGCGCACGGTGCTGCGCGACTACCGCGGGGCGTTGACCGTGCCGCATCCGGCGCTCGGGACGACGGCGCTCGAGGTCGTGAGCCGGCTCACCGAGCTCGCGACCCGCAGCCCCGCACCGTCCACGACCGCACGGTTCGACGTCGCGACCCTCGAGGTGCTGCGTGACAGCCGGCCGGCCGCGGCGAAGCGTCTGGTGGATGCCGCCCGGCTGGGGGAGTTCCGCTTCGGGCCGGACGACTCGCCCTGGTACGGCGTCGCCTTCGACACGACCGATGCCGCTCGCGCCGCGCACGCCCTTGCGGGGCGGCTGAACGGGCAGGACGTGCCGAGCCTTCTCGAGCGCGGGTACGAGCTCATCGCGCAGACGCGGATGCGGCCGTTCCGCACGATCGACGAGCTCGGCGAGTATGTGCGGCTCCTGCAGGGGATCCGGGAGACGCTCGACAAGTTCAGCCCCAGCGTGTTCGAACGCCCGCTCGTCGAGCTCATCCAGGCCCACGCCCCCAAGCGCGATGCGCCGAACATGTCCTCGGCGAACCGTCGCCGACTCAAGAACCTCTCTCGCGAGTACGTGCGTCCCGGCGTCCACGTCGGCGACATGTACGAGTCGCTCGTGCGCATCCACCAGCAGCGCGCCGACTGGCAGCGACTGGTCGAGCTGGGCGTCATCCCCGAGGTCCCGGTCGGGCTCGCCGACGTGCACGTCGCCTGGCAGCGCGTGCACGCGCAGCTCGGAGAGCTCGATGCGATCCTCCGCCGGCCCGAGAGCGCGCGGCTGTCGGCCCTGCCGATCCCGCACCTCGTGCGCACCCTGGCCGCCCTCGCCGCCGAGTCGTCCTACTTCGAGAACCTCGTCGAGCGCACCGCTCTGCGTGCCGAGCTCGCGGCCCTGGGGCTCGAGTCGCTGCTCACCGAGCTGTCGGTCCGGCACGTGCCCGAGTCGCAGGTCGCCGCCGAGCTCGAGTTCGCCTGGTGGCAGTCGGCGCTCGAGCACCTGCTGCGCACGGACCGCGCCCTCCTCGGCGCCAACACGGCGGTCCTCGACCGTCTCGAGCGCGACTTCCGGCTGGTCGACGAGGCGCATGCCGCCGCATCCGGACCCCTGCTCGCGCACCAGCTCGCCACCCGCTGGCGCATCGGCATCGTCGACCACCCGCACGAGTCCGACGCCCTCAAGAACGCGCTTCGCGCCGGTGTCGAGAGCCCGGAGGGGCTCCTGCGGGCGGCGCCTACGCTCATGAGCGTGCTGGCACCCGTCTGGATCGCCTCGCCCTATGAGGTTCCCGACATCCCCGATGCGCCCGCCTTCGACGTCGTGCTGGTGGCGGATGCGGGCGCTCTCTGCCTCGCAGAGGCCGCCCCCGCGCTCCGCCGGGCGCGACAGGTGGTGCTGTTCGGCGACCCGGTCACGCAGCGCCCCACCCCCTTCGCGGTGACCGCGGGCGTCGCCTCCGACCGCGACGAGTTCGACGAGCCCTTCGACTCGGTGAGCGTGTTCGAGCGCGCGAGCGAGCTGCTCGACGTCGCGACCCTGACCCGCAGCTATCGCGCCGGCGGCGAGGACCTCGCCGAGCTCGTGAACGACGCCTTCTATGGCGGCGAGCTCGTGTCGCTGCCCTGGGCCGGCTCCTACCTCGGGCGCGGCAGCCTCAGCGTCGACTACGTCGAGGGCGGCACGGGCACCCCCGACCCGGTCACCGGCGCCGTCGAGAGCCCGGACGCCGAGCTCGCCCGCGTGGTCTCGCTCGTCGTCGAGCACGCAACCGGGCGCCCCACCGAGTCGCTCATGGTCGTCACGGCGAGCCGTCGCCACGCCGAGCGTGTCCGAGCCGCGGTCGGCGAGGCCTTCGCGGGCCGGTCGGATGTCGCCGAGTTCGTCTCGCGGGACACGGCCGAGCCGTTCGCGGTTCTCACGCTCGAGGAGTCGGTCGCCGAGAGCCGCGATCGTGTCATCTTCTCGCTCGGTTTCGGGCTCACCAAGCACGGGCGCGTCCTGAGCGACTTCGGCGACCTGTCGGGGCCCGACGGAGAGCGCCTGCTCACGGTCGGCATGACCAGGGCGCGGCGCTCCATGGTGATCGTCTCCTCCATCCGGCCGACGGCGTTCGAGGACGGACGCCTGGAGAACGGCGCGGCGACTCTGATGTCGATCCTCGGCGGCGTGGCGGCCCGTGGGCGCGACTCGCACCTGGAGGACCTGTCCGATCCGCTGACCCGTGTGCTCGCGCGTGAGCTGCGGCGCCTGGGCGTGACGGTCGAGCTGAACTACCGCGGTCTGCTGCCGCTCGTCGCCAAGCACGAGGGCAAGGCGATCGTGGTCGAGAGCGATCCCGAGACGCGAGGGGAGTCGCTGCGCGAGTCGCTGCGACTGCGGCCGCAGATCCTGCGGCGCCTGGGCTGGCACTATCTGCGGGTGCACGCCTTCGACCTCTACAGCGATCCCGCCGCGGTGGCCGCTCGTGCGGCGGCGATGCTCGGCGTCGAGGGGGTCGCGGGCGCAGCAGAGGTCACCACACAGCCGCTCGATGTCTGACCCCACCGACTCTCCCGCGCCCGGCCGCGCGGAGGCGGCGCCCCGTCAGCGGATCGAGCGGATGCCGGGGGCTCGGCGTGCCCGTCTCACGCCGGCGCCGGGAACGATCCCGGAGCCGGCGGCCGATGCGCTGCAGGCAGGCGACGTGGGCACGCCCACCGGCTCGACGGCATCCGCTGCCCCGGGCTCGTCGGGCCCGAACGACGAGCGCATGCGCCGCGACGTCCCCCCGCACTACTGACCGCGTGACACCCCCGGGGCCTGTGCTCGTCGGCGGGTCCTCGCCGCGGTGACGACACCGCGCGCTCCGGGGCCTGACGGGTCTCAGGCGCGCGGCGGGGTCTGCTGCTTCTCGAGGAGGTCGCGGATCTGGATGAGGAGCTCCTGCTCGGTGGGGAGCTTGGCGTCCTCAGGCTCCTTCACACCGGCGCGACGGGCCTGGCGCTCCTTCCAGGTGTTCATCGGGTAGACGAACACGAAGTACACGACGGCGGCGACCGCGAGGAAGCTGATGATCGCGCTGATCAGCTCGCCGATCGGGAAGATCACGGTCCCGCCGTACAGATCCGGCACCGGGATCCCCGGAACCCCTGCGGCGTCCGCCTTCCAGAAGACCGAGATGAGCGGCGTGATGATGCTCGAGACGGCAGCGTTCACGATCGCCGTGAACGCTGCGCCGATGACGACGGCGACGGCAAGGTCGATGACGTTGCCGCGCATGATGAATTCTTTGAAGCCCTTGATCATCTCGTACTCCTCGTGCTTCTCGTATCGTCTGCTGTCAGGATGCGGCGGGCGCGGACGTGCTCGTCGACTCAGACTTCGATGATGTCGAAGACGATGAGGAATCGCCACCGCTTGACGCCGCGGCGCCGCCGGTCGAGCCGGTGGTCGACCCCGATCGCGAGTCGGTGCGATAGAAGCCGGAACCGTTGAAGGTGACACCGATCGAGCCGTACTGCTTGCGCAACTCGCCGCCGCACTCCGGACACACGGTCAGGGCCGGGTCGGAGAAGGACTGCACGGCGTCGAAACGGTGCTGGCACTGCTTGCAGGCATAGGCGTAGGTGGGCATGGGTCTCCGGATGGTTCAGCGCGTCGCGGGCGCGAGGCGCGTCGTATGGGTGGGGGTCACGACGCCGGTCACCGGCTGGTCGTGGGGTTCTGCGGGCACGTCGTCGAGGACCTCGGACTCGAACACGACGGCGTAGACCGGGGGGCAGCGCTCCATCGACCCGATCGTCTTGTCGAAGTAGCCGCGGCCCCAGCCGAGCCGCATGCCGGTGCGGTCGACGGCGGCGGCGGGGATGATCATGAGGTCGACGTCGTTCACGGCGATGGGTCCCAGCAGGTCGCCGGTCGGCTCGGGCAGGCCGAGCAGGCCCTCCGTGAGCTCGTCGTCGGCGGTCGCGACGGCCCAGTCGAGGAGCCCGTCCACGCGGGTCACGGGCAGCAGCACCCGGATGCCGCGGGCGACGGCGCCGCGGACGAACTCGCGGGTGTCCGGCTCGGCGCCGGTCGAGAGGTAGCACGACACGGATCGTGCCTCGAGGGACTCGACGAGGGCGTTGAGCTGCTGCGTCACACCGGCTGCCGCGGCCTCCCGCGCTCGCTCCGACATCGCTCGGCGGCGCTCGCGCAGGTCGGCGCGCAGCGCGCGCTTGGCGTGATCGACGGGGTCGGACATGTGCATGATTGTAGTTTCCGTGGCCGATAGGATCGGCGCATGTCGCACAAGCCCTTCAAAGCCGTCATCCCTGCCGCGG
Organism: Microbacterium sp. SORGH_AS_0888; assembly: GCF_030818905.1. Taxonomy (NCBI): domain Bacteria; kingdom Bacillati; phylum Actinomycetota; class Actinomycetes; order Micrococcales; family Microbacteriaceae; genus Microbacterium; species Microbacterium sp. SORGH_AS_0888. The sequence continues at coordinate 3,411,611 of NZ_JAUTAZ010000001.1, forward strand.
GCCTCGGGACCCGGTTCCTGCCGGCGACCAAGGCGATGCCGAAGGAGATGCTGCCCGTCGTCGACAAGCCCGCGATCCAGTACGTCGTCGAAGAGGCGGTGGGCGCTGGCATCGAGGACGTGCTCATCATCATCGGGCGCAACAAGAACAACATCGCGAACCACTTCGACTCCATGCCGGAGCTCGAGCAGAAGCTGCGCGAGAAAGGCGACTCCGACAAGCTCGCGAAGGTCGAGCACTCCTCCGATCTCGCCGACATCCACCTCGTCCGTCAGGGGGAGCCCAAAGGACTGGGACACGCAGTGCTGCGCGCCCAGGCCCACGTGGGCGACCATCCCTTCGCGGTGCTCCTCGGGGACGACCTGATCGATGAGCGGGACCCGCTGCTGTCGCAGATGCTCGCCGAGTACGACAAGCGCGGCGCAGCCGTCATCGCCCTCATGGAGGTCGACCCCGACCACATCCACCTCTACGGCGTCGCTGCGGTCGAGGAGACCGGCACGGAGGGGGTCGTCAAGATCACCGGGATGGTCGAGAAGCCGAAGAAAGAGGACGCTCCCTCCAACCTGGCCGTGATCGGACGCTACGTGCTGGGAGCGGATGTCTTCGAGGTGCTCGAGCACACGGCCCCCGGCAAGGGCGGTGAGATCCAGCTGACGGATGCGCTGCAGGAGATGGCGGCCGACCCCGAGAAGGGGGTGTACGGCGTCGTGTTCCGCGGGCGTCGCTACGACACGGGCGACAAGCTCGACTACATCAAGGCGATCGTGCAGCTCGCCAGCGACCGCGACGACCTCGGCCCCGACCTGCGGCCGTGGCTGAAGGACTTCGCCTCCGGGCTCTGACCGGTGGATCTGAGCGTCCCTCGAGAGCACGGCCCGATCGGCATCCGGCTGATCAGGCAGCGCGACGCGCGCGTTCTCCAGGATCACCTGATGAGCAACCGTGCGTGGCTCGCGCCCTGGGAGGCGACGAGCCCCGACGGCCCGGTGTCGCTGGACATGCGGGTGGGCGTGCGCCGGCTCCTGCAGCAGTACCGCGACGGCGGCGGGGTGCCGTTCGTCATGGAGTACGAGGGGAACGTCGCCGGGCAGCTGAACGTGTGGGGGATCGCGCGCGGCTCGCTCGCCTCCGCGACGATCGGCTACTGGGTCGCGAAGGAGTTCGCCGGTCGGGACATCACGCCGACCTCCGTGGCGCTTGCCACCGACCTCTGTTTCACCGAGCTGCGGCTGCACCGCATGGAGATCTGCATCCGCCCCGAGAACGCGGCGAGCCTGCGCGTGGTGCAGAAGCTCGGCTTCCGTTATGAGGGTCTCCGGCGACGCTACATCCACATCGACGGCGACTGGCGCGACCACTACGCCTTCGCCCTCGTGCGCGAGGAGGTGCCTCACGGCGTGCTCGCGCGGTGGGTCAGCGGGCAGGCTCCGCGTCATGCCGCCGACGTCCCGGAGGCCGATCGCCGGGGCTGAACCGCCGACACGCGCGGTCCTAGCGGGCCGCCGGGGCGCTCGTCGCATACCGTGAGGGGCATGAACGGGCAGATGTGGGGCGGTGGCATCGTCGTGTTCGTCGCGGTCGCGCTGTGGCTGCTCTATCTGCTTCCCTCCTGGCAGAGCCGGCACCAGTACAACGCTGCCGAGCGCAACGCCGTGCGGCTGAACCAGGCGCTGCGCGTGCTGGCCGAGACCAGTGAGACGCCCGGAAGAGGTGCGACTCGAGTTGAACGCCCGCACCGCGTTGGCTCAGCAGCGCTTGGCGCGGAAGACGCTCGCGGAACGCGAGGAGGCCCAGCTCGCTCGGGCACGTGCCGAAGCCGAGGCCGAGCGGGCGAGCACACGTGCCGCGCTCGAGGCCGCGAAGGCTGAGGCCGCCGCGCAGCGCGAAGAGGCCGAGCGTCGCGCTGCACGCGCGCGAGCGCTGCCCGCCGCCCGCCGTGCCCGGGCACGACGGCGTCTGCGCCTTCTGGCGACCGTGCTGACGGTGCTCGGGCTTGCGGCATCCGGAACGGGCGTCTGGATGGTGATGACCGCCGGCGCGCAGACCCTGCTGTGGGCGGGTGGCGTTGCCACCGTCATCGGTTTCCTCCTGCTGCAGCGGATGGCGCGAGTGGCCGCCCGTGCGGCGACCCGGTCGGTTGCTGAGCCGGCGACCGTGCCCCAGACCGTGCAGGACGTCGAGCTGCCCGTCGCGGCGCCACGGGCCACATGGCATCCGCGGCAGCTGCCGAAACCGCTCGTCTCGTCCACGGGCTCGCGCGCGGCGGCCGTGCTCGACGGTGCGGCGGCGCGGGAGGCGCTGCGCGCCGCGGCGCTTGAGGAGGCCAAGCGCGAGAAGGCCGAGGAGGCGGCGCCGCCGTCGATCGCCGTCGCGCGTGAGGAGCGGGCGGCATCCGCGTCGCCGTTCGCCAGCATGGGCTACGTCGATGACGCAGAGATCGAGGATCACGTGCGGCGGCTGCTGGACCAGCGTCGCGCTGCGGGCTGATTCCCGGACCGGAAACGACGAGGCCGCGAGGAGCATGCTCCCCGCGGCCTCGATCGCTCGAGTCACTTGTCGCCGGTGACCGCATCCTTGATGTCGGTGCCCGTCTTCTTGACGTCGGACGTGACCTGCTCGGTCTTGCCCTCGGCCTCGAGCTTGTCGTTGCCGGTGAGCTTGCCGGTGGCCTCCTTCGCCTTGCCGGCGAGGTCCTCGGCAGCGTGCTTGATGTCGTCGGCGATTCCCATGGGGGTTCCTTTCTCTCGGGGGGGTGCCTGGGGGGACCCAGGACGTGGTGTGGTCAGTGGATGGCGGTCGCGGAGCGGAACCGCGAACGCGTGCCGCCGCTCACGTGGATGACGAGCGGAAGCGGTGTGCCGAAGGTCGCGTCGAGCTCCGCGACGGCGCGGCGCAGGTCCTGCAGCAGGAGGGGCACGGCGGTCCGCCGACGGCAGATGACCCGTACGCCGAGGATGCGCGCGCCGCGCAGCCGGTAGGGGGTGGCTGACACGCCCAGCACGTCCGCGTTCGCCGCCAGCCCCGTCTGCAGCATGTCCTCGACGACGCGGCCGTCGATGCGCAGCGCGTCGTCCTCCCAGGCGGCGGTGGTGTGGCCGCGGCCGCGGGTCGCGATCCACGCGATCGACAGCGCGACGATGACGGCGGCGGCGCCCACGCCGATCCAGAGCACCGTCGGCTCGCCGAGGCCCTGCACGACGGCGTCGCCGGAGGCGAGGAACGGTGTCGGCACGTCGAGCCAGGGAAGGGCGAGGGCCGCGGCCCCGCTCAGGGCGATGAGGCCGAGCAGGGCCAGGATTACCCGGTTGAGAGTGCGGTTGCTACGGGTCATGAGAGGGTTCCCTTCGTTGCGACGGCCACCCGTACGCGCGGTGCGGGCCGGAGGGAGAGCTCCGCGAGGTCGCGGGCGACGGCATCCGTGACGGTGCTCTGCTCGACCGGGAACCCCGTCGTCGGGCGGACCTCGACGAGCGCCTGACGCCGGCTCATGCGGGTGAGGACGTGCGCGGACGGCACGGCGCCGACCGTGGCGGCGACCCGAGATGCGGAGCCGGCGATGACGTCGTCGTCGACGACGGCGCGGAAGCGCTCGTCGTGCACGCGGCGGCGGTGCCGCGACCCGGGTGTGAGGGCCGCGACGAGCGCCGCGATCCCCGCGACGCCGAGCGCGCCGATCGCGATCCATCGCGCCACGTCGTCCGTCGCCAGCAGGCGTACGGTGTCGGCGGGGGAGCGCAGCAGCGGCGGCTGCCCGAGGGCGGCGAGCACGGCCTCCGTGGCCCCGTACGCAGCCGCGATCACGAGGATGACGAGCGCGACGGTGACGGCGGCGCTGCGCGAGCGATACAGCATCCGGCGTTCTGCGGCGCGCAGTGCGCGTTCGGTCATCGGACTCTCTCCTTCCTGTTCTCGACGGCGGTGATGTGGATGTGCCCGGTCGCCACGGCGGCGCCGGTGAGACGCGAGCCCTCCTCCTGCACGCGTGCCGACGCGTCACGGGCGAGCGCGAGCACTGTCTCGCCCGCGCGGACGCGGACCGGTGAGCGCACCTCGGCGCGGAGGCTTCCCGCCTCGTCGCTCACGCGCACCCGGGGGACTCTGCGGGGGACGCCGAGGGCGTCGGCCGCCACCGCGCCCAGCACGCGCTGGTACGCGGCGGCGGTCACGACCACGCGCCCCGGGACCGCGGCCATCAGCCGACCCGGCGCCCGCGTGCCGCGTCGAGGGCGGCGCGCAGGTCGATCCGGCCGGAGAGGCTTGCACCCACGAGGGCGCCGATGCCGCCGAGCACGACGACGAGGAGGAAGCCCCAGAACCCGAACAGCAGGGCGGCGAAGGCGAGCGCGATGCCGACGCCCGTCCCGTAGGCGATGGCGTTCACTGGACGCGAGCCTCGGTCTCGGCGTCGTCGTCCTCACCGGGGATGTAGACGTCGACGATGGTGACGTTGATCTCGGCGACCTTCATGCCCACGAGATCCGTGATCGCCTCGGCGACCGCCGTGCGGACGCCGTTCGCAACCCGCTGCAGCTCCTCGGGGTAGTCGACGACGATCGAGATGTCGGCGGCGACCTCGGTCTCACCGACCTCGACGCGCACGCCCTGGCCGTAGTCCTTCGCGCCGACCGCCTCGCGGATGTTCCCGATCACGCGGGCCGCTCCGCCGCCGAGGGCGTGGACGCCGGGAACCTCGCGTGCCGCGATGCCGGCGATCTTCGCGACGACGGGGTCGACGATCGTGGTCTTGCCGTTCTGAGCGACGGCGGTCTCGGTGATGTTCTGAGCCATGATGCTCCCTTCCTGCCCCGGATCTCGGGGCGATCAATGCGTCTACAGGTGAGACGGGGCGACCTCCCGTTTTGTCATGCGGCTTTCCCTGGGAGTTCTCTGAGCATGATCACGTGCCCTGCTTTCGCCCGGTGAGGGGGTTGTCGCGGTCTCTCGCCGCGTGGTACCGAAGAGGGGTGATCTCGATCGAGTCGGCGTCGGACGCGGTTCTCGCGGGCCGTGCGGCCGATGGCGACACCGACGCGTTCGCCGTCCTCATGCGTCGGCACGCGCCCTACCTGATCGCATTCGCGACGCGGATGATGTCCTCGCGGGCGGATGCGGAGGACTGCGTGCAGGAGGCGTTCATCACCGCCTGGCAGAAGCTGCCGAGCCTCGATGCCCCCGAGCGTGTGCGATCGTGGCTGTCCACGATCGTCGTGCGGAAGGTGAACGACCGGTTCCGGCAGCGGCATCCGGTCGACTCGCTCGAGGGTGTCGATGTCGCCGACGCGGCGGTCGGACCCGAGGAGCGTGCGGAGCTCGGCTCTCAGGTGGAACAGCTGCGGCGGGCGCTGGCAGGGCTTCCCGATGATGTGAGGGTGGCATGGGTCATGCGGGAGATCGGCGGGCACTCCTATCAGGAGATCGCCGCGCAGACCGGTGCGACCGAGTCGACCGTGCGCGGCAGGATCGCTCGTGCGCGGCGCGCGGTGATGCAGAACATGGAGGACTGGCGATGACCGAACAGGAGCGCGACATCGGCGGGTCCGGGTACACGCTCGAGGACCTCTCGGCCTACCTCGACCGCGGCCGGACGCCGGCGATCGCCGCGATCGAGCGCAACCCCGAGTGCCAGGCGGTGCTCGCATCGATGGAACGGCTGAGTGCGCTCTCGCGCGAGATGATCGCCCAGGACACACAGGAGGCGCCCGCACGGTCGTGGTTCGACGGCATCCTGCAGGAGGTCACGAGAGAGGTGCGTGCCGGGCGCGATCTGCCGATCGGTGGCGACGAGACGACATCCCTGCTCGTGACCGAAGGGGCGTTGCGCGAGGTGGCGCGGCGGGCGGGCGATGCGGTGCCCGGAGTGCTGGTCGGACGCGTCCGGGTGACGGACGAACCGGAGGGGGCGGTGGCGCTGTCCGTCGCGGTCAGCGTGGCGTACGGATTCGTGATCCCGGACGCTGCCCAACGCGTACGCGAGGCGGTCGCGACGGCGGTCGAGGACCTCACGACCCTGCGCGTGCTGAAGGTCGACGTCACCGTTGTCGATGTGGAGGAGGAGGGGCGATGAGCGGGATCGAAGAAGAGGAGCTGGCGCACCGTGTCGATGCGGTCCTCGCGGCCGAGCCCGGTGTGGTGCACGTGTATCCGGCGCGCCCCGTGGTGCGCCACGCGCTGCACGCGGCGACAGCGGAGACGACGTGCAGCTGGGTGCAGCGGGGGAGCGAGCTTCGCGTCACGGCCAGCGTCGGGGTGGGCTCGAGCGAGGGCGGCGCTGCGGTCGCCGGCCGGCTCGCGGCGGCGGTCCGCGGCATCCCCGGCCTGGAGGAAGCAGTGGTGCGCATCCGGGTGAGCCGGATCGTGCCCGCGGACGAAGGACCGTCTGGGGTCGTGATAATGTAGCTGAGGTTAACGGGCCTGTGGCGCAGTTGGTAGCGCGCTTCGTTCGCAATGAAGAGGTCAGGGGTTCGAATCCCCTCAGGTCCACCAAAGAACGCTTACTCCAAACATTGCCATCGTCGATGTGGAGAGTTGAGCTGAGAGATACCGACGGAAAGTCCCCGTCCGCTGTTGGCGGTCGGGGACTTTGCATTGGTTGCTGAGAACAGCGCTGAGCTTGCCACGCCCTCTGTGCCTCGACGAGAAGCTGGGCTGGTTCTGACAGCTCGGAGTGCACTCGTTCGAGGTCGACGACCCAGAGCCTCTTGAAGATGGCCTGGTTGAGTCGTCGGCGCATCTCGTCGCTCGCGTCGCGGTAGAGGGCGTACGGATCGTGAAGCAGTTTCAGCCAGCCGCGGATGTAGTCCACGCCTCGTGAGAGGTCGTCTTGGATGCTACCGAGTTGGGTTTCGACGGAGCGCTTCTCTTCGTCAATCGCGCGGATGCGGTCGGCGGCTGTGGCTGCTACGAGTCCGCCTTCAGCCACGAGTTCGACGAGGTTCGCAGCTTTTATCGCGAGCTGAGCGAGTCGGGTCTTGAGCTGATTGCGGAGCTGGTTCTGAACGCTCCTTTGATCGGCAAGGACGTCGTCAATGGCCTTCTCGACCCATGCGATGAACTCGGGATTGAGCTGAACAGTTCGGTAGTGGCGGATAACCGCGTCCTCCACGTCGTGCATGGGCAGGTGGCGGGAGTCGCACTGCCCGTGCTGTCGAGCGGAGCAGAAGAAGTAGAAGTACTCGGCTTTGTTCGAGCCAACCGCGCGTTGGATCACCAGGCGGTTGTCGCCGCGACCGCGCTCGAGTTGGCACTCACCGCAGAACACGCTGCCCTTCAGATAGCTCTGGTGGACGCGCTTCCGTTCGCCGGCCTTGCTGGTGTCCTCCAGCATGCGCTGGACACATTCGAAGAGCTCGCGGTCAACGAGCGCGGGGTGGCGGCCGTCGTAGGACTCGTCTTTGTACGTGACCTCGCCGACGTAGTACCGGTCGCGGAGCAAGCGAGACATCTTTGACACCGAGATCGGCCCCGCGGCCCGAGAGATCGTCGGGCGGGTGGTGAGGCCGCGGGCTGTGAGAATCTCGACGATGTCGTCCATGGTGTGCTCGCCCGTGGCGTAGAGCTGGAACGCGAGGCTGATGAAGGGTGCCCGCTCGGGATCGATGACGACGGTATTGACCTTGCGACCTTCGAAGATCTCCGTCGCGTTGAGGTACCCCAGCGGCGCCTTCCCGAGGGTGCCTCCGCTCTTCGCCTTCTGGCCCATCTTGTAGGCGATATCTGCGCCGTCCTCGCGTGAGCGGTACTCATTGAAAGCGGCGAGGATGCCATGCATCAGTTGCCCGACGGGCGAGTCGTCGATCTGCTCGGTCGCGGAGATGAGCGCCACGCCGCGTTTCTGAAGCTCGGCCATAACGATGGCGTCGTCAATGCGGTTGCGGGCGAAGCGATTGAGCTTGTGGACGATGACGTAGTCGACGTCCTTCTCGCTGCGGATGCGTTGCAGCATCTGCTGGAACGCCACGCGCTTCTCCATCTCTGTGCCGCTTCGCCCGGGTTCGATGTACTCCTCGATGATCGAGAGGCCGAGTTGGTCAGCCTTGCGGCGACATGCAATCCGCTGGGCCGGTAGAGAAATGCCCTCGGGGTCGTAATCGGTGTTCACCTGGTCGCGAGACGAGACGCGGAGGTAGATCACGGCTCGAGTGCCGGGAGCTGCGACGGAGGGGAGCATGCCGGAACCGCTGAACAGATCGGTGGGTTCGTCGTCAACTTCGACTTCCATGAGCATCGGCGTGGCCGAGGGGGCACGGGTTGCGAACGCGGGTGGGGTTGCTGCCCCGTTGCCGACTGATCGTTGTGAGGTCATGAGCGCTCCTTCGTGATCGCGTGTGTCGATGGGATGAGGCAGAGAGGGAAGGATCGACGTCGCAGACGTTCGATGGCGACGCCTCCAAGCGCATCGCGCATGCTGCGAAGTGCGTTCACGCGGTCGCCGAACCACGCCATCTGCGCGCCGGTCAACGCTGAGTTTTGACGGCAACTTTTGACGGCTTGAGCACCCCAAAGTTGCCGTCGTGCGTGCGTGTGATGGTGGTGAATAACAGAGTTAGGGATCGTCTCCGAAAGGGCAAAAGTCAAACTTTTAAGCAGGGTGTCGTGGGTTCGAGCCCCACTGGTCCCTCCATCGAAAGCCGCCATCTCCACCTCTGTGAGATGGCGTTTTTCGTTGGCCTCAGCCGCTTGACGCCTTACCGGTTCGATGGCATCGCTCTCTGAGATAAGCCGTCGCTGACGGCTTCTCTCACCCGCGGGCATCCCCTCGGACACTCTCGCACCGGTGTCTGAGTCGTGGGCAGTGAGGGCAGCGGCGACGCGTTGAAGGGCTTGGAGCTGAACCCGGTTCGGTGGACACGGTTGTTGGTTGATTATGCCGCGATGGCGGCGTGATGGGTGTTCTCGAACTCGAGCGGTGAGACGTCGCCGATGCCGGAGTGGCGGCGTTTCGGGTTGTACCAGGCCTCGATCCATTCGAAGATCGCTTGCCCGAGCTCGTCTCGGCTCTGCCAGACGTGCTGGTCGAGGAGTTCGCGTTGCATCGTGGACCAGAACGACTCCATGAGTCCGTTGTCGACGCTGGACGCGACCCTGCCCATCGATCCGAGCAGTCCAGCTTGGCGGAGCCGATGCCCGAACACCCAGGACGTGTATTGGGATCCGCGGTCCGAATGCACCACGGTTCCCGGCTCCGGGTTCCGCCGCCACCGAGCCATGTCGAGGGCGTCGACAACGAGCTCCGCGCGGATGTGATCGGCGATCGCCCACCCAACAACGCGACGGGAGAAGACGTCTACGACGGCCGCGCAGTAGACCTTCCCGGTCCGCGTCGGATGTTCCGTGATATCGGTGACCCAGAGTTTGTCCGGGCCGTCCGCGACAAACTGACGTTTCACGAGATCCTCATGCGGCGCCGGCAGCGGGCGGACCTTGCCACGTTTGCGACGGTGACTGATCCCCGCGATCCCGGCCAGGCGCATCAGCCGAGCCACCCGCTTCTTCCCGCATCGGATCTGCAACCCGAGCCGCAACTCCGCATGCACCCGCCTCGCACCGTAGCTGGTTCGGGAGTCGCGGTGAATGCGGACGATCGTGACCGTCAGGTCCGCATCCGTTCGAGAACGATGCGAGGGCGGTCGCTTCTTCCACGCGTAATACCCGGAACGAGAGACCCGCAGTACCCGACAGGCCAGGGACGCATCGATCCCGGTGGTGACGAGGCGGTCGATCACCGGGAAGACCCTTTTGGGCCGACCACCTCCCGAGCGAAATACGCTGACGCCTGCCGAAGGATCTCGATCTCCGCAGCTTGAACCCGGTTCTCGCGACGCAAGCGAACCAGCTCGGCGCGCTCGTCCGAGGTCACGCCTTCCTGGACGCCCTCGTCGACATCAGCGATCTTCATCCACCGGCGCAGACAGGACTCGCTGATCCCGAGATCAGTCGCGAGCTGCGCGATCGGCTTCTCCTTCGACCGCGCGAGCGCGACCGCCCTCCGACGAAACTCCACCGGGTGAGCTGCAGGCATGTTGACTCCTTCACGAACGACTCTCGCCGCTCAGATCAGGTGTCCACAAGACCGGGTTCAGCTCCGGCAGCCTTCTCCTCGGGCGAGTAGCGACGCGTCGTCGGCTTCCCGATCGCCTGTTCCTTCGGCATAACTCCATCCTCGTTTCCAAGGTCAGGAGCCTCCAACAAACCCAGGGCGCTTCAGTGCCCGCAACGCGAGGGCATGCGAACTGCTATGAAGGGTGGCTTGTAGGCCGGCTGTATCCCGGACGCTCACGGATGGGGACGTCAACGCTGCGTAGCCCGTTGAGCACGGTCTGCGGATCAAATCCCAACCTGCGCCCGATTGCGGCGGCGGACTTCCCCTCGACGTACAGTGCCACAGCGACCGTGATGTTTCCCTCGCTCATGCGGCGAACCGTCTCAATCCCACGGGAGGCGAGGTGGGTACACACTGTCTGCCGCGTGACGCCGAATTGACGGCCCACATCAGCGACGTTGCCGACTTCGAGGTAACGCGCGACCAGCTCATCTATCTCGGAAGGGCGGAGCTGTCGGGCAGATCGGGCTCGCGGTGCTGCTTGCTTCGGTCTCCGGGACTGCGCCGCTTTCAGTGCGAGCTCGACAGGAGGGTGACCGTCGCAATGTTTGGAGTAAGCGTGCAGTAGGTCCATCGAATAACATGCGGCGCCTTTCCTTCGGGAGCGGCGCCGCATGCCTTTTCGTGCTCGGTGACGATGCTGGCGAACGGTTCGGCCAGCACGCCCTCGACGGCCCACGGGCTTCGCAAAGGAGTTCCAGCGGATCGATGTCGATATTGCCGCGAAACTTCCACGAAGCGCAGGCGGAGGTTGCGGAGGCCTTGCTCGATGCCGACGATATGGGCAGGTCCACAACCTCACAACGGCGCCTCTGTCCGGAGAGGCGTTGTTCTCATTTCGGTTACGGTCACGATGTCGGCGAATGGTACGGATGCCATCCGCTGATCGCCCTCCCGACCACGTGGCGGGAGACGGCGTCAGCGACGGCCGCGCAGGGGATCTTCCCGGTTCTCGGCGGATGTTCCGCGGTGACGGAGGAAAACATCAGCGCGCTTGGAGAGGAGGCGCTGTACGGAGACGTCGCGTTTGTTCGATGGCGACTCGGTGACACAGGACGTGACTGGCTAACATGCGGCGGCGGTCGCAGTTGCCAATGTCGCCGTATACCCCCGGTTTGAGGCGCTTACTGTGGGCTTGAACTCACCGTGGGGTGGCGGTCAGGGTTCGACCGCTTCGTCTGAGGTGATGTAGTCCAGCATTTCGAGGCGGAGTTCCGTCAGGAGTTGGGCGAACTCCAGAAGGAACTCGGGGCTGCGTTCGGACATTTTCCGCGCGAGACGCTCTCCGAGTGGATCGAAGAAGGCGTCGGCCAGTTCTTGAACTCCCGGGGTGGAGTGCAGCGTCACTATGCGGCGATCCGAGTGCGTGCGAGATCGTGTGATGTGCCCAACGGCCTCGAGGCGGTTGAGGAGGGTGGAGGTTGCACCGAAACTCAAACCAATTCGCTCGCTGAGCTTCGCGGGCGAGAGGGGTTCACCCGCATCTTCGGCGGCGAGGATCTCGATCATTGCCGCCGCGTCGGTGGAGTGCAGATCCTCACGCGCGGCGAACGCTCGGCCGACCTGAGCGTACGCGGCTCCATATGTACGCAACGCCTCGTTCACGGTCTCCGCTTCAGCGCGCGGCTCGTCGTGTGGTTGCGCGCTCACCGGCGGCCTCCCTCCAGCGTGTCCGTGTAGGCCACGATTTGGATTTTATCAGAGCATGAAGTTATTCTATCGCCAAATCATTTGACAGTGAAATAACACGGAGGCATTCATGGCGTTCTCAGACAACGCGCGCCGGTGGATCGGACTGGTCGCCGTGGCCCTCGGGGTCGCGCTCATCGTCGTCGACACGACGATCGTGAACGTGATCACACCATCCGTGATCGACGAGTTGGGCATCGACTCCAGTCAGGCGCAGTGGATCCAAGAGTCTTACGCGATCGTCTTCGCCGCCCTGTTGCTCGTCGTCGGCCGCATCTCAGACCTGCGCGGAGCGAAGAGCGTGTTCCTTCTCGGGGTCGTCATCTTCGGGGTGACGAGCCTTCTGGCCGGCCTCGCCCCCACGGGAGAGGTCCTCATCTCTGCCCGGTTCCTGCAGGGAATCGGCGCCGCGGCCATCCTGCCGACATCACTAGCCCTCCTCAATGCCGCGTTCACCGGACCCGCGCGCGGCAAGGCGTTCGCGGTGTGGGGCTCGACGATCGGCGCGGCGACCGCGCTCGGCCCGGTGCTGGGCGGGTGGCTCTCCGAACACGCTTCGTGGCGGTGGGCATTCGGGATCAACATCCCTCTGACGTTGCTGATCCTCGTCATCGGTGCGGTGTTCCTGGTACAGCCGACACGTTCTCGCGGAACCGTCGACGGGGTGAGCGCAGCCCTGTCGATCGTCGGGCTCGGACTGCTCGCCTTCGGGCTGGTCGAAGGACGCATCTACGGCTGGCTGTTCAGCGAAGAGCCGCTCACGGTTGTGGGGTGGACGTGGGACTCTGGTCTGTCGCCCGCGTTTGTCGCCATCGTGACCGCTGTCGTGGTGATGGGCCTTTTCGTGCGGCGCCAGGTCGTGGTGAGCCGTGGTTCCACCCGGCACCAGCCACTCATGGATACTCGGCTCTTCTCGATCGCGTCGTTCCGCAACGGCAACGTCGCCACCCTCATCATCGGCCTGGGCGAGTTCGGCATCATCGCGGTGCTTCCGCTTTGGCTGCAGTTCACGCTCGGATACACGCCACTACAGGCGGGTCTGGCGCTTGTTCCCATCGCGGTGGGTAGCTTCGTCGCTAGTGGCATGAGCTTCCCGCTGTCCGGTCGGGTCAGCGCGCTCACCTTCGTGCGCATCGGCCTGATCCTCGAGGTCATCGGCCTGATCGGGCTCGGAGCCGTCGCGGCATTCACAAATGCCTCATGGTGGACCATCGCTCTCGTACTGTTCTTCTACGGAGTAGGAGTCGGCTTCGCGACCGCCCAGGTGACGAACGTCGTGCTCGCCGATGTTCCGACTGACGAAGGTGGTCAGAGCTCAGGCATCCAGAGCACCTTCCGTCAGCTCGGATCGGCCCTCGGTATCGCGGCGTTGACGACCGTGTTCTTCTCCACGCTCGGCACCACCCTGCAGGAGAAGCTGGAAGACACCGGTCTTGCTGCGAAAGACGCCAAGGACTTCGCGGATGCCGTGACCGACAGCGCCGGCGCGTCGATCGATCCGATCGGTCAGGTACCCGGGCTCGAGTACGTGGCAGACCTCGCGCGGGAGTCGATGACCCATGCTGTGGCATTCGGATCCGCACTCGCTGCCGGCTTCCTCGTCATCGGAGTCATCGCCACCCTCCTCATTCCACAGCGGCGTGCTGTGTCAGGATCGCCGGCGCACAACGTGGCGGGACACGAAGCTGTCGAGGGCGCGAAGTGACAAGCGGACGCGTGCTCATCAGCGGTGCCAGCATCGCTGGCCCGACCCTCGCCTACTGGCTGGCCCGCGGCGGATGGGACGTGACAATTCTCGAACGTGCTGAGACGTTGCGGACAGGTGGACAGAACATCGACGTGCGCGGTGCGGGCCGGGAAGTGGCGCGGCGAATGGGTCTCGAACCCGCGATCCGCGCGTGCACCACAGGCGAAGTCGGCACGCAGTTCCTCGACCGCGCGGGGCGAGCTGTCGCGAGTTTTCCTGCCGGAACGGATGACTCGGGTGGGGCCACAGCTGAGCTCGAGATCCTGCGGGGTGAGTTGTCGAGGCTCCTCTTCGAGGCCACCCGCGATGACGTCAGGTATCGATTCGGCACGTCGGTGACGAGCATTGACGACCGTGATCGCGCCGCCCTCGTCGCCACCGACGATGGCACCGAGGCGGAGTACGACGTGGTCGTCATTGCCGAGGGAATGCGGTCGCGTACAAGGCGGCTCGCTTTCCCCGGCGTTTCGCCCGTCGTCTACAAGGGCATGTATACCGCCTACGCGACGATCCCCAGAATCGACTCCGACATCGATTGGTGGAGGTGGTACTCGGCGACCGGTGGCCGCAGCATCACCCTCCGTCCGGACAATCTGGGAACCACGCGGGCCACGCTGTCCTTTCCCGATCGCGAGCCGGAACTCGACCGTCAGAACGACGGCGCTGTGCGTGCGCTCCTGCATCGCGTGTTCAATGATGCGGGCTGGCAGGCGCGGCGCGTCCTCGACGAGATCGATCGGGATGCTGACTTGTACTTCGACCATGTCGGGCAGGTCAAGCTGGATGCCTGGCATCGCGGTCGCACGGTGCTCGTCGGAGACGCCGCCTATTGTGCGTCGCCCCTCAGTGGAATGGGCACGAGCCTCGCCCTGACGGGAGCATACGTGCTTGCAGGCGAGCTGAACACGGGTTCCGGTGTGGAGGGCGCGTTCGCCGCCTATGAGGCGCTCATGCGACCCTACGTCGACAAGGCTCAGGATCTTCCGCCGGGCACTCCTCGGTTGGCCAACCCCCGGACGCGACTCGGCATCGCAGCGTTTCACACCGTTCTCCGTGCCGCGGGGACGGCCGCGGGCCGCCGGATCACCTCGGGTCTCTTCCGGCCGCCGGCGGATCAGATGGAGCTTCCGATGTACTGATGCGCCGTGGCAATGAGGGAGTGCGGGACTTGAGGTGCTTCTCACTGCGCTGGCGCCCATCGTCTACCGCTCAGCCGCTGCCTTCAACGCCATAATCGCCTGGACACGACATGTAGGAGACACGCCCCCGGCGCATGGGCCGTTCGGTTCGGTCGCCGCTCACCTGCCAGCCCGGGCTGCGCATCAGCGCACGCATCTTCCGACGCCCGCAGACGCCGTAGTCCTCCACATGCAGCCTGGCGATCTGGGACGGGGAGCGAGTCGCGCAGCTGCCGTGCCGACGGCTCGCGACCCACGGTGGTGCGCGACGCGTAGTGGGCGCATCCTCGGTAGTCAACCGCGCCTGCTGTTTCGGTTTCGTCCTGGGCGCGGGCGTATGGGAACGCCAGCGCTTCGCAGTCCGTTCAGCACGGTCTGCGGGTCGAACCCGAGCTTGCGTCCTATGGCCGCGGCAGAACGCCCTTCGCGATACAGGGCAGCGGCAGTCGAGATATCCGCCTCGCTCATCCGACGGACGGTTTCAATTGCCGCGAGAAGCGAGATGTGAGCCGACTGTCTGCCGCGTGACGCCGAATTGACGGCCCACATCAGCGACGTTGCCCACTTCGAGGTAACGCGCGACCAGCTCATCTATCTCAGACGGGCGGAGCTGTCGGGCAGATCGGGCTCGCGGCGCTGCTTGCCTCGGTCTCCGGGACTGCGCAGCTTTCAGTACGAGCTCGGCAGCAGTGTGACCGTCGCAATGTTTGGAGTAAGCGTGCAGCAGGTCCACCGACCGGACGCCCGATCGGACACACGAAAGTGTGTCTGATCGGGTTTTCGACATTCGTTATCGGGACATGCTTAGGCCTGCTCCAGCCCTCTCGGGTCCCGCTATCTCCGCCGAACGGGGAGTCGCTTGCAGATCGGGCTTTCGCCGATACCCCCGTCTTATACCACCCCCTTTCCGGCTCTTTGCAGTCATCAGTGTGCTGCCTCGGCGCGGCTACGACGCGCTCTGACGAGAGCAACGGCGAGAAGCGTGAACGCGGTCGTCGTCAATGTCAGGACGCCAAGGGTGATCGCGTTCTCAAGAGTGATCGATTGCGTCGATGTCCATCCCTCTGCGATGAGGGGGCCGCTGGTTGATGCTGCGACGACCAAGCCGACGATGGCGATGCCGATTCCGGCGGCGAGTTCTTGTGCGGTGTCGTTGAATGCGGCGCCGATTGATGTGCGGTCGGAGGGGAGGCCGCGCATGACGTTGATTGTCGTAGTGATCATGGTCACGCGCATGCCTGCGGCGACGAGCATCATCGCGATGGCAATGAGGACATAGCTCAAGCGCGCGAAGAGGGCGTAGAGCAGGAGCCCGGTGATGACCGCGCAGGAGCCGAAGAGCGCGGATTTGTCGATGCCGAATGTCTTGACGATTCGTTCGACGAAGGGTCCGATCGCGATCATGGTGATAACTTGCGGAAGCACACCGAGTGCGGCGAGTGCAGGTGGCCATCCCCACACGAGCTGCAGTTGCAGGGTGACGGTGTAGCCGAGGCCGGCGGTCGCGAGTCCGAGCGCCGCTTGATAAATCAATCCCGTCGAGACGGGGCGGCGTCGGAGTAGCGCCATGTCGATGAGCGGGTGCGACGCTCGGCGCTGACGGACGACGAAGGCAGCGAGGGCGACCACGGCTGCCACGCCGACCGCCCATGCACCTGGAATCGCGTCGAGGAGCATCGTGGGGGTGAGTAGCGCGAGGACAATCGCGGCAGTGCCCAAGATAGCCCCGAGCACATCGATGGGAACAAGGCGCAGCTCATCCGGACGGTCGGCGCGGATCCCGAGACGAATCCCGAGAAAAGCCAGTACAGCGATGGGGACGTTCATCAACAAGAGCGTCTGCCAAGGAGCGACCTCGAGAACCAGCCCGCCGATTGTCGGTCCGACTGCGAGGCCGACGAGTCCGACCGTGGAGATCAGGGCGGTCGCCCGCACGCGGAGTGCATCGTCATCGAAGAGTCGAAACGACAACGCCATCGAACCGGGGGCGGTCATGGCCGCGGCGACACCGGTCAGCGCCCTAAGAAGGACCAGTTCCTCGGGAGTCGACACGAACAAGACTGCCGCGCTTGACACGCCGAACAGCGCGAGGCCGATGAGCATCATGCGGCGGCGACCGAATCGATCAGCGATGGATCCGAAGACGAGCATCAGTGCGCCGAACATCAACGCATAGGCGCCGCTCACCCACTGCAATTCTGATGCGGAGGCTGCCAGATCCTTCGCGATCGTCGGCAGTGCGACGTTCAGCACCGAGGTGTCGAGCATTTCGATGAGGAACACTGCCGCAAGACCCGTGAGGGCAAGCCCCGCAGCGCGAAGCGACTGCGGGCGGGTGCCCGCGTTCGGGTGCTGCTGTGAATTGGATCGCTGTTCCATAATCTCATATTGGATTGCCGTTCCATTTGTGTCAAGATGGAAGCATGCCCGCTTCACACACCTCGGGTCGGCGACGCAAGGACGCTTCCTTGTCGAGGGAGGAGATCGTGCGTGCGGCAATCGAGATCCTCGAAGAGTCCGGCGAAACGGGGCTAACCTTTCGAATGCTCTCAGAACGGTTGCGTAGCGGGTCGGGCGCGATCTACTGGCATGTCTCGAATCGGAACGAACTTCTCGACCTCGCCTGCGAGCAGGTGCTCGCGAACGTCGCCACGGCAAACGACCAGAAGCCCATACGGGAGCTTGAGGCCATCCGCAGCATCGCGCTGTCGCTCTTCGATAACCTTGACCGCCACCCCTGGGTGGGTGCACGACTCCCCAAGAGTCCCGGGCTCCACGGAACACTGAGAGTGCTGGACCGGATTGGCGGACTCCTCGACTCCTACGGCGTCCCGGCCAAACGCCAGTTTTACGTTGCAACGGCAATCGTCACCTACGTGATGGGAGTGGCCGCACAAATGGCCGACAACGCCCAGTCGGTGACTCCCGGGCAGACGCAGGACGAGTGGCTCATGGAACAGTCCAAACGATGGGAAGAGCTTGACGCCGAGCGGTACCCGTTCCTTCACGCCACCGCGTCGGACTTCCGTCACCATGACGACCGAAGCCAGTTCACCGTCGGATTGGACTTGATCCTGCTGGGAATCCAGAGAGACGTCGATTCCCCCGGGCGGTGAATGATCCTAGGCGCTGAGTCGGGTCCTCTTCGGCGCCGGTGGTTTCACTGCACTCAGTGAGGTTGTCGCCATCCAGGGGCCGCTCCACCAGCCGCGCCAGCCGAGCGGTTGGGTTGTGACGTGTAGGCCCGCTGCGCGGAGGTCTTGGGCGTACTGCTTCGTGCGTCGGATGTCCGCGATGAGGATCGTCCCTCCGTCCGAAAGCACTCGCACGGCCTCGTTGATTGCGTCGCGGCGTCCTTCTCGGGAAGGGATGTTGTGAATGGCGAGGCTGGCAGTGATGAGGTCGAACGAGTTCGACTCGTATGGCAGCGCGGTCATGTCTCCGGTGTCGAATCGGACTCGATCATCGACGCCGTTCATCCTTGCGTTCGCCTGTGCGGCCTCCGGGGTGTTCCCGGATTGGTCGACGCTACGCCAGAGATCGATACCGACGACGGTCATCGCTGGGGCTCGTCGTGCCGTCATGATTGCGACCATGCCGTGCCCGCACCCGAGATCGAGTGCGTTCCGGCGATCGCATACGTTCGCGGACCGCAGAATCTGCTCCCAGAGGATGAATTTGCCGCGCAGTGAGGCATACCAGAACAGCGCTGCCCCGAGTGCCGAGGCTAAGGCGACGACGCAGAGGAGGACTGTGATGGGCCGCCACGCAGACCATAAGACCACCGATGCGATGGCAAGGCAGGTGTAGAGGATGGCGTAGCCGATCCACATCCACGGAACCCAGGGGGCGTCCACCCCGTAGCTGCCTAGCGGTCTTTCGCTTCTCATGTCATCATGGTACTATAGTTTTAGTAACGAGTATAGGACGTGGTTGATGTCACGGCAGACGACAAAGATCATGGTGTTGGGAATCGTTGCGTATCGCGGTCCCATCGGTGCGTACGGCATCGAGAAGGTGCTGAAGGAGTGGGCGGTCTCTCGCTGGACGACCATCGCCGCACCGTCGATCTATCAGCAGCTCCGCACCCTGAGCTCGCGCGGTTTCATCGACGTGACGAGCGGCGAGAGCGAACGGGCAACGCAATACGTCTGCACTACAAAGGGTCGTGAGCAGTTGCTCTCCTTGCTGCGGTCACTGCTGGAAGAGCGAGACTTTCAACCGCTGAGCCTGATTCCGCTGCTCTACTTCACGCCCACACTGACGATTGATGAACTTCGTCGCGGACTCTCTGCACGAGTGGCCGCTATCGAGACGGTGCTCGCCCATGAGCAGGAGTTTCTTGATCAGTCGCGAGATCTCGGACCCGCGCATGCCATGGAGATCCTCCGCCTCACGTGGCATGGCTTTCGGGCCGATCGAGACTGGTGTCTCGATTACCTGGCACGTCTTCCGGAATCATGGCAGGTCGGTGGCTGGATTGATTGCGACTGATCTCAGGCGGCCTTACCTTCGCCCACTCGAACACACGCCGCTGACTTCCCTCAGTTGACTGCCACGCCAATCGGCGACCGTTGGCGTACGAGTGACCGCTCTCGTCATGAGGCTCAGTCGAAGTCCGGGTTCGAGCAGATTCCCAAGCACCGGTGCGGCTCGCGAGAGAACGTCGCGCGGAGTGGCATCCCCCTTCGTTTTCCGAGGGCATATGAACTGCCGTCAGCGTGGTCCTTGGCGGTCGCGCCCGGGACGCGCGCGGATCGGAACCTCAACGCTTCGCAGTCCGTTGAGCACGGTCTGCGGGTCGAACCCGAGTCTGCGTCCGATGATCGCGGCCGAACGTCCTTCGCGATACAGCGCCGCCGCGGTCGAGATATCCGCCTCGCTCATCCGGCGAACGGTCTGGATTCCGCGCGAGGCGAGATGCGCACCGACGGTCTGCCGTGTGACACCGAAGTGTCGTGCTACCTCGGCCACGTTGCGCACTTCCTGGTAGTGAGCGACCAGGTCATCTACCTGCGCAGCGCGTAGCTGGCGAGCAGTACCACTCCGCTGCGTAACGGATCGTACTCTGCGGGACTGCGCTGCTTGCACCGCCAGCTCTGCCGGACCGCGGCCGTCGCAATGTTTGGAGTAGGCGTGCAGTAGGTCCACCACATCGGTCTCTTGAGCACAGATCGCACTTGTAAGTGCCAACCTCACGCGGCGCTTCTCCTTCGGGAGGGGCGCCGTTCGTGGTTCCGGCCGGGAGCTTGACCTTATCCCGCGGGGCAAGGTTTAGCGTCGTAGCGGAGGGTGATGAGGGATGCGGATCGGTGAGCTGGCGGAGCGCTCGGGCGTGACGACGAAGGCCGTGCGTTACTACGAGAGGCTGGGGCTGATCGGGCCGAACCGGCTCCCGAACGGCTACCGCGACTACGACGAGAGCCACGTGCGCGTAGTGATCGAGATCCGCGAGCTCGCGGCAACCGGGATCACTGCCCGACAGGCGGCGCCGTTCGTGGAGTGCCTGAGGCTCGGTCACGATCATGGCGACGACTGCGTGTCGTCGCTGGCTGCCTACCGCGACGGCATCGCCGAGATCGACCGGATCATCGCCACCCTCCGTGCCAGGCGAGCGCAACTCGCCGAGCGCCTCCACGAGAGCGCATCTCGCACATTCACGAAGGAGCAGCCGATGAGCGACGACGGCACCTTGCCCAAAGACCTCCCCATCCCCGCCGACGACGGAGCCGCGGCCCACCTGCCCGGACTCGCTCTGCCCGCTCTGACCCTGCCGACCGCCGACGGCGACCAGGTGGATCTGGGCGAGCTCACACCGGGGCGGACGGTGATCTATCTCTACCCGCTCACGGGGCGACCGGATGCGGACCTGCCCGACGGCTGGGACTCGATCCCGGGCGCACGTGGCTGCACCACCGAGGCCTGCGACTTTCGCGACCACCACGACGACCTCCGCAACGCGGGCGTGAACGCCGTCTACGGACTCTCCAGCCAGGACGTCGACTACCAGGCAGAGGTCGTCGGTCGGCTCCGGCTGCCGTTCACGATGCTCTCCGACGAGCGCTTCCGCCTCGCCGACGCCTTGGATCTGCCCACCTTCCGGGCTCCAGGGCGGGACCGGCTCTACTCCCGGCTGACTCTGATCGTCCGAGACGGACGCATCGAGCACGTCTTCTACCCGATCTTCCCGCCCAACACCCACGCACAGCAGGTCCTGACCTGGCTCATCCAGAACCCGGCGTGAGTCGGCACCTCACGCGGCGTCCCGCTCCCCACTCCGAGCGAGCCATCCGGCTCCATCACGAGGCGGGATTATCCGTCGTGCGGCGGAGGACGAGCGGAGCATGTCGGCGTATGTTCAGCAGCGGAGGTGCGAGGGATGCAGAGCGAGTGGGCCGCGAAGATCTTCGGCGACAAGGAAGACCCGCGTGTGCGGTTGCAGTCCGTGTTCGGCGGTGAGGTGCCGGAGAGCGGTCAGCCACCCAGGGCTGCGCTCGAGTGGGCGAGTGTCGTTCTCGAGGGAGTTCCCGTGGAGCGTCGCGACACAGTGAACGTCACGCGTGCTTTTCGGCGAGAGGCTCCACGCCTGACCTTGAGGAGCGCGATCTTCCTCGCGGATCACGTGCTCAGCCGTTCGTAGCTCCGCCAGCCGTTCTTCGGCGCGACCGCACGACGCTAGGACGCATCGGTCGAGTCCGTCGCGATCGAGATCAGAGTGGCGGCGAGGGGTATCGCGGCACGGTGGACGCGGTTCTTCTTCGACGAGTACCCCTTGTCCGAGCTCGGGAACCGGCCGCCGATCGATCACCTCGTCGGAACGGACAACTGGGAGAGTCATATTGCTGCGGCAAGGTGCTGTGGCAACACGACTCTCCCAGCGCGCCGGGTGAGCGCGACGCTAGCGGCGGGTCATGATCGCCGGAACCGTCGATACGAGGCCAGAAGCAGGACGCCGATCAGCATCGCAGCCGATCCGCCCAGTACCAGTGGCCTCCAACTGTCGTCGAGACCGGTGATCGCGAGCTTTTGTGCGGTTTGGACGACGGGAGTGTGCGTTGTCGTGCAGTCAGGATCGGTGGTGCCCGGGACGCAGTTGGACGTCGGCGGGGTCACGCCGGGGGGCACGTCCGCGGAGCCCACGACAACGTTGACGAGTTTGTCGTCGGCGGTCACGTGGGGGCTGACCGTCACCACGTAGGTGAGGGTGGCCGTCTGTCCGACCTTCAGTGCGTCGCTCCAGGTCAACGTGGTTCCGTTGACGACCGGGCTTGCCGCTGAGGCTCCGTTGATCGTCGCGGTCGCGGACCCTTCCACATACGATGCGTTGTCGAGGACGTCTGACAAGTCATCGGTCAGCTTCGCGGGGGTGAGGTCCACGTTGCCGGTGTTCTGCACCACGACCTGGTAGGTGATCTGCTCGCCGGGGCGCACCGTCTGACCGGAAGCCGGGTCGGAGGTCTTCTTCACGTGCATTCCCGGAACGGCGGCCCGGTTGACGATTCCGCCGAGATCAACTGTCGTCGCGTTTCCGCTGATGCTGAAGGTTCTCGTGGAAGCCGTTCCGATGAGGTATCCGGACGGGGCCTGGGTCTCCGTCAGCGTGTAGTCGCCCCAGGGCAGGCTTCCGACGCGCAGAACGCCCCCGGCGGGGTCTTCGTCCGGTGCGCTGTCGTCGGTGATGTTCGCGGAGTAGCCGTCAGGTCCCGTCAGCGTCCACTGTGAGCCGGAGAGCAGCGAAGAGCCGTCGGTCTTGGACCACTGAACGGATCCGAGGAGGGCAGTGTTGCTGACGTTGCAGTCGACGTAGTGCCCCGCGGCGACGTTGGCCGTGACGGTCGCGCCCCCGTCGCTCACGACGAGGTCGCTGCTGGGGATCTGAGCGCCATCGTCGGTGCAGGCCCAGGAGATCGAGTAGTGCGATAGGGCCGTGGACCCGATGCCCTGCTCGGTGAAGCTCACCTGTGATCCGCTGGTCGACGTGATCAGGGGATGCTTCCCGGTCCCGGTCGAGGTGTCTGCTCCCGAGGTCGATGCGCTCGCGATGCTGCGTCCGGAAGTGCTCATCGACACGGTGAACTGGTCGGCCGCGGAGTAGCGGGAGAC
Organism: Microbacterium sp. SORGH_AS_0888; assembly: GCF_030818905.1. Taxonomy (NCBI): domain Bacteria; kingdom Bacillati; phylum Actinomycetota; class Actinomycetes; order Micrococcales; family Microbacteriaceae; genus Microbacterium; species Microbacterium sp. SORGH_AS_0888. The sequence goes on from NZ_JAUTAZ010000001.1 coordinate 3,434,430, forward strand.
GACGGTCTTCTCCACGGAGACCTCCGAGAAGACGACGCCGAAAGCCACACCTTGCCTGCTCGTGCCGTAGTCGTCGATAAACGTCGAAGAGATCTGCTGCGGGGCCTCCGACTGCACCGCAAGAATGCCGCGGTTCGGGTTGTACCCCGCTCCGGTGGAGTCACCGAAGTTTCCACCACGGCAGGTCACGGTGTTCGTCCCAAGACCAGAGAGCTCACCCGCGAGGATAGCGGGATCGCCCGTGCACACATCCTTGTAGCCGGACGGGACGAGAGAGAAGAACTGTTGCAGCGGCTTGTCCGACTTCCAGACGAAGCCCTCGTAGTTCGACGTCGTCTCGGCGTCCGCGATCACCATCGACCAGCCAGCGTCGAGTACCACGCCGCCCGGCCCGGTCATGGTGATGTTGCTGAGGGTGATGGTGTCGCGTTCGTTGTACTGGCCCCCGGTGAGGTCCGCGGATTGGTCCTGGTAGAAGGCATAGTCGTCTGCCTGAAGCCCGGAGTAATACGGGACCCCGTCGATCGTGTTGCCCAGCACGCCGCCATCCCACGTCGGAAGACCCGAAGTCCGCACACCGCTCGCGCCCTGCGCTCCCGGAGAAGCCGTCAACGTGAACGTCAGGGTGTAGTCACCCAGCCGAACTGTCTGGTTCTCCGAAGAACCGGCCGTCACCTGCGCGGCGGACAAAGGCTGGAAGTCGGGAAAGCGCAGCCAACACACGGTATCGGCCGACGGGCCGCCCGTGCCGAAGTCGCAATCTTCGACGCCTGCCGGGCCCGCCGCAGAGGCAACGGAGGGGAGCGCCACGAGACCGATGCCGGACAGCACGGCCACAGCGACCAGAGAACCAACGCGTCTCGCGCTCGTCCGAGCCAATTTTTTACGTTTCACATCGCACCTTTCGAGAGTGATTCAGCCAACGGGGAGAGCGCCCGGAGCCAACCGGGTGCCCGCGGCTCTCGTTCCGGCACCGAGGTTCGGCTCGAACGATCACCTGATCCATCACTCTGTGAGATGAGATCCGCAGCGAATCGTGACGCTGCAGTCCTCCGTCACTCCGCTCCGCCCGTGCGACGCATCCGAGTACCCTCGGAACCGGGCGAAAACAGCTGGCTTTTGATCCCACGGGGTCCGTATCGATGGTGAGTGGGCTCAGGTCGTGCGCGTTGGCGTGAAGGTGGTGCCGGGATGAGCGAGTTCTTCTTCTCGATGGACGGTCGGGGCGGGATGGAGTTCCCGGAAGAGCTTCGCCCACCGAGGGAGCAGTTTGCGATCATGTTGGGTCTGCTGCGTGAGGGCAAGCGATCGACGTTCGGGCTCACGCCCGTGCCCGACGGGGTTCACGTCTTGCGTCACATGACGCAGAAAGGGCCTGCCGCGTTCTTGCAGTGTGCGGGCACCGGAGACGAGCTCACGATCGAGTGGCGGCGCCGTGACGATGACGGGCAGTCCCGGCTCTACACGCTGGGGCACACGCAGGATCATGACCCGGAGTTCGTGACGATCGAGTTCTTCGACGGTACGCGCAGCACGCAGGTCCATCCGGACGAGGTGTTCACCGTCGATGAAGCGGTCGACATCTTCACGACCTACTACGAGACCCAGGCCGTTCCCGACCGCTACTCACTCCGCGAGTTCGACCTCACCTGGCCGAAGCCCTGACGATCTCGTCTCCCGGCGGGGGAACACCATCGCATCACCGGTGTCGAGGGCGCGAACTGTCGCAGATGCTTCGACGGAGTCGAACCCCGCGGTCGTGAAGATCGATGGTGAGATCATGAGAGTCGCCGGCGTTCATCTGAAGCGAGTGCCATGAGTAGTGGGAAGCCCACGTTTGTCTACGAGGTCAACAGAGCCTCGTTCGCGAACCTTGTCAACGGTCCGCGGTCGTACGAGGACAACCTGCGCCGGATGGTATCCCTCCTCGGGGAACCGGATCGTTCGACGTTCTCTCTGTCAAAGCTGCCCGACGGTCAGAGCATCTGGGACGTGACGCGGGAAACGCCGCCGAGCGTGTTCGTGCAGGCGGGCGGGACCGCCGATGCCATGACGATCGAGTGGCGACGCGTGGACGAGGATGGTGTCGAGCGGCTCTACACCGTCGGGCACGGCGGGCAGCGCGAGGGCGAGCCCACGGTGGCGATCGAGCTCCTCGGGGGAACAGCCCGCGCTCTCGTCTACCCGGATGAGGTGTTCACCGCGGATGAAGCCGGCGACATCTTCGTGCACTACTTCCACGCGCTCGCAGTTCCCGATCACTACGCTCTCCGCGAGTCGGACCTGACGCCGCTGACGCCCTGACCATCTCGTTCGACGGCGACCGCCACGAAGCGCTCCTCGACTCAGCGGCCCCCAGCGGAACACGCAGTTCGGCCGCTCTGGCCGTCGACGGCGCCATCGCTGCCGACATCGATCTCGACACCGATGCTCACGCGGAGGTGTGCCAGATCGGCCATGACAGCTGGGGAGGGAGCCGGGCACGCTCAACCCGACCAACGGCAGCACGACCATCGCGTCCGGTCCCAGCGTTCCCGCTCGAGCCGTGGTCGAACTCAGCCTCACCGTCCCGGAATCCGACGGTGAGACGCTGCCTATTCCTCTGCCGCGTCGTCCGCGTCGACCATGTCCCATCCCATCCCCTGTGCGTCGGCTCTTCCGGCTTCGACCGTCTCGGTCGATTCCGACACGCGACCCGCCCGCCCCGTGGTCCATTCTTCCGTTACGGGGTCGGTGCGCGCGACGCGCTGCGAAGCGGCAGTCCTCGTGCGCCGTCGGTGTCTACGCGAGGGAGAGGCAGTAATGGATGACGGGTCTACGACCGGATGCGGCTGCCCACCCTGGTGCGCCGGACACGACGACAGTCAGGAGCCCCGCCCGCCTCTCGGACACCGCGGCGAACCGATCATGCTGACCGTCGTGGAGCGTCGCTACGCGTTCTTCTCGTCCGGCCGGACCGACGCTCTCGCGACCACGGAGTTCGTCGTCGCAGCGGAGCAGGATCGCCGGGGGAGTTATGTGTACCTCGGCGCGCTCGAGGATGTCGGCCGCTTCTTCGCACTGACTCGTGACAGCGCCAGGCTGCTGCACTCGGCGCTCGGCGCCGCGCTCACTTCGATGGAGTAGGCCGAATCCGAGCCATCGGGTGATCTTTCGGGTGAATTGTCCGACGTTCGTCTCATGCGGGGAGGCCGATCTTGCTCTAATGATGGCGCCACGCGAACACCTCGTGGCCGCCCCTGACCTGCGGGGGCGTCTGACGTGACCCGACGTTCTCATCCTCCTGCCCCCGTCGTGCTCTCTCGACGGACGGCGCGGCAGTCGGGCGCCCGACCCGGAAAGCGGTTGTCCCCGTGGTTGACACATCTGTGTGGGAAGGGCGCCGTCTGAGGCGCCGCATCCTCGGCTTGGCGGTGGTCGCCGGCCTTGCGGCGGCGGCTGCGCTCGCCGGCCCGATCGCGGCGTCGGCGGCGCCCGTCTCGGGCGGTTCGCTCCTGTCCGATGAGACCTTCTCCGGCGCCACCGTCCCGGACGCGCGGTGGATCGGCCTCGGGGACTCCTGCCTGACCGCCGCGACGCCGGGCTCCGCCCCGCCCGCCGGGGTGTCGAACCTCTCCGGGTGCAGCAAGGTGCAGGACTCCGTGACCAACATGGGCTCCGGATCAGACGGGTATCTCCAGCTCACGGACAACTCCGGTAGCGCCTCCGCGGCGACGGTCCTCGACCGCGCGTTCCCCTCGTCTGCGGGACTGGAGATGACCTTCGACCAGTATCAGTACGCCTCCTCCGGCACAGGGTTCGGGCCGGCGGACGGGATCGGCTTCTTCCTCACCGATGGCGCCTACACACTCACCCAGGCGGGCCCCTCGGGCGGCTCCCTCGGCTACGCATCGATCAATAGCGACGCGGGCATCCCGCACGGGTATCTCGGTCTGGGCTTCGATGTCTTCGGCAACTACGAGAACCAGCCGTACGTCGGCACGTCCTGCCCTGCGCAGAACTCCAGTTCCCCCAGCTCGCCGTCGACGGCCAACAGCGTCGGCCTCCGCGGTCCGGGTGATGGGACCGACGGTTACTGTCTCATCGCGAGCGCCCCCTACGCGAGCTTGCAGAACGCGCCCGCTTCCGCGCCCGGGGGCGCGCGGGGAACGCCGCAGCGGGTCACCGTCACCGTGTCGCCCACGACCCCCAGCGACCCGTACCCCACGGTCACCGCGTCGATCAACGGCGTGCAGGTGCTGCAGGCGACGATGACCACGCCGGTTCCGGCGACGCTGAAGCTCGGCTTCGCCGCATCCACCGGTTCCGGCCACGAGGTCCACATGATCCGCAACGTCGCCGTCTCGTCGATCGACCCGCTGGGGAGCATCGACCTCACCAAGACCGTGGATCACAGCGACGCGACGGGCACGTCTCAGACCGTCTTCACCGAGGGCGACGAGGTCCCCTACAGCTTCCTCGTGACCAACACCGGAGCGGAGGCGCTCTCAAACGTCACCGTGACGGACCCGAAGATCAGCAGCATCAGCTGCCCGGCGACGACTCTGCAGCCGGCGAACTCGTTCACCTGCACGGGAACATACGGGCCGTTGACAGCGTCGGATGTCGCGTCCGGCACCTTCACGAACACCGCGACCGCGACCGGAGTCGACACCGACAACACGACGCACACCAGCACGTCGACCGCCGATGTCGCGACCTACCGGTCCGCGCCGCTCGAGATCGACAAGCGGCTCACCGGCACGGCCGCCTCGGCGGTGGACCCGTCGACGTCGTTCACGGTGGACTATTCCTATCCGGCCGGTGCCTACGTGCCCGCGCCGTCCGCGGCCAGCGGCGCTCCGAGCACGTATCCCGCAGGCTCGGGAACGCTGAGCGTGCATCCGGGCGGCTCTGCGATCTCCTCCTCCCGGATCCCCGAAGGCGCTGTCGTCACGCTGAGCGAGGCGACTCCGGCCACGGTCACCGGCGCGACGTGGGACGCTCCGTCGTTCAGCCAGAATCCCGTCACCATCGGCTCCGACGCCCCGACCACCGTCACTCTGACCAATCAGATCACCGGTGACCCCGGCTCGGTGACCTGGTCCAAGACCGACAGCGACACCGGCGCCCTGCTCTCCGGTTCGGTGTGGTCGCTGACCGGGCCGGACGGGTTCTCCGCAACCATCGCAGACAACGGCAGCCACGATGCGAACCCCACCGCCGGGGACCTCGAGGTCGACGGCTTGCCGTGGGGCCAGTACACGCTCCTCGAGACGACCCCGCCGTCCGGGTACGCCGTCTCCGCGACCACGCACACCTTCACGATCGGCAGCGCGGCGTTGACGGTGAGCCTCGGTGCGATCACGAACAGCCTCGCACCCGTGCCCGCACCCAGCCCGACCGCGGTCGGGCCCGGTGCCGCCGTCAACACCGGTGGCGCCGCTGCCGGCAGCACGGCACCGTGGCTCTGGGGCGGCCTGCTCGCGGCGGGTGCGGTGGGAATCGCTGCCGCGACGATCGTCGTCGTCCGCGCCACGCGACGCCACGACAGCTAGTCGGGTGACAGCCCGGTGGCCCGCCGGCGGTTCGTTCGTCGAACCCGCCGGCGGGCCGCTCGCTCCTCCTTCCGACCCCGCCCATCCGTTCACGCGCAGGGAGCCTCGATGACCCGCACACGGCGCACTCCGCCTGTCGTGCTCCTCGTCGTTCTCGCCGTCTGCATCGCGATGTGCGCCGTCGGCGCCGTCGGGCTGTGGCACTCGCTCCCTCCCGCCCCGACGACGGCCACGGACATGCGAGGTCAGCCGGTGTCGCTCGACCCCGGCGAGGTGCCCGTGCCGGCCGCGTCGTCCGACGCCGTCGCCGACACCGGAGCCCGGTTGGTGGTGCCCTCCGTTCAGCTGGGACGTGCCGCTCGGGCAGCTGAACGAGGTGGACGGGCAGATCACGCCGCCCGGATTCACCTCCGCCTATCAGGTCCGCAACAGGGGCGTCAGCCCCGAGGACAGCGCGCAGGGGACGGTGGTCGTGGTGATGCACTCCCTACGCAACGGTGCCATCGGGCCGGGGAACTATCTGATCGATGTGGACCAGCAACGCTCGAAGCTCGCGCCGGGCGCAGTCGTCGTCGTCGCCGGTGTGGCGTACGCCGTCACCGGATCGGAGCTCATCTCCAAGGACAGCATCGCGGGCCAGTCCTCCGTCTGGTCGAACACACCGAACCGTCTCGTGCTGATCACCTGTCTCCAGCGGCCCGACGGCTCGCCGTCCACGGAGAACCTCGTCATCACCGCGACCCGTTGAGCGGTCGCGCCGCGTTCTCCGGAGGCCTGGGGCTCCTCCGTCGCAAGGGGACCGCCAGCCCGCCCGGCGACCCCCTCCCATGTCGGCGGGATCAGCGCCAGCCGGCGCTCGTGCCGCTCGTGCTCAACACATCCTCGGCCTGGAAAGCGCCGCGGTACCGAGCGGCAGGATGACGGTCGGAGAGCCGACCGCCGCTCTCGGGGAAGAGGCGCTCGCGCAGCGTGCCCGGCGCGTACTCGCGTTGGGCGAGGCCGCGTTCCTGGAGGACCGGGATGACGTGGTCGACGAAGTCGCGGGAGGAGCCGGGGAAGTGCTGCGCGATGATGTTGAGCCCGTCGATGCCGGCATCCTGCCATTCCTCGAGGCGGTCGGCGATCGTCTCGGGCGTGCCCACCATCCGCGGCTCCCGCACGAGGAGGTCGTCGCGGCCGACGGGAACGCCGGGAGAGGCGTCGGCGCCCCGGGTCGGCACGCGGATCAGCCGCCGACGGGGTCCGCCGGGTCCGAGAGGCGCCGAACGCCCGACCAGAAGTCGGTCGCGACCGAGGAGGGTCGCAGCAGTGCGGTGCGAACCGCCTCGGCATGCGCAGGCCGAGCCAGGCTGACCTTGGCCCGGCCCTCTTCCGTGGCGACGATCTGCCGGCGGGCGGCGCCGCCCGATGCGGCCGTGCTGACGAGGAGACCGCGTGCGGCCATGCGCGCCAGCTGACGTGACAGTCGGCTTCGGTCCCAGCCCAGCGACGAGGCGAGCTGGTTCTGGCCGAGTGCTCCGTCGCCGAGCTCGACGAGTCGGGTGAGGACGGAGAAGTCCGGTCCCGACAAGCCGGACGCCGTCTCGATCGCCCGCTCGACCGCGCCCATCACACTCGCCTGTGCGCGTTTCCAGGCCTCCCACTGCTCGGTCTCACTCCGGCTCAGAACTTTTGTTGACATGGAAACATACCGTTCTATGATGTGTACATGGCAACATCAGACTACGCGACTCGCCGGCACGCCGTGCTGATCACCGGCGGCAGCGACGGCATCGGCCTGGGTCTCGCTCGCCGCTACCTCGACGGGGGTCACCGGGTGATCGTGACGGGCCGACGGGACGGGCGCCTTCGTGCGGCGGCCGCGGCTCATCCCGGACTCGAGACCTTCGCGAGCGACATCGGCTCGCCCGAGGCGCGAGAGACGCTCGCGGCGCACATCGCTGACGTGATGCCCGAGCTGGACACGATCGTCAACAACGCCGGAGTCCAGCGTCGTGTCCCGCTCGCGGACGACGACGAGCCGTGGGCTGAGGTGCGTGCGGAGATCGAGATCCTCTTCGAGGGGCCGATGCACCTCAACCGGCTGCTTCTCCCGCTGCTCCTTCGCGCCGATCGTGACGTACTCATCATCGACGTCACCTCCGGGGGTGCGTACATGCCGCAGACCTTCGCACCCGTGTACAGCGCGTCGAAGGCTGCGCTGCACAGCTACAGCGTCAACCTCAGATGGGCGCTCGCGGAGACGCGGATCGGGGTCACGGAGCTCATCCCTCCGGCGGTCGCGACGTCCCTCGCGGGGGACAGTGACCGGCACGGAGCCGATCTCGGCGAGTTCTGCGACGCGGTCTTCCCGCTGCTGGATGGCTCTCGAGACGAGGTGGGGTTCGGCGCCACGGCGTCCGACCTCTTCCGTGACCTGCTCGAACGCCAGAACGAGCTCTTCCTGATGTCCGCGGGCCGTTCGCCGACCCGGCGATACCGACCCGGGCGACCGCGCGACCGCGATGAGGCCCAGGACGCGAGCGCCTAGCGTGCGGTCAGCGGCGGCACGGGCGGGAGCAGCTGCGCGATGCTGACCTCGAGCGCCTGACAGATCGCCAGGACGGTGGCGAGGCGGGGGTTGGTCGCCGCCCCGTTCTTCGTCACCGCACCGCGCTCGTACTGCTGGTAGGCGTACAGCGAGATTCCCGCCCGTTCCGCCATGGTCTCCTGCGTGAGGCCTCGAGCGTCGCGGGCGCGTCGAAGCTCGATCCCGAGCGCTCGCGTGAACTCCGCCCACTCCGGTGTCGCGGCGGGGCTGGAGGTCATCCCTCCACCCTGAGACAAACAAGAGTTGGTGAGAACCAATAGAAATTGGTATTGTCTGCGCGTACTCTGTGCGGCTTCGGCGCAGCCTCCGCGATTCACGCAGCCTCCGCCCGATCGCGGGCGTCAGTCGAGCAGCGGCACGCCGAATCCGGCGACGACGGCCCGCACCTCCTCGAGGTAGCGGTTCGCCTGGTCCGTGAGCGGGATCGCGGAGTGGCCGATCCAGCCGATCTCGATGCGCTCGTCGACATCCAGGGGCACCGCGACGATCTCCGGGTCGAGGTCGTCGCTGATGATGCCGGTCGAGATCGTGTAGCCGTCGAGCCCGATCATGAGGTTGAAGATCGTCGCCCGATCGGAGACCCGGATCTCCTGTGCGCTCGAGAGCGTGGAGAGGATCTCCTCGGCGAAGTAGAACGAGTTGTTCGCTCCCTGGTCGAACGTGAGCCGCGGCAGACCGGCCAGATCCTCGAGACCCACGCGATCGCGGGAGGCGAGCGGGTTCTTCCGGGAGACGAAGATGTGCGGCTCGGCGAAGAAGAGCGCGTGGAACGAGAGCCCGGAGTCTCGGAGTAGCTTGTCGATGACGTTCCGGTTGAAGTCGTTCCGGTAGAGGATGCCGACCTCGCTGCGGAGCGTGCGGACGTCCTCGATGATGTCCCAGGTCCGGGTCTCGCGGAGCGAGAACTCGTACTCGGCCGCCCCGCTGGCCCTGACCATGCGGACGAACGCGTCGACCGCGAAGGAGTAGTGCTGCGTCGACACCCCCAGCAGGCGGCGCGATGGCGGTCGACCCAGGTAGCGCTGTTCGAGGAGTGCGACCTGCTCGACGACCTGGCGCGCGTACCCGAGGAACTCCACTCCCTCGGTCGTGAGAGTGACCCCGCGGGCCGAGCGGACGAGAAGAGCGCGGCCGACGCGGGCCTCGAGGTCCTTCATCGCCGCGGACATCGTCGGCTGGGAGATGTAGAGGAGGTCGGCGGCCGCGCTGATCGAGCCCTCCGCCGCGACCTCGATGAAGGACTGGAGCTGCTGCAGCGAGATGCCGCTGGACCGCCTGGGCATAGGTGAAGGCTATATGAATCGATAGTGCGTCCGAGTTACCCGATGTCATAGCGGTGCCGCGAACATGGAGCCATCCATGTCCGCACGGCCCGCTCGGCCCACGAACCACCGGAGTTGCCGCCCATGGCGAGCGAGTTCACGTTCCGCATCACGACGACCCGCTTCGACGAGGACTATTCGCCGTCACGCAGCTCCCGCTCCACCACCAACTTCGCCAACCTCGCGCGGGGCGAGGACCGGCAGCAGAACCTCCGCAACGCCCTGACGATGATCGACCGGCGGTTCAACGACCTCGCGCGCTGGGACAACCCGGACGGGAAGCGCTACACCCTGGAGATCGACATCGTGTCGGTCGACCTGCAGTTCGCAGCAGGAGGGGAGGACCGCGAGTTCCCGCTGCTCGAGGTGCTCGACATCCAGATCCTCGATCGGCAGACCGGCGCACGCCGGCACGGCATCGTGGGGAACAACTTCTCGTCCTATCTCCGCGACTTCGACTTCAGCGTGCTGCTGCCGGCCGTCAACGAGGCCGCATCCGGGTTCACCGTTCCGGATGACTTCGGCGACCTCCACGGGAAGCTCTTCCAGCACTTCCTGGACTCCGACGCGTATCGGGAGCGCTTCTCGATGCCGCCCGTGATCTGCATCAGCGTCTCGACGAGCAAGACCTACCGTCGCACCGAGAACACCCACCCGGTGCTGGGCGTCGAGTACCGGCAGGACGAGCACTCCCTGACCGACGAGTACTTCGGGAAGATGGGGCTGCGGGTCCGCTACTTCATGCCGCCGGGAGGCGTCGCCCCGCTCGCGTTCTACTTCCGCGGCGACCTGCTGAACGACTACTCGTCCCTCCAGCTGATCGGCACGATCAGCACCATGGAGACGTTCCAGAAGATCTATCGCCCCGAGATCTACAACGCGAACTCCGCCGCGGCGAGCATCTACCGGCCGAGTCTGGAGCAGGGCGACTTCTCGCGCACGCAGATCGACTACGACCGTGTGGAGCGAGCTCAGCTCGCCGTGACGCAGGGGGCCTACGCGCAGGAGCACTTCGTGAAGCCGCACGCGGACGTCCTGGCGCAGTGGGCGGCCGGCTACCCGGCGCTCGTCGGTTGAAACGGAGGAGCGATCGCTCATGAACGTCCTGTTGCCCACATCCATCGTCGGCAGCCTGCCCAAGCCGTCCTGGCTTGCGCAGCCCGAGACCCTGTGGTCGCCGTGGAAGCTCTCGGATGACGCCCTGGCCGAGGGCAAACGCGATGCGCTGCGCGCAGCGGTGCACGAACAGCGACGCCGCGGCATCGACATCGTCAGCGACGGAGAGCAGACCCGCCAGCACTTCGTGACGACGTTCATCGAACACCTCGACGGCGTCGACTTCGCGCAGCGCGAGACCGTCCGCATCCGGAACCGCTACGACGCGAGCGTGCCGACCGTCGTCGGCGCCGTCAGCCGCGAGCGATCCGTCTTCGTCGACGACGCCGCGTTCCTGCGACAGCAGACCGACGCACCGATCAAGTGGGCCCTCCCCGGACCGATGACGATGATCGACACGCTCTACGACCGTCACTACAGAAGCCGCGAGAAGCTCGCGTGGGAGTTCGCGAAGATCCTCAACCAGGAGGCGCGGGAGCTCGAGGCGGCCGGCGTCGACATCATCCAGTTCGACGAGCCCGCGTTCGCCGTGTTCTTCGACGAGGTGCGCGACTGGGGGGTCGCCGCGCTCGAGCGCGCGGCTGAAGGGCTCCGTGCGGAGACCGTCGTGCACATCTGCTACGGCTACGGGATCAAGGCGAACACGGAATGGAAGGCCACCCTCGGCGCGGAGTGGCGGCAGTACGAGGAGTCGTTCCCGCTGCTGCAGCGGTCCTCGATCGACATCGTGTCGCTGGAGTCGCACCACTCACGGGTCCCCATGGAGCTGGTCGAGCTCGTCCGCGGCAAGAAGGTCATGCTCGGAGCCCTGGATGTCGCGAACGAGGCGATCGAGACGCCCGAGGAGGTAGCCGACACCCTCCGGCGGGCGCTGCGGTTCGTCGATCCCGACAAGCTCATGCCGAGCTCGAACTGCGGCATGGCGCCCCTGCCCCGAGAGGTCGCGCTGGAGAAGCTCACCGCCCTGAGCGCGGGCGCCGCCATCGTTCGCGAGGAGCTGTCGTGACCGGGCCGTGCACGGTCGCCGCGATCCGCACGACCTCTGCCGGATCCGCTCCGGGTCGCTGCGGCTGCGTCCGGTCCTAACGTCGGCGGAACAGACCGCGGCGCGGGCGAGGCTCCTCGATCGGGTCGTCACGGGCCGCCGCCGCGCGAGCGGTGCGCCGCTCGCGCCAGGCGGCGACCTCGGCTCCCACGTCGTGCGTCGGGGTCACGACCGGCGGGCCGCCGAGCAGCTGTCGACGCGCCTCGACGACACGTCGGTTGAAGTCCTCGACGTACTCGCGCACGTCCGCCTCGCGGGAGAACGCATCCGTCCGCTCCGCGAACTCGGCGTGCTCGACGCGCAGCATGAGGGCGGGAGGGCCGAGTCCCGTCAGCTGCTCGTTGCGGATCTTGCGTCGGATCCACCAGTCCGGGTCGTGGTGATCGCCGAGCCCCTCGATCGGTTTGCCCGAGCCCGGCAGATCGTCGAAGTCGCCGCGCCGGATCGCCTGCTGGATGACCGTCTCGACATACATCGCGCGGTCGCGCGCGGTGGGACGCCGGGATGCGGCCGGCTCGGAAGGCGCCTCGGCCTCGCCACCGTCCGCGCGCGCCTCCTGCGCGGCCCGATACCGCGCCGACTCGATCCGCGGGTCCTCACCCATGCGGTCCAGGGTACGTCCGTCACCGAGGCCGGGCGCCGAGGATGCGTCGCCTCAGCGGCGTACCGTCATTGCGCCGCGGCCGAGCGCAGACGCCGCAGCATCCGGGCGTCGTCGAACCCGACCGCGCGCGCTGCCGCCTCGACGCTCTCGCCCGCGGCGATGAGGCGCTCCGCGTGCTCCCGCCGCAGCAGCTGCTGGTAACGCAGCGGCGTCATGCCCAGCGCGCGCACGAACGCGCGCGTCACGGTCCGCTCGCTCGCGCGCACCTCCCGCGCGAGCAGCTCGAGCGGCACGCGCTCGGCGAAGCGGTCGTCGAGGACGTCCTGCGCGCGGTGGACGAGGTCGTCGAGATGGTCGCGATGCCGCAGCATCACGCTCTCCTGCGGCTCGTGGCCGTTGCGCCGCGCGAACACGACCATCGCGCGAGCGATCCGTGACGCCGCGCGGGCGCCGTACTGCTGCGCGACCAGGTGCAGCGCGAGGTCGATTCCGCTCGCGATCCCCGCCGAGGTGTGCACGCTGCCGTCGCTCGCGTAGAGGACGTCGCGGCTCACACGGACCGCCGGGAACCGGCGGGCCAGCTCGTCCTGCAGGTCGTGGTGGGTCGTGGCGCGCCTGCCGTCGAGGAGTCCCGCCTCGGCCAGGGCGAACGCGCCCGCGCAGACGCTCATGACGGCCCCGCCCCGGTCGTGGTGCGCCCGGACCCAGGCCAGGGTGGACGAGGCGAACGGTGCGCGTGCGTCGTCGTCGATGTGCCAGCCCGGCACCACGACGAGGTCACGTGCGGTGAGCGCGGGAAGCAGCGTGTCCGCATGCAGGGGCACGCCCTGGTGCGAGTCGACGAGAGGCCTGTCGGCGACGTAGGAGAGCTCCCAGCGGCGGCCCGTCGCCTCCGCCACGCCGCCGAAGACGTGCGCGGGCCCGGCCACGTCGAGCAGCTGCACGCCCGGCGCCAGCAGGAACACGGCACGGACCGCGTCGTCGGCGACGGGCGGTGTCATGCCGCTCGCAGCAGCTGGACGGCCGTGTCGACGCCGACCACTCGGGCGAAGCGCCCCGCGAGGGCGTACTCCGTGCGTTCGACGACCGCCGCCGCATCCAGCGTCTCGCCGGTGTCGGGGCGCTGGATCGGGAACGTCGCCGTCGCCGCGGTCACGAAGTCCGCGGCGTACCCGAGGTCGGCGGCGACCCGCGTCGTCGTCTCGCAGCACCGCTCGGTCTGGATGCCGCAGACCATGATCTCGTCAACACCGGCTCCCGTGAGCTGCTGCGCCAGGTTCGTCGTCGTGAAGGCGTTGGCCGAGGTCTTGGTGACCTGCGGCTCGTCGTCACGGACGTCGAGGCCCGCGATCGGGCGCACCCAGCCCGCCACGGGGTCGAAGACCGAGCCGCTGCCCGGTTCGGCGTGCCAGATCCAGAAGACGGGGCGCCCGCCCGCCCGTGCCGCGTGGACGAGCGTGTTCACCCGCTCCACGATCAGCGGGTTCGACACCTGCTCCCAGGAGGGACGCTGGCGGAAGGACTCTTGGACGTCGATCACGATCAGGGCGATGGTCATGTGTCGATCCTTTCCGGTCGCGGAGCCCGCGACCAGGGCCGACCCGGGCTCATACCGGAACGATCCGGTCAGCGTAGCGCGCCGCGCCGCCGGGTGCGTTCCTCGGGAACTCATAAGAAGCCGACGCCATAATTCGGGGATGTCGACACCCTCGCGCGCGGACGTGCGCCGTGCCCATTCCCGTGCCCGGGCGACCGGCATCCTCCGCCCGTCGCGGCATCCGGCGGCGGTGCTCGTCACGGCGGTCGTCGCCGTCGCGCTGCTGACCGCGCTGGGCTTCGTGCTGCGCTCGCACCCGATCGACCTGGCGTTGTCGCAACGGCTCAACACGCTGCACACCGGCGCGATCGGCGCGATCTCGAACGCGGCGTACGCCGTCATCAGCCCGGTGCCGGCGATCGCGATCACGGTCGTGCTGACGGGCGTGGTGTGGGCGGCGAGCAGACAGCTGCGTGTCGCCGTGGCGTTCGCGGTCGTCGTCGCCGCAACCTGGATCCCGTCCGATCTCGTCAAGCTCCTCGTGCATCGGCCGCGTCCCGACGTCGCGCTCATGACGTATCCGTTCTCGCCGGTTCAGCCCGATCCGTCCTACCCGAGCGGGCACACCGTCTTCATCGTCACGCTCGTGATCGCCGTGATCCTCCTGCTCCGGGGCACGCGCTGGCTGCCGGTCGGCGTCGCGGTGGGGGCCGTGCTCATCGCGCTCGTCGGGGCGGCGCTGTCGATCGACGCCGTGCACTATCCGACCGACGTGGCCGCCTCGATCGTGTGGGCGCTCGCGGTCGCGCCCGCGGCGCGGCTGATCTGGGTCGACTGGCTGACGCCCCGCATCCCGTTCCTGCGCTGAGACGGGACGTCGCAGACCCGGCTCCCCGGCAGGGCGGCGGCTGAGCCCGCGCCGACCGCAGAGGATGAGCCGGCTCCCACGAGCCGGCGATAGACGCGACGGCGGGAGTCGAACCCGCAACGCAGCCGGGTATGAGCCGGTGCCCGGGACCACCCGGATCGCCGCGATGCCGCAACGCTACGCCAGATGCGCGAGGCTTTCCGGTGTATGTCGGGGTGAGTCCGCCGATTGCCTTCTGTGACGCGGCGGGGACGAGCCCGCGGGCGGATTAGGCTAATCGGATGACGATGGCGGAACGAAGAGGTGCGCTCGCCATCGCTCTCCTCGCCCTTCTGCTCGTGATCGGCGCCCTCCTGGGGAACGTCCTGCAGCCGCCCGCGGACCGCGTGGTCGTCGAAGACGCGGCCCCGCTGGGGTGGGCGGCGCCCGTGCTCCTCGTCCTCGCGGCCGCATGGGTCGTGATCGGGGTGCTCGCCGCACGCACGCGCCTGGTGGGCCGGCCGGGCGCCGCGGCGGCCCGGGCGACCTGGCTCGCGTCGAGCCGACCGTGGCGTGCCCGCGAGTCGACTCTCGGTCTCCTGCCGTTGGACCGTTGGCTCATCTTCCTCGTGCCGGTCGCGCTGCTGGTGGCGACCCGGATGGTGCAGACCGGGCTGCGCGGGTGGGTGCACCTGGTGGTGACCGTCGGGGCCTGGGCCGCGTTCGCGCTCGTGCTCCGCGCCGCGGTCGGGCGCCGCTCGCCGTGGCCGGTCATCGCCGCGGTCGGGGGGAGTCGTCGTGCTCCGCTGCATCGTGACGCTCGCGGCGATCTCGATCACCGGGCGGGCGGGCTTCTCCGACGAGTTCTGGACGCAGCCGGTGCTGCGCGGCGCTTTCGTCGCCGTCGCGTTCACGCTGTTCGTCTGGACCTTCGTCGCAGCCGTGTGGGCCCTGAAGCTGCAGGGCGGCGCGCGCTACGCGGGCGGCGGGATCCTCGCGGCCCTCGGTGCCGGTCTCGCCCTTCCCGCGCTCGGGATCGCCCTCGTCGGCGCGGTGGACGTCGTGGCGAACTGGGACGACGGGCTCGGCCTGATCCCGCACTCGATCATCGCGACGCTCCACCCGGGTGCGGTCGAGCCGCTCGCCTGGGCGGCCGTGGCGATCGGCGCAGTGCTCGCGGCCGCGGGGTCGCTCGTGATCAGGGTGAAGCGCTCAGACCCCTCGGGCCGATAGAGTGGCGCCCTCGGAGGGGGCGTTGCATGACGGAGGACCGCACACCGGCCAACGGGCGGATACGCAGGAGGCTCGGCATCCAGTCGCGCCTGTTGATCATGTTGATGGCGGTGAGCCTCGTCAGCGCCGGCGTGGTGGGCGTCATCGGCTACGTCAACGGCCGCGACTCGCTCCGAGATGCCGTCGTCGACCAGCTCACCGCGGTGCGCGAGCTGCGCACGGGCGAGATCAGCGCGCTCATCGGGGAGATCCAGCGGGAGGCGTCGCTCGCGACCGACAACTCGAGCGCCCTCGACGCCTCGGCGGCGCTCAACCGCGGCTGGGACGCACTCGCCGGCGCGCAGCTGAGCGCCGAGCAGCGTGACGCGCTCACCGGCTACTACCGCGACACGTTCCTGCCGAAGGTCCAGTCCGCGACCGGTGAGACCTATGCCGACTCCGCTTTCGTCCCCGACTCCGCCGCGGGCGCCTATCTTCAGTACTGGTACACGCGCCAGGGCGGCGGGACGGATGCCGCGCTCTCGCTCCTGGACCCCGGCGACGGCAGCGCCTACTCCGCGGCGCACGCCCGGGCACAGGGCTATTTCACGGACCTCGTCGACACGGTCGGCTACGAGGACGTGCTGGTCATGAACCTCGACGGGAACGTGGTGTTCAGCGCCTACAACGGCGTCGAGCTCGGCACGGACCTCGACAAGGGGCCGTATCGCGGGAGTCTTCTCGCGAAGGCCTACCACGACGCGATCGCGACCAACTCGGTCGACACCGTCATCACGACGGACATGGAGAGCTGGCTGCCCTCGTTCGGCGCGGCGACCATGTGGGTCGTCTCGCCGATCGGCAACGCGAACGGCATCACCGGCGCCATGGCGCTCCAGATCCCCGTGTCCTGGATCAACGACGTCATGACCGGGTACGACCGGTGGGACTCCCAGGGGCTCGGTCGAACGGGCGAGGTGTACCTCGCCGGCACCGACGGACTCATGCGCTCCAACTCCCGGTCGCTGATCCAGGACCCGAGCACGTATGCCCAGGCCGTGATCGACAACGGCACGCCCCCGGATGTCGCGAACCGCATCGTCGCGGTCGGCGACACGGTCATCCGCCAGCCGGTCGATCAGGCGGCCGTACAGGAGGCGATCGCGGGCAAGACCGGGACGATGACGTCGGCCCAGTACATTGGCTCGGAGAGCATCACCGCCTACGGTCCGGCGAACATCGAAGGACTCGACTGGGTCGTCGTCGCCCGCATGGAGACCTCCGAGGCCTTCGCGCCGGTGGCGGAGTTCACCCGCAATCTCGTGCTCTCGACCCTCGGACTGCTGCTGTTGGTCAGCGTCCTCGCGCTCGTGCTCGCGCAGGCCTTCACCCGGCCGGTCCGCCGACTCGCGGATGCCGTGCACCGGGTGTCCGACGGCGACTACGACGTGCGCGTCCCCGTCGGCGGAACGGACGAGATGGGCGAGCTGTCGCGAGCGTTCAACGAGATGGCCGGAACCCTCCGCGTCAAGGAGGACCTCATCCGCCATCAACGTGCGGAGAACGACCGGTTGCTGCACACCCTCATGCCGGACAGCCTGGCCGAGCGCTATCGCGAGGGGGAGGAGACCATCGCCGAGCAGCACGACGACGTGACGGTCGTCTTCGCCGAGCTCCTCGGCTTCGACGACTTCTCGCGGTCGCTGGACGGACACGAGGAGACCCTCGCCCTCAACGAGCTCATGCGCGGCTTCGATGAGGTCGCGGCCCGCACGGGCGTCGAGTCCGTCCGCACGCTGCGCGGCGGGTACCTCGCGACCTGCGGCCTCACGGTGCCGCGCGTGGACAACGCGCGTCGTGCCGTCGAGTTCGCGCTGGGGATGCGAGAGACCGTGCGGCAGTTCAACGACCGCACGGGCGCATCGCTCGACCTGCGCGCGGGTGTGCACAGCGGGTCGGTCACGAGCGGCCTCGTCGCGCGCACCACGCTCGCGTACGACCTGTGGGGCGACGCGGTGAGCCTCGCCGGACGTGTGCGCCGCGCGGTCGACGAGCCCGGCGTCTACGTCAGCGACGCCGTGCACGATCGGCTCCACGGGCTGTGGGAGTTCGTGCAGGCGGGGACGGTGGACACCGCAGGCACGGCCGGGACGGTCTGGCGGGTCGAGGCGTGAACGCACTGCTCGGCGAGGGGTGGGTCTGGTGGGCGTTCGCGCTCGCGGTCGGGCTCCCGCTCGTGCTGGTCGTGCTCACCGAGGTCATCAGCATCCTTCGCCGGCGTCGGAGCCCCGTCGTCAAGCCGCTCCTGCTGCTGCGCAACTGGGTCGTCCCGGTGGCGGCGCTCGTCGCGCTGCTGGCGTTCGCGACCCGCTCCGACCAGGACCTGATCTGGGTACGCATCGTCGGCACGGTGTTCGGCTTCCTGCTCATCCTGCTCGTGCTGTCGGCGCTCAACGTCGCGCTCTTCTCGACCGCGCGGGCGGGAACCTGGCGCGAGCGCGTGCCGACGATCTTCATCGAGATCGCACGACTCCTGCTGGTCGTCGTCGGCCTCGCGCTCCTGTTCCAGGTGGTCTGGCAGGCGGATGTCGGCGGTCTCATCGCCGCGCTCGGGGTCACATCGATCGTCATCGGCCTCGCGCTGCAGAACGCCGTCGGCGGCATCGTCTCCGGGCTGCTCGTCCTCTTCGAGCAGCCTTTCAAGATCGGCGACTGGATCGACACGGGCGATGCGAACGGACGCGTCGTCGAGGTCAACTGGCGCGCGCTGCACATCGAGACCGGATCGGGCGTCCAGGTGATCCCGAACGCCAAGCTCGCAGCGGCCTCGTTCCGCAATCTCAGCCGTCCTGCCGGGCCCTTCGCGGTGACGATCCCGGTCGTCTTCGCGCCCTCCGATCCGCCCGAGCGCGTCCGGGCGCTGCTGCGGGATGTCGGTGAGCGGCTGCCCCAGCGCCTGGTCGGCCGCCCCGTCGAGGTCGACTATCTCGGCGCCGGGTCCTTCTCCGCTGCCATCCCCGTGCTCTCGCCCGCGTTGCAGGGCGAGACGACCGGTGTCTTCCTCGGACGCCTGTGGTACGCGGCGCGCCGTGCGGGCCTGGCGCTCGACAAGATCGCCTCCGATCCCGAGCAGCACCGGACGGCCCTCGCCGTCGCGCTCGAGGGCGCGGCGCGGGCACTCCACCTCGACGGGCCGCTCCGTGAGGATGCCGAGAAGATGTGCCGCATCGAGACCTACGCCGCGGGCGAGCTCCTCGGCCGTGCCGGCGAGGTGCCGGACGCGGTGCGCTACGTCGTCGCCGGGTCCGCCCGCGTGACGGCGCCGACCCCGCGCGGCGACGTCGAGTGCGGCACGATCGACGCGGGCGAGCTGATCGGCAGCGCCGCGCTCACCCGGGAACGTTCCCGGGTCTCCGTCGTGACCCGCGAGACCTCCTCGGTGCTCGTGCTGCCGGTGGAGTTCGCGAACCGGGTGATCCGCGCGCACCCGATCTTCGCGTCCGAGCTCGGCGCGGACCTGGAGCTGCGCCGGGAGCAGGCCGCGCACGCCGTCGACGCGAGCCGCTGAGCCGGGCCGGTGTCGGCGGTCCGACCTACACTTGATCTCGATATGACCGAGGCCCACGCGGCCGCGCGCGGCGCGGCATCCGTTCCCGTCGTCGTCCCCTCCGCCGCGCGGCCCGACGACGACCTGCTCGTCGGGCTCAACGAGCCGCAGCGCGCCGCCGTCACGTACCGCGGTCCTGCGCTCCTGATCGTCGCGGGCGCGGGGTCGGGCAAGACCCGCGTGCTCACGCACCGCATCGCGTCGTTGCTGCGGCATCGCGAGGCATGGCCCAGCCAGATCCTCGCGATCACGTTCACGAACAAGGCCGCGGGAGAGATGCGTGAGCGCGTCGAGCAGCTCGTGGGCGAGAGTGCCCGCGGCATGTGGATCTCGACGTTCCACTCCGCGTGCGTGCGGATCCTGCGGCGCGAGGCCCAGCAGTTCGGCTTCACCTCGGCGTTCACGATCTACGACTCCGGCGACTCGCGGGCTCTCATCAAGCGTCTCGTCAAGGAGCACGAGGGCGACGCGTACGGGCTCACCCCGGCGGCGGTCCAGAGCCGTATCTCGCGGCTGAAGAACGAGCTGACGGATGCCGAGGCCTACGCCCGCCAGGCGAACCTCAGCGACCCGGCCGAGCGCATCTTCGTCGAGATCTTCGGCGACTACCAGCGGGCGCTGCAGCGCGCCAATGCCTTCGACTTCGACGACCTCATCGCGCAGACGGTGTACCTGTTCCGCGCCTTCCCGCACGTGGCCGACACGTATCGGCGCCGGTTCCGCCACATCCTCGTCGACGAGTACCAGGACACGAATCATGCGCAGTACGCGCTCATCCGCGAGCTGACGCGGCCGGTCACCGGCGGGGGCGAGGCCTTCTCCTCCGGCGGCATGATGATCTTCGAGGCGGAGTCCGCGCCCGAGGTCGAGGCGGCGTCGCTGACGGTCGTGGGCGACTCCGACCAGTCGATCTACGCCTTCCGCGGAGCCGACATCCGCAACATCAGCGAGTTCGAGCGCGACTTCCCAGGCGCGACGGTCGTGCTGCTCGAGCAGAACTACCGCTCGACGCAGAACATCCTGTCGGCCGCCAACGCCGTCATCAGCAACAACTTCGACCGCAAGGACAAGAAGCTGTGGACGGATGTCGGAGCGGGGGAGCCCATCGTCGGGTTCACCGGCTACTCGCAGCACGACGAGGCGCAGTTCGTCGCCGACGAGATCGAAGCCCTCCACCGCCGGGGCGTCGCGTACGGCGACGTCGCGGTGTTCTACCGCACGAACTCGCAGTCGCGCGCGCTGGAGGAGATCTTCATCCGTGCGGCACTGCCGTACAAGATCATGGGCGGAACGAAGTTCTACGAGCGCGCCGAGATCAAGGACGCGCTCGCCTACCTCGTGGCGGTCGCGAACCCCTCGGACGAGATGGCGCTGCGCCGGATCCTCAACAAGCCGCGCCGGGGGATCGGCGAGGTCACCGAGACGGCGATCGCCCGCTATGCGCAGGAGCACGAGATATCGTTCCGCGATGCCCTGGCGGACGCGCCGTCGCTCGGCTTCGGGCCGAAGATCCAAGCCGCGATCGTGCAGCTCGACGCCGTGCTCGCCGAGGCGAGCGCGCTCATGCTCCCGGCCACGGGCGAGCTCGCGCCCCCCACCGTCGTCGCCGAGGGGCTCAGCCTGCTGCTGCAGAAGACCGGCTACTCGGACGCGCTCCGCGCGAGCCGCGACCCGCAGGACGAAGCGCGGCTCGAGAACCTCGACGAGCTCGTCGCCGTCGCGCGCGAGTTCGCTCGCAACAACCCCGAGGGCACGCTCGTCGACTTCCTCACCGAGGTCGCGCTGGTCGCCGACGCCGACGACCTCGACGACGCGTCGGGCTCGGTGTCGCTCATGACGCTCCACACCGCGAAGGGGCTCGAGTACGACGCCGTGTTCATCACAGGCGTCGAGGAAGACCTCATCCCGCACCGGATCTCGGCGGGGGAGCCCGGCGGCCCCGCCGAGGAGCGCCGCCTGTTCTACGTGGGCGTCACGCGCGCCCGCAAGCGTCTGTACCTGTCGCTCGCGATGACACGCGCCCAGTTCGGCGAGGTGACGGTCGCGATGCCGAGCCGGTTCCTGCAGGAGATCCCCGCCGAGCTCATCGACTGGCGCCAGTCTCCGGGTGATGTCAACTCGCGCGGCGGCATGCAGTCCCGCGCGCTCAACGCTCGTCGGCCCGGCGGTCCCCGCCGCGACGACATCCCCGCGCTCAAGCCGAAGTCGACCTCGCTGGATCGCTTCCCGAACCGGGTTCCCGCGAAGGTGCGCGACAACAGCGACATGGAGCTCGCGCCCGGGGACCGCATCCGCCACGACGATTTCGGCGAGGGGCGCGTGGACGCCGTCACCGGCGAGGGGGCCAAGCGCGTCGCGCACGTGCGGTTCGACAGCGCCGGGGCCAAGAAGCTGCTGGTGAAGATCGCGCCGATCGAGAAGCTGTAGCGCTCAGTCGCTCGCGGGGTCCGGCGGCAGCAGCGTCGACAAGGGGATCTCGAGCACGGCGGCCAGCGCCGAGAGCGTGCGCAGTCGCGGGTTCGCGGGCGTCCCCGGATTCGACTCGCCCTTCTCGAGCTTGCGGTAGGTGAACGCGGAGAGGCCTGCCGCGTGAGCGAGGTACTCCTGCGAGATGCCCTTGCCGGCGCGTGCGCGGGCCAGTGTCAGCCCGAGCTCTTTCGCGTACCTCGTCCACGCGTCGTCGGGAATCGGCATCTCCCCAGGCTCGCGTGAGGGGCGGCAACACATGCACATGTAAACATGCTCAACTATGGCGGAGGGCGCATGTATACGTGCTATCATGTGGCTACATCGGCGACCGTTCGGGGTCACGTCGCGTCACATCACCCGTTTGCGGACTGCGTGCCCCTCGTGGCCGGCAAACGGAATGCGGCGTCCGTGATGTCCTCGTATGGTCGGCTCGTCCGTCGACGTCGTCGTCATCGGAACGGCGGGTGAGCGAGCGGGCGTCGGTGTCCCCCCGGTGAGTCGCCGGGTGGGGAGTGCTCCCTGGCACGCCCCACCCGGCGGCGCCCTCGCACCCGCTGTCGTGCGGGAGGCCCCGGGGTTAGGGTCGGACGATGGGCATCTTCTCGCGGTCCTCACGCACCCCCTCGTCCAGCGACTCGTCCGCGTCCGTCGACGCGGCGGCGACGCCGGCGGAACAGGCGGACCCCGCCGCCGACGCCGCTCCCGCCGTCGGCATCTCCGTCTCCTCGTTCCGAGGTGTGGGGGAGGCCGCCGGTCCGGCGCCGGTCGAGGACGCCGAGGCGCCGGCTCCCGCACCGTCGGCGCGCACGCCGCGCACGCGGACGACGGTTCCCGGAGTCACCGACAACGCGCTGCTGACGGCGGCGCTGCTCGCTCTTCCTCCGCAGGCGAGCCCGCAGGAGCGCCTGAACGTCGTGCGCCAGATGCTCCAGGGGCACCTCTACCTCCGCGTTCGCGGAGACGCGCGGTCGCTGCTCGCCGCGGGCGAGAACCTTCCGATGACGGTCGCCACCTCCGGCGATGAGCAGTACCTCCTGGCCTACAGCGGCGGGGAGCCGTTGCAGGAGGCCGTCCGCTCCGACGGCGACACCGAGACCTCGGCCGTCGCGGTGCCGGTCGCGCAGGTGCTGCAGCAGGCGCTCGCGGGCCCGTTCACGGGGCTGGTGATCGATCACGCCTCGGGGGACGCATCCGTGATCCTGCCGCGCACGCTGCTCGAGCGCGCGCTCGACGACCTCGACGAGACGACGGCCGTCAAGTCGGCGTTGATCGGCGAGCGCACGCCCGAGGCGATCGCGGCGCTCGTGGAGGCGATGCGCGGTGCACCGCTGTGGATCGCCGCGCGGCAGGGCGAGGACGGGCAGATCGGCGTCGCCGAGGCGCGTATGAGCGACGGCCGTCGCATGCTCGAGGTCTACTCGCACCCGCTGGAGCTGCACGTCCTCGGCCGCGGCGACGCGGCTGCCAAGGTCACGGCGGAGCAGCTCGGTCTCGCGCTGGCGAGCGACCCGGAGCTGGCCGGGGTCGTGGTGAACCCGCAGGGGCCGTGGATGCAGCTCTCGCGCGCGGACCTCGCGCCGCTGCTGCCCTGAGCCGGAAGGCAAGGGGGATGTGGGATGCGCCACCGCTGCCTAGGGTGAGGGAATGGCGTCCGAGCGCATCACCCTGACCGTCCCCGGCCCCGCCGGCGAGCGCGAGATCGGGCTCTCGAGCCCGAACCGCGTCCTGTGGCCGGAGCTCGGGATCACGAAACGGGAGCTCGCCGAGTACGTGATCGCCGTGGGCACGCCGTTCCTCGCCGCCAACGGTCGCCGTCCGGTGTCGCTGGAACGGTTCCCGGACGGTGTCGGCGGTGAGAGCTTCTTCTCCAAGAACCCGCCCAAGGGGGCGCCGGCGTTCGTCGAGGCGGTGACCGTCACCTACAACAGCGGGCGGCGACATCCGCAGCTCGTCCTCACCGAGGTGGCGACCGCCGTCTGGGCCGTGCAGATGAACACCATGGTGTTCCACCCCTGGGCCTCGCGGACCGATGACACCGACAGGCCGGTCGAGCTGCGCATCGACCTCGACCCGCAGCCGGGGACCGGGTTCGCCGAGGCATCGGCGGTCGCCCCCGCGATGCGCGACGTCCTCGCGGAGGCGGGGCTGGCGTCGTGGATCAAGACGAGCGGAAACCGCAGCCTCCACCTGTTCTGCCCGATAGAGCCGACGCACGAGTTCCTCGACGTGCGGCATGCGGTCATCGCCGCGGCACGCGAGCTCGAGCGCCGGATGCCCGACCGCGTCACGACCGCGTGGTGGAAGGAGGAGCGCGGCACCCGCATCTTCATCGACTTCAACCAGGCCAATCGCGACCGGACGATGGCCGGCGCCTACAGCCCGCGCGCGCTGGCGGGAGCCACCGTGTCCACCCCGATCACGTGGGAGGAGCTGCCCGAGGTGGACCCTGCGGCCTTCACCGTGCGCACCATCCCGGCCCGGCTGGATGCCGTCGGCGACCCCTGGGCTGACTTCGACGCCGCGCCGGGTCGCATCGACACGCTGCTCGACTGGTGGGAGCGGGATCTCGCCGCCGGGCTCGGTGAGCTGCCCTTCCCGCCGGAGTTCCCGAAGATGCCCGGCGAGCCCTCGCGCGTGCAGCCCTCGCGAGCCCGCCGCGACTGAGCGCGGGCAGTCAGCTCAGCACGTCGCCGAGGTCGTAGGCCGTGACGGCGTCGAGCTGCGAGAAGGTGCAGGACCGCGCCTCGCGATCGGGTCGCCAGCGCGCGAACTGCACCGTGTGGCGGAAGCGCGCGCCCTCGAGCTGGTCGTAGCGCACCTCGAGCACGCGCTCCGGGCGCAGCCGCACGAACGACACGTCCTTCGCCCCGGTGAACCGCGACCGCTCGCCCTCGCCCGAGACGGCGTTCCCCTCCGCATCCCGTTCCACGAGCGACGCGAGCTCGTCGACGAGCGACAGCCGGCGGGCGTCCGTGAAGGCCGAGACCCCGCCCACGCCGTGCAGCTCGCCGGCGTCGTCGTACAGCCCCACGAGCAAGGACCCCACGCCCTGACCGCTCTTGTGCACGCGGTAGCCGATCGTGACGACGTCTGCCGTGCGCGCGTGCTTCACCTTCAGCATCGTGCGCTTGCCGGGCGTGTACGGGCTGCCGAGCGCCTTCGCGACCACGCCGTCGAGTCCCGCGCCCTCGAACTCGGCGAGCCAGCGGCGGGCGAGCGCGGGGTCACGGGTCGTGCGAGTGAGGTGCACGGGATGCGGCACATCGGCCAGCAGGCGTTCCAGCCTCTCCCGCCGCACGGCGAACGGCTCCTGCGTCAGCTGCTCGTCGCCGACCGCGAGCAGATCGAACGCGACGAGCATCGCCGGCGTGTGCTCGGCCAGCATCCGCACGCGTGACTCGGCAGGGTGGATCCGCGCGCTCAGCGCTTCCCAGTCGAGCCGCTGGGCGCCGGGCTCGCCACGTGCCACGACGAGCTCGCCGTCGATCAGGCACGGCCCCGGCAGCACCTCCGGCAGTGCGGCCACGAGCTCCGGGAAGTACCTCGTGAGCGGCTTCGCCCCGCGGGAGCCGAGCTCCACGGTCTCCCCGTCCCACGCAGCCAGCACCCGGAAGCCGTCCCACTTCGGCTCGAACGACCAGCCCTCGCCGCCCGGCACGTCGGCAACGGCCTTGGCGAGCATGGGAGCGGGGATGTCGTAGCGCACGGCGCCGGACCCCCGTCAGGCTTCGAGCTCCGTCCGTTTGGGCCTGGCCCAGCGCGCCGGCTTGTCCGGACCGTCCCACACCTGCACGATGCCCCACGCCGTCGCGGTGATCGGGACGGCCAACACGGCGCCGACGATGCCGCCGAGCACCGTGCCGACGGTCAGGGCGACCAGGATGACGAAGGCGTGCAGCTTCATCGACCGGCCCATGAGGAACGGCTGGAGGAAGTTGCCCTCCAGCTGGTTGACGAGCACCACGACGCCGACGACGAACAGCGCGTTGACCCAGCCGTTGGCGACCAGCGCGACGAGGGCCGCGAGGATCCCGGCGAGGGTGGCGCCGACGATCGGGATGAACGCGAGGAGGAACACGAGCACGGCGAGCGGGATCGCGAGCGGCACCTGCAGGATCAGCAGACCGATGAGGATGCCGACCGCGTCCACGAACGCGACCGTCGCCGTCCCCCGCACGTAGGAGCCGAGCACCGACACGGTCTTGTCGCCGATGCGGCGCCCGCGCTCGTAGTGGCTGCCCTGGAAGGGGCGCAGCAGGAACTCCCACATGCGCGGGCCGTCCTTGAGGAAGAAGAAGAGGATCGTGACCATCAGCACGAATCCGGTCACGAAGTTCGCCACGGCGCTCACCCCGGCGATCGCGCCGGAGCCGAACTGCGAGCTCGTGAGGAACTTCTGGGCCTGACCGAGCCACTCGTTCCACTGATCCTGACTCGGCTGGAAGCCCAGCGACTGCGCCCAGGAGATGAGCTGGTTCACGCCGTCCTGCGCCTGCTGATACAGATCGTCCCACTGGTTCTCGACGGCCCAGACGATCAACCAGGTGACCGCGCCCAGCAGGACCACGACCGTCAGCAGGGTGATGAGCGTCGCCAGCACGGACGGGACGCCGTGCTGGCGCATCCACCGCATCGCCGGAGAGAACGCGGCCGCGAAGATGAGCGCGAGCACGAGCGGGATCGTGACGAGCGTGAGCGACTGGATCGCGAAGATGATCGCCGCGGCGACCGCCACCACGACGATGATCTGCACGCCGCGGATCGCGAGCTGCCCGAAGGTGTCGGACCAGAGACTCCACGGCGGGCGCTTCGCGGAGATCTCGATGTCGCGCGTGGTCGGCTGAACCTCGGTGGGGGTACGACGGAAGAGTCCCATGATCAGAACGTAGTACGCGCCGGCGCGAGCGGCGGGAGGGTTGCGCCGCCCGGCGGAGGTCGGTAGTCGGGAGGGCTGCGGGCGCGCCGTGGGTCAGGCGAAGGCGCTGCGGCCCGTGATGTCGCGGCCCAGCAGCAGCGCCTGCACGCTCTCGGTTCCCTCGTAGGTGTGGATCGCCTCGATGTCGGCGAGGTGCATCATGACGCGGTTCTCCAGCAGGATGCCGTTGCCGCCGAGCAGGTCGCGGGCCGTCGCGGCGATACGGCGTGCGGTGCGCGTGTTGTGGAACTTGGCGAGCGACGCCTGGGTGGGGCGTAACGCGCCGGCGCTCTCCAGGTCGGCGAGGCGCCGGCAGTAGAGCTGCATGCTCGTCAGATCGTCCAGCATCCGGGTCAGACGTTCCTGCACCATCTGGAACGCTGCGAGCGGTTTGCCGAACTGTATGCGCTGCTGGGAATACGACAGCGCGGCCTCGTAGCAGGCGGTCGCGTGGCCGAGCGCCGACCACGCGACGCCGGAGCGGGTCGAGTAGAGCACGGTCGACGCATCCTTGAAGGTCCGCGCGCCCGGCAGCACGGCATCCGCCGGAAGCAGCACGTCGTCGAGCACGATGTGGGCCTGGTGGATGCCGCGGAGCGAGACCTTCCCGGTGATGACCGTGCCGGTGTAGCCGGGGGCGTCCTGCGGGACGAGGAAGCAGCGCACCCCGCCGTGGTCGTCTGCGCCGGGGGAGTCGACGCGGGCCCAGACGAACGCGATGCCGCCGGAGGCGCCGTTGCCGATCCACTTCTTCGCGCCGCGCAGCACCCAGGAGTCGCCCTCGCGGCGTGCCGTGGTCTCCAGCGAGACGGAGTCGGAGCCGTGGTCGGGCTCAGTGAGGGCGAAGGAGCCCAGCACCTCGGCCCGGGCGAGCGGCACGAGCCACTGCTCCTGCTGCGCCGGGCTTCCGAAGAGGGCGAGCGTGCGCAGCGCGAGACCCCCCTGCACGGCGATGACGGTGCCGAGCGACCCGTCGCCGCGCGAGACCTCCATGTTCACCAGCCCTGCCGCCAGCGGGGAGAAACGGGTGAGCGCAGGGTGCTCCACCCCGTCGTTGAACAGGTCGAGCTCGCCGAGCCGCGTCGCGATCTCGAGCGGGTAGTCGGCCGTATCCCAGGCGGCGACCATCCGATCGCCGACCTCGTCGACGTAGGCCTTCGCCCGGTCCCAGACCTCGCGGTCGGCATCGGGGATGTCGGCGAAGACCGCGTAGTAGTCGGTGTCGAGCCGGTCGGTGACGTCGTATCCGGTCACGCGTTCGCCGGGAAAGACGGCTTCCTCGCCCATGTCGCTCCTGTCCGGGGCGCGTCCGTGCCGCCCTGGATCAGGGTAGCGGGATGCGACGAGGTCCCGCCAGTTTCGAGACGCAGTGTCGCGAGGTCGAGGCGGGCTCAGGTGAGCTCGTCGCGCAGGCGGCGCGCGATCTCGGCCGGCGGCATCCGGCGGGGGAAGACCGCGACGACGAGCTCCTCAGACGCCGGGACCGCCGCGTCGCCCACCCCGAACCGGGCGAGCGCCTTGTCGAGCGCGCGCCGCAGCACCGAGACCGGCACGCGCTTCGTGCCGCGCAGCAGCTGGCGCAGCACGTGGTTGTGCACCGCCGTGACGAGCGCCGCGAAGCTGACCGCGTCGAGCGGGTCGATCCCGGGGAGCGCCCGCCGCAGGTACTCGTCGAAGAGGCGCTCGTACTGGAACACCATGACGATCTCGCGCTCGCGCAGCGCCGGCACTCCGCGCACCACGGCGTAACGACGGCGAGCCAGCTCCGGATCCGCGGCGAAGTGGCGGTAGGCGATCAACGAGGCCTCGCAGACCGCCTCCCAGGGATCGGCATGGTGCGTGTCGAGGTAGTCGCGAAGGGTCTGCAGCACCGCGTCGTGATCGGCGAAGACGACGTCGTCCTTGCCGCCGAACTGCCGGAAGAACGTGGAGCGGGAGATCCCGGATGCCCGCGCGATCTGATCGACCGTGGTCGACTCGAACCCCTGCTGGGCGAACAGGTCCAGCGCAGCGGCGACGACGGCGGTGCGCGCGGCGGACGGGGGGGATGTCACGCTCATGTGATCGAAGCCTAGACCCGCGGGGCCGGGAGCGTGCGACGGGCGGGCCCACGTCCCGTCCTGCCGCGGGCGTTCGGGCGCTGTTTGTCGTTCTTCGATAAGCTTGCGTTTATTGTTTCACGATAAATGGAGGTGGAGGATGACGCAGCTCGGACAACGTGCCGTGCGCTGGCGCCGCGGCGGGATGATCGGCGCGCTCGTGCTGATCATGATCCTGACGGGCGCGGCGTTGGCGATCACCGGCGCACAGCTCGCCGAGGCGGTTCACGGACGCGCCCGTGTCGTGATGCCCGCGCTCACGACCATCGAGCCGGGCGGTCTGGGCCCGCGGGTCGAATGGGCGCGGTACACCGGCGTCGAGATGTTCGTGACGGACACCGCCGAGGCCGGCACGGTCTTCGTCCTCGCCGCTGCCCTCGACCTCGCCGCCGTCGCGATCACCGGGGCGGCACTCATCCTCCTGTGCGTCAGCCTCATGCGTGACCGACCCTTCGGCGTCCCGGTCGTCGCCATCTGGTTCATGGCGGGGGCGTCGGTGCTGTCGGTCGGCGTCTTCGGGCCGATGCTGCGAGGCCGCGGCACCGAGCTCGTGGCTCAGTCGCTGCCCGTCGATCACCCGGGAAGCCTCGTCGGGCGGGGCGATGTCGTGCTGTACGCGGCTCAGGAGCTCGCCGTCGTCCCCCTTCTCGTCGGCGGCGGACTGCTGCTCGTCGCTGTCGCGCTCGCCGTCGCCCTGAAGCTCCGGCGCGACGCCGACGGGATCGTCTGATGCCGTCGGTCGGCGTCTCCGACCGGTACGTGCACTGTCGGCTGACCGAGCTGCTCGATCAGCGCGGGATGAGTCTGACCGAGCTGAGCGACCGCGTCGGCGTGACGATCGCCAACCTCTCGATCCTGAAGAACGACCGCGCCAAGGCGATCCGGTTCACGACCCTCGCAGCGATCTGCGACGTGCTCGACTGCGAGGTCGGGGAGCTCTTCGTCATCCTGCCCGGCTCGCCCCCGGCCCCGCGAGCGCGACGAGGCCGGAGGTCTCCGTGACGACGATCGGCTCCGGCGAGCACGGCGCGGGCGCGCGGACGAGGCTCGCGGCGGTGCTCGACCGCCGCGGTGTGTCGGTCGAGCAGTTGAGCAAGCGGTGCGACGTCGCCGCCGCGCCCCTGGAGCGGCTCCGACTCGGAACGGCGGAGGGCATCCGGTTCGACACCGTTGTCGCGCTCACACGGGAGCTCGACTGCGCTGTCGACGACCTGTTCGACCGCTCCGGCGGGGTACCGGTGACGGGTGTTCGCGATCGCCCGCGGACGACGTGCCGCGTGCCCCAGCGGTGGCTGCTGGTTCTCGGCGCGAGCGTCGTGTCGCTCGTCGTCGTCTGGGTGCTGACCGCCGTCGTCAGCAGCGTCAACCCGGTCGACTTCCTCGTCTACCGTTACGGCGCCGCAGCTGCGTCGGCCGGTGAGGACATCTATCGACAGAACCTCGGCGGTCCCATGATGCCGCCCGGCGGATTGCCGTTCACCTATACACCGTTCGCCGCGCTGGTGCTCCTGCCGACCACGCTCCTCGAGCCGACCGTGGCCTATCTGCTGTGGTCATGGATGACGATGGCCGTCCTCACGGGCGTCATCTGGAGCTGCACGCCGGCAGGACCCGCACGAGTCCGCCGTGTCGTCGTCTCTCTCGCGGTGAGCGGAGCGTCGATCGTGGTGGCCAGCCACATCATCTTCGGCCAGATCAACGTCCCCCTCATGGCCCTCTGCCTCGTCGACGTCCTGCGCCGAGAAGGCGGCGGCCGTGCACGGTGGCTGCCCTCCGGTGCGCTCGTGGGCGTGGCGGCGGCGATCAAGCTCACCCCCGCGCTGTTCCTCCTGTACTTCGCGGTGACCCGTCAATGGAGCCGCCTCGCCTGGGGTGCGGGCATCGCCGCGGCATGCACGGCGATCGGCGCCGTCGTGTTCCCCGAGGCGAGCGGGACGTTCTTCCGGGACACGGTCTGGCATCTCAGCGACAGGGTGGACCTCGGCGGCCTGTTCGCGACGTCGGGGAACAACTCGATCCAGGGCGCCTTGGCCTTCGCCGGAGCGCCCTCGGTGCTCGCCGTCCTCGCCGCCGCCGGCGCCGGCGCCGCGGGGCTTGCCGCCGCGGTCGTGGCACATCGACGCGCGGACGAGCTCTCGGCGACGGTCATCGTCGGTCTCACGGCCTGCCTCGTCTCGCCCGTGAGCTGGCTGCACCACTGGGTCTACCTCGTGCCCGCGCTCGTCCTTCTCTCCACCCGGCCCTCGCGGTCCGCGCGTCGGTTCGTCGCGGTGGCCGCCGTCGTCCTGCTGTGCACCGGGCCGAACCTCGGCGACGTCGTGCTCGGCATGCAGCTCGCGCCCCTGCAGCCGATCGGGCTGCTCCTTCGGGAGTCGCTCGTTATCCTCGGCGCGGTGGCCGTCTGCATGCTCGCTCGTCGACCGGCACCGGCCGCGGGAGCGTGAGGGGCATGAGCGCGCAGGACCGTCCTTCTCGCGGCGGAGCGGGGCAGGCGTCCGGCGTGTTTCCCTTGCGGTAGTAGGGTGGGGGATTGGTCGATATCTCGACATCAAGATTTCTCGGCCGTACCCCACCCCACCGTCCACCGAAGGATTGCCCGTGGATCTGTACGAGTACCAGGCACGTGATCTGTTCGAGAAGTACGAGGTGCCGGTGCTCGCCGGCATCGTCGCCGACACCCCCGAGGAGGTGAAGGCAGCGGCCGAGAAGCTCGGCGGCGTCGTGGTCGTGAAGGCTCAGGTCAAGACCGGCGGACGCGGCAAGGCCGGCGGCGTGAAGGTCGCCAAGACTCCCGACGAGGCGTACGAGGCGGCCAAGGCCATCCTCGGCCTCGACATCAAGGGCCACATCGTCAAGCGCGTGATGGTCGCCGCCGGTGCCCAGATCGAGCGCGAGTTCTACTTCTCGGTCCTGCTCGACCGCGCCAACCGCTCCTACCTGTCGCTGTGCTCGGTCGAGGGCGGCATGGAGATCGAGCAGCTCGCGGTGGAGAAGCCCGAGGCGCTCGCGAAGGTCGAGGTCGACCCGCTGACGGGCATCGACGCGGCCAAGGCCCTCGAGATCGCCCGGGCCGGCGGCTTCGACGAGGAGCTCGCCCCGAAGGTCGCCGACGTCTTCGTCAAGCTCTACGACGTCTACAAGGGCGAGGGCGCGACCCTCGTCGAGGTGAACCCGCTCGTGCAGACCGCCTCGGGCGACATCGTCGCGCTCGACGGCAAGGTCAGCCTCGACGACAACGCCACCGAGGTGCGCCACCCCGAGCACGAGGAGCTCGAGGACAAGGACGCGGCCGACCCGCTCGAGGCCAAGGCGAAGGCGAACGGCCTCAACTACGTCAAGCTCGACGGCCAGGTGGGCATCATCGGAAACGGTGCGGGGCTGGTCATGTCGACCCTGGATGTCGTCGCCTACGCGGGCGAGGACCACGGCGGCGTGAAGCCCGCCAACTTCCTCGACATCGGCGGCGGCGCCTCGGCGACGGTCATGGCCGCGGGCCTGGACGTCATCCTCGGCGACCCGCAGGTCAAGAGCGTGTTCGTGAACGTCTTCGGCGGCATCACGAGCTGCGTGGCCGTGGCCGACGGCATCGTGAAGGCGCTCGAGATCCTCGGCGACACCGCGACCAAGCCCCTCGTCGTCCGCCTGGACGGCAACCAGGTCGAAGAGGGTCGCGCGATCCTCGCCGCGGCCAACCACCCGCTCGTGACCCTCGCCGCCGGCATGGACGAGGGCGCCGACAAGGCCGCCGAGCTGGCGAACGCCTGAGTCGCGGCATCCGGATCTCAAGGAACTAGGACAATGTCGATCTATCTCAACAAGGACTCCAAGGTCATCGTCCAGGGCATCACCGGCGGCGAGGGCACGAAGCACACGGCCCTCATGCTGAAGGCCGGCACCCAGGTCGTCGGAGGCGTCAACGCGCGCAAGGCGGGCACGACCGTCTCGCACACGGATGCCGCCGGAAACCCGGTCGAGCTGCCCGTGTTCGCGTCTGTCGCGGAGGCGATCGAGGCCACCGGCGCCGACGTGTCGATCGCGTTCGTGCCGCCGGCGTTCACGAAGGACGCGATGGTCGAGGCCATCGACAGCGAGATCCCGCTGCTCGTGGTGATCACCGAGGGCGTGCCCGTCGGCGACACCGCCGAGGCGTGGGCGTACGCCAAGAGCAAGGGCAACAAGACCCGGATCATCGGCCCGAACTGCCCCGGGATCATCACGCCCGGCGAGTCGCTCGTGGGCATCACCCCCGCCAACATCACCGGCAAGGGCCCGATCGGACTCGTGTCGAAGTCGGGCACGCTGACGTACCAGATGATGTTCGAGCTGCGTGACCTCGGCTTCTCGACCGCCATCGGCATCGGCGGCGACCCCATCATCGGCACGACGCACATCGACGCGCTCGCCGCCTTCGAGGCCGACCCGGAGACCAAGGCGATCGTCATGATCGGCGAGATCGGCGGCGACGCCGAGGAGCGCGCCGCGGACTTCATCAAGGCGAACGTCACCAAGCCCGTTGTCGGGTACGTCGCGGGCTTCACGGCGCCCGAGGGCAAGACCATGGGTCACGCGGGTGCGATCGTGTCCGGCTCCGCCGGCACGGCACAGGCCAAGAAGGAGGCCCTCGAGGCCGCCGGCGTCAAGGTCGGCAAGACGCCGTCCGAGACGGCTGCCCTGATGCGCGAGATCATCGCCGCGCTCTGACGCAGGCAGCGAGGAGGGGTGGGCGCCGACGGCGCCCACCCCTCCTCGCTGCGCGCTGTGCGCACAACTCAGGCAGATCCGGGCTTCCGGAGCCGCGCGCGTCGCCGAGACGCGATTCTGCCTGAGTTATGCGCACGAAGCGCGGGGAGTACCGTAGATGCCATGCCATTGACCGGGGAGTACAAGCCGTCCACCGCCGAGTGGGCCCGCACCCAGGCCGAGACCTACGAGGCCACGAACGGCGCAGAGGGCGGCGAGCTGCGCGGCGTGCCGATCATCGTGCTCACGACCGTCGGTGCCAAGACCGGAGCCCTGCGCAAGACGGCGCTGATGCGGGTCGAGCACGATGGCCGGTACGCGGTCATCGCATCCAAGGGCGGATTGCCGGAGGAGCCGGTCTGGGCCGGGAACATGCGCCGCCACCCGCACGTCGAGCTGCAGGACAAGGCCGTCAAACGCGACTACCTCGCCCGTGAGGTCTCGGGCGAGGAGCGCGAGCTGTGGTGGGAGCGCGCCGTTGCGGTGTGGCCCGACTACGCCGACTACCAGACCAAGACGGATCGGGTCATCGCGGTGTTCGTGCTGGAGCCCTTCGCCGACCGATGACGGCCTCGCGCGGCCTCCGGTCGCCGGCCGTTCCGTGGTGCCGCGCAGTTCCCTTGTAGACTCGCAACGGGGTCGGGAGGTCCGGCCGCTCGAGGCGGGGATGTGTCACAGGTGGTGTCGGGGCGGGGCGGTGTGCTGCGCTCACGCCGGGGTCGGCTCGCGATCCTGATCGTCCTCGTCGTCGTCTTCGCCCTCGCGTGCGCGGTGCTGGCCAGGCTGGTGCTCCCGCCGCTGCTGGCGAACCTCAGTGCGCGCGTCGAGACCACCGATACGACGGTCGAGATCGGCGGAGCGAGCCTGACCGTGCCGGCGGAATGGTCCGTGCGTCGCTCGTTCGTCGATCCCGACTCGCTCCTGGTCACGAGCCCCGACGGAAACCTCGACGTGACGTTCTCGCCGAGCCCGCGATCGCCCCGCGCCGCCTTCTCCGACGCCGCGCCCTCGGTGGGCGATCCCATCGAGGAGCCGCTCGGCTCGGGACTCACCTCGGTGCACGCCCAGACCGCCCCGGAGACGGTCACGGCCGCGGTCGGTGAGCCCGACGGCGCCGTGATCGTCGTCGCGACGGCGGAGGGCGATCTCCCGCGCTACACGTGCGTGCTCGCGCACCTGATCGAGAGCGTCCGCGTCCGCACCGATTCGACGGCGGTCGCACGATGAGGCGGCGGCTGACCGCGGCGGCCGTCGTCGCCGTCGTCGCGCTGCTGGCCGGCTGCGCCCCCGCCGTCGACCGTTCGTGGACGCCGTCGACGTGGCCCGAGGCATCCGTCAGCATCGTGGAGACACCCGGAACGCTCGATCCGGCCGATGTCGGCGGACTGTCGGGACAGCGCATCCGCAACGACGCGGTCGGCGTCCAGGCCCGCTGGACGCGGCTGCCCGGCGACGCGCCGATCAACGCCCGTCTCTCGCAGCTCGTGCGTGACGCGATCACCGCCCGCTCCGCGGCGGCGCGGGTTGCGTACGGTCCCGCCGTGTTCCCGCAGGGAACGGGGATGGGCGACCGTTCGTGCCAGCGGGGGAGCACGCTGCGGCCCGCCACCCAGGTGCTCGCCGATCCCGCCTTCGGTCCCGCCGGCGGCGTGGGGACGGCCGTCGTCTGCGACGTGGTCGTGGCCGCGGGCACCTTCTTCGGCGAGCGCATCCGCGTCGTCACCGGGTCGTCGCGGGCGGTGACGTCCGACGTCGCGACGACGCTGTTCACGAACACCGCCACGGGAGAGGTCGTCACCGGTGATGCGCTGTGGACGGACGCCGCACCGCTCGTCCTGTGGGACGACCTCGTAGAGGCGATCCGTCGGGATCACGGCTCGCTGAGCCTGGCGACGGTGCAGCCTCCCGGCGACGCGACGATCTCCGCGGTCCGCGCCGCGCTCGCGCAGGCCGAGGTGATCCCCGGGAGATCGCTCGCGGTCACCCTTCCGCCCGGTTTCACCGCTCCCGAGCTCACCGCGCTCGGCGTGCCGCCGACGGCGGAGCCGACCACGATGGCGGTGCCCGCCGACACGGCTGCCGCGATCACGACGCCGTTCGGCGCCGCGTTGGCGGCCGCCGCAGCCGTGCCCTTCAAGCCGCCCGCTCCGGCGTTCGCGGGGTTCACGAGCGTGGACTGCACGCTCGTGCCGTGCGTCGCCATGACCTACGACGACGGACCGAGCGAGTACACGGCCGGCATCCTGGACACGGTCGCCGCGCACCACGCCTCGGTCACGTTCTTCTCGATGGGGCAGAAGGCGGCCCCCTACGCGGCGGTCGCGAAACGGGCGCTCGCCGAGGGCAACCTCGTCGAGAACCACACCTGGGACCATCCGCACCTCACCACGCTCTCGGCTGCGCAGGTCGCCCGGCAGATCCGCGACACGACGGCCGCCTACCTGTCCGCCACCGGGCAGGCGCCGACCGTGTTCCGCCCGCCCTATGGGCAGTACAACGCTGCCGTGCTCGCCGCCGCCGGGATGCCCGCGATCCTGTGGGACGTCGACGGCTTCGACTGGCAGGGCCCGGCGGACGACGTCCTCGTGAGCCGGGTCGTCGATCAGCCGCAGCCGGGATCGATCGTCCTGCAGCACGACATCCAGCCGGTCACCGCCCGCACGGTCGACCGGGTCTACACCGCGCTCGCGGACCGCGGCTTCACGCTCGTGAACATCAGGCAGCTCTTCGGCGGCAGGCTTCCGAGCTCGGGCGTGTGGAAGTCGGGCCGCTGAGCGAGCCTGTGCAGAGGACGGGTCCGCCGCGCGGCGCCTGGACACGGCGCGGTGCCTGACTAAGGTCGAGGAGGCATGCAACGCGTCCTCGTCCTCCTCCTCTCCGCGCTCGACGCGTTCGTCGCGGTGCTCGTCGGCATCGCCGCCGCCTTCGCGCCGCTGATGGTGCTGTGGTTCGTCGTCTTCGGCGCGGGCGACGCATCGGCGCTCTGGCAGACCACGGTCGCCGTGTGGCAGCTGGGTCACGGGGTGCCGTTGCACATCACGCTCCCGGACGCCTACCTCGCCGCGAATGCCATCGACCCCTCGCTCGCGCGGTTCGTGCTCTCGCTCGCCCCGCTCGGCTTCGCCGCGGCATCCCTGCTCTTCGGGGCCCGTTCGGGTGCGCGTGCGGCCCGTGCCGGCGCGTGGATCACGGGCGTGCTCTCCGGTGCCGTCGTGTTCGCGGCGTTCGCCG
Source organism: Microbacterium sp. SORGH_AS_0888 (assembly GCF_030818905.1). Classification (NCBI taxonomy): domain Bacteria; kingdom Bacillati; phylum Actinomycetota; class Actinomycetes; order Micrococcales; family Microbacteriaceae; genus Microbacterium; species Microbacterium sp. SORGH_AS_0888. The sequence continues at coordinate 3,471,301 of NZ_JAUTAZ010000001.1, forward strand.
CCGTGGCGGCGGTCACCGCGCGCAGCGGGCTCGCCGCGGTCTACCTGTGGCAGGCCGTCGCGTTCCCGGCCGCGTTCTACGCCGCCGGGCTCGTGCTGGGAGCCGTGCCGACCGCGTGGCGCGAGGGCGACGACGGAGTGCTGGATGCGTTCCGCCGCCGGCTCGGCAGGGTCTCCGACGCGTGGCTCTCGGTTCCCGGTCTCGCCGTGCGCGGCGCCGCCATCGCTGTCACGGGCGTCGTGGGCGCGGGCGCGCTGGTCACGGCGGTCGCGCTGATCCTGCGCGGCGGCACCATCGTGGCGCTCTCGCAGTCGGCCAACCTGGACCTGTGGGGCGTCATCGCGATGGGACTCGCGCAGGTGCTCTACCTGCCGACGCTGATCGTCTGGGCCGTGTCCTTCCTCTCCGGCCCCGGTTTCGCCGTCGGCGTCGGCACCTCGGTCACGCCCGCGGGCACACAGCTCGGCGTCGTGCCGGGCGTGCCGCTGCTCGGCGTGCTCCCCGACTCCACCTCGCCGTGGCTGCTGGTCCTCGCGCTGCTCCCGATCGCGGCGGGCGCCCTCGCGGGCTGGGCGGTGCGCTCGCGCCTGCAGCGCGACGCCGAGCCCGCCGGGCCCCGCGCCGTCATCGCCGTGGCGATCGCGGCGCTGTCCGCCGCGGTCGCCGCGCTCCTGTGCCTCGTCGCCTCGGGCTCGCTCGGACCCGACCGGCTCTCCCAGGTCGGGCCGGAGCCGGGACCCGTCGCCCTCGCGATCGGGCTCGAGGTGCTCGTCGGGGCCGGCATCCTGCTGCTCTCGCCGCGGGCGCGTCACGACTAGACTGACCGGGTGTTCACGGTGGCCGTCCTCATCTCCGGCGCCGGCTCCAACCTTCGTGCCCTTCTCGAGGCGGCACGGCACCCCGACTTTCCCGCACGCGTGATCGTCGTGGGCGCGGATCGCGAAGCGGCAGGCCTCGCGCACGCGGAGGAGTTCGGCATGCCGAGCTTCGTCGTCCCGTGGCGCGGCGCCGCCGAGCGGGAGGCCTGGGGCGACGAGCTCAACGAGCAGCTCGCCGCCTGGTCGCCGGACCTCGTCGTGCTGAGCGGCCTCATGCGGCTCGTGCCGCCCGCCGTCGTCTCCGCCTGGGCGCCGCGGCTCATCAACACGCATCCGGCCCACCTGCCCGAGTTCCCCGGCGCCCACGCCGTGCGCGACGCGCTCGCCGCGGGTGCCACGACCACCGGCGCGAGCGTCATCGTCGTCGACGACGGCGTCGACTCGGGGCCGATCCTCGCCCAGGAGCGCGTGGCGGTGCTGCCGGGCGACGACGAGACCACGCTCCATGAGCGCATCAAGCCGGTCGAGCGGCGGCTGCTGATCGACGTCGTTCGGCGGTTCGCGACCGGGGAGCTCGACCCGGCGGCGATCGCCGCATCCTGACCCACCCACCACCCGAGGAGGTCCCCATGGCCGGGCCCAGCCACGATCCGTCCCTCTACCGCCCGCGCGACGTCGTTCCGATCCGGCGCGCCCTCGTCTCGGTCAGCGACAAGACCGACCTGCTGCGTCTCGCGGAAGCGCTCGCCGGCGCCGGCGTCGAGATCGTCTCGACCGGGTCGACCGCGCAGACCATCCGCGACGCCGGGCACCCGGTGACGGATGTCGCCTCCGTCACCGGCTTCCCGGAGTCGCTCGACGGTCGCGTCAAGACCCTGCACCCCGGCGTCCACGCCGGTCTCCTCGCGGACCTGCGCCTCGAGGACCACGAGCGTCAGCTGAGCGAGCTCGAGATCGCGCCGTTCGAGCTCGTCGTCGTGAACCTCTACCCCTTCGTCGAGACCGTCGCCTCCGGGGCCGAAGGCGACGTCGTCGTCGAGCAGATCGACATCGGCGGTCCCGCGATGGTGCGCGCCTCCGCCAAGAACTACGCCAACGTCGCGATCGTCGTCTCACCGGAGAGCTACCCCGCGATCATCGAGGCTCTCGGGGCGGGCGGCACCTCGCTCACGCAGCGCAAGGAGCTCGCGGCGCGCGCCTTCGCGCACACGGCCTCGTACGACCGCGCGGTCGCGACCTGGTTCGCCGAGGGGACCCTCGTCGAGGAGGACCTCCCGGGGCACCTCACGATCAACGCCGAGCGCCTGGCGACCCTGCGGTACGGCGAGAACGCCCACCAGCGCGCCGCGATCTACACCCGCGCCGGCGGCCACGGCATCGCGCAGGCGACGCAGCTGCAGGGCAAGGAGATGTCGTACAACAACTACGTCGACGCGGATGCGGCGCTGCGCGCGGCGTTCGATCTCGTCAAGCCGGCCGTGGCGATCATCAAGCACGCCAACCCCTGCGGCATCGCGATCGGCGCGCCGAACGCGCTCGACCCGATCGCCAGCGCCCACCTGCGCGCGCACGAGTGCGACCCGGTCTCGGCGTTCGGCGGCGTCATCGCGGCCAACCGCACCGTCACGATGAAGATGGCCGAGAACATGCGCGACATCTTCACCGAGGTCATCGTCGCCCCCGACTTCGAGCCCGCCGCGCTCGAGGTCTTCCGGGAGAAGAAGAACCTGCGCGTGCTGCAGCTGCCGGTCGACTGGACGCAGGAGCCGATGGACGTGCGCCTGGTCTCGGGCGGTCTGCTGCTGCAGGACGCCGACCGGTTCCCGGCCGAGATCGAGTCGCTCGTCGACTCGTGGGAGCTCATGTCGGGCGAACGCCCGGACGATGAGGAGCTCGAGAACCTCTCGTTCGCCTGGAAGACGTGCCGCGCGGTCAAGTCGAACGCGATCGTGCTCGCGAAGAACTCCGCCACGGTCGGCGTCGGCATGGGTCAGGTGAACCGCGTGGACTCCTGCCGCCTGGCGGTCGAGCGGGCGGGCGATCGCGCCGCCGGGTCCGTCGCGGCATCCGATGCCTTCTTCCCGTTCGCGGACGGCCCGCAGGTGCTGATCGACGCCGGGATCTCGGCGATCATCCAGCCCGGAGGATCCGTGCGCGACGACGAGGTGATCGCCGCGGCCCGCGAGGCCGGGGTGACCATGTACTTCACCGGGGAGCGGCACTTCTACCACTGAGCCGCACCGTCGTCGGCTGCCGCGGCATCCCGGGGCCGTGGGGGACGCCCGGAGGCGAGCGGGCGGCATGAGCGCCGCGCGGCGGACCGGCGTCAGGACGCGGTGGCCCGCCCGAGCGCTTCGAGCCACCGCAGCCACACCTCGCTGACGGTCGGGTACGACGGCACGGCGTGCCACAGCCGGGCGATCGGCACCTCGCCGACGACCGCGATCGTGGCCCCGTGCAGCAGCTCCGCGACATCCGGGCCCACGAAGGTCGCGCCGACGAGCACCCCGCGGTCCTCGTCGACGACGGCCCGGGCGAGTCCGGTGTAATGGTCGGCGTGCGTCGCGGCGCCCGCGACGGATCCGAGGTCGTAGTCCACGACACGGATGCGGTGACCCGCCGCCCGCGCGGCCTCGGCCGTGAGCCCCACTGAGGCGACCTCGGGATCGGTGAAGGTGACCTGCGGCACGGCGGCGTGGTCGGCGGTGGCGACGTGGGCGCCCCAGGGCGCGTCGTCGACCGGTGCCCCGGCCGCGCGCGCGGCGATCACGTCTCCGGCCGCGCGCGCCTGGTACTTGCCCTGGTGGGTGAGCAGCGCGCGATGGTTCACGTCGCCGGCCGCGTAGAGCCAGTCCGTGCCGCGCACGAGCAGGGTGTCGTCGACATCCAGCCAGGAGCCGGGCTCGAGTCCGACGCTCTCCAGGCCCAGGTCCTCCGTGCGCGGGGTGCGTCCGGTCGCGGCGAGCACCTGCTCGGCCTCGATCGTGCGGCCGTCGGCGAGCTCCAGCGTCGAGACCGTGCCGCTGCGGCTCGCCCGCGAGACCGCGGCGCCGAGGATCACCTCGACCCCGCGCTCGCGCAGCGCCGTCGCGACCCGCTCGCCGGCGAACGGCTCCATCCCGGCCAGCAGCGCGCCGCGGGCGATGAGGGTGACGCGCGACCCGAGGTCGGCGAATGCGGTGGCCATCTCGCAGGCCACGACCCCGCCGCCCACGATCGCGAGCCGCGCGGGGATCTCCTGCACGCCCGTGGCGTCGCGGCTCGTCCACGGCTCGATGTCGGCGAGCTCCTCCGGCACGAAGGCGCCGGTCCCGGTGCAGACCGCGACCGCGCGGCGGGCGAGAAGGACCGAGGTCGAGCCGTCGTCCGCCGTGACCTCGACCCGGCGCTCGCCCGCGAGCCGCGCGTGTCCGCGCACGAGGTCGATGCCCGCCTGCTGGAGCCAGGCGACCTGCGATGAGTCGTCCCAGTCGTGGGTGAAGCCGTCGCGGCGGCGGAGCACGGCGGGCGCATCGACCTCGCCGGTCACGGCCTCGCGCGCGCCCTCGACGTCCCGTGCGGCGCGCAGCGCCGACCCCGCACGCAACAGGGCCTTCGAGGGCATGCACGCCCAGTAGGAGCACTCGCCCCCGACCAGCTCGCTCTCCACGATCACCGCCGACAGGCCGCCCTGCACGGCGCGGTCGGCGACGTTCTCGCCCACGGGGCCGGCGCCGATGACGATGAGGTCGTACTCGCGTTCGCTCATGCCGCCACGGTACTCGGGGCCGGTGGGGTTCCGCGGGGGCTTGCGCCCCCGCATCCGCCCCCTGTTCGCGGCGTTTTCGTGCAACCCGCCGCCACATTCGCGTCGCGGGTGCATGAAAACGTCGCGATCGTGGGGCGGCGCCGGGCGGACAGTCGTGGCCGAAAACCGCGAGCCGAGTCGGTCGGCGCGTGTCAGGCTGGGGGAGTGCCACAACCCGCGATGACCTTCGACGAGCGCTACCGTGCGATCGACGCACGCGACGCGCGGTTCGACGGCCAGTTCGTCACCGCCGTGCGCACGACCGGCATCTACTGTCGCCCTTCGTGCCCTGCGCGCACGCCCAAGCCGGGCAACGTCACCTTCTACGCCACGAGCGCCGCCGCTCACGAGGCCGGCTATCGCGCCTGCAAGCGCTGCCTGCCCGAGGCGGCGCCGGGCTCGCCCGAGTGGGACCTGCGGGGGGATGTCGCGGGCCGCGCCATGCGACTGATCGCCGACGGCGTGGTCGAGCGGGAAGGCGTCTCGGGACTCGCCCGGCGGCTCGGATACTCGGTGCGTCACCTCTCGCGGCTGCTCACCCTCGAACTCGGCGCCGGGCCGCTCGCGCTCGCCCGCGCACACCGCGCGCAGACCGCGCGACTGCTGCTGACGGGCACGGAGCTCCCGGTCGCCGACGTCGCCTTCTCCGCGGGCTTCGCCAGCATCCGCCAGTTCAACGACACGGTGCGCGAGGTGTTCGGCATGCCGCCCACCGCGCTCCGGGCCCGTGCGCACCCCGCCGCGCCCGCCGCGTCGGGCGGACTCGACCTGCTGCTCGCCCACCGTGCGCCGATCGACCTGGACGGCCTGTTCGCCTGGTTCGCGGCACGCGCCGTATCGGGCGTCGAGGTCGCCACGGCGGACTCGTTCGCCCGGACGCTCGCGCTCGCCGGCGGGCCGGCCTGGTTCCGCGTGGGACGGGACGGCGGCGAGCTGCGTCTGCGCGCCCGGCTGACGCGGCTGAGCGACCTGCCCCAGCTGCTCGCGCGGGTGCGGCGGCTGTTCGACCTCGACGCCGACCCGCTCGCGGTCGATCGGGCGCTGACGGCGGCGGCGCCGGAGCTCGCATCGCTCGTCGCGGCGTGTCCGGGCATCCGGGTTCCGGGCACGGCCGATCCGCACGAGATGCTGATCCGCGCCATGATCGGCCAGCAGATCACCGTGCGCCAGGCGACGTCGGCGCTGAGCGCGCTGGCGGCGGCCCTCGGCGATCCGCTCGAAGCCCATGAGGGGACCGACCGTCTGTTCCCGACCATGGCCGCGATCGCGGAGCACGGTGCGGAGACGCTGCGCGTACCGGCCGCCCGCATCCGTGCCGTCAGGGGCGCCGCGGCGGCGCTCGCCGACGGCGCCCTCGAGCTCGGTCCCGGCGATGACCCCGTCGCCCAGCGTGCAGCCCTGCTCGCGATGCCCGGGATCGGACCGTGGACGGCGGACTACGTGCGGATGCGGGTGACGGGCGATCCCGACGTCTTCCTGCCCGGCGACGTCGCCGCGCGTGCCGGCGCCGTGCGCGCGGGCCTGCCCGCCGACCCACGCGCGCTCAGCGCCCGGCTCGAGCGCGTCGCCCCCTGGCGCAGCTACGCCACCGCCCACCTCTGGCGCGCCGCGGCCGCTTCGGCTCGCCCCGCACGTCCCTCGACCCCCTCACAAGGAGCACCATGACCGCCCTGTTCCAGACCCTCGAGACCCCCGACGGGGCATTCACGATCGTCGCCGACGATCGGCAGCGTGTGCTCGCATCCGGCTGGACGGCGGATGTCGAGGCGGTGCGCGACCGCATCCACCCGATGCTGCGTCCGGCCCAGGTGAGAGAAGGGCAGGCGGATGCCGCGGACGCCGTCGTCGCGTTCTACGCCGGGGACGTCGCCGCGATCGACGCGGTCGAGGTGAGCCAGACGGGCACCGAGCTGCAGCGGATCGGCTGGGCGGCGCTGCGGGCCATCGCCCCCGGGCGGCCGCTGACCTACTCCGAGTTCGCCGCGGCGCTGGGCCGGCCGTCGGCGGTGAGGGCGGCCGCATCCATCTGCGCCCGGAACGCTCCCGCGCTGTTCGTGCCCTGCCACCGCGTGCTCCGCAGCGACGGCTCGATGGGCGGGTTCGCGTGGGGCGAGCCGGTCAAGCGCGCTCTCCTCGCCCGCGAGCTGACCGCGAGCTGACCGCGAGACCAGTCCGGCCCGCCGAGACCGGCGGGTAACCCACCGGTCTCGGCGGGCGAGACTGGTCTCGCGGGTAGGGGCGAGGGGGAGGGAGCGGGGAGTTGTGCGGCGGGGGAGGCGGAGCATAGGCTCGAAGGCTCGCCTCGATCATGACTGCACACTCCGCCCCGCCCTCCACGCTGCGCGCCCTCGCGCGGCTGCTGCCGTTCGCCCGCCCGGTGCTGCCGCGGCTGATCCTCGGCGCCGCGAGCGCGCTCGGGGCGAGCCTCGTCGCGCTGAGCATCCCCCTGATGCTCGAGGCCGTCGTCTCCGGGCCCATCGGATCGGGCGACATCGGCCAGATCGCCGTGGGAGCCGTGCTCGTGCTGCTTCTCGGCTTCGCCGAGGCGGGACTCGTCTGGCTCCGCCGCTGGTTCGTCCTCGCCCCGTCCACGAGCGTGGAGTACGCTCTGCGCACGGGCTTCTCGGAGCGCCTGACACGTCTGCCCGTCTCGTTCCACGACCGGTGGCAGTCGGGGCAGCTGCTCAGCCGCATGATGCAGGACATCAGCCTCATCCGTCGCTGGCTCGCGTTCGGGGTGATCCTGCTCGTCGTCAACCTGCTGACCATCGTCGTCGGCACGGCCGTGCTCTTCACCTGGCACTGGATGCTGGGGCTCGTCTTCCTGATCTGCTCGGCGCCCCTCTGGTACGTCGGATACCGCTTCGAGAAGCGATACGGGCTGCTCACCCGGCGCAGCCAGGATCAGGCCGGCGACCTCGCGACGGCGGTCGAGGAGAGCGTGCACGGCATCCGCGTGCTGAAGGCGTTCGGACGCGGTCCGCACGCGCTCCGCGCGTTCCGGACGCAGGCGCTGCAGCTGCGCGACACCGAGATCGAGAAGGCGCGCGCGGTCGGCGGCATCTGGTTCTGGCTCGTGCTGCTGCCCGAGATCGCGTTCGCGCTGTGCTTGGCGGTCGGCATCGTGCTCGTCCAGCTCGGACAGCTGGACGTCGCACAGCTGTTCGCCTTCTTCGCGATGGGCGCGGTGCTGCGGTGGCCCGTGGAGTCGATCGGCTTCCTCTTCTCGTTCCTCCTCGACGCCCGCACCGCGACCGACCGGGTCATGGAGGTCTTCGACGCCGAGAACACGATCGTCGACCCGCCGGAGCCGGCGACGATCCCGGAACCGCGCGGCGAGCTCGTGTTCGAGGGGGCGCGGTTCCGTTACCCCGATGCCCCCGCCGACAGCCGCGACCTGCTCGACGGCATCGACCTCGTGCTGCGGCCCGGCGAGACGATGGCGCTCGTGGGGCTCACGGGCTCCGGCAAGACCACCCTCACGACGCTGCCGACCCGCCTCTACGACGTGACGGGCGGCCGGGTGCTCCTCGACGGCGTCGACGTGCGCGACCTGCGGCTGTCGGAGCTCCGGCGCCACATCGGGATGGCGTTCGAGGATGCGACGCTCTTCTCCGCGTCGGTGCGACGCAACGTGCTGCTCGGCCGCGACGACCTCGACGAGCACGGCTCGGCCGCGGAGGCGTTGCTGCGCGAAGCGCTCGCCGTCGCGCAGGCCGACTTCGTCGACGCGCTTCCCGAGGGGGTCGAGACGATCATCGGCGAGGAGGGCCTGAGTCTCTCGGGCGGACAGCGACAGCGGCTGGCGCTCGCGCGCGCCGTGGCCGCACGGCCGGCCGTCCTCGTGCTCGACGACCCCCTTTCGGCGCTGGACGTCGACACAGAGGCGCGCGTGGAGGAGGGGCTGCGCCGCGTGCTCGAGGGCACGACGGCCCTGATCATCGCGCATCGCCCCTCGACCGTGGCGCTCGCCGACCGGGTCGCGCTGCTGGAGGGCGGTCGGATCACGGCCGTCGGCACGCACTCCGAGCTGCTGCGCGACAGCGCCCACTACCGCCACGTGATCTCGAGCCTCGAGGCGGATCACGCCGAGCACTTCGTGCCCACCGGGCCCATCGACATCCCCCCGCTGCCCAGCGATGACCGCCGGTTCCCCCGGGGCGCACGCGAACGGGAGGACTCGTGATGAGCGACGTCACCGGGACCCGCGGCGAGGACCGCTCCGACTACACCCGCGAGGAGAGCCGTGCGATCCGGCGGCGCTCGCTGCGCCTGCTCGGCTCGCTCGTGAGCCCGCTGCGGGCACGGCTGGTGCTCGCCGCGGTCGTGCTGGTCGTGTCCACCGCGATGCAGGTCGCGGGTCCGGCGCTGATCGCGTTCGGGATCGACAACGCGCTGCCCGCGGTCGTCGACCGGCTCGACTGGATGCCGACGGTCGGCGTCGTCGCCCTGTACCTGGCCACGGGGATCCTCGGGGCGGCGCTCATCGGCTGGTACGCGGTCGTGGCCGCCCGGATCACGCAGGCGGTCATGCTCGATCTGCGGGTGCGGATCTTCCGGCACACGCAGCGGCTCAGCCTCGAGTTCCACGAGTCCTACACCTCGGGGCGCATCATCTCTCGACAGACGAGCGACCTCGACACCATCCGCGAGCTGCTCGACGGCGGTCTCAACGAGCTCGTCTCGGGTGTCCTCTACGGCGGCTTCACCCTGATCGCACTGCTGCTGCTGGATGTGCAGAGCGGGGCGGTGCTCGTGATCGCCGGCATCCCGCTGGCCTTGCTCATGCGCTGGTTCTACCGCCGTTCCCAGGCGGTGTACCGCCGCTCGCGCGTCGTGAGCGCGAAGGTCATCGTGCAGTTCGTGGAGACCATGACCGGCATCCGCGCGGTGAAGGCGTTCCGTACGGAGCCCCGCGGCGATGCGGAGTTCGCGGAGCTGTCGGGGGAGTACCGCGACGTCAACAAGGCGTCGCTGCGGCTCTTCGGCGCGTTCGAGCCGGGGCTCATGGCGATCTCGTCGGTCACCCTCGCGGTCGTCGTGCTCTGGGGCGGGATCCGCGTCGTCGACGGCGGGGTCGAGATCGGCGTGCTCCTGGCGGCCGTGCTGTACGTGCGCAACTTCTTCTCGCCGCTGCAGGAGGTCGCGATGTTCCTCAACTCGTACCAGTCCGCCGCGGCAGCGCTCGAGAAGGTGTCGGGCGTGCTGGAGGAGGAGCCGGGGGTCCCCGAGCCCGCTCGGGCGACGCCGCTCGCCGCCGCTCAGGGCCATCTGCGCTTCGACCACGTCGAGTTCGGGTACGCGAACGGACGCGTCATCCTGCCCGGCTTCGATCTCGACATCCCCGCCGGGCAGACGGTCGCGCTGGTGGGAACGACCGGTGCGGGGAAGTCGACGCTCGCCAAGCTGGTCTCGCGTTTCTACGACCCCACCGCCGGTGCCGTGACCCTGGACGGGGTCGACCTGCGCGAGCTGTCGGAGGACGACCTGCGGCGCGCGATCGTCATGGTCACGCAGGAGGCGTACCTGTTCAGCGGAACCGTCGCCGACAACATCGCGCTCGGCAAGCCCGGCGCCTCGCCTGCGGAGATCCGCCGCGCGGCGCAGGCGGTGGGCGCGGACGCGTTCATCCGGGAGCTGCCGGAGGGCTATGACACGGATGTGAACAAGCGCGGCGGCCGCGTCTCGGCGGGGCAGCGACAGCTGATCTCCTTCGCCCGAGCCTTCCTCGCAGACCCCGCGGTGCTGATCCTCGACGAGGCGACGGCGTCGCTCGACATCCCCAGCGAGCGTCTCATCCAGGAGGCGCTGCAGACCCTGCTCGCCCATCGGACGGCGATCATCATCGCGCATCGTCTCTCGACCGTCGCGATCGCGGATCGCGTGCTGGTGATGGAGCGGGGCCGGGTCGTCGAGGACGACACGCCCGAGGCGCTCATCGCCGGAACGGGCCGCTTCGCGCAGCTGCACGCGGCGTGGCGGAACTCCCTCGTCTAGTTCCCTCCGTGCGGCCCCGGAGCCCGCTCGCGTTGGCGGGCATGGCGGTGACAGTATGCGTGTCAAGATCGATGGTGTATGTAATTTATGCTTACATTCTGAAGCCGTGCGCGCATGTCCCGGCGAGAGGAGCTGCACGTGGCCGCGATCGACGACCTCGTCCCGGGAGACCGACTCGGGACCGTGACCGGCGCGCGCATCGTCGACCTGAGCACGGGGGCCGTCGATGCGCGAACGCTCGTCCTCACGGAGGAGGGGCTGATCGCCCCCGCGACCCCCGGCCCCGCCGCGGACGGGGCTCCGCCGGTCGACGCGACGGGCTGGCTGGCGCTGCCGACCCTCGTCGACGCGCACGCGCACCTCGACAAGGCCTACACGCGCCCCGGCGGTGCCCATGCCGGGGTCGACCTCGACGGGGCCGTGGACTCGTGGCGGCTGATCGCCCACACCGTCTCGCGCGAGACGATCGAGCGCAGCGCGCGTCGCGGGCTCCAGGCCGCGCTCGCCTCGGGCGTCACCGCCGTGCGCACCCATGTGAACTACCACGCCGGCGACGATCCGCTGCGCGGCATCCGCGCTCTCGTCGCGCTGCGAGAGGAGTACCGGCCGTTGCTGGATGTGCAGGTCGTGGCGATGCAGTCCCACGACCGCCCCGCCGCGTTGATCCGCGAGGCCGCCTCGCTCGGCCCGGACCTGCTGGGCGCCTGTCCGCATCTCACGCCCGACCCCGAGGCGGAGACCGATCGCGTGATCGGCATCGCGGACGAGTTCGGCCTCGGCGTCGACCTGCACACGGATGAGACGCTGGACCCCGACTCGCTCGACCTCGCGCTGCTCGCCGCGCGCACCCGAGGATGGGATGTGGCGCGCCCCCGCACGGCGAGCCACTGCGTCAGCCTGGCGGTGCAGCCGATCTCGGTGCTCGCCCCGCTGCTGCGAGAGGTCGCCGCGGCCGGCGTGGGCATCGTCGTGAACCCGCTGACGAACCTGCTGCTGCAGGGGCAGAGCTCACCGCCGCCGATGCCGCGCGCGGTGCCGCCGGTTCGCGACCTGCTCGACGCGGGCGTCATGGTCGGGCTGGGCGGTGACAACGTCCAGGACCCGTTCAACCCGCTCGGGCGCGGAGACATGTGGGACCTGGTGGCTCTGCTGGTGGCCACGGCGCACCTCGCGCCGCATGAGGCGTACCGGGTCGGCAGTGCCGGTGGCCGCGCGGTGATGGGACTTCCCCCTGCGGGGCTGGGGGCGGGCGAGCCCGCCGACCTCGTGCTCGTGCGTGCGGAGTCGCTCGGGCAGGCGCTCGCCGAGCGCGCCCCCGAGCGGGCGGTGGTGCGCGGCGGGCGTCTGGTCGCGCGTCAGCGCAGCAGCCGCAACGTCCTGCAGCCCGAGGCGGTCGGCGCATGACCCTGCTGCGATGGGAGCACCACTCCGGTCCCCGACTGGTCGAGGTGCTCACCGAGGACACGGTCCTCGTCTGTGCCGTGGGGGCGATCGAGCACCACGGCGCGCACCTTCCCCTGGACACCGACACCGCGATCGCCGAGGCGGTGGCGGAGGGCGCGGCCTCGCGGGCCCACGAGGCCGGCGTGCGCGTCCTGCTGCTGCCGTCGCTGCGCTACGCGAAGTCGGACGAGCACCGCTGGGCGCCGGGCACGCTGTGGCTGTCGGCCCAGACGCTGATGGCGACGATCCGCGAGCTGGGCCATGCGATCGCGACCACCTCGGCGCGCCGCATCCTGTTCGTGAACGGCCACGGCGGCAACGTCCCGATCGTTCAGCTCATGCTGCGGGAGCTGCGGATCGACGATGGGCTCCTCGCCTTCTCCACCACGGCGTTCGCGCCCCGCCTCGTGTCCGCGCCCCACGGAGAGGATGCCGGGGAGCGGGGCCTGGCCCTCCACGCCGGGGCGGCGGAGACCTCGCTCATGCTGTTCCTGCGGCCGGAGTCGGTCGACATGGCCTCGGCCGAGGGGACCGTCCCCACGCACCTGGAGAGCTACCGCACCATAGGGTTGCCGCCCAAGCCGGTGTCGTTCGGGTGGTCCTCGGACGATCTCGCCGCCAACGGGGTCATCGGCGATCCCTCGGCGGCGACCGCGGAGTACGGGCGTGCGATCTTCGAGGCGACCGTCGCGCAGGTCGCCGAGGCGATCGGCGAGGTCGCACGTTTCCGATTCGACGACACGACAGCGTCCGCGACCCGAGGAGGGCGCCCATGACCGAACCGTCGGCACTCCTGCCCGATCCCGCATCTCCGCCGGCCGACCCCGCCACCGTGCTGGCCGCGTGGATCCCCCAGCCGGACGCCCCCGGAGTGGTGATGACGCTGAGCACGACCGCGGCGGACGGCGGGCCGGCGAGCCGTGTGCTCGTGCTGTCCTCCTACGATCGGGTGAACCTGCGCTTCCACACCGACGAACGCAGCGCGAAGACGACGGAGATCGACCGGATGCCGCGGGTCGCCGCCTCGTTCGCCTGGCTGGACCGGGGTCGTCACCTGGTGGCGCGCGGCGACGCCGTGCGCGAGGATGAGGCCGCCGCGGCCGCCGCCTTCGCTCGTCGCAGTCCGGAGCTGCGCACGCTCGCGTGGCTGAACGACGACGCGTTCGCCGCCCTGTCGATGGCCCGGCGCCGCGAGCGCTGGCAGGAGACGATCCACAGCGCCGTCCCGGAGGTCGCGCCGCCGAGCTGGATCGGCTACGTGCTCGAGCCCCTCGAGCTGACGTTCTGGCAGGCGACGCAGGGAGCCGGCAGCGTGCGGGTGCGGTACCGCCGCGCCACGACGGACGCGCCCTGGACCAGCGCCGTCCTCCCCGGCTGAGCTCCGGCGAGGCCCGACCGCGGTCAGGCGGTCGCGGCCGCGATGAGCTTTCCGGGGTTGAGCACCCCGTGGGGGTCGTTCCGGTCCGCGGCGCTGCGCAGCGCGAGCGAGGGCGACTCGAGGATCCAGCTGTGGCAGTCGTGGGCGCCGATGCCCACCGCGGCCAGTCGCTCGATGGCGGCCGTGACGTCGCCGGGATCGCGATAGGGGAGCAGCAGCATGCCGAAGTTCACCGAGTGGCCGAGCTCGAGGTGCAGGTGCGCCTCGTCGAACAGCGACCGCACCGACTCCGGGTCGTCCAGAAGGACGTCGCCGAACACCTCGAGGTGGAAGTAGTCGCCGGTGTGAGCGCGCAGGAACCACCAGGCGGGGTGGTTGTACGCGATCACCGACATCCGCATCGTCTCGGCGTAGCCGCTGCGCACCTCGTCCACGCGTCCGCCCGCCGCCTCGATGATCTCGACGGCGGCCTCGAGCGTGTCGTCGGCCACGATCGTGCGCAGGCTCACCCGGTCGGGTGCCAGCGCGTCGTCGGCGGGAAGCGTCCCGACCAGCTCCGGGTCGTCGGCGGAGACGAGCTTGGGCGCGGGAGTGAGCGCGCCGAGTGCGCGGAAGACCGAGGACGCCTCGCCCAGCGTCGGGAAGCTCGCGAACACGGGACGCCACTCGAGCGCCGGTCGCAGTCGCACGGTGGCGCGAACGATCACGCCGGCGACCCCGAAGCTGTGCAGGTAGGCCTGCGCCTGTTCGCCGGTGACGTGAACGATGCGGGCGTCCGCGTGGGCGTGGACGACATCCAGCGCCAGGACGAATCCTTGGCGGGTGTTGCCGAACTCGATCGTGCCGGCGCCGCCGGAGCCGCCGGCGAGGAACCCGCCGAGCGAGCTCTGCACCGTGGAGGGCATGAGGCACAGCTCCTGGCCGGACTCGCGCGCGACCAGATCGATGGCGCGCATGCGGGCGCCCGCCTCCGCCGTGATCGAGCCGTCCTGCGCTGTCGAGACGGCGGTGAGGCCGCTCGTGTCCAGCACGATCCCGCCGTGCAGCGGGATGCCCTGGCCGTAGTTGCCGGTGCCGCGTCCTCGCACGGTGAGCGGGATGTCGTGGCGCACGGCCGCGGACACGATCACGGGGACGTCGTCGATCGCGCGGGGCGTGATGACGACATCGGCGAGGCCGGCGGGAAGCAGCTCGGAGAGGATCGGCGACATGGTCGCGCCGTCGAGCGAGGCGCGCTCGCGCTGACGGCGGTCCACCGAGATGAGGCGAGGATCCAGACGTGCGCTCAGCTCGTCGATGAGGGACACCAGCCGGTGCGAGGTGTCGGTCGTTTCCACGGTGCTCTCCTGGGGATCAAAAAGTTTACAAATACTTACATTACCGAACGCGGACGACCGCGCTACGTCCGCGGCCTCAGGCCGGGTACTGGATCATGAGCACGGTCGCGGCGCGCGCGCCGACCGACCGGTACCGGTGCAGCATCGATCCCGGGCACAGCACGCTCTGGCCCTGCTGCAGCAGCTGCACGCTCCCGCCCGAGTCCGGCGCGACGCGCATCTCGAACTCGATACTGCCCTGGACGACGTAGATGAACTCGGGACGCTCATGGCTGAAGAACTCGCCGCTCTCGAACGGGAGCCCGACGAACTCGGTCACGTCCACCTGCGAGTCCGAATGCATCAGCAGCCGTGCGTGCGCCTCCGTCTGGGGCTGGATCACGCTGAGCGGAGACTCCGGGGCGTTGGCGGAATCGGGCCCCGCTGCGAGCGCGAGCAGCTCCTGCTGCGTCGTGTTCAGCGTGCGGGCGACCGCGAACAGCGACCGCATGCTCGCCCGGGTGCGGCCCCGCTCGAGCTGGCTGAGGAAGGAGTGCGACAGTCCCGTGCTCTTGGCCACCTCGACCAGGCGCAGACCGAGCTCCTGCCGTCGCCCCCGGATGACGGCGCCGAGCGAACGGGCGAACGCGTCGGCTTCCTGGGTCGTCCCACGGTCGGTCATCTCGGTCCACCCTTCCCGCCGCGACGTGGCAGCGTTCTGACAGTACCGCTTACATGTAGCCTGATCCACATGTCCGTCGATGTTCCCGCGAACAGCGCCCTCACCGTCCGATCGACGTCCGTCTCCGGCTGGACGGAGGCGCTCGCCGAGGCCGCTCCGAACCCGGGCGGCGGTTCGGCCGGCGCCGTCGTCCTCGGCTTCGCCGCGGCGCTGATCGAGATGGTGTGCGGATACTCCGTCGGGCGGGGGAGCGACGAGGAGGTCGCCGCGCTCGCCCAGGACGCGGCGGCGCTGCGCCGGACGGCGCTGCGACTCGTGGACGAGGACGGCGAGGCCTCGGCCCGGCTGGCCGCGGCGTACCGGAGCGAGCCGGGACCCGATCGGGACCGCCGCATCCGTGAAGAGAGCGTCCGCGCGGCCGAGACCTGTGCCGAGATGGCGAGCGGGGCCATCGCCGTGCTGCCCGGTCTTGCTCGGCTCGCGGATCTCGCCAACCCCGCGCTCATCGCGGACGTGGTCGTCGCGGGCGACATGCTGCGCACGGCGCTGGCGACATCCCGCACGAACATCGGGGTCGACCTGGGCGGGCTGTGATCGAGGCCGGGGCCTCCGCCGAGGAGCTGGCGCGGTCCCACCCCGAGCCGTACCGGATGCTCTCCGCCACGACCGAGGCCATCCACCGGATCGACGCGATGCAGCGCGCGCTGGAGTCGCGCGTGCTGCCGACGCTCGACGGCGAGTAGCTCACGAGGCGCCGCCGAGCTCGCGCGCGATGGTCGCAAGCGCGAGCGAGAACTCCCGTTCCTGACCGAACCGGGCGCCGCCGGCCGCGACGACGCCCGCGACACCGTCCAGCTCGAGCAGCCCGCGTCCGTAGTCGACGGCGGCCTCGATGCCGGCGGTGAAGGGATCGCGCGCATCGAGGACGCGCTGCACGTAGCCGGCGGGCAGGTCGGCGGACTCGAACGAGGCCAGCAGCGCGGCGCCCTCGTGGTCGATCACGACCGGCACGCCCGGCAGGAACGGGACGTCGGCTCCCTCGGCCCGCACCTCGTCGATGAACTCCGCCACCTGCCAGGGCTCACCTGCGTACTGCAGCAGTCCGATCTGCGCGCCGGCTCGCACCTTCTGGGCGAAGCGGGCCGCCCGTCGCCGCGTGGGAGGCGCCGCGGGGGATGCCGCCGCGCCGGTGAACAGGCCGAATCGGCGTGCCAGCGGCACGACACGTGTCCCCTCCAGGTCGAACACCGGCTGCGCATCGGGTCGATGGCCGCTGTCGGTGTGGTTCCCGGTGACGCAGAGCACGCCCGCGGCATCCGAGGCCAGGACGCCCGCCAGCTCGCCCTCGATGGCCACCCGGTTGCGGTCGCGGCAGTTGATCCCGAGCCAGGCACGCAGGCCCGCCCGCCGGATGAGCTCGGCACGGTACGACGGCGCGAACTGCACGCGGGCGCGGCCCGAGTCGCCCGAGAGCACGGCATCGACCGATCCCGCCAGCACCTCCGCGCACGCCGCGAGCGAGTCCACGTCCATCGCGCGTGCGGGAAGGCCCGTGATCACGGCTTTGCGCCGGGACATCAGCGCCTGCAGCTCGCGGCCCGCCTCGGTCGCGATGGCCGCGGCGGCCGAGCCGCTGCGGTCGACCGCGTCGTCTCCGGGCGCGGGCCACGCGACGGTGGCCGTTCCGAGGAACACGCAGGGCGACGAGGATATCTCGCAGCGACCGTCCGAGTGCACGTCGCCGCAGGGGCCGTACATCATGCTCTTGGGGCACTCGCCGCGCAGCGGGAGCGTTGCCGGACCGGTCATGCCCGCGTCTCCTTCGCCACCGGACGCATCACGAGCTCGAACACCGTCGAGCGGTAGTCGACGAACGCCGGCAATCGTTTCGTCGCGACCTGCTCGCGGGGGGAGGGCAGGTCGACCGGGAGGTCCCGGATCACCCGGCCGGGTCCCGCCGCCAGCACCAGCACCCGGTCGGCGAGGTACACGGACTCGTCGATGTCGTGCGTGACCAGCGCGACGGTGACCCGGTACTCGTCACGGATGCGCAGGATCAGATCCTCGAGATCCGCGCGGGTCTGGGCGTCGACGGCCGCGAACGGCTCGTCCATCAAAAGGATGCGCGGCAGCGCCACCACGGCGCGCGCGATCGCCACGCGTTGCTGCATGCCGCCGGACATCTGCCAGGGATACGTCTTCTCGTGGCCCTCCAGCCCCACGCTGTGCAGGGCGCGCGCGATCCGTGCGTCGCGTTCCCCCTTCGGGAGCTTCTGCGACACCATCGCCATGGCGAGGTTGCTCTTCACGGTCATCCAGGGGAAGAGCGAGCGGCTGTAGTCCTGGAAGACGACGCCGACGCCGTGGGCGGGGCCGCGCACCTCCTGCTCATCGAGCCGGATGCTGCCGGTGCTCGTCGGCAGGAGACCGGCCATCATCATCAGGAGTGTGCTCTTGCCGCATCCCGATGGGCCGACGATCGTGACGAACTCGTTCTGCGCGATGCGGAAGGACGTCTCGCTGAGCGCGAGCGTGGCGCCGTAGCTCTTGGAGACGCGGTCGACGGTGATGTCCATGATCGGGGGTCCTTTCAGCGGGAGAGGAGGCCGCCGCGCCGCTGCCACCGCAGCAGCCGGGCCTCCAGGAGGTCGAAGACGACGTTGACGAGGACGCCGATCAGCGCGATCAGCAGGAAAGCCGACCACATCTGGCGGTACTGGAACGTCTGCTGGTACAGCGCGATGTCGCGACCGAGGCCGGTCGTCGTCGCGTAGAGCTCGGCCACGATCATCAGGATCAGGGCGAAGTTCACACTGATGCGGAGCCCCGCGAGGATGTGGGGGCTGGCGGCGGGGAGCACGACGCGCAGCAGCATCACCCGGCGCGGCAGCCGCAGGCTCTGGGCCGAGCGCAGCCAGGAGGCGTTCACCCCGGACACCCCGTCCGCCGTGTTGATCACGATCAGCCAGACGGTGCCGAAGAAGATGAGGAAGATCCCCATGCCCTCGGTGACCCCGAAGAACTGGAGCGCGATGGGCAGCAGCGCGGCGTTCGGAACGGACATCCAGAACCGGATCACCGGGTTGAACATCGCCCGCGTCGTGACGCTGCGCCCGAGGACGACGCCGAGCGTGACGCCGACGACAACGGCCAGCAGCCAGCCGCGCGCGAGCCGCGACAGGCTCACCGGCACGGTCCGCCAGAAGCGGTCGGAGAGGAACGCCGTCTGCGGCGTCGGGCTCAGCCAGTCCTGTGCGAACTGACCGAGCACGACCGTCAGCGGTGGGAAGAACACGGTCGGGCTCAGCCGTGCGACGACCTCCCACACGATCAGCAGCGCGATGAGCAGCCAGCTGTAGGAAAGCAGTCGCGTCAGGACGCGGGGGAGGCGGCGTGATGCGCGGGTGCGGGCGGCCGTCGTGGCACCGGCGGCAGCGCGCCTCCCTCCGGCGCGCTCATCGCTCGCGGGCGTCTGGGTGTCAGTCAAGGTGGATCCGATCGATCGTCGCCCGCTCGAGGGCGACCATGAGCGAGTAGAGGAGCAGCCCCAGCATCCCGATGATGGTGATGCAGGCGTACGCCATGTCGATGTGCAGGGCCTGCTGGTACCGCACGAGCGCGAGTCCCACGCCGCTGCGCGCGCCCAGGAGCTCGGCGCTGATCACGACGACCAGCGAGATCCCCGAGGCGATGCGGATGCCCGTCACGATCGAGGGGGTGGCGCTCGGCAGCACCAGCAGCAGGTAGCGGCGCCACCAGGGCCAGTGCAGGGACCGTGCCGCGTCGATGCGCATCGGCTCGGTCCCCGCGACGCCGTAGATGGTGTTGATGAGGATGACCGGGAACACCGCGTAGAGGGAGACGGCGGTCTTCATCGAGGGGCCGAGACCGAACACGAGGATCGCGACCGGGATCAGAGCCGTGGCCGGGATCGAGCGCAGCGCGTTGACGACCACCATGAGCGGCCGGGACAGGGCCGGGATGGTTCCGGCGAGGAACCCGAGGACGATGGCCGAGGCCGTCGCCAGACCGAGGGCGCTGAGCCACGCGCCCAGCGTGTCCAGGAGCCCGCGGAGGAAGAGCGGGTCGCTGGCGACCACCGGGAGCTGGACCGCGACCGCGAGCGGCGAGGGGAGGGACTGCGCGGAGACCCACCCGGTCGCGACGATCGACTCCCACGCGGCGACGACGATCGCGACGCCGGCGAGACCGAGCAGGGCGCCACGGGCGCGGGTCAGACCGAAGGTCCGCCCCGCACCCGTGGTGTGCTCCGCGACCGGGGTCATGCGGTGCGGGCCCAGTCCGGCAGCACCGCCGCGAGGTCGATCGAGGAGATGGCCTTGGCGTCGACGAGGATGTCCACCAGCGACGAGACCTGAGCGGCATCCAGCTGGCCGGTATAGGTGGGCTCGAGCGTGTCGGCCAGGTCCGCCGCGGTCGAGCCGCAGGCGGCGGCGGTGACCGCGAAGCGGGCGTCGTCGTTGGCGGGGTCCGAGGCGGATGCGGCGAGCGTGGTCATCGCGGAGGCGAAGCTCTCCGCGGCGCCCTCGTTCGCGGACACCCAGCCGGATCCGGCGACGTAGAACGAGGTCGGGATCTCGCCGACGCCGTCGTAGTACGGGTTGCCCAGCGAGCGGATGCTGCCATCGGCCAGGCTCGCGGCGGCCTGCGTGTATCCGGTGGACGCCGCAGTGACGGTGCCGTTCTTGACGCTCGGCACCTGGTCGGCGAAGGGCAGCGCGACGAACTGCGCGGTCGCGCCGCGGCCGTTGTCGGCGATCCAGCGTGCGGTCATGATCTCCCCGAGGCTGCCCAGGGCGTTCACGGCGATGGTGGCGCCCTCGAGCCCGGCGGCGTTCGTGATGCCCGAGTCGCCGGCGACGACGACCTGATAGGACTTCTCGTTGGACAGCGAGCTGCCGGAGACGATCTTCAGATCGACGCCGTTCTCGATCGCCTGGAGGCTGGTCAGCGGGTTGGCGTAGGCGATGTCGATCTCATCGGCCTGCAGCGCGGACACGCCCGCTGCACCGGACTGGACGGTGACCAGCTCGACGTCCAGTCCGGCGTCGGCGAAGATGCCCTGGTCGATGCCCCAGACGATCGGATCGTCGCAGAAGCCCAGTGTGCTCACGCGGACGTGGGTGAGGGACGCGGAGCCGCTGCTGGCGTCCGTCGCCGGTGCCGAGCTGCAGGCGGCCAGTGCGAAGACGGAGCCGATGCCGATGAGCAGGGCCATCGGTCGGCGAGACGGGCGGTAGGGCATGGGGGTGTTTCCTCTCAGAGCGGGTGGAGCGTGGGGGTCGGGTGGTGCGGACAGGGAAAGGAGCGGGTCAGAGGCCGGCGCCGAGCTCGCGGGCCGCGGTGGCCATGGCGCGGGCATAGTCGAGCTGCCGGCCGGGCGCACCGCCGCCGGAGAGACAGACGCCGGCGACGCCCGGCACGTCCAGGTAGGCCGTCGCGAGCTCGACGAACGCTCGGATGCCCGCGGTCAGGGTGTCGGAGGCCGCCAGGATGCGCTCGACGTAGCCGGCGGGCATCGTGCTGGCGTGCAGGCTGGTGAGCACGGAGGCCGTGTCCTCGTCGATGATGAAGGGCACGCACACGACGGCCGGGCGCCGTTGGCCGAGCTCCGCCACCGCGCGCAGGAAGTCGTCGACGACCTCGGGGCTGCTGGTGAGGTTGAGGAAGGCGATGTCCGCGCCCCGTCGTGCCTTCTCTGCGAAACGTGCGGCTCGTGTCTCGGCCGGCGGCTCCTCGGGCGCCTCGGCGGCCGAGACCACGAGCGGCGTCTGCGCGGCGAGCGTGGTCAGCTCCATGGCGGAGATGTCGAAGACGGGCATCGCGTCGGGGCGGCGGCCTCGAGCGGGGTGTCCTCCGGTGATGGCGTGCACGGCGCTCGCGCCGACATCCGCGAGCGCGACGAGCTCGCCCTCCAGGGCGACCCGGTTTCGGTCGCGGCAGTTCAGGCTCGTCCACACTGCGAGCCCCTGGTCGCGCAGCAGACGGGTCCGATAGGCCGGCGGGAACTGCCGGACGACGCTGATCGGCTCGCCGATGAGGGCGAGGTCGACCGATCCGGCGAGGGCCTCGGCGGTGCGCAGGTGGGCGTCCCGATCGGCCTCGCGGACGGGGAAGTCGCCGACGACGACGCGGCCTCGGCCCAGCTTCTCGAGCAGCGCCGTCCCTTCCGGCAGACGTGCACGATCGATGTCCGGCGTAGCGGACTCCTCGGCCGATGCGTTCATGCGCCGTCCCTCCGTCATGTCTCCGCTCCCTGCCAGTAGCGGTGAACATATGTTGATATTGCTTACACCGAATACGGTAGGAGTTACATGTTTCGGGAGGATTTCGATTGGGGCTGCACCGTATGACACGCTCTCTCGCCGCGGCGTGCGCCTGCGGAGGTCGAAAGGCGGGGAGCGCATCGTGACGACCGCGGATGCGGCGCGCGGCCGTGAGCGGCGGCTTCGCCTCTCCGTCTTCGCCGCGGGGTTCGCGACCTTCGCGCAGGTCTTCTCGGTGCAGGCGTTGCTTCCGGCGATCGCGGTCGACGAGGGGACGTCGCTGTCGACGGCATCGCTCGCCCTGTCCGCGACGACGGTGGGCATGGCGCTCGCCGTGCTGCCCTGGACGATCTACGCGGATCGACACGGTCGGCTCGCCGCCGTCCGGCTCGCGCTGGCGGTCGCGACCGCTGCGGCGCTGCTGGGCCCCGCGTTGCCCGAGCTGTGGATGGTGCTGGGGAGCCGGGCGGTCCTCGGTGCGGCGCTGGCGGCGGTGCCGGCGGCGGCCGTCACCTATATCTCGGAGGAGTCGGCCGCGTCGCGCGTGACCGGCTCGATCGGGACGTTCGTGGTCGGGAACACGCTCGGCGGAGTCTGTGGACGGCTGGTGGCCGGACTTGTCGGCGACGCCGCCGGCTGGCGTGTCGGCCTCGGGGCCGTCGGCGTGCTCGGCCTCGTCGCGGCGGCGCTGTTCTTCATGGCCGCTCCGGGGGTCGAAGGCTTCGTCCGCCGACGGATCGGCGTGCGCGGCGTGGCGGCGGCCGCCGCCACGCAGCTCCGCCGGCGCGGCTCGCTTCCGGCGCTCGCGCAGGGGTTCCTCGCGATGGGGGCGTTCGGGGCCATGTACAACTACCTGGGCGTGCGGCTCGTGTCACCGGATATGGGCGTGCCGCGCTCGGTCGCGTCCTTCATCTTCCTCGCCTACCTCGCCGGCGCCGTCTCCGCACGTTTCTCGGCGACGCTCGTGCGGCGGTACGGCGCGCGAGCCGTCGTGATGGTGGGAGCCGCGGCCATGATCGCGGGCACGTTCCTGACGTGCGGGCCGCCGGGCGCGGCGGTCGGCGGCCTGGTGGTGTTCACCGTCGGCTGCTACCTGGTGCAGCCCGTGGCGACCGCCATCGCCACCATGGGCGCCGCGCCGGCCGACCGCGCGCAGGCGAGCGGGCTCTACCAGCTGTCATGGCTGACCGGGACCGCCGCGGTCGGCTCGGTCACCGGCGTGCTGTACGAACGCCTCGGATGGTCGGCCGTTGTCGGCGCACTGATCGCGGCGGCGGCGCTCGTCGCGGCGCTCGCGATGGCTCCCACCGCCTCGCGCTAACGATCCGCCGGCCTCCGCGGGTTCGCAGAATGACGCCGGGGGCGCAGAATTCCCGCGGGATGGTGCGACCCCGGCGCGATCCTGCGACGACCGCCGAAGAGATCCGCCGGCGCGGGACGGGTCAGACCCGGATCTCGGCGATGGTCTCGCCGTACTCCGTCTCCCCGACGGGGCGGAAGCCCACGCGCGTGAAGAAGGCGTCCGGGCCGGCCTCGCCGGCCTCGTAGATCACGTTGACGTGGTCCATGCCGCGCGCGCGAGCCTCCTCGACCAGCGCCTCGACGGCGAAGCGGCCGACGCCGCGGCCCTGATCGTCGGCGTCCACGTTGATGCGCCACAGCACGGAGCGGAACCGTTCGTGCGGCTCTTCGGGGTCGAAGTTCGCGCTGATGAAGCCCACGACCTCGTTGCGGTCCAGCACGACGCGCTGCCAGCTCGTGCGCGGGTTCATGACCGTCGCGGCCGTTCCGTAGCTCACCGGCGCGATGAACTGCTCCTGCCCCGGCTTGAGCGACATGGAGTTCACGGCGACGATCGTCGCGGCCGACAACTCTTCGAGGCGAAGCTCCGTCATGATCACAGGCTAACGTGCTGTGGAGAACGGAGCCACCGTCGGACGATGTCGTCAGAGAGCGGGGGCCGGTCATGGGGTGCGAATGCGCGTTGACGACGACCAGTTGTCGCTTCGCCGGCCGCCGAGAAGAACCGCCCGCCCGCGCGGCAGAGCTCGAACGCGACCTCGCGGCGACGCGGCAGGCATGACCGCGCCCTCCCGCGCACGGCCGCCACGCGCGGCATCCGTTGACCAAAGTATCTCGACATCGAGATACTTTCCCGCCGTGCGGTAGGCTGACGCAGACCCCGAAAAGCCCGTACGAGAGGCGATCCGTGCCTGATTCGACGATCATCTACACCCACACCGACGAAGCTCCCGCCCTCGCCACGGCGTCGTTCCTGCCGATGGTCAAGGCCGTCGCCGGCAAGGGCGGACGTCGACATCGACACCCGCGACATCTCGCTCGCCGGCCGCATCCTCGCGGCCTTCCCGCAGCGCCTCACGCCCGACCAGCTCGTCGGCGACGCGCTCGCCGAGCTCGGGGGACTGGCGACCCTGCCCCAGGCGAACATCATCAAGCTGCCGAACATCTCGGCGTCCATCCCGCAGCTGAAGGCCGCGATCGCCGAGCTGCAGTCGCAGGGCTACGACATCCCCGACTATCCGGACGAGCCGGTCACGCACGAGGAGCAGAGCGTGCGGGCCCGCTACGACCGCATCAAGGGCTCCGCCGTGAACCCCGTGCTGCGCGAGGGCAACAGCGACCGCCGCGCGCCGCTGTCCGTGAAGAACTACGCGCGCAAGCACCCGCACCGCAACAAGGCCTTCCCCTCGGGCTCGAAGACGCGAGTGGCGACCATGGGCCACGACGACTTCAAGGCCAACGAGAAGTCGTGGGTCGGATGGCGCGACGAGGTGCTCACGGTGCGCCACGTCGCCGAGGACGGCACCGTCACGATCCTCAAGGACGACCTGAAGGTCCTGCCGCGCGAGATCATCGACGCGACCTTCATGTCGGCCGCCGCTCTCGACGCGTTCCTGGCCGAGGTCATCCAGACCGCCGCGGCCGATGACGTCCTCTTCTCGGTGCACCTCAAGGCCACCATGATGAAGATCAGCGACCCGATCATCTTCGGTCACGTGGTGCGCGCCTACTTCGCGGATGTCTTCGACCGCCATGGCGACAAGATCGCCGCCGCAGGTCTCTCGGCCGACAACGGCCTCGGCAGCATCCTCGCCGGCCTGGACGGCGTCGAGGGGGGCGAGGAGATCGCCGCGGCGTTCGCCGCCGCGCTGAAGGACGGCCCGCGCCTGTCGTACGTCAACTCCGACAAGGGCATCACGAACCTGCACGTGCCGAGCGACGTGATCGTCGACGCCTCGATGCCCGCCCTCATCCGCAACGGCGGCAAGCTGTGGGGCGCCGACGGCGGCGAGGACGACACGATCGCGGTGATCCCGGACTCGTCCTACGCGGGCGTCTACCAGGCCACGATCGACGACGTCATCGCGAACGGGCCGCTCGACCCGACCACGATCGGCACCGTGCCGAACGTGGGCCTCATGGCGCAGGCCGCCGAGGAGTACGGCAGCCACGACAAGACCTTCAAGATCGGTGCCCCCGGTCGCGTGCAGGTCGTCGACAGCGACGGCGAGGTCGTCATCGAGCACGAGGTCGAGGCCGGCGACATCTGGCGCGCGACCCAGACCAAGAACATCGCGATCGTGGACTGGGTGAAGCTCGCCGTCACGCGCGCCCGCGCGACCGGCGTGCCCGCCGTGTTCTGGCTCGACGTCAACCGCTCGCACGACGCCCAGGTCATCGCGAAGGTCTACCAGGCGCTGGCGACGATGGACACCAAGGGCGTGCAGATCTCCATCCTCGCTCCCGAGGAGGCCACCCGATACACGCTCGCGCGCATGCGCCACGGCCTCGACACCATCTCCGTGACCGGCAACGTGCTGCGCGACTACCTCACCGACCTGTTCCCGATCCTCGAGGTCGGCACCTCCGCGAAGATGCTCTCGATCGTGCCGCTGCTCGCCGGCGGCGGACTGTTCGAGACGGGCGCCGGCGGGTCCGCCCCGAAGCACGTGCAGCAGCTCCTCGCCGAGGACTACCTGCGCTGGGACTCGCTGGGCGAGTTCTTCGCCCTCGCCGCCTCGCTCGAGCACTACGCCGGCTTCACGGGCAACACCCGCGCGCAGGTGCTGGCAGACACGCTGGATCGCGCCACCGGCACCTTCCTCGAGAACGACAAGTCGCCGGGACGCGCCCTCGGCACGATCGACAACCGCGGCAGCCACTTCTACCTGACGCTCTACTGGCTGCAGGAGCTCGCAGCGCAGACCGAGGATGCCGCGCTCGCCGCCGCGTTCGCGCCCGTCGCCGAGCAGCTGGCTGCCGCGGAGGAGACGATCGTGTCCGAGCTCGTGGCGGTGCAGGGCTCGCCGGTCGACATCGGCGGCTACTACCACCCGGACCCGGAGCGGGTGAGCGCGGTCATGCGGCCCTCCGCGACCCTCAACGCCATCATCGACGCACTCTGAGGGGCACGGCGCGGGCGTCACGGGGCGCGGATGCTGCGGCATCCGCGCCCCGTCGCTGTGACGCGGCATCCGCGCGAACACGCGGAGCGACGGCGGCCGCGCCTCGTCGCGGTCTCACGAGCAGGACACGCGACAGTGCCGCGTGCTCGCCGTCAAGCCTCCGGGGAGTGGCGGCGAACGCGGATAGTGTGAGCGGGGCGCTCCGGGCGGGGCGCTGACCAAGGAGGTCCATGGCGATGACGACGCTCGATGGCACACGCGCCGGCGCACGAGTAACGTGGGCTCGGGTAGAAGAGGGCTTTCACGTCGGCAGCAGAGACGGTGAGTTCCTCGGATACGTCGACCGTCAACGCGACGGTCAGTATCTGGCGTGCGACATGTTTTCCCGGGAGGTCGGTGTGTTCACCGAGATCACGGCGGCCATGACGGCCGTATCGGCAGCAACCGACACCGCGCACCCCACGGTGCAGCCGTGATGACCGCGGTGCACCCCGACCTGATCTCCCTGATGTACGCGAGCGAGGCCGTCGAGGCCTTCGACGACGACGAGCTCGCCGCGCTTCTCGCGCAGAGCCGCTCCGCCAACCAGCGCAACGACATCACCGGCATGCTGCTGTACCGCAGCGGCCGGTTCGTGCAGGTGCTCGAGGGCTCGGCCCACGACGTGCATGCCCTCGTCGACCGCATCCGCGCCGATCCGCGGCACACGCGCCTGCGCGTGATGCTGGAGGAAGGGGTGCCCGAGCGCCGCTTCGAGGACTGGAGCATGGGCTACCAGAGCCTCGACGAGCCGAGCGATCCCGCGCCGAGCGGTGTCCGTGACACGTTCCACGACCTGGAGCAGCGGGACGACGAGAACCTTGCGACGCGCGCGGCGCACGAGCTCTCGCTCTGGTTTCGCGTCCGCGCCGGCGACGCCTCGTAGCGACCTCCCGCGTCGCCGATGCCCGAGGGTGCGGGCACCCGCCCGCGCGCTCAGTAGTGGATCGAGACGTCCACGCCCTCGGGCGCCCAGTCGTACACCTGCTCGGCACGCCACTCCGGCATCCCGACGCAGCCGTGGCTCATCTGCTGGCCGAAGTTGTTGTGCCAGTACACGCCGTGGAACGCCTCGTCGCCGTTGAAGTACGCCGCCCACTTCACGTTCGGAGTCTCGTACATGGTGCCGTCGCCGTTGTAGCCGCGCATCGTCTGCTCCGGCGTCTTCCAGCCGATCCGGAAGTTGCCGGTGTGCGTCTCGAACCCGGGCTTGCCGCTGGAGATCAGCCAGGTGTCGACGACCTTGCCGTTCTCGTGGAGATACAGCCGCTGCTCGGACAGGTTGACCTCGACCGATCGCTGCAGCTTCGTGACGGCGGGCGCCGTCTCGGTCACCGGCAGCACGAACTGCGCGTCTCCGCCGGCGAGCTGCGCGGCGAAGGCGGCGGCCACCCCGGAGGTGTCGCCGAGCGTGCGGCCCGACACCCCGGTCGTGATGTCGGACAGCACGTCACCGGACGAGTTCGTCACGACGGTGCCGTCGACGGGCGCGCGGTTCACCGTGCCCGGCAGTGCGGCGACGGCCGGAGCGATCGCCGCGGCGTCGGCGGAGACGGTCACCGCTCCGTCGGAGTTGCGGACCGTCAGCCAGGAGGCGAGGGTCGCCCGGTCGACGGGAACCGTGCGCTCGGTGCCGACGTAGAAGCCCGCCGTGTCGAGCATGTGGTTGAGCAGGGTCGCGGCCTCCTGGGCCTTCGCGGTCGTGATCGACGCCGGGACCTCGACGCCGGCGCCGCTGACGGCCGGGGCCGAGCCGCGGCTGAACGCCTGCTCGAGCGTCGCGCGCACCGCGTTCAGATCGGCGCCCGTGCCGGGGACGGCGTCGCCCACGACGTAGCTCGCGCTCGCCGGGTCGAAGGTCACCGTCGCGTCGCGCGGCTGCACGAAGGCGTCGCCGAGCGCGTTCTGGAGCGCGGTCTCCGCACGCTGCGGGTCGAGCGTGACCTGCGCCTCGATGGGCTCCGAGTTCCACTGGGACACGTTCCACAACGGATGCTGCGAGTACGCCGTCTGGGCCAGCGCCTCCGCGTCGATCGAGGCGCCGAGGGCGGCGCCGGTGACGGCGACCTCGCCCCGGGGCGTCTCGATCTGGATCGTGGTCGCGGCCAGCCGTGAGGTGAGCGCGGTCGTGGCGCCGCCCACCGTGAGGCCGCCGACCCCGACGCCGGCGATCGCGGTGCCGGGGGCGATGAGGATCAGCGAGGCCGCGACGGCGCCGATGACGACGAGACCGCCGGGGATGCCGAGCCAGAGACCGAGGTGGCGGGAGCGGCGCCTGGGCTCCTGCGGCGCCCAGGCGTACGACGGGGGAGCGGTCTGGTCGGAGCCCGCATCGGGCGCGTCGAGAAGCGCTGTCGGAGCGTCGGTGGCTGTCGACGACGGCGTCGATCCGGTTGCGAGGTCGGTCATGCCTCACCCCCTGTGTCATGAACCCTGAACCTCCATGGTATGCGAGGACGCCGCGAACGGGATCACGAATGGGTTGCGGACGCGCATGTAACGGTCATGTGACATCGGGGATCGGGGCTTGCGTCGGGTTTGTTCGTAAGGTGTACTAACAAACATGACAACGCACGACGCGCAGCCCAGCGCCGACGCTGCACGGGCCGGCGGCTTCGCCCCCCGCGCCCTCCGGTCGGACCGCAAGGTCCTGCCGGGGCAGGCGCGCGAGCACAACCGCTCCCTGGTCCTCCAGACGCTGTACCACGGCGGCGCGATGAGCCGTGCCGACCTCTCCCGCGAGACCGGGCTCACCCGGGTCACGATCTCCGACCTGGTGGCCGGCCTCATCGTCGACGGCTTCGTCGTCGAGACCGGGGTGCGAGAGGCCGGTCGTCCCGGAAAGCCCGCCATCCTGGTCGACGTCGACCGCACCGGTCACCGCATCATCGGCATCGACCTGTCGGGCGCGGATGCGTTCCTCGGTGCCGTGCTCACGCTCGACGGCGACATCGTCGCCCGGGGCGAGGTGCCGCATCCCGCCGACCCGGCCGAGGTGCTGCCGGCCGTCATCGCCCTCGCCCGCTCCCTCGTGGCCGACGCGCACGCCCCCGTGCTCGGGGTCGGCATCGGCACGCCCGGTGTGGTCGACGACCGCGGCGTCGTGCTCACCGCGCCCAACATGGGCTGGGCCGGGTTCGACCTGGAGGGGGTGCTCGGCGAGGCGCTCGGGCTGCCCGTGCTGGTCGCGAACGACGCCAATGCCGCCGTTCTCGCCGAGTACACCTTCGGCGGCGCGGGCGACGACGTCCTGCTCGTGAAGGTGGGGCGAGGCGTCGGCTCCGGCCTGCTCGCCGGCGGCCAGCCGATGCGCGGCAGCCGGTTCGCCGCGGGCGAGATCGGGCACGTCACGGTCGGCACCGACGGCGGTCCCCGATGCGCCTGCGGCAAGGTCGGGTGCCTGGAGGCGTGGCTGTCGGTCACGGAGCTGTCGGCGCGGCTGCTGGCCGCCGACACGGACGACGCCCGCACCGCCGTGCTGCGGGACGCGGGGGAGCGGCTGGGCATCGCCCTCGCCCCCGTCGTGGGCGCCCTCGATCTGTCGGAGATCGTGCTCTCCGGCCCCCATGAGCTCCTCGGCGGTGTGCTTGCGCAGGCCACCGCCGAGGCCCTCCGCACGCGAACGCTCGCCCCCACGGGCGAGGGCGTGTCCGTGCGGATGACGGAGCAGGGCCAGGACATCGTCCTGCGCGGTGCGGCCGTCATGGTCCTGTCCGCGAGGCTCGGCGTCTCGTGACGGGATCCCGGGGGCACGCGAGAACGCGTGTCCGCATCCATCAGAGAAAAGGACAGCACATGAAGAAGTCCCTCGGAGCCGTCGCCCTGCTGGGCGTCTCGGCGATTGCGCTCGCCGGCTGCGCCGGATCGGGCAGCGGCACCTCCTCGGACGGCAACGCCGAGATCCGGGTCTGGCTCGTCGGCACCGACACTCCCCAGGACGCGCGCGACTACCTCGTCAGCACGTTCGAGAAGGAGAACCCGGGCTCCACGCTGGTGATCGAGGAGCAGCAGTGGACGGGCCTCGTCGACAAGCTCACGACGAGCCTGTCCTCGAACGACAGCCCCGACATCGTCGAGATGGGCAACACCCAGGCGGCCGCGTTCACCTCGAGCGGGGCGCTGGTGAGCCTCGACGACATCAAGGACGACCTCGGCGGGAGCGACCTGCTCCCCGGCTTCGTCGAGGCGGGCACCTGGGACGGCACGCTCTACGCCGTGCCGTACTACTCGGGCTCGCGCGTCGTGTTCTACAACACCGACATGTACCAGAAGGCGGGCGTGTCGGTGCCGACGACGCTCGACCAGTACGTCTCCAACGGGGTGACGCTCGCCGGCGCTCTGCCCGGCGTCTCCGGCGTCTACTTCCCGGGCAAGGACTGGTACAACGCGCTCCCGTTCATCTGGGAGAACGGCGGGGAGCTGGCGGTCAAGAACGCCGACGGGACCTGGGAGTCGCAGCTCGCAAGCAGCGGCTCCGTGGCCGGACTGAAGCAGGTGCAGGAGCTCATGACGAAGGCGTCGCTCGCTCCCAAGGACGGCGACGAGAGCGACGGCTGGGTGCCCTTCCGCACGCAGGAGGCCGCGACCTACTCGGCGCCCAGCTGGGCGTACTGGTCGATCGTCGCCGACGAGCAGAAGCAGCCGACCGCGGTCGCCTCGACGACCGGCTACTTCCCGCTGCCGGGCAAGAACGGCGGCGCCGCACAGGTGTTCGCAGGAGGCTCGAACATCGGGATCGCGGCCAAGTCGGCGCATCCGGACCTCGCCAAGAGCGCGATGAAGATCATGCTGAGCGACGACTACCAGACGATCCTCGCGAAGGCGGGCCTCGTGCCGGCGAAGACCTCGCTCGGCGACCAGGTCGCAGCCGCCTCCCCGGAGCTGGCGGCCGTCATCGTGAAGACGGCGGCCAACGCCAAGCTGACCCCGGCGTCTCCCAAGTGGGCCGACGTCGAGGCGCAGGGCGTGATGCAGGACCTGTTCGTCAAGATCGCCGGCGGCGGGGACGTCGCCTCCCTCGCGGCAGCGGCCGACGAGAAGATCGACTCCATCCTCAACGGCTGACATCGTGCGCGGGGCGCCTCGGTGACGGGGCGCCCCGCGTCATGTCCGCATCCCTTTTCCACAGGAGGTAGGCCATGGCCATCCAGGTCCCGCCGGCACCGCTCGGACCCGCACGTCGCCGTGCGCTCCCTGCGCCGCGGCGCCGCCGCATCCAGATCGCGCCGCTGTTGCTCATGGCGCCCGCGGCGGTCATGCTCGTGGTCTTCGTGGGCTGGCCGCTCGTGCAGCTCGTGGCCATGTCGTTCCAGAAGTTCGGCCGCGCGCAGATCTTCGGGAAGCCGCCCGAGTTCGTCGGCATCGACAACTACGTCGCCGTCCTCTCGGACCCCCAGTTCTGGATCGTGCTCGGTCGCAGCGCCGTCCTGTGTCTCGTGTGCGTGGCGGCGACCATGCTGCTCGGCATCGTGATCGCGGTGCTCATGACCAAGCTGGGGCGTGCGATGCGACTGGCGGTCTCGATCGCGCTGCTGCTGGCTTGGGCCATGCCGGCGCTGACCGCCACGATCGTGTGGGGCTGGATCTTCGACACCCAGTACGGGCTGGTGAACTGGTTCCTCTCGGCCGTCACCGGCTCCGACTGGCAGGGACACAGCTGGCTGATCGACCCGCTGAGCTTCTTCTCCGTGGCCGCCCTCATCATCACGTGGGGCGCCATCCCCTTCGTCGCGTTCTCGGTCTACGCCGCGCTGTCGCAGGTGCCCGGCGAGGTGCTCGAAGCGGCGTCCCTCGACGGCGCGGGCGGTCTCGGACGCTTCCGCCACATCGTGTTCCCCTATCTGCGGTCGATCCTGGTCGTGCTGCTGATCCTGCAGGTCATCTGGGACCTGCGGGTGTTCGCGCAGATCTACGCACTGCAGACGGTGGGCGGCGTGCGCGCGGACACCAACACGATCGGCGTGTACATCTACTCCGTCTCGATGGCCTCGGGCGATCTCGGCGCGGGCGGGGCGATCTCGGTCATCCTCGTCGCGATCATGCTCGTGGTCTCGGCCTACTACATCCGCTCGATGCTGAAGCAGGAGGACTCATGAGCATGTCCCACTTCCGACCGGGGCATGTCCCAGTTTCGCCCGCTCAGAGTCCCCTCAAGCGGTCGAAAGTGGGACATGCGGGGGAGAGGGGCGCCGTCGGCGCCGACGAGAGGGATGCGGCATGAGCGCCCGCGCGAAGCGGCGTGCCGGCCGCATCCTGCTGAACCTCTCCGCTCTCGTCGTGATCGTGTGCAGCGTGTTCCCGGTGTACTGGATGGTGAACACGTCGCTCCTGCCGGCGTCGGCCGTGCGCACCCCCACGCCGCACCTGTGGCCGGACCAGCTCACCCTCGGGAACTACGTCACCGCCATGAACGACGACGGCTTCCTCACCGCGCTCGGCGTCTCGCTCGCGGTCACCCTCATCACCGTCGCGACGGCGCTGGTGTTCGCGTTCCTCGCCGCCGTGGCGCTCTCGCGGTTCCGGTTCCGCAGCCGCAAGGCGCTCATCGTGGCGATCCTCGTCGTCCAGATGATCCCCGCGGAGTCGCTCATCATCTCGACCTTCCGCGTGCTGGACGGGTGGGCGCTCGTGAACACCGTCGCCGGCCTCAGCCTCGTGTACATCGCGATCGTGCTGCCGTTCACGATCTGGACACTGCGCGGGTTCGTCGGCGGGGTGCCCGCCGAGCTCGAGGAGGCGGCGATGATCGACGGCTGCAGCCGTGGCGGCGCGTTCTGGCGCATCACCTTCCCGCTGCTGGCGCCGGGCCTCGTCGCGACGGGCGTGTTCGCCTTCATCCAGGCGTGGAACGAGTTCGTCTACGCGCTCGTGATCATGACGCGTCCCGAGATGCAGACCCTGCCGATCTGGCTGCGCAGCTTCGTGCAGGCGACCAAGGCGACGGACTGGTCGGTCGTGATGGCCGCCTCGACGCTCATGGCGATCCCGGTGATCGTGTTCTTCCTCTTCGTCCAGCACCGGATGACCAGCGGACTCGTGTCCGGCGCGGTCAAGGGCTGATGGCGGGCGGAACCGGTGCCGAGGGGAGCGGCGCATGAGGATCGGGCTGGATGTCGGCGGCACGAAGACGGACGCCGTCGCCGTCGCCGAGGACGGCACCGTGGCGGCTCGCGTCCGGCGACCGACCGCATGGGGTCCGGAGGGCGTCGTCGACACCATCGTGGGAGCGGTGGTCGCGCTGGGCGAGCTGCCCGGGCTCGCGCCGTTCGTGTCGGTCGGGATCGGCATGCCGGGGCAGGCGGTGCCCGGGACGACGGTCGTCGCCCACGCGCTCAACCTCGGCATCGACGAGCTGGATGTCGCCCGCGCCGTGGGACCGCGGCTCGCGCTGCCGGTGCGCGTCGAGAACGACGTGAAGGCCGCCGCCGTGGGCGCGCACGCGCTCGACGGCGGTCGTCGTGACCTCGCCTACCTCAACCTCGGAACCGGGGTCGCGGCGGGACTCATCACCGACGGGCGTCTGTGGCGGGGCCGGCGGGGCACGGCCGGCGAGGTGGGACACGTCTCCATCGACCCGCAGGGTCCGGTCTGCCGGTGCGGCGCGCGCGGCTGCATCGAGGCGCTCGCGGGCGGTGCGGCCGTCGCCGCGCGGTGGGGCCGCAACGTCCCGCTGCCCGTGCGCGACGTGTTCGACGCGGCCGACGCCGCCGATCCGCTCGCGATACGGCTGCGGGAGGATCTCGCGCGCGCCGTCGCGGCGGCCGTGCGTCTGCTCGTGCTCACGGCCGACGTCGACGCGGTCGTGCTCGGCGGCGGCGTCACCGCGCTCGGCGAGCGGCTGCTGACCGATGTGCGTGCGTCGCTCGACGCCGGGGCGGCGACATCCGTGTTCCTGCGTTCGCTGCGGCTGTCCGAACGCGTGGAGCTGCTGCCGGTCGGCTCGTCCGCCGCGGCCCTCGGCGCCGCGATCGTGGGAGGGCTTGCCGATCTCGCGCGCGGGAACGAGGGCGTCGAGGTCGGCGCCGCGGCGGTCGCGGTCGGCTGCGAGGGCGTCGCGGTCGGCGCCGAGAGCGAGGGCGTCGTCGTCGGCGCCGAGGAGGAGAGGCATCATGGCTGAAGTCGTCATCGTGGGGTCGCGTCAGGAGGCGGGCGTGCTCGTCGCGGATGAGATCGCCCGGCTCGTGCGGGCGCGGCCGGATGCGGTGCTCGGGCTCGCCACCGGCTCGACGCCGCTGTCGGTCTACGAGGCGCTGCGCTCCAGGCTCGCGGATGTCGACGTGTCGCGTGTGCGCGGCTTCGCGCTCGACGAGTACGTCGGCCTCGACCCCGCGCATCCGGAGAGCTATCGGTCCGTCATCGCCCGCGAGGTCGTCGAGCCGCTCGGCCTCGACCCCGAGCGGGTGCAGGTGCCGGACGGCCGCACGGCCGGGATCGAGACGGCAGGAGAGGCGTACGAGCGGGCGATCGTCGCCGCGGGCGGCGTGGATCTGCAGATCCTCGGGATCGGCACCGACGGGCACATCGGCTTCAACGAGCCGGGATCGTCGTTCGCCTCCCTGACGCGCGTGAAGACGCTGACGCCCGAGACCCGCGCCGACAATGCGCGGTTCTTCGACGGCATCGACGAGGTGCCGCGCCACTGCATCACCCAGGGCCTCGGCACGATCCTCCGCGCGCGGCACCTCGTGCTGCTCGCGTTCGGCGAGGCGAAGGCGCCGGCGATCGCGGGTGCCGTCGAGGGACCCGTGACGGCGATGCTGCCCGGCTCGGCGGTGCAGCTGCATCCGCATGTGACGGTCGTGCTCGACGAGGCCGCCGCGTCGCGGCTGCAGCGTGCCGACTACTACCGCGACGCCTGGGCGAACAAGCCCGCCTGGCAGGGGCTGTGACCGCCGCGGGCTCCGCCGCGTCGCCGGGCGCGCCCGTGCTCGACGAACGCGCCGGTGCCCGACGAACGCGCCGGTGCCCGACGAACGCGCCCGTGCGGGCAGAAAGAGTGAGGAGCGGGTGGCGGGCTGAGCAGCGGGAGGAGTCGTGCGAGGTCAGCGCCAGGCGAAATCGAGGAGATGCCGGCGGCTGAGGGGCGCGAGCGGCACGGAGTCGACCTCGTCCGGTGCGACCCAGCGCAGCTCCGCGATCTCGGCCGCTGCGGCGGCCTGATCGTGCCGGATGCGGAGGCGGAACGCGTCCGCCACGACCCGGTGCCCCGGCTCGTTCGCGGCGGCGTCGCTGAAGCGGCCGAGCGGCTCGTAGTCCTCGAGGTCGGCGTGCACGCCGATCTCCTCGGCGACCTCGCGCCGCACGGTCTCCACCGGCGTCTCGCCCGGGTCGGGCTTGCCGCCCGGCTGCTGGAACACGCTCGCGCCGTGCTTGCGCACGACGAGCGTGAGCCCGCGCTCGTCGACGACGACCGCCGCGCTCACGCGCACGACGGGCGTCTCCTCGTCCGCGGCCGCGTCGCCGGCGCGCACGGCGTCCGCCGCATCCATCGCCCGCTCGCTCACCCGTTCACCCTTTTCACTCATGTCCCTCTTCTTGATGTCCCACTTTCGACCGCTGCGCAGGCTTCCGAGCGGTCGAAAGTGGGACATGCATAGGTCGGAAGTGGGACATGATCAATGGGAGGTCTCGACCGGGGCGGGGGAGGCCTCGACCGGGTCGAGGAAGACCTTGCCGGGGTTGAGGATGCCGGCCGGGTCGAACACCCGCTTGATCTGGCGCTGCAGCTGCCACTGATCGGCGCCGAGCTCGTCGGCGAGCCACCGCCGCTTCAGCACGCCGATGCCGTGCTCGCCCGTGAGCGTCCCGCCCAGCCGCAGCGCGGCACGGAAGAGCTCGTCCGCCGCCTCCCACACCCGCGCCGGCACGTCCGGGCCGGCGAACACGAAGTTCGGATGCAGGTTCCCGTCGCCCGCGTGCGCGACGGTCGGGATGGCGACCCCGTGCTCCCGTTCGATGCGCGCGATCTCCGCGAACATGGCGGGCAGCGCCGAGCGCGGCACGGAGACGTCCTCGATCAGCGTCGTCCCCAGGCGCTCCATCGCGGGATGCATCGATCGGCGGATGCGGAGCAGTCGCTCTCCCTCGTCGGGGTCGGACGACAGCGCGACCGTGCCGCCCGCCGTCGTCAGCACGGCCGCGATGGCCTCGGCCTCCTCGCGTGCGGCAGGCCCGTCGGTCTGGATCGTGAGCTGCGCGACCCCGGGCAGCGGGGCGGGCAGATCCAGCAGCGCATGCACGGCGGACAGGCTCACCGCATCCATGAGCTCCATGATCGCCGGCTGCACCCCGGCGGCGGTGACGGCTGCCGCCGCCGAGGCGGCCGCTGCGACGTGCGGGAAGGTCGCGGCCAGCGTGCAGACCTCGCCGGGGACGAGCCGGCGCAGCTTGAGCGTCGCGCCCACGACGACCCCGAGCGTGCCCTCGGAGCCGATCATGAGCGCCGCGAGGTCGTAGCCGGTGACGCCCTTGACGCTCCGATGGCCCAGCCGCAGCAGGCGGCCGTCGGCGAGCACGACGTCGAGGCCCAGGACGGCATCTCGCACGACCCCGTACTTCGCGCACAGCAGTCCGCCGGCACCCGTGGCGATGTTGCCGCCCACGGTCGAGATGGCCCGGCTCGCCGGATCCGGCGCCCACCAGAGCCCGTACGGCGCGAGGTGCGCGTTCAGGTCTGCGTTGAGGATGCCGGGCTCCACGACCGCGAGCAGGTCGTCGCCGCGCACCTCGAGCACCCGGTCCATGGCGCGCAGCGACAGCGAGATCTCCCCGGTGCCGGTGTTCGCGGCGCCCGCGAGCCCGGTGCCGGCGCCGCGCGGGACCACGGGGGTGCCCGTCGCCGACGCGATGCGGAGGGTCTCCCGGACGTCGTCGACGGATGCCGCGTGCACGACCGCGAGCGGACGACCCGCCGCGGCGTGCCCCGACTTGTCGGCTCGCGCCGCCTCGAGCCCGGCATCGCCCGTGTCGACGCGGTCGCCGAGCGCCGCGCGGAGCAGCTCGACGACATCCGTCGTCATGAGAGGCGGCGGCGCCCGGCGATCAGGCCGACGGCGATCGCGACGACCGCGTAGCCGAGACCGACCCACAGCAGCCCCAAGGCCCAGAAGGCGGCGGTCGCCGCCGCGTAGACGAGGAGCTCGACGACGGCCCGCACGAACGGGTGCACGGCGAGGACGGCACGCGGGGAGACGAACAGTGCCCAGAGCACGACGGCGACGACGGGCGTCGCGATGCCGAGGACGATGTTCCACGGGAAGGGCCACGCGACGAAGCCCCAGAGCGCGAGGGTGAGGAACGCGACGATCTCGCAGAGGAAGGCGACGACGTCGATCGCGCTCAGGGGTGCGCGTGTGCCCGCGGGCAGCTCGCTCGTCTTCGGCGTGCTCATCCGCTCATCCTATCCCGCGGCCGCCCGGCCCGCCCGGGAAGGTGGACTCGCGGGCGTCACGCAGACCAGACGCGGACCACCTCGAGGGAGGGGGTCAGCAGCACCGCATCCCCTGCCGCGCCCACGCGCAGCGACCCCAGATCGGGTCGACCGAGCACGGACGCGGGCGTCGAGGTCACCGCCGCGACGGCCTGCGGGAGCGTCGTCCCCGCCGCCACCGCCAGGCGCAGCGCGGCATCCTGCGTCAGGGTCGATCCGGCGATCGTGTCCCGACCCGCCAGCCGCGCGACGCCGCCCTCGACCAGGACATCGAGCGATCCCAGCCGGTAGGCGCCGTCGGGGGCGCCGGCGGCGGCCATCGCGTCGGTCACGAGCGCGATGCGGCCGGGCGCGGCATCCATCAGCATCCGCACCACGGCCGGATGCAGGTGCACGCCGTCGGCGATCGCCTCCAGCACGACGTCCGGGCGCGCGAGCGCCGCCCCCACGGGTCCGGGCAGCCGGTGGTGCAACGGCGGCATCGCGTTGAAGGCGTGCGTGAGCAGTCGGGCGCCGGCGTCGAAGGCGGCGGATGTCGCCTCCCACCCGGCGGCCGTGTGGCCGACGGCCGCGACGGCGCCGGCCGCGACGACCCGGCGCACCGCGTCGAGCCCGCCGGGCAGCTCCGGCGCGAGAGTCACCTGCCGGACGGTCCCCTCGCCCGCGGCGAGCAGCGTCTCGAGCGCTCCGGCCTCCGGGGTGCGCAGCAGCGCCGGGTCGTGGGCACCGCGATGCCCCGGATCGAGGAACGGGCCCTCCAGGTGCGAGCCGAGCACGTCGCCGCCCGTGAGCGCGGCGACCTCGCGCACTCGCGCGGCGAGGACCTCGACCGGTGCCGTCACGAGCGAGATCACGGCCCGGGTCGTCCCGTGCGCCCGATGGAACGCGCGCGCTCCGCGGATCGCGGCGGCGCCGTCCTCGTGCGCGAAGCCCCCGCCGCCGTGCGTGTGCAGGTCGACGAACCCGGGGGTGAGCACCGCGCCGCGCCCGGCGACGGCGACGGCGTCGACGACCTCGGGCGGCGCTCCGGCGTCGGGACCGTGCGGAGGAGCGTCGGGATCGTGCGGAGGAGCGTCGGCCGCCCCCGCGTCGCGGTGCGGTGGCACGCTCGGCTCCGTCCTTCCCGCATGCGCGCGCCAGCCCTCGCCGGTTCCGCGCGCGGCGACGACCCCGTCGCGCAGCAGCACCCATGCATCCGGGCTCTCGTCGCCGTCGCTCACGAGCCGCACCCCGTGGACGAGGACGTCCCGAGCCGGTGCCGCGGTCACGACCCCGCCTCCGAGACGGCGCGGCCGCCCGCCGTGGCGCTGCGCGCCGACAGCGCTTCGACGCGCGCCGTGAAGCCGCGGACGTCGCGCTCCTCCGCGGGCGTCCACGCGATCTCCGCCGCCGCGTACAGCCGCGGCCAGAGCATCTGCTCGATGTCGCCCTCGGTGCGGATCGTCTCGGTCCACAGCGCCGCCTCGACGCCCAGGACGTCGGCCTCGCCGATGCCCTCGATGAGGGTTGCCGGATCCCAGTCGTAGGCGTCCGCGAGGCTCGTCGGGCCGTTCGCCCACACGAGTCCGAGGCGGCTGTCGGCGTCGGGCTTCATGTCCAGGTAGACGGCGTCGGCGGGGGAGAGGATGACGCGTCCGCCGGCGCGGACGAACGCGCGCGCCCGCTCGCCGGCGTCGTCGATGGGCGTACGGAACCCCCAGTACTGGCCGACCGTGCCGGGTGCCGCGACCCCTCCCGCCTCGTGCCACGCGATCGGGGTCTTGCCGAGGCGTCGCACCCGCTCGGTGACGCCCCGCAGATACGCGGCGTACGCCTCGGGGCGGGTGCCGAGGGCCTCGTCGCCGCCGACGTGCACGTAGGGTCCGGGGGTGAGCGCGGCGAGCTCGCCGAACACGTCGTCCAGGAACGCCTCGACCGCGGGGTCGCCGATCCGCAACGACGAGAACCCGACGGCGAGCCCGGTGTACGGCACCCCTGTGACCGGCAGGCCCCCGCCGTAGGCGTCGACGGCGGCGCGCACCTCGTCCGTGACCACGGGCTCGGCCAGGAGCTCGGGATAGGCGAGACCGACCGCGTGCGTGTGTCCCGGGCCATCGATCTCGGGGACGACCGTCACCTGCCGGGATGCCGCGTGCGCGAGGATCGCGCGGTAGTCCTCCGCCGTGTAGCAGCCGCCGGGGTCGCCCCCGATCGCTGATCCGCTGGCGCGGGCGGCCAGGTCCGGTCGGCTCGTCATCGCGAGGCGCCAGCCCTGGTCGTCGCTCAGATGCAGGTGGAGCACGTTGAGCTTGCATGCGGCGATCGCGTCGATCACGCGGCAGACGACATCCACCCCGAAGAAGTGGCGCGCGACGTCGAGGAGGAGGCCGCGGTGCGAGAACCGCGGCGCGTCGTCGATCTCGACGGCCGGCACGACCCACTCCTCGCCCTCGCGCCGGGCGAGCTGCGCCAGGGTGCGAGCGCCGTGTGCGAGCCCCGCCGCATCCACCCCCTCGATCGTGACCCCGCGCGCGTCGGACCGCAGCCGGTAGGACTCGGGCCGACCGCCCGACACCCGGCGCAGGACCGCCTCGGGAACGTCCGGTGACGACGCGGTGACCGGCAGGCGAGCGGGGCCGCCGGAGAGGCGCCGCACCGCGCGGGGGAAAGGGACGAGCGGGAGGTCGCCGTTCATGTAAGGAACCCTAACAAACCGGGGTGTGCCGCCGCATCCGTTATGATCGACGAGTCGCGACTGGCGTTGAGGTGGGCCACCACCGGGGAGCGACCGACAACGGCATTCGACCGCGCGCCTGGGCCGATGTGGAACTCTCCCTGCAAGCCGCTGTCCAGGAGGCCGTCATGACCGACCCGTATTTCACCGCCCCGCTCGCCGAGGTCGACCCGGAGATCGCCCAGGTCCTCGAGCGCGAGCTCGAACGTCAGCGCGGGTATCTCGAGATGATCGCGTCCGAGAACTTCGTCCCCGTCTCCGTGCTGCAGTCCCAGGGCTCCGTGCTCACCAACAAGTACGCCGAGGGCTACCCCGGCAAGCGCTACTACGGCGGCTGCGAAGAGGTCGACGTCGCCGAGGAGCTCGCCATCGAGCGTGCCAAGTCGCTGTTCGGCGCGGCCTACGCCAACGTCCAGCCGCACTCCGGCGCGACGGCCAACGCCGCCGTCATGCACGCGCTGGCGCGACCGGGCGACACGCTGCTGGGGCTCTCGCTCGACCACGGCGGCCACCTCACGCACGGCATGAAGATCAACTTCTCCGGCCGGCTCTACGACATCGTCGCCTACGGCGTGGATGCCGAGACCAGCCTGATCGACATGGACGAGGTCGCCCGACTCGCCCGCGAGCACAAGCCCAAGGTGATCGTCGCGGGGTGGTCGGCCTACCCGCGTCAGCTCGACTTCGCACGTTTCCGTGAGATCGCCGACGAGGTCGGTGCCTACCTGTGGGTCGACATGGCGCACTTCGCCGGCCTCGTCGCCGCGGGCGTGCACCCCAACCCCATGCCCTACGCGCACGTGGTCTCCTCGACCGTGCACAAGACGATCGGCGGCCCGCGCTCCGGCTTCATCCTGACCGACGACGCCGACCTGGCGAAGAAGATCAACACGGCCGTGTTCCCGGGGCAGCAGGGCGGTCCGCTCATGCACGTGATCGCCGCCAAGGCGACCGCGTTCAAGCTCGCGGCCACCCCCGAGTTCCGGGATCGGCAGGAGCGCACGCTCCGCGGTGCCCGCATCCTCGCCGACCGGCTGCAGCAGGAGGACGTCGCCGCGGCCGGGATCTCGGTGCGCTCGGGGGGCACCGACGTCCACCTCGTGCTGGTGGACCTGCGCAACGCCGCGATCGACGGCCGTCAGGCGGAGGATCTGCTGCACGAGATCCACATCACGGTCAACCGCAACTCGGTTCCCAACGACCCGCGGCCGCCGATGACGACCTCGGGTCTGCGCATCGGCACCCCCGCGCTCGCGACGCGCGGCTTCGGCGACGCCGAGTTCACCGAGGTGGCGGATGTGATCGCCCGCGCGCTGCTGCCGGATGCGGACGTGACCGCGCTCCGCACCCGCGTCGCCGCCCTGACGGCCGCCTTCCCGCTGTACCCCTCCCTGCAGCAGTAGCCCCCCGCCCCCGCCCCCCCGCCCCCGCCCC
The DNA here is from genome assembly GCF_030818905.1 of Microbacterium sp. SORGH_AS_0888. NCBI lineage: Bacteria > Bacillati > Actinomycetota > Actinomycetes > Micrococcales > Microbacteriaceae > Microbacterium > Microbacterium sp. SORGH_AS_0888. The sequence continues at coordinate 3,513,050 of NZ_JAUTAZ010000001.1, forward strand.
CCGCCCGCCCCCCGCTCTTGACCGCGAGACCAGTCCGCGGCGCCGAGACCGGTGGTTTTCTCGCCGGTCTCGGCGGGCGGGACTGGTCTCGCGGGGAGTCGGGCGGGGAGCGGCGGGCGGGGAGCGGAGGGGGTTGCGTGGGGGGATACCTATGGGCATAGTGATGTGAAGGACTCGAAGAGGAGAATCGGATGACGGCGATCAAACTGGACGGCGTGGCCACCGCAGCCGCGATCAAGGCGGAGCTCACCGAGCGTGTCGCGGCGCTCAAGGCCCGCGGAGTGACGCCCGGGATCGCGACCGTGCTCGTGGGTGCGGACCCCGCATCCCAGCTCTACGTGGGGATGAAGCACAAGCAGTCCGAGGCGATCGGCATGAACTCGATCCAGCGCGAGCTGCCCGCCGATGCGACGCAGGAACAGGTCGAGGCGCTCATCGACGAGCTCAACGCCGACCCGGCGTGCCACGGCTACATCGTCCAGCTGCCGCTGCCGAAGCACCTCGACACGGACGCGATCCTCGAACGCATCGACCCGGACAAGGATGCCGACGGCCTCCACCCGACCAACCTCGGCCGGCTGGTGCTCAACGTGAACACCCCCATCACCTCGCCGCTGCCGTGCACGCCGCGCGGGGTGATCGAGCTGCTCACCCGCAACGGCTACGACCTCGCGGGCAAGCACGTCGTCGTCGTGGGTCGCGGCGTGACGATCGGGCGTTCGATCGGGCTGCTGCTCACGCGCCGCGACATCAACGCGACGGTCACCCTGACCCACACCGGCACCGTCGACCTCCCGAGCTACCTGCGCCAGGGCGATGTGATCGTCGCCGCGGCGGGGGTCGCGCACCTCGTGACCGCGGCCGATGTGAAGCCCGGCGCCGCCGTCCTCGACGTCGGCGTCACCCGCAAGGACGACCCGGAGACCGGCAAGTCGAAGGTCTACGGCGACGTCGCCCCGGATGTCGCCGATGTCGCCGGCTGGCTCTCGCCCAACCCCGGCGGCGTCGGGCCCATGACGGTGGCGCTGCTCATGACGAACGTCGTCGAGGCCGCCGAGCGCGCCGCATCCTGATCCGTCATCAGACCGCGAGACCAGTCCTGCGCGCCGAGACCGGCGAGAAAACCACCGGTCTCGGCGCCGCGGACTGGTCTCGCGGTCAGGAGGGGCGGAAGCGCGGTGCGCCGGCGGGGAACCCGAGGCGCTCGCGCAGCGTGAGCGCGCGATCCGTCTCGCGGGGGCGTGCGCCCATGCGCACCAGCTCGGGCAGGACGAGGTCGATGAACTCGCGGTAGGCGCCGTCGTCGCCGAACGTGGGTTCGAGCATGTATCCGTCGATGTCGCTGAACTCCGCCGTCTCGACGAGCTCCTCGGCCACCTCCCGCGGGGAGCCGGTCACGACGAAGCCGCGTTCCTGCACCCGGAAGGCCTCGAGGACGTCTCGCACGGTCTCCACACCGGACACCGTGCGGTAACGATCGAGCGGCGTCCGGCCCTGATCCGTGCCCGCGACGTCCTCGATGCGCATCGCCGGGTCGAGGCCGCGCAGGTCGATCCCCGTGAAGCCGGCGAACAGCACGGCGGCGTCGTCCATCGAGAACAGCTCCTCCAGCTCGCGTCGCTTGCGGTGGGCCTCCTCGCTCGTGGGCGCGACCGTCACGGTGACGCCGCTCAGCAGGCGCATGTCGTGCGGGTCGCGGCCTGCCGCGGCGACGCGGGCTCGGATGTCGCGGGATGCGGTGAGCGCCTGCTCCTTGTTCTGGCCCTGGATGAACATCGCCTCGGCGTTGCGCGCGCCGAAGTCGCGCCCGCGTCCCGAGGCGCCGGCCTGGAAGAGCACCGGGGTGCGCTGCGGTCCCGGCGGCACCTTGAACAGTCCGTGGCTGGAGAAGTGGGTCCCGCGGTAGGCGATCTCGTGCACGCGGGACGGATCGATCAGCATGTCGGCCTCGCGGTCGCGGACCACCGCGCCGTCGTCCCACCCGTCCTCCCACAGGGTGCGGCAGAGGTCCACGAACTCGTCCGCGATGTCGTAACGCCGATCGTGGTCGGCATGCGTGATGCCGAACAGGCCCTCCGTGACCTGGGCGGTGCTGCCGGTGACGATGTTCCAGCCGATGTGCCCGTTCGTGAACTGGTCGAGCGTGGCGAAGCGTCGCGCCGTGGGGAACGGCTGCTCGAGCGACGTGGACGAGGTGACCACGATGCCGAGCCCCGGCGCGGCCTGGGAGGCGGCGCTCACCAGCAGCATCGGGTCGTAGCCGGGGAAGAGGATGCCGTGCGTCATCACCTCCTCGGGCACGACCCCGTCGACGATCGGATAGCCGTAGCTGTCGGCGAAGAAGAGGAAGTCGAAGCCCGCGTCGTCCAGTGTGCGGGCGAGCCCGGTCCAGTAGGACACCTGGTCGTAGCGGTACGCCCGACCGGCGGGGTGACGCCAGGTCGGCACCCCGTTGGAGGGGGTGAGGATCTCGAAGACGCCGAGGCGGAGCGTGGTCATGTCGGTCTCCCGGTCGTGGTGGCGGGTCACGTGAGGTCGTGACGTCTCCAGCCTGGAGGGAGATCGGTCGAGAGCCCAGCGTTCTCTAAATCGTTTTACACAAAAGTAACCGTCAGCCGCCGGCGACCGTGTCGGCGTCGCGTCTGGTCGTGCCGCGTTCGATCAACTCGACGGGGAACACCCGCACCTCCGGCGCCGCACCGTCCACGATCATCTCGAGAAGCATCGTGACGGCGTACGTCGCCATGCCTTCCGCGTCCTGCCGCACGGTCGTGAGGGACGGGGAGACGCGGGAGGACCAGCTGATGTCGTCGAACCCGCAGACCAGCAGGTCGTCCGGAATGGCGCGGCCGAGATCGATCGCCTCGAAGATGGCCCCGATCGCCTGGTTGTCCGTGCACGCGAAGAGCGCGTCCACGTCGGGGTGCCGCTCGATGAGGCGACGAACGCCCTCGCGCCCGCCCTCGAACGAGTACTCCGCGCTCTCGCGGTGGATGTGTCGGGCCTCCACCCCGTGCGCCCGCAGGCCCTCGAGGAAGCCGGACCGTCGCTGCACGGCGGTCGTGAGCCGCGACGGCCCCTCGAGCAGGCCGAACACCGTCCCGCCGGCCGCGACGAGGTGCTCGGCGGCCCGGCGGGCGCCGCCCTCGTTGTCGGAGTACGCGCCGCCGATGCCGGGCACATCGAACACCTCGTCGCAGGCGACCACCGGGACCCCCGACTCGACGAGCGGGCGCAGGGCGCTCGCGTCGGGCCGGGTCGAGAAGAGCATGACGCCGTCGACCCGGCTCGCCAGCCGGGCGAGCGCGGTCGACTCGCGCCGCGGATCGAAGTCGGTGTTCGTCAACGCCACCTGGAACTCGGCCTGCCCGGCCAGGCGCTCCACGGTGCTGATCATGCCGCCCCAGAACGGATTGGTGACATCCGGGACCACGAGCCCGATCGTGTTCCTGAGCCCCGTGCGCAGGCTGCGCGCCGCCTCGTTGCGCCGGTAGCCCAGCTCCTTCGCCGACCGGAGCACGCGGGCGATGCTCGCGTCGCTGACCTTGCGCGATCCGGTGAGCGCGTTGCTCGCCGTCGCGATGCTCACCCGGGCGTGCTCGGCGACATCCCGGAGCGTCACGGCTCCGCGGCCCTGCTGCGATGTACGCATATGTCGCACACGCTACCAGCGCACGATCAGCCGCTCCAGAAGGCCGACCAGGCCCATGAGACAGAGCGTCGTCAGAGCGGAGAAGAGGATCGCCGCCCACATCTGCGGCAGGTTGAGGTATGTCGTCGCGGTCACGATCACCGCCCCCAATCCCTTGCTGGACCCGCTGAACTCCGACACGACCGCGCCCACCATGGCGGCGGTGATGGCCAGCCGCGCGCCGGCGAACAGATAGGGCAGGCTCGAGGGCACCCGCAGGCGGAAGAAGATCTCCCGGCGACTGGCCGCCATCGCGTCGAAGACCTCCAGTGCCTGGGGATCGACCGCCCGCAGCCCGGCGATCGCGTTGATCAGCATGGGGAAGAAGGCGCTGAGGGCTGCGACGATGATCCGCGGCGTCTCGTTGAACCCGAAGGCGACCACGAGCGCCGGGGCGATCGCGACGATCGGGGTGACGTTCAGGAGGAGCGCGACGGGCATGATCGCCGCGCGAAGGAACCGGAAGTGCACGACGGCCGCCCCGAGGGCGAGCGCGACCACGACGCCGAAGAGGAGTCCGAGCAACGCGGACTGCAGCGTGACGCCGAGGTTCGACAGGTAGAACGGCGGACGCCGCGCGATGTCGGCCAGGATGTCCTGGATCGGCGGGAGGACGCTCTTGAAGACGCTCGCCGTCCACTGCCACAGCACGGCGAGCACGGCGAACAGCACGAGCGGGGCGAGGACCGTCAGCAGCCAGCCGCCCGTGCGTGCCGAGATCGACGCACGACGACGAGGAGTGCCGCGCAGGGCCGTGTCGGCGTTCATTCGTCTCCTCCCCACGCGCTCCACAGCACGTGTTTGACCTCGGCGACCTTCGCCACGAACTCGGGGGACTCCGTCAGCTCCCACGTCCGCGGGCGTGGAAGCCCCACATCCACCACGCGATGGATGCGCCCCGGGCGCGGGCTCATCACCACGACCCGGTCGCTGAGGAGCACGGCCTCGTCGGCGGAGTGGGTCACGAACACGATCGTCTTCTTGTGGCGGTCCCAGAGCTCGAGCAGCCGGATGCGCAGCGTGTCGCGCGTGAGCTCGTCGAGGGCCGAGAACGGCTCGTCCATCAGCATGAGGGGCGCCCCCTGGGCGAATCCGCGCGCGATGGAGGCTCGCTGGCGCATGCCGCCGGAGAGCTGTGCGGGCCGGGAGTCGGCGAAGTCCCCGAGTCCGACCTCCTTCAGCAGGGCGTCCGCGTCCTCCGGCCGGCGGGAGGTCAGACCCGCCCGGTCCGCCTTCTTGTTCACCATCGAGGACAGTGAGGCGTTGGCCCGGATGTCGAGCCACGGCAGGAGCGCGGAGGACTGCGGGATCCACGCGATGTCCTTGTGGCGCGACGCGGTTCGCGGCGTCTGGCCGAAGACCGAGATCTCGCCAGAGGTCTGGGTGTCGAGCCCCGCGATCAGCCGCAGCAGCGTGGACTTTCCGCAGCCGGATGGCCCGAACAGGGTGACGAACTCGCCGCGGCGGATCGTCAGGTCGACGCCGGTGAGGGCGGTGACGGACTTCTTGCCCTTCACGTAGGTCCTGCCCACGCCGCGCAGATCGATCGTCGTGGTCGAGGTGACTGCTTCCTTCATGGCGTTTCCTGCCCTTCTGCCGCGACGACCGCGCCCGGCCCCCGCACGACGATCTTCCCGAAGAACTCGTTCGACTCGAGCCGGGCCTCGGCCTCGTCCAGCCGTTCGAACGGCCAGACCGAGTCGAGCACGACCGAGAACTGCCCGTCCGTGAACGCCGCGATCGCCGACGACATGTCCTGGCGGCTGTAGCTGCCGTGTCCCAGGATGCTGCGCCCCGGCTGGTACAGGTCGGGAAGGTGCAGGCGCATGTCCAGGCCCGCGGTGGTGCCCGAGAGCACGACGCGCCCGCCGGGGCGCGTCGCGCGCAGCGACGCGCCGAGGAACTCGCCGCCGACGTGGTCCCAGACCATGTCCGCGCCGACGCCGCCGGTGAGACGGTGCACCTCCGCGACCCAGTCGCTCGTCGCCGTGCGGTCGATCACGTGGTGCGCGCCGAGCCCTGCGGCGCGCACGGCCTTCGCCGCTCCGGAGACCATCGTGATGACCTTCGCTCCGCGGGACAGGGCGATCTGCACTCCGGCGGCGCCCAGCCCCGACCCCGCGCCGGGGATCACGACCGTCTCGCCCGCCTCCAGGCGGCCGGCGCCGAGCAGCCCCCGCCACGCGGTGGCGCAGGCCACCGGAAGCGCCGCCAGCTCGGCGATGCGCGCGTCGTCTCCGGGATCCACGTCGACGACGGTGCAGTTGCGGGCGGGCACGGCGACGAGCTCGGCCATGCCGCCCGGCCGCGTGGAGCCGATCGTCGCGAAGGCGGAGCAGTACGTCGGGGTGTTCGCGCGGCAGTAGTCGCAGTCGCCGCAGCTGACCACCGGATCCACGAGGACCGTCGCCCCGAGCAGCCGCCTGCTCTCCGGAGACGAGCCGACCGTCACGACCTCGCCGACCAGGTCCATCCCGGCCACGTGGGGGACCGACATCCCCGCCACGACCGGCTCGCGCCGCTGCAGCACGTCCAGCCGGTTCAGCGCGAGCGCGAGCGTGCGCACGACGACCTCGTCCGGGGCGGCGGAGGGTGCGGCGACCTCGATCAGTCGCCGCACCTCCGGTCCGCCGAAGCCGGTCTGGACCCAGGCCTTCATCAGGAGGCGGGCCAGATCAGCGTCGTCCCCGTGTAGATCGCGTCGATGAAGCTCGTGTCGATCGCCGCGCTCAGGTCGGGAGCCGACGGGACGAGCTTGTACTGCACGAGCATGTCGGCCTCCGGCGTCCACTGGGCGACGTTCTGGCCGCCGATCGGAAGGTCGGCGGGCTGGGTCTTCTCGACGAGTCCGACCTCCGTCTTCCAGCGCTCACGGCTGAGATCCATGTCGTAGCCGGCGTCGGAGAGGGCGGAGGCGTAGCCCAACGCCTGAGTCAGGTTGTCATCCGACTCGTTGATCCAGCCGTACGCGTGGAGGCTGGCGCGGAGGAAGTCCTCGACGGCGGTCGGGTGCTCCTTCTTGAAGGTGTTGTTGACGATCTGGGTGTTGAACGCCGACTTGACGTCGTAGCTGGCCGGATCCCACTCCGTGACCTTCTCGCCCTTGGCGGCGAGCACGAGCGGCTCGTTCGACTTGTACGCCGTGAGACCGGTGACCTGCCCCTGCGGGAGGATCGTGGGGTCGTAGCCGACGGAGACCCAGTTGATCTTGCTGCTGTCGACGCCGGCGGCGGCGAGCATGGCCGAGATCTGCGGCGGGATGGCGCCCTTGTATCCGACCGTCGTCCCCTCGAGCTGCGTGAGCGAGGTGATCGAGGGCATCGTCAGCAGGCTGTTCGCGGTCGTGTTCCCGTACGTCGCGATGCCGGAGATGTCGGCGCCGTTGGCGATCGCGACCATGACATCGGACGGGCTCCCGACGCCCGCGAACTGCGCCGTGCCCGCGCTGACGAGCTGGGCGTTGTTCGATCCCGGCTGGATCGTGACGTCCAGGCAGAGGTCGGCGAACAGCCCCTGCTCCTTCGCGGTGATGACGTCGAGGAGCCCGGGGGATGCGACGTAGTTGTAGGAGGTGAGGAAGGTGATCGGACCGGCGGCCTTGTTCTCGGCACAGCGGTCGGCGCTGATGAGGCTGCTGTCGCCGGAGGGCGCATCGCCGGCGGATCCCGAGCAGGCCGAGAGCAGCAGGGTGAGGGCGGTGAGGGAGGCGAGAGCGATCGCCGGGGTGGCGGTGAAGCGGGAGACGGATGTCGTCATGGTGGGACCTTCCATGCGGCGCCGATGTGTCGGCTGGCTGATATGGGGTGGTGCCTGCGCGCGGGGGATGTGGCTTCGGGTCGAGCGCGTGAGGGGGACGCTAACAAGGAATCGAGTCACGATCTAAATCGTTTTATTTCGGGCGTGTAAAAGCTTTTTGCTCCGCGGGGGACGGCGCGGACCCAGCTGACATCCTGAACTCGTCACGTCGTGCGAGAGCGCGGATGAGAGGAGAGCCGTGTCGGGAGCGAAGCCCGTGGAAACGTCCCCGTCCCATCGATTCGGGGGAGCGAAGGTCATCGTCACCGGCGGGGCGCGCGGCATCGGCGCGGCGATCGCCCAGCGGTTCGCATCGGAGGGCGCCGCCGTCGTCATCCTCGATCGCCTCCGTGCGGAGGGCGAGGTCCATGCCGCCGCGATCGGCGGCGGCTTCGTCCAGGTGGACCTGCGCGATGTGCGGGCGGTGCACGAGGCGACCACGAGCGCGATCTCGTCGCTGGGCGGGGTGGACGTGCTGGTCAACAACGCCGGGACCCTCCGCTTCGGATCCGTGCTGGAGACCTCGCCGGAGGAGTGGGACGAGGTGTTCGCCATCAACAGCCGCTCCATGCTGCTCACGATCCAGGCGGCCGCGCGCGCGATGATCGACGCGGGACGCGGCGGATCCATCATCAATCTCGCGTCCATGGCGGCCAAGACCGGCGGCGAGGGGCAGGTCGCCTACGCGGCCTCCAAAGCCGCGGTCGTCGCGCTGACGCGGGTCGCGGCCCTCGAGCTGGGGGAGCACGACGTGCGCGTGAACGCGTTATGCCCGGGGTACGTGCTCACCGAGATGGGGGCGGGCACCCGCACGCCCGAGCAGGTCGCGCTGTGGTCGAGCTACTCGCCCCTCGGACGACTCGGGATGCCGGACGACATCGCCGGGCTCGCGCTCTTCCTCGCCTCCGCGGACGGGCGCTACATGACGGGGCAGGCCCTCAACATCACGGGCGGGATGGTCATGCACTGAGGCCGGGGACGCGACATCCGGCCTCAGCCGTTCGCGGGTGACGTTCCCGCATCCTCGATGGGCGGGGTGCGCCCCGCGCCGCGGGGGATGCCGGCGGCGCACACCAGGGTCGCCACCCCGGCCGCGCCCAGGACCCACAGCGAGGCGGCGGGCCCGGATGCCGCGATCGTCGCCGCGACGACGGCGCTGCCGATCACCGCGCCGCCCTGCCGGGTCGCGTTGTAGGCCCCCGATGCGGACCCGGCATACGCGGTCGGCACCGCCGTCATGGCCGTCGTGGCCAGCGGCGACCACACGAACGAGTTGCCCAGACCGAAGACCCCCATCGCCACGGCGATCGGGACGGGTCCCGCCTGCTGCTGCACCGCGAGTGCACAGCCGAGGATCGAGCCGGTGAGCGCGAGGGCCCCCAGGAGCGCGACCGGCCGCGCGCCCCATCGTGCCACGCTCCGGCCGGCCACCGGCGCCGTCAGCGCCGAGACGACGCCCAGCGGCAGAAGGGCGAGGGTGGACCGGGAGACGTCGAGCCCCTGGTCCTCCTGGAGCGAGACCATGATCGGCACGAGCGCCGAGCCGACGATGAAGCTCGCGCCGGTCGCCGCGCCGGTCGCCAGCACGAAGGCGCGTCGCCGCACGAGGAGCGCCGGGACGAGCGCCCGCTCCGGCGCCCGCGGCTGGACGACGAACGCGACGACGAGGAGCGCTGCGCCGGCCGCGGCCAGCCCCGCGGAGCGGTCCGCCGGCCACGCGCCGGCCTCGTGGATGCCCAGGACGACCAGGAACACCCCCGCGGCGCTCAGCAGGACGGTCGCGACCGGGATCGTTCCCCGTGTCCGGGGCACATCGGGCACCCACAGCAGCGTCAGCAGCACCGCGAGAGCGCCGAGGGGGACGTTCGCCAGGAAGATCGATGGCCATCCCAGCCAGGCGACGAGGAGCCCGCCGAGCACGGGGCCCGCCGCTGCCGCCACCCCGCCGACGCTGCCCCAGATCCCCAGGGCGATCGGCAGCGCCGCCCGGTCGAAGCTCCGACGGATGATCGCGAGCGTCTGCGGTGTCATGAGCGCCGCCCCCAGCCCCTGGGCGATGCGCGAGAGCGTGAGCAGCGGCAGGGTCGGGGAGAGTCCGCCTGCGGCCGATGCCGCGACGAACAGCACCAGGCCGATCAGATAGACGCGGCGCGGGCCGGTCCGGTCGCCCCATCGCCCTGCGAACAGCAGCGGAACGGCGTAGGCGAACAGGTATCCGCTGTTGACCCACACCGTCGCAGCGGTCGAGACGCCCATGCCCGCCGAGATCGCCGGGATCGCGACCGCGACGATCGTGCTGTCCAGCAGCAGGAGGAAGAAGCCGAGGCACAGCGCGGTCAGCGCGAGCCACGGCGAGGCGCCGCGGGGCGGGCGTGCACGACCTGCCCCGATCAGACGCACAGACGCTCGCGCAGGGTGGAGCCCGCCGAACGGGGCGCCAGCGCGCCGCGACGCCGCAGCTCCGGCAGGAGCAGCTCGGCGACATCCGCCAGCCCCGACGGCGTGGCCAGCGGGGAGCTGAACATGTACCCGCCGCGGGCCCCGGTCGCCGCGAAGTTCTCCTCGAGGGCGTCCGCGACCGACTCCGCCGTGCCGCAGAGCGTGTGGTCCAGGCCGGTCGCGTGCCGCCAGCCGTGCTCGAAGAAGTCCGCGCGGCTGATCCGGTGGTCCTCCCCGTAGGTGTCGACGAGCATCCCGACGAGCCCTCCGGGGGTCGCCTGCGCGGCGCGGATCCGCTCGGCCAGATCGCCCAGGCGGAACTCGCGGGGGAGGCCGGAGAAATCGAACCCGGCGTTGTGCGAGAGGTGCGCGCCGACGGCCTCCTCGTCCCAGAAGGAGAGGATGTCGCGGCGCCGCGCCGCGGCGGACTCGGCCGTCGGCGCCACGATCACCTGCGTCGCCCACAGGATGCCCACCCGCGCCGGATCGCGGCCCGCAGCCGTCAGCGCCTCGTCGAGCGCCGTCCGGTACCGCTGCTGCGCCGCCACGGAGCCGCCGAACCCGAAGGCGAGCTCGACGAAGGCCGCCGAGGTGCGGATCCCGGCGGGGGAGCCTCCGGCCTGCACGAGAACCGGCTCGATCTGGGGGCTCGGCACGGCGCTGAGCGGACCCTTGACGGAGAAGTACCGCCCGCGGTGGTCGATCGGGTGCACCTTGCTCGGGTCGGCGAAGCGCCCCGTCGCGCGGTCGCGGAGGATCGCATCCGGCTCGACCGAGCGCCACAGGGCCCGGCACACGCCGATGAACTCCGCCATCCGCTCGTAGCGCTCGTCGTGCGCCATGAGCTCGTCGAAGCCGTAGTTGGCCGCATCCGCGCTGCGGGTCGAGGCCACCACGTTGAACGCGATCCTGCCGGAGGTCACGTGATCGAGCGAGTTGAGCAGCCGCGCGACGTAGAACGGGTGCATGAACGTCGAGGAGTAGGTCAGCCCGAAGCCGATCTCACTCGTCACTCCCGCCATCGCCGCCACGATCGGGCTCATGTCGTGGCGCGGCCACTGGATGCCCCACTCCACGGCGGGCGCGATGGAGCCGCGCCAGGTGTCGGGGATGCCGCTGCCGTCGCCGAAGAAGAGCAGATCGACCCCGGCCCGCTCCGCCGTGACGGCGATCTCCTGGAACATCCGCACGTCCGGGAAGTCGCGGCCGATCCAGGAGCCCGGTCGGGCCCAGCGGCCCTCCGTGTGCGTGAAGGAGAGATCGAAGGCGGTGTGGATGCCGCCGCTCATGCCGTGGCCTCCCGCCGCCACAGCCCGACCAGCTCGTCCCCGGTCACGACGAGCGCGACGTTGAGGGCGAGCGCCGCGAGCGTCGCCTCGTGCAGGCCGGCCTCGTACGCGGTCGTCGCGTCGGCGGGGATCGTGACCAGCAGATCGCGCTGGAACGCGTCGAAGGCGGTCGCGGCGACGCAGCACTCGGTCGTCAGCCCGGCCACGGCGACCCACTCGACCCCCGAGGCGGCGAGGTGGCTCTCCAGATCCGTGCCCACGAACCCGCTGTAGCGGTGCTTGCGGATCCGCTTCTCGCCCGCCAGGGGGCTCAGACGGTACCAGTCGGCGCCGACCGTGCCGGCGACGCAGGGCGCGTTGATCAGCGGTGCCGCCGCGTCGCCGAGCGTGAGCCAGGAGCTCGCTCTCCAGTGCGCGCCCGGGCCGCTCTCCAGCTCGAGCCAGATCACGGGCACGCCGATCTCGCGGGCCTCGGCGACGAGTCGCTCGCAGCGCGCGACCGCGGCGTCCAGCCGTGCGAGATCGTCCTCGCCCAGGCCGTAGGGCGCCACGAACTCGGGGTCGGCGAAGGAGCGCTGGACATCGACGACGAGCAGTGCGCCGCGGCCGGCGCGCGCCCGCAGCGCGGAGAGCTGGCGCGTCCGGAGCGCGTCGGGCGAGGCGTTCACGAGGATGCGCTCCCGTCCGGCGTCGTGCGCAGCGCGGGCAGCACCGTCTCGCCGAAGAGCGGCATGTCCTCCAGATAGTCGGGGAAGATCAGCATGAGCCCGTCCAGCTCCGCTCCCGTGACGAGCTCGCGGATCCGCTCGACGACGGTCGCGGGGGAGCCGGTCACGTACGGTGTCTGGAACGCCTCCTCGCCCTCTGCGTCGGTCGCCCACGACAGCGCGCGCTGGGCGTCCCATCCCCACGATCGCCGCATGTTCGCCAGCGCCGCGCGGTCGATCCCGGCGGCGTAGGAGGCGGCACGCTCGGCGGCGGCCGCATCCGTCTCGCCGAGGACGACCGTCAGCATCGAGTACGTCCGCACCGTGCGCCCCTGGGAGGCCGCGCGCTCGTGCACGTCGCGGGAGTAGGCCGCCATCTCCTGCAGGCTCTCGGCGGCCAGGAACGCGCCGTCCGCGTACCGGGCCTGGAACGCGCGGCCGCTCTCCGACCGGCCGGCGCTGATGAGCTCGGGGAGCGGAGTCGGGTGCGGTCGCGACTGACAGTCGCGGAGGGTGAAGAACTCGCCCTCCTCGGTCACGCTGTCCTCCGTCCACAGCCGCAGCACGAGCCGGGTCCACTCCTCGGTCATCCGGTACCGCTCGGCATGGGTCATGTCGGGGTCCCAGATGCCCATCTGCTCGAACTCGTCGATGTACGAGCCGTTGACGATGTTCATGCCCGCACGGCCGCCGCTGACCTGCTGCAGCGTGGCGAAGACCTTCGCCGCGAACGCCGGATTCTGCATGTTGGCGTGGATCGTCGCCCAGATCTTGACGCGCGAGGTCGCCTCGGCGATCCCGGCCATCATGGTCACCGACTCGAGCGTCTCGCCCCAGTGGTCGGTCGTGCCGCCGAAGCCGCGCCACTTGGCCATCGCCATGACGAAGTCGAGGCCGATCTGCTCGCCCAGCACGGCGACGCGCCGGTTGTAGTCGTAGGAGGCGGGCGGATACGGGGCGGACTCGGAGATGAGCCAGCCGCCGGAGGCGTTGGGGAGGAAGACGCCGTACTCGGTGGCGCTCATGCGCGGTGTCCCGCGACGCGGCGTCGTTCGGCGGTTGTCGGGGTGGAGCAGACCATGAGGCCTCCAGGAAATCGAGACAGGATCGACGGCCATGGAAAGCGTGCCGGGCGAACGTGTTCGCGGTGGCCCGGCGGAGGTCCACGCAAGTGACCCAGACGATAGCCCATCCGGCGAGGGGGTGGCAAACCGAGCCGGTCAGCCGCGACGGTCCGGCACGAGCGTGCGCAGACCGGCGTCGTCCCACTCGATGACCTCGATGCCGGAGTCCGTCGCCGCCCGCGCGAGCCAGCCGCCCCCGCGGAAGGCGCCGCGGGCGTTCTCCCTCACGCAGAGCACGCAGCGCGCGCCCGGAGCGGCATGCTCGCGGAGCCAGCTCAGCTTGAACATGTCGGCCATGATCTTGTTCCGGTGCTGCGAGGTGAACTCGCCGCCGCGCAGCGGGAGCTGCACAACGACGGCGCCGTCCTCGGATGCCCCGTCGATCTCCACGCGGCTGCCGTCGGCGAGCCGGAGGCGTGCGGGCCGGATCCGCACCCCGAGCCCATCGCCGAGTGCGGCCAGCGCCGCGCGCTCGGCCGAGGACGGGGCGAACCGCCCCCACTCCTGATCCGTGTCCACGCGCACGTCCGCCGCGAATCCGACCCCTGCGGCCGGCCTGAGTTCGCGCATGACGGTGTCCCCTCGGATGATCGACCAGCCTACGGCCGCCCGCGAAACGTGCCCGTCATGTGGGTCTGCGAGCATCGCCTGATGCTCGTGCTGAAGGATGCCGCACACATCTGGGTGGACAGCGGCGTCGAGACCCGCGGCGACCTCGCCATCGGGGCGGATGGCCGGATCGCCGCATCCGCCGACGCGTCGACCGAGGAGCTGGATGTCTCCGGCGCCGTCGTGACGCCGGGACTCGTCAACGCCCACCACCATCTCCTGCAGAGCGGGTTCCGCACGCTGCCGGACACGCGCGGCGTCCCCATGCGCGAGTGGCTTCCCGCCATGGCGAGCGCCTACGCGCGGGCGGGCATCGACGCATCGCTCGTGGCGGCGACCGCCTCCGTCGGGCTCGCCGAGTCGCTCCTGTGCGGGGTGACCACGGTCGCGGACCACCAGCTCAACTGGCCCTCGCCCGAGGGGTCGGCCGACCCGGTGGGCGAGACGGTCGCGATCGCGCAGGCGATCGCGGAGGCGGCACGCGCGCTCGGCGCGCGCCTCGTCTTCGTCCGCGGCACCGCGCGCGACGACCCCGGGCTCGCGGCCGAGAGCGCCGAGGCGATCGTGTCCTCGTTCGCGCCCGGGGCCGGCGGGGCGACGGCGGACGGCATGCTGCAGGTCGCCGTCGGTCCGGCGGGTGTCCACTCCGACTCCGAGGCGACGTTCCGCCGGCTCGGCGAGGTCGCGGCGCGCCACGGCCTCCGACGCCGGACGCAGGCCAACGAGCAGGTCGACACCGAGATCGCGCTCGAACGGTACGGCCGGCGCCCGCTCGACCTGCTCGAGGAGTGGGGCTGGCTCGCGCCCGACGTCACGATCGCGCATCTGTGCGACGTGCAGCCCGCGGAGATCTCGCGCCTCGCGACGGCCGGGGTGACGGCGACCCACGCGCCCGGATGCGACGTCCCCATGGGCTGGGGGATCGCGCCGGTGGCCGCGCTGCAGGAGGCGGGGATCGCGGTCGGCCTGGGGACCTCCGGCGGCGGCTCCAACGACGCGGGCCATCTGCTGGCCGACGCGCGGCTGGCGATGCAGGTCTCGGGCCTGGTCGGCACGCCGCTCGCGGCGCGCACCGTGCTCGGCATGGCGACGGCGGGCGGGGCGACCGGGCTCGGGCGGGACGACATCGGCCATCTGCGCATCGGGGCCCGCGCCGACCTGTGCGTGTGGGATGTCTCCGGCGTCGCCGACGCGGGCGTCGCCGATCCGGTCGCGGGGCTCCTCTGGGCGGCCCCCGGGCGCCGGCCCCGCCACGTCGTGGTGGGAGGCCGCGTCGTGGTGCGCGACTACCGGCTGGTGGGCGTCGACGAGCGGGCGCTGGTGGCGGGGCTGCGCCGCCGGCTGGCCGCGTCGGCGTGACGGTCCGCTCCGCGCGGCCCGTGCCGTCGACATCCTGCCCTCGGTCGCGGCGTCGGGGAGACGGAGCCCGATCCGCCGGGCGGGACGGCCGGGAACGGGGACCGGGTCAGAGGTCCAGCACGAGGCGCGGGCAGGCCGCGCGGGACACGCAGATCATCATGATCGTGTCGCCCTCCTGCTCGAGCGGGGTGAGCACCGAGTCGCGGTGCTCGACCTCGCCCTCCAGCACCGCGACCTCGCAGGTCCCGCAGGTGCCGCGGCGGCAGCTCGAGAGCACGAGCGTGTCGGGAGCCTGCTCCTCGATCGCCTCGAGGACCGACTGCTCCGGGGCGACCGTCACGATCTCCCCGGATGTCGCCAGCTCCACCTCGAACGGCTCCGGCCACACCGGCGCGCCGAACTCCTTCGCCTCGAACCGCTCGACGTGCAGGCGGCCTTCCGGCACCGCCGACTCCAGCGCCTGGATCAGCCGCGCCGGCCCGCACACGTAGACGGCGTCGGTCTCCTCGAGCCCGGCCGCGAAGCCGGCGACGTCCAGCCGCCCGCCCTCGTCGGCGGCGTGCACGTGCACGCGGTCGCCGAACGCCTCTGTCAGCGCGGTCGCGAACGCCATCGTCGACCGCGAGCGGCCCGCGTAGTCCAGCGTCCAGTCCGCGCCCGCGGCCTCCGCCGCCCGCACCATCCCACGGATCGGCGTGATGCCGATCCCGCCCGCCACGAACCGGTAACGCATCCCGGGGGCGGGCTCGAACGCGAAGTGGTTCCGCGGCCCGCGGACCCGGAGCCGCTGACCCACCACGACCTCGTCGTGCACGCGCATCGAGCCGCCGCGGCCGGCCGTCTCGCGCAGGACGGCGACGCGCCAGCGCGTGCGGTCCTCGGCGTCTCCGCACAACGAGTACTGGCGTTCGAGGCCGGGCCCGAGGATCAGGTCGACATGGGAGCCGGGTGTCCACGCGGGCAGGTCGCGGCCGTTGTGGGCCACGAGGTCGAGCGCGACCACGCCGTCGGCGAGGTCTGTGCGCTCGGCGACCACGAGGTCGCGTTCGACGTCGCTGAAGTAACTCACCCGGTCACGGTAGTACCCGGATGTGTCGGCCAGATCACACCCGCGAGCGTGTGACCACGCCCGTGCGGAGGCGGCTACGGTGGGGCGGGGCGCTCCGCGGCGCCCCGGGAACGGAGACGGGGATGCCGACAGCACGAGCGGTGCGCACGCTGACGGGTGCCACGCTGTCCGACGGTCGCGCGGCCGACGTCGTCATCGAGGACGGCCTGATCGTCGCGGTCGAGACGGCGGGATCGCTCACCGGCGCCGACCTGGACCTGAGCGGTCACCTGCTGCTGCCCGCGACCGCCGAGCCCCACGCGCACCTCGACAAAGCGCTCAGCTGGGACGCGATCCGCCCGCCGATGGGAGACCTGCGCGCGGCGATCGCGGCGTGGCGCGGATACGCCGCGACCATGACGACGGCGGACGTCGAGGCGCGCGCCCGCACGCAGGCGCTGCGGATGCTGGCCGCCGGCACGACCGCGATCCGCACGCACGTCGACGTGCTCCTCGGCGAGGCGCCGCTGCGCGGCATCGAGGCGCTCGTGGCGGTCCGCGAGCAGCTCCACGATCTCCTGGACATCCAGATCGTCGCGCTCGCCGGTCCCGACGTCCCGACGGCGCACCTGGAGGCCGCGCTGGACGCGGGCGCGGACGTCGTCGGGGGCGCCTCCCACCTGGCCGACGACCCGATCGCGGACCTCCACCGGCTGCTCGACGTCGCCGAGCGGCGCGGCGTGCCGGTCGACCTGCACACCGACGAGGGACTCGCCGCGGCGGTCACGCTCGGCGCCTACGCGCGCCGCACGGCCGGATGGGCGCAGAACCGGTCCGCCGGGCACTGCGTCCGGCTCGGGACGCTGGACGTCGGCGCGCGCGACGAGGTGATCGCGGGTGTCGTCGCCAGCGGCATCGGCATCATCGCCAACCCGATCACGAACCTGTACCTGCAGGGCTGGGGGGAGGAGGTCGCGACGCCGCGCGGCATCGCGCCGGCCCGCGCGCTGCGGGCCGCGGGCGCGCGCTTCGCGGCCGGTGCCGACAACGTGCGCGACCCGTTCAACCCGCTCGGACGCAGCGATGCGCTGGAGACGGCAATGCTGCTGGTGGCGGCATCCCACCTGACGGTCGACGAGGCCTACGTCGCCGTCTCGACCGGGGCGCGCGAGGTCATGGGGCTTCCCGCGGCCGGCGTGGTCCCCGGCGCGCCCGCCGACCTCCTCGCGATCCGGGCCGGCTCGCTGGTCGAGGCGGTCGCGGATGCACCGGCCGATCGTCTCGTGATCCGTCGCGGCGCGATCGTGGCGGACACCCGCACGAGCCGCTGGCTCGCGATCGGCTGACGCGACCGCATCCGGAAAACGGCGTGTTGCACGGCTGAAACATGCAGCGCGCATCATGGTCTCGGCACAGCCAGCGCGGCGAGTGACTCATCACCCGGCTCACCGCGCCCCTTCGTCGGGAGATGCACTGCGATGGAGGACCACCATGACCAGACCCGACTACGACGCCCTCGAAGCCGAGCTCAGGGAGCTGCTCGGACCCCGCGGGGTCTCATCCGATCTCCGTCAGCGTGAGAAGGCGTCCGTCGACGGCGCGAGGATGTCGCCGATCATCGCCGAGCTCCTGCCGCTCGGCGTCGCCGACCTCGTCGCCTTCCCCGCCACGGCCGAGGAGATCGGCGCCGTCGTGGGCCTCGCAGTCCGCCACGGCGTCCCGATCACGCCCCGCGGCAAGGGCACCGGCAACTACGGCCAGGCGATCCCGATGCAGGGCGGCCTCGTGCTCGACACGTCCCGCGCCCGCACGATCGTCGAGGTCGGCGAGGGGTTCATCACGGCGGATGCCGGTGCCCCCATGAACGCGCTCGAGCAGGCCGCCCGCCAGGCCGGTCAGGAGCTGTGGATGTACCCCTCGACCGTGCACACCACGGTCGGCGGCTTCCTCGCCGGTGGTTCCGGCGGCACCGGGACCATCGCCCACGGGGCCAACCACATGGGGTTCGTCGTGGCGCTCGACGTCGTGACGCCGGCCTCGGCCCCCGCTCTCCTCCACCTCGAGGGCGAAGAGGCCAACGGCTTCGTGCACAACTACGGCACGGCCGGGATCATCGCCCGGGCGACCGTGCGCCTCGAGCCGCTCCAGGACTGGCGGGGGCTCTACGCCTCGTTCCCCGACTTCGCGGGCTCCCTCTCGGTGCTGCGCGAGCTCGGACGGCTCCAGCCCGCGCCGCGGCTCGTCTCGGCCGACACCGTGCACATCACGGCGCAGCTGCCGCCGGACCCGGCCTTCCCGGAGGGCCGCAGCTCGCTGCGGATGATCGCCGATCCCGCGATCCTCGCGATGGCGACCGCCGTCATCGAGGGAGCAGGCGGCCGCATCGAGGACGTGCGCGAGGGACCGCAGGCCTCCGCCGCGCTGTCGGTGCTCAGCTACAACCACCCGATCGAGTGGCTGCAGAAGTCCGAGCCCGGCGTCTACTTCCACGTCGAGGTCTCCGGCGACGCCCTCGTCGATCGGATCGACGAGGTGCACGCGGTGTACCCGGGCGGCCTCCTGCACATCGAGGCCGGCCACACCGCGCCGATCGGGATGCTCGCGGGCGTCTACGAGAGCCCCGAGGCGGTGTACGAGGGCATCGAGCGGCTCGGCGAGCTCGGCGTCGGCGTGCACAACCCGCATCAGTGGAACGTCGACTTCCGGCTCGAGGAGACGGTCGAGCTCGCCCGCACGACCGACCCCGACGGCCTCCTCAACCCGGGCAAGCTCAATCCCGAGTACGCGGGCCCGACCAAGGGAGCGATCCGATGACCGGGGTCACCGTCGCACAATGGCGCGGGCGTCGCACGATCACGCCCGAACGCTGCGACATCCGTCTCGTCCTGCGACCTGCGGCATCCTTCCCGGCGGAGGCGTCGCGATGACCGCCGCGTCGCGTCGCTGGGCCGACCTGCCCGGGCCCGCGCTGAACGAGACCCTCACCGATCGCTCCATCGCGGTCGTGCCGATCGGCGCGATCGAGCACCACGGGCCGCACCTGCCGCTGTCGACCGATGCCCTCGTCGCCGAGACGGTGGCATCCGCCGCCGTCGAGCGCGCGGCGGCCGCGGGGGTGGACGCGTGGCTCCTGCCGACCGTGTCGTACGGCAAGTCGGACGAGCACCACTGGGCCCCCGGAACGCTGTGGCTGGAGGGCACGACGCTGCTCGACCAGCTGGTCGAGATCGGGCGGTCGATCGCGATGACGCCCGCCCGCACTGTGGCGTTCGTCAACGGGCACGGCGGCAACGTCATGCTCCTCGGCTGGGCCAACCGCGAGCTGCACCGCCGATTCGGGCTCCGATCGTTCTCGATGCCCGCGAGCATCGGCGGCGCGGGCGACGGTCACGACGGGCGGCCCGACGAGCTCGGCCAGGGCATCCACGCCGGCTTCGCCGAGACATCCGTCGTGATGCACATCGCACCGCACCTCGTGCGCGAGCCGTTCCCGCCGCGAAACGTGCCGGAGAGGATCGCCGGGATGCGGCACATCGGCTTCAACGGCAAGCCCGTCATGTTCGGGTGGACGAGCGACGACTTCGGGCCGAGCGGCGTCATCGGCGACCCCACGGGCGCCAACGCCGAGGCGGGGTCCGCGCTGTTCGCCGGCGCGGTGCGGTTCGTCACGGAGGCGCTGACGGAGATCGACGGGTTCGAGTTCGCCTAGGCGGACGCACCCTACGGAATCGAGGAGATGACCATGGCGCGTTTCGAGGCCGATCCCGTGCAGGGGGACGCCCCCGCCGACGACCCCGCCGCTCTCGCGGCGTCCTGGTTGCCGGGACCGGACGAGGACCCGATGCGGATGGTCGTCGCGACGATCGACGCGGACGGCTTCCCCCGCAGCCGCACGCTGCTGCTCAGCGAGTTCGACGGTGAGCGCTTCTTCTTCCACACGGATGCGCGCAGTCGCAAGGTGACGGATCTGCGGGCGGATCCGCGGGTGTCGCTGACCGTGCTCTGGCCCGACTTCTCGCGGCAGCTGGTCGTGCAGGGGACGGCGCTGCCGGCATCCGAGGAGGAGCTGTCGGACGCGTTCCGGCGGCGCTCGCCGTATCTGAAGCAGCTGGCGTGGCAGAACACCTTCGAGTACGCGCGGATGCCGCTGGCCACCCGCGAGGCGACGTGGGCGGCGTTCCGCGAGGAGCACCCCGAGCCGGCCCAGCCCGCCGAGTGGGTGGGCTACGGCGTCCGGCCGCACCGTCTGCTGTTCTGGGTGGCGAATCCGGATGCGGCCAGTCGCCGTGTCGAGTACGTGCGCACCGCGTCCGGGTGGGAGCGGCGGTACCTGCCCGGCTGAGCCGTGACCCGCCGTTCACCCGGGACGCGTAAACTCGCCGGGGCGATGTCGTCGCCGTACCGGGAGGAGAGCGTCGTGCGGGTGAACTCTGGGTCGGACTGGCGGGACACGCTCGCCTTCGAGGTGCCCGTCGTGCTCGCCGAGCTCGTGCCGGGAGAGCCCGCGCGCTGCGTCGCCTGCGGCCCGACGGCGGATGCGGTGGCCCGCGAGCAGCTGCTCGCCTACAAGCATCGACACCCTCGCGACCACGGCGGCTACGTGCGCTTCTACTGCGCCGAGCACGTGCCCGCGGCGGTCGTGGCCGCTCCCGCGGTGACTGCTCCGGCGGCGCGCGCTGCGCACGGACGTGCGGGCTCGCGTGCCGCGGAGCCGCGCGCCGAGCGGGCGCCGCGACGTCCCGCCGTGGTCGAGCGTCCGCGCGCGGTGTGCCCGACGTGCTTCATGGAGGTGCCGCCCACGGGTGTGTGCGGCTCCTGCGGGGAGCCGGTCGCGCGCTGACCGCCAGCCGCTGACCGCGAGACCAGTCCCGCGCGCCGAGACCGGTGGGTTACCCGCTGGTCTCGGCGCGGCGGACTGGTCTCGCTGAAAATCGGGGTCAGTAGGACGCGGTGGGGGAGGCCGACGGAGCCGACCAGCGCGCGGCGAGAGCCTCCGACCCGCGCGCGAGGATCGCGACATCGGCGCCCACCAGCAGGAACGACGCTCCGGCCGCGACGTAGTCGTCGGCCGCGACGGGATCGAAGGCGTTGACCCCGACCGGCGTGCCGGCTGCGCGCACCGCGTCGAACGCACGGCGCACGGCGGCCACGACATCCGGATGCGTCTGCTGACCCAGCAGTCCCATGGACGCCGCCAGGTCGCTCGGCCCCACGAACACCCCGTCGACCCCGTCCACCGCGGCGATCTCGCCCGCCGCCTCGACGGCCGCGACGGTCTCGACCTGCACGAACAGCGACACGTGCGCATCGGCGTTCGCGAGATAGTCCTCGACCCGGTTCCATCGCGCGGACCGGGCGAGCGCCGAGCCCACGCCGCGACGTCCGCGCGGCGGATAGCGCACCGCCTCGACGACCCGACGGGCCTCCTCCGCCGACGAGACCATGGGCACCAGGAGGTTCTGCGCGCCGAGGTCCAGCACCTGCTTGATCACGACCGTGTCGGCGACGGGAACGCGCACGACCGGCGTGATCGGGTACGCGGCGACCGCCTGCAGCTGCGCGAGCACGGACTCCAGCCCGTTGGGGGAGTGCTCCATGTCGATGAGCGTCCAGTCCATCCCGGAGCCGGCGCAGATCTCCGCCACGAGCGGAGAGCCCGAGCACACCCAGATCCCCGCCAGCGGTCCGGATGCCGCAGTCAGCCGGTCGCGGAGGGTCGGGCTCAGATGAAGCGGCATTCCACGACTCCCATCGGTCCGTAGTCGGCGCGGACCTCGTCGCCGCGGCCGACCCACATCGGCCTCGTGAACGAGCCCGCCAGGATGATCTCACCCGCCTCCAAGCGTGCACCATGCTGGTGGAACTTGTCGGCCAGCCACGCGACGCCCGTCGCGGGGTGCCCCAGGACGCCCGCGGCGACACCCGTCTCCTCGATCTCGCCGTTGCGCGCCAGCAGTGCCGGCACCCAGCGGAGGTCGATCTCGTCGACCTTCCTGCGGGTGTCGCCGAGCACCATGGCGCCGTAGGCGGCGTTGTCGCTGATCGTGTCGACGATCGTGCGCCCCTCGAGCTCGATGTGCGAGTTGAGCACCTCGAGTGCGGGGACGACGTGGTCGGTCGCGGCCAGGACGTCCTCGAGCGTCACACCGGGTCCCTCGAGCGGGGCGGCGAGGACGAAGGCGAGCTCCACCTCGATGCGCACGTTCGAGAAGTGCGCGACCGGGATCTCGGAGCCGGAGGGGTAGACCGTGTCGTCGAACATGACGCCGTAGTCGGGCTCGGTGATCCCCGTCGCCTGCTGCATCGCCTTGGAGGTGAGCCCGATCTTGCGGCCCACGAGCCGGCGCCCTGCGGCGAGCTGCCGGTCGCGCCAGACCCGCTGGATGGTGTAGGAGTCCTCGATCGTCGCCTCCGGGAAGCGCGCCGTGATGCGGGGGACCACGGTGTGGTCGCGGTCGGCGTCGGCGAGCTCGCCGGCG
The DNA here is from genome assembly GCF_030818905.1 of Microbacterium sp. SORGH_AS_0888. Lineage (NCBI taxonomy): Bacteria > Bacillati > Actinomycetota > Actinomycetes > Micrococcales > Microbacteriaceae > Microbacterium > Microbacterium sp. SORGH_AS_0888. Next base: position 3,535,590 of record NZ_JAUTAZ010000001.1, read on the forward strand.
ATCTGCTCGATCTGTGCGGGGGTCAACATCCGGTTCGCTCCATCGGGCGTCAGAGCTGGTGGCCCAGCTTGTACTCGCCCTGCTTCCACGCGGGGAGGGACTCGTCCTCGCCGGCGCGGGTGTAGCTGAAGCCGTCCGCACCGATCGTGGCCGCCATCTCGCTGGAGTCCGTGCGGGCGCGCACCGGCTGCGGGTTGCCGTCGAGGTCGAGGACGAGCGAGGCCTCGGTGTACCAGCTGGGGACCACGGGGTTGCCCCAGAAGTCGCGACGCTGGTTGTCGTGCACGTCCCAGGTGACGACGGGGTTGTCGGGGTCGCCCGTGTAGTAGTCCTGGGTGTAGATCTCGACGCGGTGGCCGTCGGGGTCGCGCAGGTACAGGTAGAACGCGTTCGAGACGCCGTGGCGCCCGGGTCCCCGCTCGATGCGGTCCGAGATGCGCAGCGCGCCCAGCTTGTCGCAGATCGCGAGGATGTTGTGCTTCTCGTGCGTCGAGAACGCGACGTGGTGCATGCGCGGTCCGTCGCCGCCGGTCATGGCCGTGTCGTGCACGGTGGGCTTGCGGCGCATCCAGGCCGCGTACACCGTGCCCTCCTCGTCCTGGATGTCCTCGGTCACCCGGAAGCCGAGGTCCTGCATGAACCTCGTCGCGCGGGGGACGTCGGGGGTGACCTGGTTGAAGTGGTCCAGGCGCACGAGCGCGCCGGGGGTGTAGAGGTCGTAGCGCCAGGCGAGACGCTCGACGTGCTCGACGTCGTGGAAGAACTCGTACGGGAAGCCCAGCGGGTCGACGACGCGCACCGAGTCGCCGATGCCCTTCGTGAAGCCGTCCGGGTTGCGGCGGACGTCGCAGCCCAGCTCGGTGTAGAAGGCGACGGCTCGGTCGAGGTCCTCGGTCGAGCGCACGCGGTAGCTGAACGCGGCGACGGCGGCGACCGGTCCCTGGCGCAGCACGAGGTTGTGGTGGATGAACTCCTCGAGCGAGCGCAGGTAGATCGTGCTCTCGTCCTCCTCGGTGACCGTCAGCCCCAGCACGTCGACGTAGAACCGCCGCGAGGCGGCGAGGTCGGTCACCACGAGCTCCATGTACGCGCAGCGCAGGATGTCGGGCGCGGGCGCCGAGGGCGTCGGGACCGGGTCGTCGGTCGTGATGGGGGCCTCCTGCGACACGTAGAAGCCGGAAGAGGTGAGGGTCATGTCGTCGCGTGTGGTCATGTCAGCGTCCTTGCTCTCTGGTCGGGTCCTCGGGAGAGGGCCTAGCGGTCCTGCTTGCCGAACGTGGGGTTGTGCACCTCGCCGAGCGTGATGTGCACCGCCTGCTGGTCGGTGTAGAAGTCGATCGAGCGGTACCCGCCCTCGTGGCCGAGCCCCGACGCCTTGACGCCGCCGAACGGGGTGCGCAGGTCGCGCACGTTGTTCGAGTTGAGCCAGACCATGCCGGCCTCGATGCTCTGGGCGATGTTGTGGGAGCGCTTCAGGTCGTTGGTCCAGACGTATGCGGCGAGGCCGTACTTCGTGTCGTTCGCGAGGGCGAGGGCCTCCTCGTCCGTGTCGAACGGGGTGATCGCCACGACGGGGCCGAAGATCTCCTCCTGGAAGATGCGGGCCGTGGGCGGCACGTCGGCGAACACCGTCGGGGCCACGAAGTTGCCGAAGGCGAAGCCGTCGGGCCGGCCGCCACCGGCGACGAGGCGTCCCTCGCCCTTGCCGATCTCGATGTAGCCCATGACCTTCGCGAAGTGCTCCGGGTGCACGAGCGCCCCGACCTCGGTCCTCGGGTCGTGCGGGTAGCCCACGACGACGCGCCGGGCCTGCGCCGCGTAACGCTCGACGAACTCGTCGTAGACCTCGCGCTGCACGAGGATGCGGCTGCCCGCCGTGCACCGTTCGCCGTTGAGCGAGAACACGCCGAAGATCGTGGCGTCGATCGCGGCGTCGAGGTCCGCGTCGGCGAACACGATGGCGGGGCTCTTGCCGCCGAGCTCCATCGACAGGCCCTTGAGGTGCGGGGCCGCGTTGCCGAAGATGATCTGCCCCGTACGGCTCTCACCGGTGAAGGAGATGAGCGGGACGTCGGGGTGCTTCACGAGCGCGTCCCCGGCATCCTCGCCCAGTCCGTTCACGAGGTTGAACACGCCCTGCGGCAGCCCGGCCTCCTCGAAGATCCCGGCCCACAGCGATGCCGACAGGGGGGTGAACTCGGCGGGCTTGAGCACGACCGTGTTGCCGGTGGCGAGCGCGGGGCCGAGCTTCCACGACTCGAGCATGAACGGCGTGTTCCACGGGGTGATGAGGCCCGCCACACCGATCGGCTTGCGGTTGACGTAGTTGATCTGACGTCCCGGCACCTTGAAGGTGTCGTCGGCCTGGGCGACGATCAGGTCGCCGAAGAACCGGAAGTTCTCCGCGGCGCGGCGTGCCTGACCGAGCGCCTGCGTGATCGGCAGCCCCGAGTCGAAGGACTCGAGCTCGGCGAGCCGGGCGTCGCGCGACTCCACGATGTCGGCGATGCGGTGGAGGACGCGGGAGCGCTCGCGGGGCAGCATGCGCGGCCAGGGACCCTCGTCGAACGCACGCTTCGCGGCCGCGACGGCGCGGTCGATGTCGGCCTTCTTGCCGGCGGCGGCCCGGACGTAGACCTCGTTGGAGACCGGCTCCAGCACCTCGAAGGTGTCGCCGTCCTCCGAGTCGACGAAGGCGCCGTCGATGTAGTGCCGGATGCGGTCGGGCAGGTCCGCCGGCACGTGCCGGGCGTCCAGACGGGGAGCGGTATCGGTCATGATGCCTCCGATTCGGTGGGGCGGGGGGAGTCGTGGCGCCGGGCGGCGAGGAAGGCGTCCGTCGTGCGCCAGCGGTGGTTGCGGGCTGCGAGCTCGATCTCGATCGGGTCCGCGCCGGCACGGATGAGGTCGATGATCTCGACGTGCTCGGCGACGGAGTGGTGGGCGCGCCCCGGCACGAACGCGAAGGTGGTGTCGCGCAGGTTCGCGAGGCGACCCCACCCGCGGTGGACGAGGTCGAGGATGTGCGGGTTCGGGCACGGCTCGTAGAGCACGGAGTGGAACTGCTGGTTGAGGACCGTGAACTCGTGCGGGTCGAAGTCGTCGAGGAGGATGGTCATGCGCTCGTTGACATCGAGCGCCCGCTCGAGGTCGGAGGCGGAGAGCAGTGGCGCCGACAGCGAGGTCGCGGCCCCCTCGACGAGACCCAGCGTCTGCATCGCGAACACGTACTCGCGCTCGTCGAGGTAGGCGACGCGTGCGCCCACGTTGCGCTCGAAGCTCACGAGCCCCTCGGCCTCGAGGCGGCGGATCGCCTCGCGCACGGGGACGACGCTCATGCCCAGCTCGTCGGCGATCGCGCCGAGCACGAGGCGGTGCCCGGCGTGGTACTCGCGTCCGACGATGCGGGCGCGCAGCCAGTCGTAGGCGCGCTCGGACTTGCTCGCCGCCAGCGTCGTCTCGGTCATCGCCCGCGCTCGTCCTCGTAGCGCGCCCGCCACTCGGCGTTCAGCGGGAACAGGCCCTCGACCGGGTGACCCTCGGCGACGCGGGCCGCGATCCAGGCGTCCTCGTCCTCCTGGGCGAGCGCGGCATCCGCGACCTCCTCGGCGAGCGCGGGCGGCAGGACGATCACGCCGTCGGCGTCGCCGACGAGGATGTCGCCGGGCTGCACGGTCGTGCCGCCGCAGCCGATCGTGACGTCGTGCTCCCAGGGAACGTGCTTGCGACCGAGGACCGCCGGGTGAGCGCCGGCCGTGTAGACGGGGATGCCGACCGCGGCGACCGCGTCGTAGTCGCGCACGCCGCCGTCGGTGACGATGCCGGCGGCGCCGCGGGCGTGGGCGCGGATGGCGAGCACGTCGCCGAGCGTGCCGGAGCCCGACTCGCCGCGGGCCTCGATCACGATCACCTCGCCGGGGCCGACCGTGTCGAAGGCGCGCTTCTGAGCGTTGTAGCCGCCGCCGTGCGCGGCGAAGAGGTCCTCGCGGTTCGGGACGAATCGGAGCGTTCGCGCCGTGCCGACGAGCTTGGCGCCGGGGTGGACGGGATGTACCCCGTCGATCGTCACGTTGTCGAGCCCGCGTCTGCGCAGCTGCTGGGAGAGACCGGCGACCGGCACGCGCTCGAGCTTGGCGCGCAGCGCGTCGGTGAGCACGGGCGCGGGCTCCTCGGGCGCGGGGAGCCCCGCCGCCTCGGGCGAGCCCCACGCCTCGGCGCGCTGGAGGTCGTCGACGGCGGGAAGCGAGCCGAGCGCCGGGTCGAATCCGCGCTCGCCGGGCACGACGGTCGTCACGAGCCGTCCCGAGGAGGGTGCGCCCGGCGCGGTCGGCGCGTCGACCTCGACCTCGACGACGTCCCCGGGCACGACGACGGAGGATCCCGCCGGGGTGCCCGTGAGGATGACGTCGCCGCACTCGAGCGTGAAGTGCTGCGAGAGGTCCGCGACGATCTGGGCGAGGGGGAAGAGCAGGTCCGTGGTCGTGTCGTCCTGTGCGAGCCGTCCGTTGACCCACACCCGCACCCGCAGCGCCTCCGGATCCACCGCGCGGGCGTCGATGAGCGCGGGTCCGACGGGGGTGTAGCCGTCGCCCCCCTTGGAGCGGACGTTCGACCCGCGGTCGTTCGCGCGCAGGTCGTACAGTCCGAAGTCGTTGGATGCCGTGACCCAGCCGACGTGCTCCCACGCCCGCTCGATCGGCACCCGGCGCGTCGGTTCGCCGATCACGATCGCGACCTCGCCCTCGAAGGCGAGCAGCTCGGTGCCGGCGGGGCGCTCGATCGTCGCGCCGGAGGCGGCGACGGAGCTCGACGGCTTGAAGAAGTAGGACGGCGCGGAGGGGCGTCTCCCGCGCTGGTCGGCGCGGGAGGGATAGCTGAGGTGCACCGCGATGATCTTGCCCGGCCGCTGCGGCAGTGCGGCGAAGCGGGGGTCCGCGCCGTCGGTCGTGTGGGTGGTCATGAGCTCCCTCGCTCTTGCAGGTCGGTTTGGATCGTATATGATCCGTGAGTGCCACGGCAAGCCGTGCACCGGCTTTCCGGACGACGCAGTCCACCAGACGAAGGAGTCATCGCGCATGAGCGCCTCACCATTCACGAACCGCATCGCCACGGGTGCGGACATGAGGAAGGTCGCCGTCGCGACCGTCATCGGGACCACGATCGAGTGGTACGACTTCTTCCTCTATGCCAACGCGGCCGGCCTGGTGTTCGCGACGCTGTTCTTCCAGCCGGCCGGGGCCCAGGCGGGCGTGCTGCTGTCCTTCGCGACCGTCGGGGTCAGCTTCCTGTTCCGTCCCCTCGGCGCGTTCCTCGCCGGTCACTTCGGCGACCGGATCGGCCGCAAGGCGATGCTCGTGTGGACGCTGATCCTCATGGGCGGCGCGACGACCCTCATCGGCGTGCTCCCGACGTATGCCCAGATCGGCATGCTCGCGCCGATCCTGCTCGTGCTCCTGCGCGTCCTGCAGGGGCTGTCCACGGGCGGCGAGTGGGGCGGCGCGGTGCTCATGGCCGTCGAGCACGCCCCGCAGGGGCGGCGCGGCCGCATGGGGGCGTTCCCGCAGATGGGCGTGCCGCTGGGCATGCTGCTGGCGTCCGGCATGCTCGCCCTCATGACCGGCGTGATCTCGCCCGGTCAGGCCTTCGTGGAGTGGGGCTGGCGCATCCCCTTCCTCCTCAGCTTCGTGCTGATCGTGGTCGGCATCCTCGTCCGCCGCACGGTCGAGGAGAGCCCCGTGTTCACCGAGCTGTCGCAGAAGCGCGAGCGCACGCGGATGCCGGCCGTCCAGCTGTTCCGCAGGCACTGGCTTCTCGTCATCCTCGCCGCGCTCACCTTCGCCGGCAACAACGCGGCGGGCTACATGACCACCGGCGGCTTCCTGCAGAGCTATGCGACCACGCCGGTCGCCGACGGCGGCCACGTCGGCATGGAGCGCACTCCCGTGCTGCTCGCCGTCGCCGCCTCGGCGCTCGTGTGGCTCCTGTTCACCTGGATCGGCGGCGCGGTCTCCGACCGGATCGGCCGGCGCAACACCTACATCATCGGATGGATCGTGTTCCTCATCACGGTGTGGCTGCTGTTCCCGTTCGTGAACACCGGCAACGCGTGGCTGTTCTTCGTCGGGATCGCGCTGTTCACGGTCGGGAACGGGTTGACCTACGGGCCGCAGGCCGCCTACTTCACGGAGCTCTTCCCCGCATCCATCCGCTACTCGGGCGTCTCGATCGCCTACGCGATCGGCGCGATCCTCGGCGGCGCCTTCGCTCCGCTCATCTCGGCCTGGCTGGTCCAGGCCACCGGCACCAGCTGGGCCGTCGCGTGGTACATCGCGGCCGTCATGGTGATCGCCTTCGCCGCGACCCTGCTGCTGCGCGATCGCACGAACGTGCCGCTCGGCCTCAGCGCGGAGAAGGAGGGCGCACCCGATCCGATCTACGGCCTGAAGTGAGCCGGAGGGGCGGCCTCGCGGGGCCGCCCCTCCTCCCGGCAGCTGCAGGACGGACGGATGCGTCGGCCCGGTGTGCAGCCGCCACCGGCCGCCTCGTCAGTACGAGATCACCTTCGGGGCGGCGACCGCCTTCAGCCCCGCGACGCCGAACTCCTGGCCGTACCCCGACGCCTTGACCCCGCCGAACGGAACCTGTGGGTTGAGCCCGCCGTGCTGGTTGATCCACACCGTCCCCGCCTGAAGCCGGGCGGCGACGGCTTTGGCGGCGTCGAGGTCCTGCGACCAGACCGAGGCGCCCAGGCCCTGCGCGGAGTCGTTCGCCCGGCGCACGGCCTCCTCGACGTCGGTGTAGGCGAGCACCGGGATCACCGGCCCGAACTGCTCCTCGACCACCAGGGGCGCCGCGTCGTCGATGTCGGCGACGACCGTCGCCTCGAAGAACAGCGGGCCCAGGGCGGGGGCGGGATGCCCGCCCGCGACGATGCGCGCGCCGCGGGCACGGGCGTCGTCGACGAGCCTCGACACGATCTGGAACTGCGTCTCGTTCTGCAACGGCCCGAGCACGTTGGCCTCGTCGAGCCCGTGCCCCATGGGAGTCGACGCGGCCAGATCGGCGAGGGCCTGCACGACCTGCTCGTACTGCGACTCGTGCACGTAGAGGCGCTTGAGCGAGGCGCAGGTCTGTCCCGTGTTGATGAAGATTCCCCAGAACAGGTCCTGCGCGATGGCCGCGACATCCGTGTCCGGAAGCACGATGCCCGCGTCGTTGCCGCCGAGCTCCAGCGTGAGCCGCGCGAGGTTCTGGGCGGAGGACTCCACGATGCGGCGCCCGGTCGCGGTCGATCCGGTGAACATCACCTTGTCGACGCCCTCGTGCCCGGCGATCGCGGCGCCCACCTCGCGGTCGCCCGAGACCGCGGCGACCACGCCTGAGGGCAGGTGACGGGCGAACACGTCGACGAGGGCGAGCACGGAGAGCGGGGTGTGCTCGCTCGGCTTGACGACGACCGTGTTGCCCATCCGCAGCGACGGTGCGATCTGCCAGACCGTGATCATCATGGGCCAGTTCCACGGGCCGATCGCCGCGACCACACCGAGGGGGTCGTAGTGCACCTCCGCGCGAGAGGCGCCCGCCTCGAACACGACCTCCGGTTCGAGGGGGGTGTCGGCGGCGTTGCGGGTCCACACGGCGCACGCGCCGACCTCGAACCGTGCGTTCGGCCCGTTCAGCGGCTTGCCCTGCTCGCGCGACAGAAGGCGGGCCAGATCCTCGGCCTCGGCCTCGATGTCATCGGCGATCGCGCGCAGGATGCGGCTGCGCTCGGCGTGCCCGAGCGCAGCCCACGCGGGCTGCGCCGCGCGCGCGGCGGCGATCGCACGGTCGAGGTCCTCGGTCGTGTGCACGGGTGCGTGGCCGATCACCTCGCGGGTCGCGGCATCCTGGATCGCCCGGCCCTCGCCCTCTGCGACCGTGATGCGCTCGAGCAGCGGACGGGAAGCGGTGGTTCGGGTCATGGTGATCCTCCTCGATCGACGCACGGGCGGAGCGGACGCGCCCCGCCGCCTGGGGCCATTCTCGGTCGGCGACGACCGTCGCCCGTGGTCGCGACGTGCACGGGACTGGTCGCAGCGTGCACATCCGCGCGGCCTGGTCCGTCGACGCGGTCATCTGGTGCGTGGGCGCCCGTCCCGGAGGCGCGACGTTCCGCACGGCATGCTCGGCGGGCTACCGTCGGCGGCACGCGCGGCTGCAGCGAAGCGCCGCGCGGACGCATCCGAAGGAGCTGCTATGACGAACATCGGCATCGTCGGCGCCGGGACGGCAGGCCTGCATCTGGGCCTGCTGCTCCGACAGCACGACATCCCCGTCACCATCTACACCGACCGCACCGCCGAGCAGGTCGCGGCGGGACGTCTGCCCAACAGCGTCGCCCACCACGCCGTCACGGTGGCCCGCGAGCGGGAGCTCGGGGTCGACCACTGGCCGGTCGAGGAGTTCGGCTACTTCTGCCATCACCACTGGGTCGGCGGTGGAGCGGACCTCTTCTTCCGCGGCGACTTCGCCAGCCCCTCGCGGGCCGTCGACTACCGCATCTACCAGCCCGCGCTCATGGGCGACTTCGAGGACCGCGGCGGCCGGATCGAGATCCGCTCCGTCGAGGCGGAGGACCTGGACGCGCTGAGCGCGGGCCACGACGCACTGGTGGTCGCCTCCGGGAAGCGGTCGCTCGGGGAGTTCTTCGGCGTCAACCGGGCGAAGTCGCCCTACACGTCTCCGCAGCGCCGGCTCATGGTCGCGCTGTGGCACGGCGTCGAGGACGAGGACACGAGGAGCGTGACGCTGAGCATCGCGCCGGGGCACGGCGAGCTGCTCGACATCCCGCTGTTCAGCTTCGCGGGGCACACGCACGCGCTGCTGTTCGAGAACATCATCGGCGGCGACACCGAGGTGCTCGCCGACGCCCGCTACGACGACGACCCCGAGGCCTTCCGCCGGCTCGTGCTCGAGAAGCTGCGCGCCTACCATCCCACGGTCGCGCGGCGGGTGGACGAGGCCTCGTTCGCGCTGGCACGGCCGCAGGACCTGCTGCAGGGCGCGGTGACCCCGGTCCTGCGCAACGACTACCGGGTGCTCGAGAACGGCACGGTCGTGATCGCCGCCGGTGACGTGCACTCCGTCCTCGATCCGGTCATCGGTCAGGGCGGCAACTCGGCGTCCTACTCCGGGTACACCGTCGGCCAGGAGATCCTCGAGGACCGCGGGTTCGGCGCCGACCTCGGCCGCCGCGCGGCGGAGCGTCGGCGCGAGCGGGTCGAGAAGGTGAGCGACTGGACGAACCTCATGGTGCAGGTGCCGCCCGCGGATCACCTCATCGGCCTGCTCGGAGCCATGAGCACGTCGCGATCGCTCGCGGACGAGTTCACCCAGAACTTCAACGATCCGGTCGCGCAGTGGGACACTGTGCTCGGCTCACCCGAGATCGCGGCCGCCGCGATCTCCCGCAACGCCCGGAAGGAGCACATCGGTGCATAAGCTCATGGTCCTCTACCCCGAGCCCCTCGATCGGGTCGCCTTCGAGGAGCACTACCGGTCCGTCCACCTGCCGCTGTGCGAGAAGCTGCCGGGGGTGCGGGAGATCACGTTCTCGCTCCGTGTGGACGACGGACCGGAGCCGGCGCCGTACTTCGCGGTCTTCGAGGCGGTCTTCGACTCGGCGGAGGCGCTGGGGGCGGCGCTCGGCTCGCCCGAGGGCGCGGCCGTGCAGGCGGACGTGCCGAACTACGCGACGGGCGGTGCCACCGTGCTGACCTTCGCCGCCGAGGAGCTCGTGCGGGTCTGAGGACGACGGCGACGGGACGGGGCGCGTGCTCCGTCCCGTCGCCGTCCGCGAGGACCTCGGGGTCAGTCCCCGGCCCGGTAGGCGCTCGGCGAGGTGCCCGTCTCGGCGCGGAACAGCTTGCTGAAGTGCGACGGGTCGGTGAAGCCCCAGGACGCTGCGATCGCGGCGACGCCGTCGCGGGCGCGGCGCGGGTCGCGCAGATCCCGCCGCACGTGGTCGAGCCGACGGTCGCGCACCCAGTGCGAGACCGTCGTGCCGCGTCGCTGGAAGAGCGTGTGCAGGTGCCGGGTCGAGATGTAGGCCGCCGCGGCGATCCGCTCCGGCCCGAGATCGGGATCGGCGAGGTGCGCGTTGATGTACCGGTCGATGCGGAACAGGATCTCGGCGTGCGGATCCGACCACGGTGCGTCACGGAGCTCGTGCCCGACCATGGTGGCGATGAGGTCCATCGTGTTGTGGGTGACCTGGAGCCCTGTCGCCTCGTCGAGGGACGGCAGCGCGCTCGCGAGCCCCGCGAGGAAGTGCCCGATCGCGCGGGCGAAACCCTGGTCGCCGGGGATGCGCACGGCCGTCAGCCCGCGCAGGATCGTCGCGTCGACGTTGATCATGCGGTGCGGGAACATCACGACCACCGCCGCGATGTCCTCGCTGAACTCGAGCGTGTAGGGCCGGCTCGTGTCGTACAGGACGATGTCGCCCGGCGCCAGCGTGGCCGTGCGCTCGTCCTGTGCGAGCAGCCCGGCGCCGCTCAGCTGCAGCGTGAGCTTGACGTAGGACTCGGATGACGCGGCGACGAGCTCGGGGGAACGGGTCACCGAGTGCCCGCTCGCCCGGATCGTCGAGAACAGCACGCCGTCGTTGACGCGACCCTCGAGCCGTGCATGGAACGGCGCGGCGCGCGGCGCATCCACGAGCAGCGGCACGAACGACCGCGAGGCGATCGCCTGCCACTCCTCGCGGGCACAGGCCTGCTCGCGGATGAGCCCCGGGAGGATCTCGGCTCGATGGGACGGTTCCATGCGCGTCTCCCTCACATCGTCGTGATCGGTGCGGCCGGCCCGCACCCGCGTTCCCACCATGCTAGGTCGCGCCCCGCTCGTGCGGGCGAGAGCGGATCGCGGCGCTCAGAGCCAAGCGTCGCTCGCGGACGCACCAGACCCGGGGCGCGTCGGGGGCGCAGCATGGAGCGACCAGGTCAGAGAGGACCGCGACATGATGATGACCACGATCGGCTCGTTCCCGCCGGAGTCGGCGCTCTTCCGCCCGACGGCGCACTTCTTCCGGGGCGGCCTCGGCCGCTTCGTGACCGGTGTCGCGGTCGTGACCTTCGACACGGTCGATGCGACCGGGGAGCCGCTCCGACACGGCATCACGGTGAACTCGTTCACCTCGGTGTCCATGGAGCCCCCGCTCGTGCTGGTCTCCATCCAGCGCACCGTCCGCACGCACGAGATGCTGGGCGAGGGCCCGTTCGCGATCAACATCCTCGGTGCCGAGCAGCAGGCGCTCGCGCTGCACTTCGCGGGGCGCCCTCAGATCGACCCGGTCTGGGAGGAGGGCGAGCGCGCGCCACGGCTCGCGGGCGTGCTCGGCTGGTTCGAGTGCGCGCCCTGGGCCCAGTACGACGGCGGCGACCACACGCTCTTCGTCGGCGAGGTCTGCGCCTTCGCCTACCGCTCCGGCGATGCCCTGGGCTTCGTCAACGGGCAGTTCACGACGGTCCCGGAGGCCCCCCGCGGTCACGAGCTCATCTTCTGACCCGTCCCGCCCTCCACGATCGGAACGACATGCCCGCCCGCACCGGCTCCCAGTACCTCGCCCGACTCGACGATCGCACGACCGAGATCCACATCGATGGCGAGGTCGTCACCTCCGCCGTGTCGCGGCATCCCGCGTTCTCGTCCGTCGCGCGCTCGTTCGCGCGGCTCTACGACCTGCAGCACGATCCCGCGCACCGCGGGGACCTGACCTTCCCCTCGCCGGCCACCGGGGAGCCGGTGCCCGTGTCCTTCCTCGCCCCGCGCACGACCGACGACCTCGTCCGCCGTCGCGCCGGGATGCAGGTCTGGGCGCGCGACTCGGCGGGGTTCCTCGGCCGCACACCCGACTACCTCGCCTCCGCGCTGACGGCCTTCGGCGCGGCCCCCGCGTTCTTCGCGCGTGCGGGCGACGTGTTCGCGGAGCGGATGCTGCGCTACGCCGACCGGATGCGCGAGGAGGACCTGCTGCTGGCGCACACGCTCGTCCCGCCGCAGGTCAACCGCGCCGTGCCCGCGGTGCGGCAGGGCGACGGCGCGCTCGCGACGCACATCGTCCACGAGCGGTCCGACGGGATCGTCGTGCGCGGGGCGCGGCTGCTCGCCACGGCCGCGCCGATCGCCGACGAGCTCCTCGTGCTGCCCTCCACCGTGCTCCGCAACGCGCCCGAGGATGCGCCGTACAGCTTCGCGTTCGCGGTGCCGACGGACGCGCCCGGCCTCCGCTTCCACTGCCGATCCTCGCTCCATCGCGGCGGCGGCGCCTTCGACGAGCCGCTCGCCTCGCGCTTCGACGAGATGGATGCCATCGCCGTCTTCGACGACGTGTTCGTGCCGAGCGAGCGGGTCTTCCTCCTCGGACGCCCCGAGCTCTGCAACACGCTGTACAGCGAGACCGGGGCGGGCGCTCTCATGACGCATCAGGTGGTGACGCGAACGCTCGCCAAGACGGAGTTCTTCCTCGGTCTCGCGTCGTCCATGGCCGAGGCGATCGGCATCTCGGGCTTCGCCCACATCCAGCAGCAGATCGCCGAGCTCATCTCCTACGTCGAGATCGAGCGCGCGCTGCTGCGGGCGGCGGAGGTGGAGGGCACGTCCAACGAGCACGGCGTGTTCCTGCCCCGGTGGGAGACCCTCAACGCCGCACGCAACTGGTACCCCACGCACGTGGCGCCGCGGCTGACCGAGATCGTGCGCACCTTCGGTGCGTCGGGGCTCATGGCGACGCCGTCCGAGGCGGACTTCGCGGCCGACGCCCATGGCGATCTCGAGCTGTACCTGCAGTCCGCCACGTGCGGCGCGGTGGATCGCACCGCCCTGTTCCGGCTCGCCGCCGACGCCGCGGTGTCGGGGTTTGCCGGTCGTCAGACGCTCTACGAGCAGTTCTTCTTCGGCGACCCCGTGCGCATGGCCGCGGCCCTCGTCGGCTCGTACGATCTGGGACCGGCGCAGGATCGCGTCCGTGACCTTCTCGACCGCGAGCGCTGACGCCCGGGGGGGGGAAGGCGACCGCGGGGCGGTCCGCTCACGGCGCGCTCAGCCGCCCAGGGCGTTGCGGATGGTCGTGGCGGATCGCGCGAGACGCGCGGCGACGGCCGCCTCGTCGGCGACCGCACCCACCGACACGACGGCGATCGCGGCCGGGCGCTGGGGTGCGCGCAGCGCGAGCGGCACGGCGACGGAGGTCACCGTCGGGATGACCTCGTCGTGGCTCGTCGCGTGACCGCGCACCGCGGCAGCCTCGACGTCGGCGCGCAGCGCCGCGTCGATCCCTTCCGGCCAGGCCGCGGGGGACAGAGCGGACAGGATCGCCTTGCTCGGAGCTCCGACGGTGATCGGATGCCGCGCTCCAGGGCGCTGGGCGACGGAGGCGACCGCGTGCCTCGGCTCGACGCTCGCGATCGTGATGCACTCGTCGCGGTCGAGCACGGCCAGGAAGCACGTCATGCCCAGATCGTTCGCGACCGCCGTCAGCTCGGGGAGCGCCTCGCTCTGCAGATCGTGCGACACGCCGGCGGCGAGAGCGGCGACCCGCGGGCCGAGCGCGACGAGGCCGCGGGGGTCGCGGCCGACGAGCCCGTGGTCCTCGAGCGTGCGCACCAGCCGGTACACGATCGACCGGTGCACGCCCAGCCGACGGGCGAGCTCGTCGATCGCGAGCGCGTCGCGCTCCTCCGCCAGCAGCTCCAGCACCCGGATGCCGCGGCTGAGCGTCTGCGAGGCCGGCGTGGTCGTGGCCATGGGGCTCCTTGTCGCGGGCGCGGCGCACGGGATTGCCACCGGGTCGCCGGTTGTCTACGATCATGTTCAGAAGTAGAACGATGAGTTCGAATATAGAACACGTTTGGCTCACCTGCAAGACCCGGCACCGCCGCCGGAAAGGATCGATGACGATGCAGTTCCACCACAACGGTTACGTCTCCGGAGACCCGCGCGTGCAGCCCGCCGCCGGCACCGCTCTCGACCGGCCCGCCGACATCCCGGACGAGGTCGACGTCCTCATCGTCGGGTCCGGTCCCGCCGGGATGCTGCTCGCCGCCCAGCTCTCGCAGTACCCGAGCGTCGTCACGCGCATCGTCGAGAAGCGCGAGGGGCGCCTCGTCCTCGGCCAGGCCGACGGCATCCAGCCCCGCAGCGTCGAGACGTTCCAGGCGTTCGGATTCGCCGAGCGGATCGTCGCCGAGGCCTACAACATCGGCTGGATGAACTTCTGGGGCCCGGACCCCGACGACCCGAGCCGGATCGTGCGCCGCTCGCGGACCGCCGACTACGCCTTCGACATCAGCGAGTTCCCGCATCTCATCGTCAACCAGGCGCGCGTGCTCGACTACTTCGCCGAGGCGGCCGCGCACGGCCCGGCCCGGATCGTGCCCGACTACGGGGTGGAGTTCCTGGGGCTTCAGCGGGACGACACCCAGTCCTTCCCACTGGCGGTGCGGCTGCGCGAGGCCTCCGGCTCCGAGCGCGTCGTGCGTGCGCGTTACGTCGTGGGGTGCGACGGCGCGCGCAGCGCCGTGCGCACGGCGATCGGGCGCCACCATGTCGGAGACGTCTCGCAGCATGCCTGGGGCGTCATGGACGTCGTCGTCGAGACCGACTTCCCCGACTGGCGCATCAAGTGCGCGATCAACGCCGACGCCGGCAACATCCTCCACATCCCGCGCGAGGGCGGCTATCTGAGTCGCATGTACATCGATCTCGGCGAGGTCGCCGCCGACGACGACCACCGCGTGCGCCAGACGCCGATCGAGGAGATCGTGCGCCGCGCGAACGAGATCCTGCACCCGTACTCGATCGAGGTGAGGGACGTCGCCTGGCACAGCGTCTACGAGGTCGGCCACCGCGTCACCGACCGCTTCGACGACATGGCGGATGACGCATCCCTCGCCCCGCGTGTGTTCCTCACCGGGGACGCCTGCCACACGCACAGCGCGAAGGCGGGGCAGGGCATGAACGTGTCGATGCAGGACGGCTTCAACCTCGGGTGGAAGCTCGGCTCCGTGCTCACGGGACGCAGCCCGGAGTCGCTGTTGGAGACGTACTCTGCCGAGCGCCAGCCCGTCGCGCAGCAGCTCATCGACTTCGACAAGGAGTGGTCGACGCTCATGGCGCGCAAGCCCGAGGAGATCTCGGACCCCGAGGACCTCGCGACCTACTACCTGGCGACGGCGGAGTTCCCCTCCGGGTTCATGACGCAGTACGGACCGTCCGAGATCGTGGCGGCCCGGCCGGCGCAGGAGCTCGCGACGGGTTTCCCGGTGGGGAAGCGGTTCGCGTCCTCGCCCGTCGTACGCGCCTGCGACGGCAACGTCGTGCACCTCGGCCACCACGCGCGCGCCGACGGGCGCTGGCGCATCTATGCCTTCGCGGATGCGGACGGACTCGGCGCCGACTCGGCCCTGGCCCGCTGGGCTGCCTGGCTCGATGCGTCCGAGCAGTCCCCGGTGCGGCGGTTCACGCCGGCGGGAGACCCGCTCGACGCCGTCTTCGACGTGAAGGCGATCTATCAGCAGCCCTTCGACCGGGTCGACGTCAAGACCGTGCCTGCCGTGTTCCGGCCCCGCAACGGGACGCTGGGGGTGACCGACTGGGAGAAGGTCTTCACGGCCGGGCCCAGCCGCTGGAACGAGAGCGACGTCTTCGCCGAGCGCGGGCTCTCCCGCGACGGCGTGGTGGTGGTCGTGCGTCCGGACCAGTACGTCGCGCACGTCCTGCCGCTGTCGGCGACCGACGCCCTCGCCGCGTTCTTCGACGCCGCACTGCTCCCCGCCCACTGACCGCGAGACCAGTCTCGCCCGCCGAGACCGGTGGTTTTCTCGCCGGTCTCGGCGCGGAGGACTGGTCTCGCGGTCTAGTCGAAGCGTTCGGGGCCGCGGAGGCGGATCTCGTCCACGTCGAGGCTGGCCTGCAGTCGCCGCACGATGAGGTCGTCGACCGTGCCGTCGCGGCGGAGCTTGAGCAGCACCTCGCGCTTGCGCTGGATCAGCGCGAGCTTCAGGCGCGTCGCCTCCTCGTGCCGGGTGAGCGGCGAGCGCTGCGCGAGGTCGACCGGGCCCTGCGCGGTGAGCATCTCGAGTGAGCCCGACGAGGAGGATCCGCCCAGCGGCGGAGTCGGTGCGACATCCGCGGAGTCGTCCTCGAGCATCGACTCGAGCGCCGCGATCGCCGCATCCTCCGCGGCGCGCTGACGCGCCAGCGCCTTCGCGTTCGCGAGCTCCAGCTGCTCGTAGCCCTCACGGCGCGCGCGGTCGCGGACGTCGTCGTGGATGTGCTCCGCCTCGGCGATCTCGTCCAGCGCGGCCAGCGCCGCGGTCGAGATCGCGCGCTGGGCGATCTCGAGCTCGTCCTGCTCGGCGCCGTCTCCGGGCAGCCGTGCCCACCGCACGACGGCGGGCAGCAGCGGTCCCTGCACGAGCAGGCTCAGCACGATCACCCCGGCCGTGACGAACACGACGGCGTCGCGTCCGGCGAGCGGAGCACCGGCCTCCGTCGACAGCGGCACGGAGAGCGCGATGGCGAGTGACACCGCGCCGCGGAAGCCCGCGATGGTGCTCACGACCCGCGCCCGGTGACGGCTGCCGGCGGTCGACCCGCTCGGGCGCCCGCTCGTGAACGGCGAGAACAGCATCTGGAACAGGTACCGCACGACCAGCAGCGCCACCCACGCGGCCACCGTCACGAGCAGCAGCCACCCGATCTCACTGGGCGAGATGTCGTGCAGGACGAACTGCACCTCGAGGCCGATCAGGACGAACAGCGCGCCGTTGAGCGCGTAGACACCGAGCGGCCACGCGGCATCCGCCTGCCGACGCGACGCCGCGGTCGTGATCCGCGGGGCGAACCAGGCCACGATGAGCCCCGCGAACACGACGGCGAGCACGCCGGACGCGGAGATGAGCTCCGCGAGCAGGAACGCCGCGAACGGGACCAGCAGCATCGTGAGGTTGATCGTCAGGCTCGCGTGCATCCGCCGCAGCGCCGCCGCGGCCAGCGCCGCCGTCACGATCCCGGCCGCCGCCCCGCCGAGGTAGGACAGCAGGACCGTGGCCGTCACCGTCAGCGGCGTGACCTGACCGCCGACCGCGATCGAGACCGCGATGGCGTAGATGACCAGCGCCGTGCCGTCGTTGGTGAGGCTCTCGGCCTTGAGCTTCATGAGTGTGCGTGTGGGCAGCAGCCGACCGAGCGCGCCGACCGCCGTCGCATCCGGCGGGGCGACGGCGGCGCCGAGGATCAGCGCGGCCGGCCAGGGGAGTCCCATCGCCGCCGCGATGCCGGCGACGGCGAACGCGGAGGCGACGACCAGCAGCGTGCTCATCGGCACGATGTAGCGCAGCGAGCGCCGGACCGAGCGCAGCGAGGTCGTCCAGCTCTCGCGGAACAGCAGCACCGGAAGGAACAGCAGCAGCACCGTCTCGGGCGGCAGCTGCACCTCCCGCAGCGCCGGCACGAAGCCCAGCAGAAGGCCGATCACGAGCAGCACGAGGGGCGTCGCCATCCGCAGGCGCGGGGCGAGCACGGTGCCGACGACGATCGCCAGCCCGAGCATGACCGTGACTTCGAGACCTGCCATGCGCTCCCCGTTCCTCGCGCCACCATTCTGCGCCCCATGCACAGCGCGCGGGAGTCCCCCGGCATTCCCGCCTCACGAGTTCACGCGGATGATCTCCTGTTGATACGGCGCGATCACACGCTCGGAGACACGGAGATCGAGCAGCAGGAACGGACGCTCGGATGCCGGTGTGTCCGCCCACTCGCCGAGCACCTCGAGATCCTCGACCCGCCGGATCGTCTCGCCGCGCGCCCCGACCGCACGCGTGAGCCCCGCGAAGTCGACCTCGGGGATGCGCATCGGCGCCTCGGCGAGCCCCTTCAGCCCGTACAGGTTCACCTCGGCGCCGTAGGCCGCGTCGTTCCAGACGACCGCGAGTCCGCGTCCGCCCGCGACCCGCACCGCCGACTCGAGGTCCGCGAGCGCCATGAGCCCGCCGCCGTCGCCGGTCGAGAGGACGACCGTGGATGTCGGTCGCGCGAGCGCCGCGCCGGGCACCGACGGGAAGCCGAGCCCGATCGACTGGTACGCCGTGCCGACCATCAGCATGCGGTCGGGAGCGGCGACCGGCCAGTACATGTTCGCCCAGCCGATGAAGTGGCCGCCGTCGGACACGACGACGCGGTCGGCGGGCAGCAGCTCGCCGATGCGCGCGGCCGCCGAGCGGGGGTCGAGCCGGCCGTCGGGTGCGATGCCGTCGCCGGCGTCGTGGGCGCGGGCAGACGAGAGGTCGACGCGCTCGCGCCAGCCGCTCGGGGCGGCGGACAGGTCGCGCAGCCGTTCCACGAGCGTCCGCGCGATGTCGGCCGCGTCGCCCCGCACGTAGCCGCCGACGTGCGGGTGCGTGGCCGTCGGGGCGACGTCGACCTGGAAGACCCGCGTGCCCGGCGCGAACAGCTCGCCGAAGCGCATCGTGAACTGGTTGAGCGAGGCGCCGAAGACGATCGCGACGTCGGCCTCGCGCACGAGGGCCATCGCGCCCTCCGCGCCGAAGCCTCCCGCGACGCCCAGGTCGTAGCGGGCGTCGGGGAACAGGCCCCGACCGAGCGCAGTGGTCGTCGTCAGCGCGCCCGTCGCGTCGGCGAGCGCGCCGAGGGCCGGACCGGCGCCGCTGAGGTGCGCGCCGCGGCCGGCCAGGAGCAGCGGATGCCGCGCCTCGGCGAACGCCTCGGCCATGCTCGTCAGCGTCGCCCGGGAGAACTCGGTCCCGGCCCCGGCGGCCGCGGGCACGACCGGCTCCGGCGTCTCGGGCGCTTCGCCGGCCTCGAGTCGCGCGACGTCGTAGGGGATCGCGAGGACGACGGGGACCCGGTAGGACAGCGCGTGCTCGATCGCGATCACGGTGGTGGCCGCGGCATCCGTCCGCCCCGCCGTGTACGTGCGGGCGCCGACCGCCGAGGCGAGCGCCACCTGGTCGACGTCCCAGGGGCGAGGGCCGGAGGTCGGCTCGTCGCCGACGACGAGCACGAGCGGGACGCGGGCCTGGACGGCTTCGGCGAGGGCGGTCAGCACGTTGGTGAAGCCGGCGCCGTAGGTCGCGGTCGCGGCCGCGAGCCGCCCGCTGGCGCGGAAGTAGGCATCGGCGGCGGCGACGCCTCCCGCCTCATGGCGCATGGCGGTGTAGGTCGCGTCGGTGGCGGTCTCGATCGCGTCGAGGAAGTAGGCGTTGCCGTTGCCCATCACCCCGAACACGTGGTCGACGTGGCGGGCGAGGGTCGTGGCGACGTGCGCGGAGACGCTGGGCATGGGGGAGCCTTTCGAGACGGGACGGAGGTGAGGCCGTATGTGTCTCGCGCACCCCGCGGGCGGCTGCGTGCCCATTTTTCGAGCACCGGCGTCGTCGTGGAAGCCGGACAGGGCGAGTATAGGAGATCCCGGTGGTGTCCGCGATGGCGTATGCCGGCGGTGTCGTCCGCCGCGGTGGACAGCGACAACGCGTGGGCGGCGTCCGAGAATGGGTGTGTTGCCGGCGGAGATCATATACGATCTGAGTCGAGCGACGCCGTCCCACTCGACCGGCGATGCGCCGCATCCCGACGAAGGAGTCCGCATGACCGAGAACCGCGAGTCCGCACTGCTGGCCGACGTGCCCGACGGGCTGTTCATCGGAGGAGAATGGCGCGCCCGCCGAGGCGGGGAAGACCCTCGAGGTCTCCGATCCCTCGACCGGCCGGGTCATCAAGTCCATCGCGAGCGCCTCGGTCGCCGACGGCGCGGCGGCGATGGACGCGGCCGCCGACACCTTCCCGAGCTGGGCGGCGACGCCCGTCCGGGAGCGTGCGGAGATCCTGCGCCGTGCCTTCGACCTGCTGCAGGAGCGCAAGGAGGACTTCGCCCTGCTCATGACGCTCGAGATGGGCAAGCCGCTCGCCGAGGCGCGCGGCGAGGTGGCCTACGGCGGCGAGTTCCTGCGGTGGTTCAGCGAGGAGGCCGCGCACGTGCAGGGGCGCTACGGCGCGAACCCGGAGGGCACGGGCCGCATGATCGTCACGCAGCACCCCGTGGGACCGTGCTTCCTCATCACCCCGTGGAACTTCCCGCTCGCGATGGCGACCCGCAAGATCGCCCCGGCGCTCGCCGCCGGCTGCACGGTCGTCGTCAAGCCCGCGGCGCTGACCCCGCTCACGACCCTCTACTTCGCAAAGCTCCTGCAGGATGCGGGCCTCCCCGCCGGCGTCGTGAACGTCGTCACGACCTCGTCCTCGGGGCCGCTGTCCGAGG
Source organism: Microbacterium sp. SORGH_AS_0888 (assembly GCF_030818905.1). Classification (NCBI taxonomy): domain Bacteria; kingdom Bacillati; phylum Actinomycetota; class Actinomycetes; order Micrococcales; family Microbacteriaceae; genus Microbacterium; species Microbacterium sp. SORGH_AS_0888. Next base: position 3,555,910 of record NZ_JAUTAZ010000001.1, read on the forward strand.
CGATCATCCGTGACCCGCGGCTGCGCAAGCTCTCCTTCACCGGCTCCACCCCGGTGGGGCAGCAGCTGCTGGCCCAGGCCTCGCAGGGGGTCCTGCGCACCTCGATGGAGCTCGGCGGGAACGCGCCCTTCGTCGTGTTCGACGACGCCGACCTCGACAAGGCCGTCGACGGCGCGATCGCCGCGAAGTTCCGCAACATCGGCCAGGCCTGCACGGCCGCGAACCGCTTCATCGTGCACCGCTCGGTCGCGGAGGAGTTCGCGAGTCGCGTGACCGAGCGCGTCACCGCCTTCCGCGTCGGACGCGGCACCGAGGAGGGTGTCACGATCGGTCCCCTCATCGACGACCGCGCCGTCGCGAAGGCCTCCCAGCTGGTCCAGGATGCGGTGGCGCGCGGCGCGACGCTCCGCGCCGGGGGCGCGGCGATCGAGGGCGAGGGGACGTTCTACCAGGCGACCGTGCTGAGCGACGTGCCCGAGGGCAGCGACATCCTCCGCGAGGAGATCTTCGGGCCCGTCCTGGCGATCGTGCCCTTCGACACCGAGGACGAGGCCGTCCGCCTGGCCAACAGCACCGAGTACGGTCTGGTGTCCTACGTGTACACCGAGAACCTCGCGCGAGGCCAGCGCATGATCGAGCGGCTCGAGACCGGCATGATGGGGCTCAACATCGGCGTCGTCTCGAACGCCGCGGCTCCCTTCGGCGGGTGGAAGCTCTCCGGGCTGGGCCGCGAAGGCGGCGCCGAGGGCATCCACGAGTACCTGCAGACCAAGTACACGCTGACGCCGAATCCGTTCGCCTGACCGGGGCCGCCCTCGACCGTGACACGGCGCCCCGGGCGGCGGCGGACCCGGCGGGCCGCCGGCGTTCTGGCACACTGTGAGCGTGACGACCCCCGCTCCTCCTCGCACCTCACGCCGCCGCACCGCCGTGACGGTCGGGGTGATCGTCGTCGTGGCCGCTCTGGTCTACGGCGTCGTGGTCGCGCTCTACGCGATCGGCAGCCGGGTGACGACCCCGACCGAGCCCGACGTCGCGCAGGGCTCGGTCGTCGTGCGGCTGTCGGCCGATTCGGTCAACGCCTCCGGGAACCGCATCACCGTCTCGCTGCTGCCGACGGCGGGGCCGGGCTACGTCGACGACAGCGGCATCATCAGCGACAAGTCCTTCAGCCTGCTCGTCTCCGGGACGGACGGATCCCGTGCGATCGACTACCCGGCCGAGCAGCTGATCTCCTCGACCGAGGTGCACCTGGTCACCGACGGCCACATCGAGCAGTGGCCCTTCGACACCTACACGGCGACGAGCCTCATCGTGGCGGCGGCGGACACGAACGGCAACGGCGTCGCGGAGGCGCTGCCGACTGCCGTCGTCGCGGAGGGCCGCGTGCCCGGATGGAACATCCGGGCGACGACCTTCGACGCCGGCGACCCCGTGCAGGTCGACGGCGAGACCGTGACGCCGAGGGGCATCGTGCTCACGGCATCCCGGTCCGCCTCGACCGTCGCCTTCGGGATCGTGCTGCTCTCGCTCATGGTCGTCATCCCGGTCCTCGTGCTCCTGGTCGCGACGGCGGCCTTCCGCGGCAGACGCAAGGTCGAGGCGACGCTCACGAGCTGGATCGGCGCGATGCTGTTCGCCACTCTGCCGCTGCGCAACTTCCTGCCCGGTGCGCCGCCGATCGGATCGTGGATCGACTACCTGATCGTGCTGTGGGTGATGGTGGGGCTCGTCGCCGGCCTCGCGCTGTTCGTCACGGCGTGGCTGCGACGTGCGCCGCTCGGCGACCCGCCGACATCCCAGCGCTCCGCCGCGCCCGACCGACGTCCCTGACGTCGGGGCCGCCCTCCGACGCGCCGTCCGGACCCTCGGGTGACGCAATGTGACGACCGGTGACGCCGTGTGTCGTCCCGAGTCGCGCCATCCGCGTGGGATGGATACGTTAGCCGCCGATGCGGCAGAGCGCCGCCGGAAGGGGTCAGGATGGCGCAGCGCATCATTCTCAACGCGTTCGAGATGAGCTGCGTCACGCATCAGGCTCCGGGACTCTGGCGCCACCCCGACAACCGCGCCGACGAGTACAACCGGCTGGAGTACTGGATCGAGCTCGCCAAGCTCCTGGAGCGGGGCACCTTCGACGCGGTGTTCCTCGCCGACGTCGTCGGCGTCTACGACGTGTATCGAGACTCGGCCGCCCCGGCGCTCCGGGATGCCGCGCAGATCCCGGTGGGCGATCCGCTGCTGCAGATCCCCGCGATGGCTGCAGCGACCTCGCACCTCGGCTTCGGTGTCACGATCGCCTCGACGTACTCGCAGCCCTACGCGCTGGCCCGCACCCTCTCGACCCTCGACCACTTCACGGGCGGCCGGATCGGCTGGAACGTCGTCACGAGCTATCTCAACAGCGCCGCGCGCAACCTCGGACTCGGCGACCAGATCGCCCACGACGACCGCTACGGCATCGCCGACGAGTTCCTCGACGTGACCTACAAGCTGTGGGAGGGGTCGTGGGAGGACGCCGCCGTGCGTCGCGACCGTGAGGCCGGCGTGTTCACCGACCCCGAGCTCGTGCACCCCATCGACCACCACGGCGAGCACTTCGACGTTCCGGGCATCCATCTCGCCGAGCCCTCACCGCAGCGGACGCCGGTGATCTTCCAGGCCGGCGCCTCGCCGCGCGGGCAGGAGTTCGCGGCGCGCCATGGTGAGGCGATCTTCATCAACGGCCTGACCCCCGAGCTCACGCGACGCACGACCGACGCGATCCGGGACAAGGCCGATGCGGCGGGTCGTCCGCGCGCGAGCGTCAAGATCCTGACCCTCGCGACCGTCATCGTCGCCGAGACCGACGAGGCGGCGCAGGAGAAGTACGCCGACTACCGTCGCTACGTCTCGATCGAGGGCGCGCTGGCCCTCTACGGCGGCTGGTCCGGCGTCGACCTGTCCGCGCTCGATCCCGACGAGCCGCTCGCCTACGTCGACACGGATGCCGCCCGCTCGGCGCTGTCGATCTTCACCAAGGCCGACCCGACCCGGCAGTGGACACCCCGCGAGATCGCCGAGTACGTCGGGATCGGCGGGATCGGCGCGGTCATCGTCGGCAGTCCCGCCACGGTGGCCGATGAGCTCGAACGATGGGTCGAGGTGGGCGGCGTCGACGGCTTCAACCTCGCCTACGTCGTCACGCCCGGGACGTTCGCGGACATCGTCGACCTGCTGGTCCCGGAGCTCCGCCGCCGCGGCCGTGTCTGGGACGAGTATCCCGAGGGCACGCTCCGTGACCGGCTCTCCGGAAGCTCCGCGGTGCCGGACTGGCACCCCGCCGCCCGGTATCGCGGTGCCTACGCCGGCGCGCGCAGCGCCGCCGACGGCAACGCCTCGCTCGTGACCGCTTGACCCCGCCCGACCCGTTCACAACTCAGGCTCTTTCGCCTTCCACGGCCCCGGACGCCCGCCGAGCCCCGGTTCTGCCTGAGTTGTGAACCACCCCGAAGGAGACCCCATGCCCACCCAGACCCTTCCGCGCACCCACTGGTCCGGTGTCGCCTCGGACGAGGAGCTCGCCCGCTGGGACGCCGTCGCGACCCGTGTGGCCGACACCCTCCGCACCGACGCGCTGGACCGCGACCGGGCCAACGCGCAGCCCTTCGCCGAGGCGCGGCTGCTGCAGGAGTCCGGTCTGACGACACTGCTGGACCCCGCCGAGTACGGGGGCGGCGGCGGTCACTGGGAGTCGGCGTTCCGCGCCGTGCGCGTCATCGGCCGCACCGACGCGTCGATCGCACAGCTGCTCGGATACCACTACGTCAACGAGGCCAACATCGCCCTGGTGGCGCCGGCCGGGGAGCGTGAGCGGTGGTTCCGTGCCACGATCGCGGGTCGCTGGGTGTGGGGCGACTCGGTCAACCCCGTCGACCCCAACCTGACCCTCACGGACACGGGCGAGGGATTCCGCCTCGACGGCTTCAAGCGCTTCTCCACCGGTTCCGGTGTCGGGGAGGCGCTGCTGGTCAACGCGGTCGTCGCCGGCGGCGAGCACGACGGCGAGCTGGCCTACCTCGTGCTGCCCTACGGCCACCCCGGCGTCGAGCTGGTCGACGACTGGGACAACCTCGGTCAGCGGCTGTCAGCGAGCAACACCGTGCGCTACCACGGTGCGCAGGTCGGGCCCGAGCACGTGCTCGGCTTCGGCACGGACGAGCCGATCCAGAGCTACGTCACCCCGGCGATCCAGCTCGTGTTCGGCAACCTGTACCTCGGCATCGCCCAGGGCGCGCTCGCCCAGGCGCGTGAGCTGACGAACGCCCGGCCGAACTCCTGGTTCCTCTCCGGCGTCGAGCGCTACCGGGACGACCCCTTCGTGCAGCGGCTCTACGGCGAGCTGGTGGCCCAGGTCGCCGCCGTCGAAGCCCTCGCGGACAGCGTGAACCGTGCGTACGACCGTTCGATCGGGAAGGGCGATGCGGTCACCTCCGACGATCGCGCCGAGCTCGCGCAGCGCATCGCGCAGCTGAAGGTCGTCTCCTCCGACACCGCGATCGACGTGTCGAACCGGGTGTTCGAGGCCACCGGCTCCAGCTCGACCGCCTCGAAGGTCGGACTCGACCTCCACTGGCGCAACGCGCGCACCCACTCCCTCCACGACCCGGTCGACTACAAGAAGCTCGAGGTCGGGGCGCACTTCCTCACCGGCGTCGTCCAGCCGATCTCCCTCTACACCTGAACCCGGAAGACGAGCACATCATGACCGACTTCACCGACACGCTGTTCAGCCGGCTGCCGGACGACATCGTCGAGCGGTTCCGTCCGGTGCTCGAGCGCATCTCGCTCGGAACCGTCGATCGGGAGGTGAACCGCGTCCTTCCCGCGGCGGAGCTCGCGCTGCTGCGGGAGGCGGGGCTGCCGCTCGCGCGTCTGCCGCGCGAGGAGGGCGGGCTCGGGCTCGACTGGCCCACGTTCGGGCGACTTCTGATCGCCGTCGCCGCGGCCGACAGCAACCTCCCGCAGATCCTGCGCGGTCACATCGCGCTCGTCGAGCAGGTGCTCACGGTACCGGATGCCGCCTTCCGCCGCCGGTGGACCGACAGGATCGTGGGCGGCGAGATCGCGGGGAACTCGTGGAGCGAGCCGAGCGGCTCGACGACGGCACGCTCCTCGACCGAGCTCGTCGCGGACCCGGACGGCACGCTCCGGATCACCGGACGCAAGTTCTACACCACCGGCAGCATCTTCGCGGAGTGGACCGACACGGTCGCGCACCGGCTCTCGGACGACACCGAGGTCACGGCCCTCGTGCGGCTCGATCAGCCCGGCGTCGAGGTCCGCGACGACTGGGACGGGTTCGGTCAGAAGCTGACCGGCACCGGCACGATCGTGTTCGACGGCGCCGTCGTCGAGCCCGGCGACGTGCTTCCGGTCGCGGAGCGTTTCGGCTATCAGACGGCGCTGTACCAGTTCCTGCTGCTGGCCGTGCTCGCCGGCGTCGCCCACGCGGCGGTCGAGGACTTCGCCCGCGCCGTGCGCGAGCGCAGCCGCGTCTTCAGCCACGGCAATGCCGCCCTCGCCCGCGATGACTCCCAGATCCAGGCGCTCATCGGCGAGCAGGCCGCATCCGCGTTCGCCGTCGAGGCGACCGTGGTCGCCTCCGCCGATGCCCTGGAGGAGGCCTATCGCGCCGCGCTCGCCTGGCGGGAGGCGCCGGGTGACGAGCGCCGCGCCGAGGCCGCGCGGCGGGCGGCCGGCTTCGCCGAGATCCGCACGGCTCAGGCGCAGTCGTTCGCGACCGCCGCCGTGCAGCAGCTCACGAGCCGGCTGTTCGACGCGCTCGCGGCCTCCGCGACGTCGACCGCCAAGGCGCTGGACCGGCACTGGCGCAACGCCCGGACGGTCTCCAGCCACAACCCGGTGCTCTTCAAGAACCGGTGGGTGGGGGAGTGGGTCCTCAGCGACGCGCTGCCGCAGCCGCTCTGGGGCATCGGGGTCGACGCGACGCGGGCTCCCGCGACGTCCTGACCGCCCCGCGCGGGGGGCAGGAAGCTCGCGGACTCAGCTCTCGGCGTGCCGATCGAGGAACGCGTACACCTCGTTGTCGTCCACACCGGGGAACGCCCCCCGCGGCAGCGGGGAGAACATCTGCATGTGCACGCGGGCGCTCGGCCAGGACTTGTCCTTCCAGCGGTCCGCGGCATCCCCCGCGGGACGGCGGCAGCACGACTCGTCGGGACAGGTGGACACGGCGCGCTTGCTCGTCTCCCGGCCGCGGAACCACCGCGCATCGTCGAACGGCACGCCGACGGTGATCGAGAACTCGCCGTCGGCGGTCGTGCCGGTCTGTGACGAGCACCAGTAGGTGCCGCTCGGCGTGTCCGTGTACTGGTAGTGCTCGGTCGTGCGGTTCTGCTCCTCGAACGCGGAGCGCGACGCGAACCAGCGGCAGACGATCTGCCCCTCGACCGCGCCCGTGACATCCATCGGCAGCGGCAGCTCGTCGTTCTCGTAGACCCGCGAGATGGCACCCGAGCCGTCGACGCGCAGGAAGTGCAGGGGGATGTCGAAGTGCTGGGTGAGCAGGTTCGTCAGCCGCATGCCCGCCGCCTCGTGCGTGACCCCGAAGGCGTCGCGGAAGTCCTCGACGGCGAGATCGCGCTCCTTCTTCGCCTGTGCGAGGAACGCGACCGCGTTCGTCTCCGGCATCAGGCAGCAGGCGGCGTAGTAGTTGATCTCGAGGCGCTGCTGCAGGAACTCGCCGTAGTCCGCGGGCGGGCGATGCCCGAGCAGCCGGTGCGCCATGGCCTGCAGCGCCATGGAGCGCAGTCCGTGCCCGCCGGGGATGGAGGCGGGCGGCAGGTAGATGCGGCCGTTCTCGAGGTCGGTGATCGAGCGGGTCGAGTGGGGCAGGTCGTTCACGTAGATGAGCTCGAACCCGAGCTGCGACGCCATGACGCTGACGCTGCGGTGCGTCAGCGCACCGCTCGTGTGCCCCGCCGACTTGAGCTGCTTCTCCGCGAGCCGCTCGATCTCGGGCAGGTAGTTGTTGCGGGCGCGCATCCCGAGCCGGAGCTCGGTGTTCGCCCGACGCGCCTCCTCGGGTGTCGCGATGGCCTCGCGCTCGCGCCGCTGCAGTTCGCGGTGCAGTCCGAGGATCGACTCGAGCGTCTCGTCGCTGATCCCCTTCGAGACCTTGACGGCCGGCACGCCCAGCCGGCGGAAGACCTGGCTCGACTGCGCGCGCTCGAGCTCGATCTCCAGCGCCGCGCGCCGGTTCGGCGGCTCGGCGGAGAGGAGCTGCGAGAGCTCGATTCCGGTCGCGGCGGCGATCTCCTGGAGCAGTGAGAGCTTCGGCTCGCGCTTGCCGTTCTCGATCAGGCTGAGGTGCGATCCCGCGACCCCGACCTGTGCCCCGAGCTCGTCGAGGGTCATGTTCTTCGCGAGCCGGAAGTGCCGGATGCGGTGACCGAGCGTCGTGAGTTCGAGCGTCCCCTGGGGCATTCCTTGAGCATAGCGAAAGAATGCGGAGATTTTCACGCTTACGTCGGGAGAAGAGGGGCCTGGAGGGAGCGATAGTGGGAGAGAACTGAGGTTCTGAACGACCAGACCCCGAGAAGGAGCGACCATGGCCATCGCCGACATCGTCACCCGCACGCAGACCGGACCGAGCCGGAGCCTGCCGGCGACGTACGGCGAACGCCCCGCCATCGACGGTCCGGGCATGGCGGCCCTCGTCGAGTGGGTCGAAGGGATCGCCGCCCTCACGCAGCCGGATCACATCCACTGGGTCGACGGCTCGCGGGCGGAGAACGAGTACCTGCTGCGCGAGATGGTCGACGAGGGCAAGCTCATCAAGCTCAACCCCGAGTGGCGGCCCGGGTCGTACCTCGCCCGTTCGCACCCCAGTGACGTGGCACGCACCGAGGCGCGTACCTTCATCGCCTCGGAGAAGGAGGAGGCCGCCGGCCCCACGAACAACTGGGCGGCGCCGGCCGAGATCCGGGCGACGCTCGAGGGCGTCTTCGAGGGGTCGATGCGCGGACGCACGATGTACGTCGTCCCGTTCTCGATGGGCGCGGTCGGCGGCCCGCTCTCGCACATCGGCGTGCAGGTGACCGACAGCGCGTACGCGGTCGCCTCGATCGGCATCATGACGCGCGTCGGCACCGAGGTCGTCCGGCAGATCGCCGACGGTGCGCCGTGGGTCAAGACGGTGCACTCGGTCGGCGCTCCTTTGGAGCCCGGCCAGCAGGACGTCGCGTGGCCCTGCAACGACGAGAAGTACATCGTGCACTTCCCGGACACCCTCGAGGTGTGGTCCTTCGGCTCCGGCTACGGCGGCAACGCGATCCTCGCCAAGAAGTGCTTCGCGCTGCGCATCGCCTCGGTCATCGGCCGCGACGAGGGCTGGCTGGCCGAGCACATGCTCCTCATCCGCGTGATCAGCCCCGAGGGCAAGGCCTACCACGTGGCGGCGGCGTTCCCGTCGGCGTGCGGCAAGACCAACCTGGCGATGCTGCGTCCGACGATCCCGGGCTGGCGTGTCGAGACGCTGGGCGACGACATCGCCTGGATCCGTCCGGGCGAGGATGGACGGCTCTGGGCCATCAACCCCGAGGCCGGCTTCTTCGGCGTCGCACCCGGCACGGGCGAGTCGACCAACGTCACGGCGGTCGAGACGCTGTGGGGCAACACGATCTTCACGAACGTCGCGCTGCGCCCCGACGGCGACGTGTGGTGGGAGGGGCTCACCGACCAGGCACCCGCCGAGCTGATCGACTGGGAGGGCAACCCCTGGACGCCGGACAGCGGCCGACCCGCGGCGCACCCGAACTCGCGCTTCACGGTCGCCGCCGCCCAGTGCCCGCAGATCGCGGCCGACTGGGACACCCCCGAGGGGGTTCCGCTGGACGCGATCCTGTTCGGCGGACGCCGTGCCACGAACGTTCCGCTCGTGGTCGAGGCCACCGACTGGACGCACGGGGTCTTCCTCGGCTCGACGATCTCGTCCGAGCGCACCGCCGCCGCGGAGGGCACCGTCGGGGAGCTGCGCCGGGACCCGTTCGCCATGCTTCCCTTCTGCGGGTACAACATGGCCGACTACTTCGGCCACTGGGTCTCGATCGGGCAGAGGCTCCGCTTCGACCGCGCGCCGCGCATCTTCCAGGTCAACTGGTTCCGCAAGGGCGCCGACGGCCGGTTCCTCTGGCCGGGCTTCGGCGACAACTCGCGCGTGATCGACTGGATCATCCGCCGTGTCGAGGGGCGCGTGCCCGCGGTGGACAGCCCGATCGGGCGCCTGCCGCGCATCGAGGACCTCAACCTCGACGGCATGGAGGTGTCCGAAGCCGACCTCGAGGAACTGTTCGCGATCGATCCCGACTCATGGCTGGCCGAGGCCGACCTGACCGAGGAGTTCTACGACACGTTCGGCGACCGCATCCCGTCGTCGTTGCGCGCCGAGCTCTCGTCCCTGCGGTACCGGCTCAAGCAGGCCTGACCCGGGGCGCTCGCGCCACTGCGCATAACTCAGGCAGAATCGCCCTCGTGGCCGGGTTCCGGCCGGCGGGCGCCGGTTCTGCCTGAGTTATGAACGGCCGGCCGGGGTCAGACGAGCAGCTGGTGCTTCGCGAGGTCACGGTAGAGCGGCGTCGTGGACACGAGCTCGGAGTGCGTGCCCTGGCCGACCACCCGGCCGTGGTCGAGGACGACGATGAGGTCGCTGTCGACGACCGTGGAGAGCCGGTGCGCGATCACGAGGAGCGTGCGCCCGTGGGCGACGGCGTCGATCGCCTCGCGCATGCGCTGCTCGTTGAGGCCGTCGAGCGAGGACGTCGACTCGTCCAGCAGCAGGATCGGGGGCGCGGCCAGCAGGGCGCGGGCGATCGCGAGCCGCTGACGCTCCCCGCCGGAGAGCATGACGCCCGCCTCGCCGACCGGGGCGTCCAGGCCGAGCGGCGAGCGATCGACGACGTCGCCGAGGTTCACGGACCGCAGCACCCGCTCGCAGTCGCCGTCGGAGGCGGTCGGGGAGGCGAGCCGCAGGTTGTCGGCGATCGTGCCGGCCAGGGTCGGCGCATCCTGCTCGACGTAGCCGAGCCGGGCGCGCAGCTCCTCACGGGCGAGCGTGCGGATGTCGCGGCCGTCGAGGCGGATCGCTCCCTCGGTCGGGTCGTAGAAGCGCTCGATGAGCGCGAGGGTCGTGCTCTTCCCGGCGCCGGAGGGGCCGACCAATGCCACGCGCGAACCGTGCGGCACGCGGAACGACACACCCCGCAGCACCTCGTCGTCCTGCTCCGTCGCGGTCTCGATCGCGGAGGTGTCGATGCGGGCGCCAGCGAGGGTCGCGAGCGCCTCGGACTCGGCGCGCTGCCGCGCCTGGATCACCGTGCGGGGGTAGCGGAAGCGCACGTCCGTCGAACTCGATCGCGGCGGGTTCCGCCGCGATCGAGAGGCGCTGCTCGGCGAGCAGGGTCCCGTCGGCCGGGCTGGTCCTTCCCCCGGGTGTCCCACTCCGCGGCGGATCGTCGGTGGCGACGGATGCGGCGATCGCGGCGTCGTCCTGCTCCTCCGTGGGCAGGTCGAGCACCTCTTGGATGCGGCCGAGCGCACCGAGCGCCTGGTTCACCGAGGTGATGGCCCCGAAGAACGAGCCGAGCGGCTGCACGAGGAAGAACAGGAACATCACGAAGGTCACGAGCGACGCGATCGTGAGGTCGCCGCTCGCGACACGGAAGCCGCCGACCCCGAGCACGACCAGCAGCGAGAGCTGCAGGGCGATCCCCGCGACCGGGACGACGAGCGCCGAGGCCTTCGCGACCCGGACCCCGACGTCGTACGCCTCCCGCGCCGTCCGGGTGATCGCCTCCTGCTCGCGGGCCGAGGCGCCGGCGGCCCGCACCGTGCGGATCGAGCCGATGGCGCGCTCCACGCCGGAGGCGAGCTCGCCGACCTTCTCCTGCTGGAGGCGCGTCGCGCGGCGGATGCGGACGCTCAAGCCGCCGACCGCCGCGATCGACAGCCCGATCACGACGAGGATCAGCAGCAGGAGGACCGGGTCGATCACGAGCATCGCGATCACCGCTCCCACGAAGATGAGTGCGTTGCCGGCCGAGTCCGCGAGCCCCTGCGTGAGCACGGCGTAGAGGAGGGTCGTATCGGTGCCGACCCGCGACACGAGGTCGCCCGTGCGCCGGGCGTCGAACTCGCGGATCGGCAGGTGCAGCAGCCGTGCGATCAGTCGCCGCCTACTCGAGAACACGACCGCGGTGCCGGTGCGCTGGAGCAGGTAGTGCTGGTAGCCGGAGATCACCGACGAGACGATGACGAGCGCGACGAGCAGCCACACCAGGAGTCCGAGCGTGTCGCCGGCCTGCACGCGCGAGATGACGGTGCCGACCACGAGCGGCTGCGCGAGCGTGAGCGCCGCACCCACGACGCTGAGCAGCGCCACCCATGCGAGCACCCCCTTCTGCTCGAACACGAAGGGCAGGAGCTGCCGCAGGCTCGCGCGCGGCCCCTCGTCCTTCGCCAGGCGGCTGAACGGACCGCGCCGCGGCGGGGTGGTCGTGCTCATGCGTGCTCCTTCTCCGGCCGTGACGGCCGGGCGGACGGTGTGCTCACCGTCGACCGTACTTCTTGTGCGCCGCTTGCTTGCTGACCCCCAGTGCGTCGGCGACCGCGACCCAGGAGTGGCCGGTGAGCCGTGCGCGCCGCACCTGTGCCTCTTCGACGCGGGCGAGCTCGGCGCGCAGCCGCGCGATCTCGCGGAGCTGCGCGAGCGGCTCGCCGCCGTCCACCGCGCCGAGGGCGGTGCGGATGTCGTTCGTCATGCCGTCAACCATAGTTGACGCCGTGTCTGCTGGTCAACCTTCGTTGACGCGCCATCGCCCGACCGCCGCGATCGGTCAGAGCGATCCCGTGACGCCGACGCCGAGGTCGCCGGAGTAGTCGACATCCTTGGTCTCCTTCGAGAGCAGGAGCGCGATGAAGGTGAGGATGCCGGAACCCGCCAGATAGATCCCCACGAGCCACGGCTGCCCGCCGGCCGCTGACCACAGGCCCACCGCGATGAGCGGCGCGACGGCGGCTCCGAGGATCGAGGACACGTTGTACGAGATCGCCGATCCGGTGTAGCGGACGTTCGTCGGGAAGAGCTCGGGCAGCACGGCGCCCATCGGACCGAACGTCGCTCCCATCAGCATGAACCCGAAGATGAGGAAGGCCTGCACGAGCGCGCCCGTGAACTTCGGGTCCGCGTAGGGCAGGAGGAAGACGTTGAAGGTCAAGCCGAAGACGACGATCGCGGCCGTGACCCAGAGCAGGAGACGGCGGCGTCCGATGGCGTCGGCGATGGGACCGGACAGCAGCGTGAAGACGCCGAAGAACACCACGCCGATGATCTGCATGATGACGAAATCGGTGTAGGCGAAGCCGAGCCCCGGCACCGCGGCAGTCGTCTTGGCCGTGCCGTAGGAGAGCGTGAAGCTCGTCATCAGGTAGAAGAGCACGTAGGTGGCCAGCATGATGAACGTGCCGAGGATGAGGTGCCACCAGTGGCGGCGCAGCACGCCGCCCAGGGGGAAGCGGCGGATCGCGCCCGAGCGCTCGGCCTTCACGAAGGTCTCGGACTCGACGAGCTTCAGTCGCACCCACAGCCCGATGATGACCATGACGGCGGAGAACCAGAACGGCACGCGCCAGCCCCACGCCAGGAACTCGGCGGAGCGCTGCGCCGTTCCGTCCGGGTGCGGGAGGGCGAAGTTGATCGTGAGGAAGACCGCGTTCGCGATGATGAAGCCGATCGGCGCACCCAGCTGCGGGAACGTGCCGTACCAGGCGCGTTTGCCGGCCGGGGCGTTCTCGGTGGCCACCAGCGCCGCTCCCGACCACTCGCCGCCGAGGGCGAAGCCCTGGGCCAGGCGCAGGATGAGCAGGAGGAAGGCCGCCCACCAGCCGATGCCCTGATACGTGGGCAGGCAGCCGATCAGGAACGTCGCGATCCCCATCGTGAGCAGGGATGCGACCAGCGTCGCCTTGCGCCCGAAGCGATCGCCGAAGTGTCCGAACACGATGGCCCCGATGGGGCGGGCGACCATCGCGGCCCCGAAGACCGCGAACGAGCTCAGGAGCGCCGTCGTGTCATCGCCGGTGGGGAAGAAGAGCGTCGGGAAGACCAGGACCGCGGCGGTCGCGTAGGCGTAGAAGTCGTAGAACTCGATCGTGGTGCCGACCAGACTCGCGGTGATGACGCGCGAGCGGGGGTTGGCAGGGGCTGTGGTGGCGACGGAAGACATGCGGAAACCTCGGATCAGACGATCTTTCGATCCTAATCCTCTCGCCCGCCGCCACCGAGGCGGTCAGCGCCAGAGCACCGCGATGGCCGCGTTCAGCAGCGTCAGGATGCCGATCGGCCACGGAAGATCGCGGGCGACAGGCTCCCCGTGCGGCGCTGGCGGGCCGAGCCGATGCCGAGCAGCGCGCCGATCACCAGGAGCACGACGAGCTTCACGCCGAGCTTGGCGTAGTCGAGCGGGTAGTCCGGCCCCCAGGGCGCGGCGAGGGCGAGGCCGGCGACCGCGGCGATCACCATGCCCCAGGTCATGAGGCGGGTGACGCGGATGCGTCGACTCACCGCCTCGACGAGCCAGGCGCCGAACAGGGTCGCGAAACCGACGAGGTGGACGAGGACGACGACGTGTCGCAGGATCTCCATGCCCTCAGCCTAGCTGAAGGTTCGCGATCTCCCGTTCCCTAGACGCGCAGGGCGCGCAGGGCGAGAGCGGTGCGCAGCGCCGCATCCGCGGCCTCGGCGCCCTTGTCCTCGCGCGAGCCCGGCAGGCCCGCCCGGTCGAGGCCCTGCTGCTCGTCGTCGAGCGTCAGCACGCCGAAGCCGACGGGCTTGCCGCAGTCGAGGGCGACGCGGGTCAGACCGTCGGTCGCCGCGGCGGAGACGTACTCGAAGTGCGGCGTCCCGCCACGGATGATGACGCCGAGTGCGACCGCCGCATCCGCACCGTTCTCCAGAGCCGTCTTGGCCGCGACCGGCAGCTCGAACGATCCGGGCACGCGCACGAGTGACCACTCCGCGCCGGACGCGTCGAGCGTGCGCGCGGCGCCGGCGATCAGCCCCTCCGTGATCGTCTCGTGCCAGGCGCCGGCGACCACGACGACCCGCAGTCCCGTGCCGTCCACTGCCTGCGCCTGGGGCGCTCCCTTGCCGCTCATCGCTCCGCGTTCTCCTTCATGTGCTCGATCGCGTCCGCGAACTCGGCGTCGGGCAGCACGTGCCCCATCCGGTCGCGCTTCGTCGCGAGGTACTGGTGGTTGTTGGGGCCCACGCCCACGAGCAGCGGAACCTGCTCGACGATCTCGAGGCCGAGAGCGCGCAGCTGCGCGACCTTGTCCGTGTTGTTGGTCAGCAGCCGCACCTTCTCGATGCCGAGATCGGCGAGGATGCCGGCCGCCGCCGCGTAGTCGCGGGCGTCCGCCGGAAGCCCGAGCGCGAGGTTCGCGTCGACCGTGTCCAGTCCCCGCTCCTGCAGGCTGTACGCGCGGAGCTTGTTGATGAGCCCGATGCCGCGGCCCTCGTGGCCGCGCATGTAGATCACGACGCCGCCGTCCTGCTCGATCGCGTCTAGGGCGGCATCCAGCTGGGGCCCGCACTCGCATTTGAGCGAGCCGAAGGCCTCGCCCGTGAGGCACTCGGAGTGCACGCGCACGAGCGGTGCCTCGGCATCCAGGTCGCCGGAGACGACGGCGAGGTGATCGGTCCCCGTCACGCGGTCCTTGTACGCGAGGAAGCGGAAGACGCCGTGCGAGGTGGGGACGGTCGACTGCGCACGCAGGCTCACCCGACGCCGCGCCGGCGCGGTCGTCGTGGCGGCGCCGTCCGGTGCGGTCTCGTCGAGATACGCGGCGAGCTGCTCGATCGTGATGACCGGGATGTCGTCGCGCGCGCCGAGCTCGATCAGCCCGGGCAGACGCATCATGCTGCCGTCGTCGGCGACGATCTCGCAGATGGCGCCGACGGGCTGCAGCCCCGCGAGTCGCATGAGGTCCACGGCGGCCTCGGTGTGCCCGCCGCGTTCGCGCACGCCGCCGTCCACGGCCCGCAGGGGCAGCACATGGCCGGGGCGGATGACGCTCTGCGGGGTCGACGCGGGGTTCGCCAGCACGTTGAGGGTGTGCGAGCGGTCGCTGGCCGAGATGCCGGTGCTGACGCGGTCCGCGGCGTCGACGCTCACGGTGTAGGCGGTGCCGCGGGCATCCTCGTTGACCGCGACCATGGGCGGCAGGTCGAGCCGGTCGGCCCAGTCCGCCGGCATCGGCGCGCAGATGAAGCCGCTCGAGTGGCGCACGATCCAGGCGATCCACTCCGGCGTCGCGAGCTCGGCGGAGATGATCGCATCGCCCTCGTTCTCACGGTTCTCGTCGTCGGCGACGATGACGGGGCGACCCGCGCGGAGGGCGTCGATCGCCTCGGGGATGGTGGAAAGGCTCATCGTGAGCCCCCTTCTGTGGTGGCGAACGCGAGCATCCGCTGCACGTGGCGGGCTAGCACGTCGGTCTCGAGGTTGACGACGTCGCCGGGCTCGCGCCGGCCCAGCGTCGTGGCCGCGAGCGTCTCGGGGATGAGCGACACCTCGAGCCAGTGCTCCGCGGCCGTGGCCTCGCTGACCGCGCTGACGGTCAGCGAGACGCCGTCGAGCGTGATCGAGCCCTTGTCGACCACGAGCGGGGCGAGCTCGGCGGGGATCGAGACGCGCACGACCTGCCACTTCTCCCCGGGCCGGACCTCGAGCACCCGGCCCGTGCCGTCGACGTGGCCCTGCACGATGTGGCCGCCCAGGCGCCCGCCGGCAGCCGTGGCCCGCTCGATGTTGACGACCGCGCCGGGGGCGAGCCGGCCCACGGCGGTCATGTCCACGGTCTGGCGCATGACATCGGCCGTGAACCAGTCGGGGCCCTGGTCGATGACCGTGAGGCACACCCCGGAGACGGCGATCGAGTCGCCGTGGGCGGCGTCCGAGACCGCCAGAGGGGCGCGGACGGTCAGGCGCAGGCCGTCGCCGGCGGGCTCGACCGCGGTGATCGTGCCGAGCTCTTCCACGATTCCGGTGAACATCAGGCCTCCTGAGGGGTCGGGGCGAGGGGTCGGGGGTGTGCGATGAGGAGCAGGTCGTCGCCGAGACGGTCGAGACCGTGCAGATCGAGGCGGCGCTGATCCGCGATCGTGTCGACGCCGATCGCGCGCAGCGCCGGGCGGTCGGCTCCGTCGGAGCCCGCGCCGATCAGGGTGGGGGCGACGTAGACGAGGATCTCGTCGGCCAGCCCCTGTCGGAGGAACGCGCTCGCGATCGTCGGGCCGCCCTCCACGAACACGCGGTGGACGCCCTCTCGTCGCAGCTGCCCGAGCACCGAGTCCGCGGACGATGCCGGATGGGCGTCGCCGTCGCGCTCGCCGAAGAGGTCGGCGCCGCTGCGGTGCAGGTACCCCCGCGGATGCCGCCGGACCGCGGCATCCGCGGGGATCGGCCGATCGCCCAGCACGACCGGGAGCGGCTGGTCGGGGTAGAGCGTGCCGTCGGGCCGGCGGGCCGTGAGCGTGGGGTCATCCGCGAGGAGCGTGCCCGTGCCGACGACGATCGCGTCGGCCTCCGAACGACGCCGGTGGACATCGGCGCGCGCGGCCGGGCCCGTGACCCACCGGCTCGTGCCGTCGGCCGCGGCGGCGCGCCCGTCGAGGCTCTGGGCCCACTTGACGGTGACGTGCGGGCGCCCGAGTCGCTGCACGACGAGCCACGAGTCGAGGAGCGCACGGGCCTCGTCGGCGAGCACGCCGCCCTCGACCTCGACGTCCGCGCGCCGCAGCCGCTCCGCGCCGCCCGCCGCGACCGGGGTCGGATCGTCCAGGGCGTACACGACGCGGGCGATGCCCGCATCGATGAGCGCCTGTGCGCAGGGGCCCGTGCGCCCGGTGTGGTTGCAGGGCTCGAGCGTCACGACGGCCGTCGCTCCGCGAGCCGCTC
Organism: Microbacterium sp. SORGH_AS_0888; assembly: GCF_030818905.1. NCBI lineage: Bacteria > Bacillati > Actinomycetota > Actinomycetes > Micrococcales > Microbacteriaceae > Microbacterium > Microbacterium sp. SORGH_AS_0888. The sequence continues at coordinate 3,572,928 of NZ_JAUTAZ010000001.1, forward strand.
CCGGCGCGAGGTGCGCGAGCGCGTCGACCTCGGCGTGCGGTGTTCCGGCCCCGCCGTGCCAGCCCTCCGCGATGACGCCGCCGTCGGGGGCGAGGATGACGGCGCCGACCTGGGGATTGAGCCCCCGGGGGCCGCGCCGGGCGGCGGCGAGCGCGCGGGCCATCGCCTCGCGTTCCGCGGCGGTCGCCGACATCCGTTCTCCTGATCCCTCCGGGGCAGGGTCGACGGGCGGCGCGTACGGCTGACGCGCGTGCTGCCTCCCATCCGGACTCGCGACGCCTGGGCATCGCATCACCGTCGGTCCCGGAATTCCACCGGATCGGCACCGGACTGCTTTCGCAGGCCCGGCGCTCGCGGACTGTCACCGCCGGTTCGGATTCTCACCGACCCCGGAGCACGTTGTTGCACTGATCCTACTCAACGCCGGTGGCGGCGGGGAATTCCCCGTCCAGAAACGTCACGGAAGCTCGGCGAGCGCGCGTGCGGTCGGCTCGTCGATCACGAGGTCGGTGACGAGCCCTGCCGCCAGCGCGCCGCGCAGGCTCGCGAGCTTGGAGGAGCCGGACACGATGCAGATCCTTCGCTTCACCCGGGCCAGCCGGTCGAGCGAGGGGCCGGTCGCCCGTGCGTTGAGGCCGATGTCGGCGCTCGAGCCGTCGGCGCGGTAGAACACGGTCGCGACGTCGCCGATGACGCCGGAGCGCCCGAGCTCGTCGAGGTCGGCGGGGTCGAGGTAGCCGCCGGCATACACGTGGCTCGGGACGGACGAGTCGGCCGATCCGACGCTGAACACGACCGCATCCATCCGTTCCTGCAACGACAGGATGCGCTGCATCGACCGTTCGCGCCAGAACGCGGTGCGCGTGTCCGGATCGTCGAAGAAGGCGGGCACGGGGAACTGCTGCACCTGCGCCGCGAACGCACGCCCGAACCGCGAGAGGATCTCGCTCGCGTAGCCGAGGCCGGTCGTGCGGGTGTTCCCCGAGCCGTTGAGCTGGACGAAGACCGTGCCGGTCGTCGGGGTGGCACGCAGGTGCCGGGACACCGCCGCGATCGTCGATCCCCAGGCCACGCCCACGGTCATATGTGCACCGATGCGGGTCTCCAGCAGCTCGGCGGCCGCGGTCGCCACCAGCTCGAGGCGCTCGACGTCGCTCGCCTCCTCGGGCACGGGGACGGGGCGGGCGGAGATGCCGTAGCTGCGCCGCAGCTGCTGGGCGAGAAGCCGCGGAGCCTCGAGCGGCGACCGCACCCGGATCTCGACGAGTCCGGTGTCCCGAGCCTGCTTGAGCAGACGCGACACGGTCGAGCGCGAGACCGCCATGCGTTGCGCGATCGCCTCCATCGTGTCGCCGTGGAGGTAGTACGCCGTCGCAGCGGACAGTGCGGACGAGAGATCGCGGGGGAGGGTCGCATCGGTCACGGAGAACAGTTTGCACGTTCGTGCACCGGAGTTGCAACGATGGTCCGAGAGCGGAAACGATGTGATGACGGCGCGCTCGACGCCGACAGGAGGTAACACGATGGATGCCGCGACACGCCCCGAATGGCGAGCGCTGACCGAACGACCGCAGGCGGAGGTGCTGATCGTCGGCGGTGGCATCAACGGCGTCGCGACGTTCCGGGACCTCGCCCTGCAGGGCGTCGACGTCGTGCTGGTGGAGAAGGGCGACGTCATCTCGGGCGCCTCGGCCGCATCCAGCCACATGATCCACGGCGGTGTGCGCTACCTCGAGAACGGCGAGCTCCGGCTCGTGCACGAGGCCGTCGTCGAGCGCAACGACCTGCTGCGCACGGCCGCCCACTACGTGCGTCCGCTGCAGACGACCATTCCGATCTTCTCGACGTTCTCCGGCATCCTCGCGGCACCCTTGCGCCTGCTCCGCCACGGATCGTCGAGGCCGCGCGAACGCGGCGCGGCGCTCATCAAGATCGGCCTCATGATCTACGACTCCTTCTCGCGCGGCGGCGGGCAGGTCCGGCCCCACGCCTTCCACGGCCGTCGTCGCTCGCTCGAGCTCCTGCCCGACCTCAACGACTCGCTCCGGTACACCGCGACCTACTGGGATGCCTCGCTGCGCGAGCCCGAGCGGCTGGGGCTGGACGTGCTGCGCGACGGCATCGACGCCGGAGGCGACCGTGCGCGGGCGGCGACCTACGTCGCCGCCGCCGCCGGGGCCGCGGAGGGCGGCGTCGTGCTGCGCGACGCCGAGAGCGGCGAAGAGATCGTCTTCCGCGCATCCGTCGTGGTCAACGCCTCGGGACCCTGGACGGATCTCACCAACGCGGCGCTGGGCGAGCCGTCCCGCTTCATGGGCGGGACCAAGGGCTCGCACATCGTGCTCGACAACCCCGAGCTGCTGGCGGCGACGGGCGGGCGTGAGATCTTCTTCGAGCACAACGACGGCCGCATCGTCCTCGTCTACCCGCTTCACGGGCGCGTGCTGGTGGGCACGACCGACCTCGAGCACGACATGGCGGAGCCCGCCGTGTGCACCGAGGAGGAGGTCGACTACTTCTTCGACCTCATCCGCCACGTCTTCCCCACGATCGCCGTCTCGCGCGAGCAGATCGTGTACCGGTTCTCCGGCGTGCGTCCCCTCCCCGGCCACGGCGATGTGGCCCCGGGCTTCGTCTCGCGCGACTACCGGATCGAGCACCGCGAGCTGCCCGGCGGCACCGCCGTCCTCAGTCTCGTCGGCGGCAAGTGGACGACCTTCCGCGCCTCGGCCGAACGTCTCGCCGACGACGTGCTCGGCATCCTCGGCCGCGATCGCCGCCTCTCGACGCAGGGGCTCGCGATCGGCGGCGGCCGCGACTACCCGAAGACCCCGCGCCAGTTCGCCGCATGGGTGGAGGACAACGGCGCCGGGCTGCCCCGCCCGCGCGTGGCGCAGCTGCTCGAGCGATACGGCACGCGGGCGAGCCAGGTCATCGCCGCGATCACGGCGGACGCGGACGACGCCCCGCTCGCGACGGCACCGGCCTACTCCACGGCGGAGCTGCGCCACCTCGCCCACACGGAGCGCGTCGTGCACCTCGCCGACGTGCTGCTGCGCCGCACGGACCTGGCCTTCACGGGCGGTGCCGTCGCGGCCGCGGACGAGGTCGCGACCGTCATCGCGCCCGTCCTCGGCTGGGACGAGGCCCGCCGCGAGGCGGAGGTCGACGCCGGCCTCGCCGCGGTCCGCGCCGCCGAGCCCGCGAAGGCCGCCGCGACCCGTGCGCACGCCGCCGCACACTGAGCCGAGATAATCGACACGCGGGCGGAGACGCCGCCCGGGAGGAGCACGACGACGTGGCCGAGCATGTGATCGCCCTCGACCAGGGCACGACGTCCACGCGCGCGATCGTGTTCGACGCGCGCGGACGGATCGTCGCGACCGCGCAGCGGGAACACGAGCAGATCTTCCCCCGCGCGGGGCGGGTCGAGCACGACGCGACCGAGATCTGGACCAATGCGGTGTGGGCGCTGGAGACCGTCCTCTCCCAGGCGCGGCTCGCGGCCGCCGACATCGCGGCCCTCGGCATCACCAACCAGCGGGAGACCGCGATCGTCTGGGACCGGCGCACCGGTCTGCCGGTGCACAACGCCCTCGTGTGGCAGGACACGCGGACCCAGCCGGCGATCGACCAGCTCGCCGGCGACGACGCGTGGTACGACCGCTACGCCGACGTCACGGGCCTGCCGCTGGCGACCTACTTCTCGGCCTCCAAGATCGCCTGGATCCTCGACAACGTGCCGGGCGCCCGCGCCGCGGCGGAGGCGGGGGACCTGCTGTTCGGCACGCCCGACTCCTGGCTCGTGTGGAACCTCACGAGGGGCGCGCGTCACGTCACGGACGTGACCAACGCGAGCCGCACGCTGCTCATGGACCTGTCGACCCTCGACTGGTCCGAGCGGATGCTGGACGTGTTCCGCATCCCGCGCGCGATGCTGCCCGAGATCGTGCCGTCCTCGGGCGTGGTCGCCGAGATCGCCGACCCGTCATCGCTCGCGGGCGTCCCCATCGCCGGGATCCTCGGCGACCAGCAGGCCGCGACCTTCGGGCAGGCGGCGTTCGCGGCCGGCGAGTCGAAGAACACCTACGGCACGGGGAACTTCCTGCTGGTGGGCACCGGGACCGAGATCGTGCGCTCGCAGCACGGACTGATCACGACCGTCGCCTACCAGCGCGAGGGCGAGCCGGCCCACTACGCGGTGGAGGGCTCGATCGCCGTGACCGGCTCCCTCGTGCAGTGGCTGCGCGACAACCTCGGGCTCATCTCCGACTCGAGCGACGTGCAGCGGCTGGCCGAGTCCGTCGAGGACAACGGCGGTGCCTATTTCGTGCCGGCGTTCTCCGGTCTGTTCGCCCCGTACTGGCGACCGGATGCCCGCGGCGCGCTCGTCGGCCTCACGCGCTACGTCAACAGGAGCCACATCGCTCGGGCCGCGCTCGAGGCGACCGCCTTCCAGAGCCTCGACGTGATCGAGGCGGTCGTCGCCGACACCGGGACGCCGCTCACCGAGCTGCGCGTCGACGGCGGCATGACCCGCAACGGCCTGCTGATGCAGTTCCAGGCGGACCTGCTGGGCATCCCCGTGGTGCGTCCGGAGGTCGTCGAGACGACGGCGCTCGGCGCCGCCTATGCGGCCGGCCTCGCGGTCGGCGTGTGGGCCGACCTCGACGAGCTGCGCACCCACTGGCGCGAGGGGGAGCGGTGGGAGCCGCGGATGGACGGCGACGAGCGCGACCGCCGCATCCGCATGTGGCGCAAGGCCGTACGTCGCTCGTTCGACTGGGTCGACGAGGACGCCCGCATCCTCATGGGCACGACGGGCTGACGCGTCTCACTTCAGCAGCCGCGACAGCCGCCGGTCGGCGAGGAGCTTCCCGCCCGTCTGGCAGGTCGGGCAGTACTCCAGGCTGTTGTCGGCGAAGAAGACGCTGCGCACCTCGTCGCCGCACACGGGGCACGCCTGGCCGCGCCGTCCGTGCACGCGCATGCCGCGCCGCTTCGCGTCCTTGAGGTCGGCGGGCGGCTTTCCGGACGCCGTGGCCACCGCATCCGCGAGGGTCTCCCGCATCGCGCCGAACAGGCGGTCGACCTCCGCGTCGTCGAGTGTCGCCGCCAGCGCGTAGGGCGACATCCGAGCGGCGTGCAGGATCTCGTCGGAGTAGGCGTTTCCGACGCCCGCGATGATCGACTGATCGCGCAGCACGCCCTTGATCTGCGTGCGGCGTCCGGCGAGGAGTCCCGTCAGGGTCTCGCGCGTGAACGTCCCATCCAGGGGGTCCGGGCCGAGCCGGGCGATGCCGGGGACGTCCGCCGGATCCGCCGCCACGTACACCGCGAGCGACTTCTTGGTTCCCGCCTCGGTCAGATCGAACCCCGAGCCGTCCTCGAACGCCACGCGCAGCGCGAGCGGGCTGCGGCCGGGGCGCACCGGCGTGCGCGGGGCCTCGTCGTACCAGCGCAGCCACCCGGCCTTGGCGAGGTGGAACACGAGGTGCGCACCGGCATCCGTCGCGATGTCCACGAACTTGCCGTGCCGCGCGACGGCGGCCACCCGGGCGCCCTCGAGCACCTCGATCGGCGGGGCATAGGTCTTCAGCGCCGAGATCGCGAGAACGCGTGCGCGCTCGATGCGCAGCCCGGTGATGCGCTCGCCGAGGAAGTCGACGAGTCCCTGCACCTCCGGCATCTCAGGCATGCCGACATCCTGCCACGGTGTGCCCACGCCGGGGCAGGCCCGTGGGCGAGAACAGGCGGGTCTGCGGCGCAGACATCCTGCTCCCGCGAGATGGCCTGATCCGGTGCGGGCGGCTCAGAGCACGGGCCACGTCACGGGCTCCCGCGGGTCTCCGGGGAGCAGGTCGGCGATCCAGGCGTCGCTGCGCACGCCAGAGCCGTTCACGAGCGCGCGGCGCAGACCGCCGCCGTAGCGGAAGCCCAGGGAGGCCGCGACCCGCGCAGACGCCGTGTTGCCCACGACGGCGCGCCACTCGATGCGCGCGAGTCCGAGGGGACCTTCGAAGCCCCAGTCCACGACGGCGGCCGCGGCCTCCGTCATGAGCCCCTCGCCGCGCGACCCCGGCGCCAGCCAGTACCCGATCTCTCCCGCGCCGCGGCCGAGGCCGTGCAGGCCGATCATCCCGGCGAGAACGCCGTCCCGCCGCAGCGCCCACGTCGTCTCGCTCACCTCCGCCCATCCGGCGGCCGCCTTCACGGGGAAGCCCGCGGCATCCCTGCGCGTGTACGGGTTCGGCACGGTCGTGAAACGCTGGATGCCGTCGTCCTGGCATGCGACGAAGATCGCGTCCGCGTCCGCTCCGCGCGGTATCGAGAGCTCGAGCCGATCGGTGCGCAGGGTGACGGGTTCCATGTCCGCCACCCTATGCGCCGCGTCGGCCGCGGGTCAGACGCGCACCGAGGCCGAGCCGCGCGGCACGAGCCGGTCCAGCTGCGTCACGTGCGCGGGGGTGAGCTCCTCGAGCGTCTGCACCTGCAGGAGCTTCATGGTGCGCACGACCTGCTCGGCGAGGATCTGGATCGCCCGGTCGACACCCGCGCGGCCGCCCGCCATGAGGCCGTACAGATAGGCGCGGCCGATGAGCGTGAAGCGGGCCCCCATCGCGATCGAGGCGACGATGTCGGCGCCGTCCATGATCCCGGTGTCGATCGCGATCTCGGTGTCGGCGCCGACCTCGCGCACCACCTCGGGAAGCAGGTGGAACGGCACGGGAGCCCGGTCGAGCTGGCGGCCGCCGTGGTTGGAGAGCACGATCCCGTCGACTCCCAGGTCGACGAGCCGGCGGGAGTCCTCGACGTTCTGCACTCCCTTGATCACGATCTTCCCGGGCCACAGCGACCGGATGATCTCGAGGTCGTCGAAGGAGATCGAGGGGTCCATGGCCGAGTCGAGCAGCTCGCCGACGGTGCCGCCCGTCGAGGACAGCGAGGCGAACTCGAGCTTCGGCGTCGTGAGGAAGTCGATCCACCACCACGGCCGCGGCAGCGCGTTGATCACGGTGCCGAGGCTGAGCTGCGGCGGGATCGAGAAGCCGTTGCGCTTGTCGCGCAGGCGCGCGCCCGCGACCGGCGTGTCGACCGTGAAGAAGAGCGTGTCGAAGCCGGCCTTCGCCGCGCGCTCGACGAGGCCGTAGGAGATCTCCCGCTGACGCATGACATACAGCTGGAACCAGTTGCGTCCGTGCGGGTTCGCCGCCTTCACGTCCTCGATGGAGGTCGTGCCGAGGGTCGAGAGCGTGAAGGGGATGCCGGCTGCCCCAGCGGCGCCCGCGCCGGCGATCTCGCCTTCTGTCTGCATGAGGCGCGTGAAGCCGGTCGGAGCGATGCCGAAGGGGAGGGCGGACGGGCCGCCGAAGATCGTCGTGGAGGTGTCCACGTGCGAGACGTCGCGCAGGATCGAGGGGTGGAACTCGATGTCGCGGAACGCCTGGCGGGCGCGGGCGAGCGAGATCTCGGCATCCGCCGCGCCGTCCGTGTAATCGAACGCGGCGGCGGGGGTGCGACGTTTGGCGATTCGGCGCAGGTCGGCGATCGTGAGCGCGGAGCTGAGCCGCCGACGGCGGGCGTTGAGGTCCGGCTTCTTGAACTGCATGAGCTCGAAGAGCTCCGCGGGGTGGGGCAGCTGACGACGGATCGGGCTCATGCGGCATCCTTAATTTAGTGGTCTGACCACTGAGTAGGCTAGGCGTGTCGGACGGCGTCGTCAATCCGACACGGGAGGATGGACGAATGAGTGACGCAGCGATGTGGGAGCCGGTCGTGCGTGCACGGGCCCACGAGCTCGTCATCCAGGCCATCGAGGACCAGATCACCTCCGGTGCACTGCGCGTGGCCGACCCGCTGCCGCCCGAACGGGAGCTCGCCGCGCGGCTCGGCGTCAGCCGTGCGGGCGTGCGAGAAGCCGTGCGGGTCCTCGAGGGTCAGGGCGTGCTGCGATCCCGCGTCGGCTCGGGCGCCGAGGCCGGCACGTTCGTGGCCGCGCTGCCCGACGCGGCGCTGACCCGGTTCCTACGGCTCCACGTGGCGCTCGCGAACTTCCCCATGTCCGATGTGATCGCCGCGCGGATCGCCCTGGAACGCACGTCGGCCGCGCTCGCCGCCGCGCACGCCACGGAGGCGGCGCTCGACGGCATCGCCGCTCTGGTCGAGCGGATGGACGACCCGGCGCTCGACCGAGCCGCGTTCAACGCCGCGGACGCGGAGCTCCACATCGCGATCGCGCAGGCCAGCGGCAACCGGCTGGTCGCTTCCCTGGCGGTCGCCATCCGCGGTGCGCTGCGCGACCCGTTGCTGCGGGCGATCGAGTCCGCCGGGGGCTGGGATGAGACGGCGGCCGACCTGCAGCGGCAGCATCACGGCATCCTCGATGCCCTTCGCGGCGGTGACGGGGCGCGCGCCGCCGACCTCATGGAGCAGCACATCCGGTATGCGGAGGCGGCGCTCGCGCTCGCCTGACCGCCCCGCCCGCCAACCCCGCGCCCCCGCTCTGACCCCACCCCTCTCGCTCGCCCCGCGCCCCGGCTAGCTGTATTGACCTCGACCGTTGTTGATTCGGTCGATGGGGATGCCGCCGATGCCGAGGTGGTGTCTGTCTAGGTTGTAGTGATCGAGCCAGGTGGGCAAGGCTGCGGTGCGGTCGGTGTTCGAGTTCCATGGTCGGGCGTAGGCCCACTCGGTCGCGAGGGTTCGGTTGAGGCGTTCCACTTTCCCGTTGGTCCAGGGGCAGTGCGGGCGGATGAACTTCTGAGTGATTCCGTGCGCGTTGATCACGCCGCGGAATGCGGTGGAGTGACGGTAGGCGAACGCGTTGTCGCTGATGACCCGCTCGACCCTCACTCCGAGGGCGGCGTAGAACGCGACAGCGCGATCTAAGAACCCCGCGGCGGTGACACCCTTCTCGTCGTCGTGGACCTCGGCGTAAGCGACCCGGGAATGGTCATCGATGGCGGTGTGGACGTAGTCGTATCCGATCTTCAGATGCGACGTCCGATGAACAGCGACGGTCTGGGTCGGATCCGCGCGCCACCCGCCGCCGTCCGGGATCCTGCCGAGCTTCTTCACGTCGACATGGATCAGCGAGCCGGGGTGGTCGTGCTCGTAGCGCGCCGCAGTGGCCCGCCTCGCGCGGATGATTCTGCCCGTGACGGGATCCAGCTCGCGAATCAACGGGACTCGGTGGCGGTGCAGCACCCGCCCCACCGTCGACGCGTGCATGCCGAGTCTGCCCGCGATGAACACCGGGCCACGACGGCTGAGATGCCGAATGATCAACACCCGCGTCTCCACACATGGGGCCGTGCGACGAGGATGCGACGCGGCCACGCTGGACCGATCGATCAGCCCCGCCGGTCCGTCCTCCCGGAAGCGGCGCCCACCACCGCCACGCCGCCGTGCGAGAGATCCCCATCTCCGCCGCAACATGCGAGACCGGGCGCCCAGATTGGATGCGCTGGACCATGATCAACCTGCCAGCCGGCGTCAGCCGGGCGTTAGCGTGGGACACGAGAGACCTCCGTGGACTCGAGGGAACCTAGACAACTCCAACTCGACCCCGGAGGTCTCTCCTACGTCAACAACGATCCGGGTCAGTACAGCTAGCCCCTCTCGCCCTTCGCGCCCCGGCTCGCCCTCGCGTTCCGCCCCGCCCTTCGCGCCCCGGCCACTGCGCATAACTCAGGCAGAAGCGCTCTCGAGCAGTCCGCGGACCCCTGCGCGGCCGATTCTGCCTGAGTTATGCGCAGGCATCGGCTCCTCCCCAGCCGCCCCGGCGGCGCGGGATGTCCACATCTGCGCCCGGCAAGCGCCAGCGCGGATGTCGGCAAGCCACGGTGGAGGGCATGACACATCCCGAGCGGAGCGACGGTGTGCTCCGCCGGGCTGATCTGCTCGCCGCGGGGTATCGTCCCCGACGCATCACCCGTGCCGTGCGGGACGGTGAGCTGATACGTCTGCGACGGGACCGCTACATGCGAGCGCCGCAGCACGGGATCGACCAGGCGGTGCGGATCGGCGGTCGCCTCGCCTGCGTGTCACTGCTGGCGGTGCTCGGAGTGTTCGTCCTGGATACGAGCAGGCTCCATGTGCACCTCGAACGGACGATGTCGCGGCTTCGCTCCCCGGACGACCGCTCACGGCGCTTCAGTCGGGCCGACACGACCCGCGCGCGGCTGCATTGGTGGCCCTTGTCCGACGTGCCGGCCCTCGGCGTGGTCGCTCTCGCCGACGCCCTGGCTCAGGCGGTGCGCTGCCAGACGGCGAGAGCGGCGGTCGCCACGGTCGACAGCATCCTCCATCTCGGGCTGATGACGCACGCGGAGGTGCAGGATGTCTTCGCGTCGCTGCCGCGGCGGTACGCGGTGATCCTCTCGCTTGCGGACGCCTCGGCCGAATCGGGCGCCGAGACGCTCATGCGGCTCGTGCTGCGGCAGCTGGGGCTGCGCTACCAGGCGCAGGTGCGGATCCGCGGCGTCGGACGAGTCGACTTCCTCGTCGAGGGATGGCTCGTGATCGAGTGCGACAGCCGCGCCCATCATGAGGGGTGGGCGAAGCAGCGCGAGGATCGGCGCCGCGATCTCGCCGCCGCCGCGCGGGGTCTGACGACACTCCGTCCGCTCGCCGAGGACCTGTTCTTCGAGCGTGAGCACGTCGTCGCCGCGGTGCGCGGGCTCGTCGCGGCCCGTCGTCGTCGCGGTTGACAGGCGCCGGTGCACGACCCGTGAACGAGACCGCACCTGCGCGTAACTCAGGCAGAACTGCCGCCGCTGGGCCGAGAACGGCCCGAGAGGCAGGTTCTGCCTGAGTTATGCGCGTTGGCGCTCGGGTCAGCGGCGGCGCAGCAACCCGATCCGGTCATAGACGTCCGCCAGCGTCGCCTCGGCGACGGATGCCGCGCGGTCGGCGTTGTGCGCAAGCACGCGGTCGAGCTCGGCGGGGTCGGCGAGCAGCTCGAGAGCGCGTTCCCGCACGGGCCCGAACTCGGAGACGACGACCTCGGCGAGGCCCTTCTTGAAGTCGCCGTAGCCGCGGCCGGCGTACTCGTCCTCGATCGCCGGGATCTGACGACCGGACAGCGCCGCGTAGATGACGAGCAGGTTCGACACACCCGGCTTGCTCTCCCGGTCGTAGCGCACCGACCCCTCCGAGTCGGTCACCGCCCGCATGACCTTCTTCGCCGTCACTGCGGGGTCGTCGAGCAGCCACAGCACGCCGGCATCCGATTCGGCCGACTTCGACATCTTCGCCGTCGGGTTCTGCAGGTCGTAGATCCGCGCGGTCTCCTGCTGGATGACGGGGGTGGGAACCCGGAACGTCTCGCCGAAGCGGGAGTTGAAGCGCTCCGCGAGATCACGGGTGAGCTCGACGTGCTGCTTCTGATCATCGCCCACCGGGACGATGTCGGTCTGGTACAGCAGGATGTCGGCGGCCATGAGGATCGGATAGGTGAACAGGCCGACGCTCGTGGCGTCCGAGCCGTAGCGCTGCGACTTGTCCTTGAACTGCGTCATCCGACCGGCCTCGCCGAAGCCGGTGATCGTGCTGAGCACCCAGGCGAGCTCGGCGTGGGCCGGCACCTGCGACTGCACATACAGCGTCGACTTCGACGGCTCGATGCCGGCCGCGATGTACTGCGCGGCCGTGCGCCGTGTCTTCTCGCGCAGCTCGGCCGGGTTCTGCGCGACCGTGATCGCGTGCAGGTCGACGACGGAGAAGAACGCGTCGTAGGACTCCTGCAGGTCGCGCCACTGCAGCAGAGCCCCGATGTAGTTGCCGATCTGGAGCGAATCGGCGGAGGGCTGCATTCCGGAGTAGAGGCGCGCTTTGGTCACGGCTCCAGTCTAGGGAACCGTGACGACGGACCCCGTGGGCTCAGACGCCGACGCGGTAGTCGACGATCACCGGTGCGTGGTCGCTCCATCGCTCCGCGTAGGCGGCGGCGCGCGCGACACGATAGTCGACGACGCGTTCCGCCAGCGTCGGCGTGACGAGGTGGTAGTCGATGCGCCAGCCGGTGTCGTTGTCGAACGCCTGGCCGCGGTTCGACCACCACGTGTAGGGGCCGTCGACCTCGCCGGCGAATCGGCGCCCCACGTCGACCCAGCCCAGACCGGTCCCGGTCGAGCCGTCGACACCGACGATCTCGGCGCCTTCGTCGCCGAGGAATCGGTCGAAGTAGGCGCGTTCGCGGGGGAGGAACCCCGCCTTCTTGACATTGCCGCGCCAGTTCTTGATGTCGAGCGGTCGGTGGCCGACGTTGAGGTCGCCCATGACGGCCGCGAGCGCGCCGTCCGACGCGAGCTCGGGCAGGCGCACGGTCATCGCGTCGAGGAAGCCGTACTTGGCGTCCTGTTTGGGGGTGCCGTCCTCTCCGGAGTGCACATAGGCGCTCACGACGGTCAAGCGCTCCCCGTCGACGTCGAAATCGGCCTCGAGCCAGCGGCCCTGCGAGTCGACCGTGTCGTCGCCGAGCTCGGTCCGCGACGCGAGGATCGGCAGGCGGCTCGCGACGGCGACGCCGGAGCGGCCCTTGGTGTGCGACTCGTCGTGGACAAGCTCCCACCCGGGCAGCGCCGTCTCGAGGTGGACGCGCTCGGCGCGCACCTCTTGCAGCGCGAGGATGTCGACATCCGCAGCATCGAGCCATCCGGCCATGCCGTTGCGCACGGCGGCGCGGATTCCGTTGACGTTGACGGTGGCGATGCGGAGGTCTCTGGGCACGGATCAAGCCTAGGATGAGCCACCGACATCGTCGGTCGGGTGCTCGTAGAGGCGCCGTGGCGACTCCGGCAGCGCCGCCTCCACGCGGGCGAGGTCCGCCGCCGCGGCGCGCACCCGGGCTCGAGCCCGCGGACGCTCCCACCAGCGGGCGTGGGTGCGGGCGTCCCGGGCCTCGCGCAGACGCACCTGCGCGGCGATGTGCAGCGCCTCCCGTTCGCGGCGTCTCCGCTCCTGCTCGGAGATGGCCACCAGCGGCAGGTCGCGGTCGGCCGTCGCGACCGCGATCCAGGCCGCCGCGACGAGCATCACGATCCCGTTGAGGCGGAACCACAGCAGGAAGCCGATGAAGATCGCGAAGGTCGCCAGCAGCGGGTTGCTGGGGGAGTAGAGCAGCAGCACGCCCGCGCCCAGCTGGAGCACCGCGAGCGCCGCACCGCCGAGGAGGGAGCCGGGCCAGATGCGCCGCCAGCGCAAGGAGGTTCCGGTGAGGAATCGGAACAGGAGCGCGAGGGCGAGCGCGTTGATCGCGAAGGCGACGAGGAGCGTCAGCACGCGCACCGTGACGGCCGACCAGGTGCTGTCGGTGTTCCAGCCGATCAGGGTGAACATCACGTCGAGTGCCCAGAGCGTGATCTGCACGAGCGCCCAGCCGACGAGCAGCGAGACCCCGAACAGTGCCGCCGCCAGCAGATCGCGCGCCTTGAGCACCACATAGCTGCGGTCGTCGTAGGGCAGCCCGAACGTGTCCCGCACGGCGCGGCGGGTGTAGGTCACGAAGCCGATCGCGGTCCAGACGACCACGATGAGGGCGATGAGCCCGGTGATGGTGGCCAGGCTCCCGCCGCTTCTGGCGGCGACCTCCTGCACCGTGTCCGGGTGGATCAGACCGTGCTCGCTGACGAGATTGGGGATGTAGGAGTTGACGATGTCGATGAGGCCTGCGACGGCCTGTTCGTCGCCGCCGAGCCAGAGGCCCACGCCGGCGGCAGCGAGATAGATGCCGGAGAAGATCGTGAACAACGACTGGTAGCTGATGCCCGCCGCGAGGAGGAAGCCGTTGTGCTGGAGGAAGTGGCGCCAGACGCGGATCGGGAACCAGGCCAGCGTGCGTCGCGTGAGGTCGGTGGCTCGCTCGATCGGCTCATCGAGCCGCTCCGCGCAGCAGCTGCCACCGGTCGTCCGTCACGCTCACACCCTACCCATGACCGCGAGACCAGTCCTGCGCGCCGAGACCGGCGAGAAAACCGCCGGTCTCGGCGCCGCGGACTGGTCTCGCGGTGAGGGAGGGGAGATCAGGCGCAGAGCGGAGGACCGAGCTCGACGGGGACACCTGCGTCGCTCATCGACACGAGGGCGCAGATCTCGCTTCCCGCAGCGACGTCGAGCAGCAGGCCCGTGCGCACGGATGTCGCATCCGTCGAGGTTCGCGGCTTGCCCCGACCGCCGTAGCGGTCGCCCTGGCGGTACACCTCGATCGTGAGCGGCTCGCCGCGTGTGGTGTCGTCCTCCCGCGTGACCTCCGCCCAGGCCGCCCCGCAGGAGCGGGATGAGAACAGCGTGAGCACGAGCGCTCCGTCGAGACGCGGCGCGACGGCGCGGGCTTGCGCATCCTCACGGCACACCGTCTGCATCGGATCCGAGGCGGGGACCACCGGCAGCGTGGACGCCCCCGCACGCGCGGGGGCGCGACGCGAATCGGATGCGGACCGGATGTCGGGAGCCCACCAGACCGCGGTGCTCGCGGCGACGGCGGCCACGAGCGCGACGGCCGTCGCTGCGACGATCAGCCGTCGCCGTGTCCCGTCCCTCGTGGGAGCCGGCGTCCTCGGGACGTGGGCCCGAGCGGGACGCGGGCTCTCGCGGGCGCGCAACGCGGACAGCCTCCGCTGCCATCCCTCGGCCTCGCCGCCCAGTGCCGTCACCAGGCGTTCGGTCGTGTTCGGGGTGGGAGGATGCCGTCCTGCGAACGCGGAGGAGAGCACGCTCTTGGAGATGTACGTCCGGGCGGCGAGCGCCTGGAGGGTGGGGTTCCCGGCGGCGTATCGCAGCTCGCGCAGGTCTGCCGCGAAGGCGCGCACATCGTCCGCCCGATCGCCCGCCCCGTCGTCTGCCCCCGGCATCCGCTGTCCTCAGGGGTCAGATGCAGACCGGCGTGGATGTCGTGGCCACGCCGTCCACGGTCACGGTGGCCACTCCGCACACGCGGGCGTTGACGTCGGGCTCGATCATCAGGGTGGTGTACAGGGACTGCACGTCCGTGTCCGTGCGTTCTTGGTCGCGTGAGCTCTCCGGGTCCGATCGCGGGTAGATGCGCACCGACAGGGTGTTGCCGGATCCCTTGCCGTCGTAGCGGGTGACACGGCCCCAGACCGCCATGCACCGGTTGGAGTACATCATCTCGATCAGCGCCTGCCCGTCGAGGAACTTGTCGCCGCCGGCGAGCACCGCATCCTCCCGGCAGACGGTCTGCATCGGGTCGACGCCGTCGGCGTAGGGGAGGTAGCTGGGCTCCGCGGACGCCGCGACCGCGGGCTCGGCCGGAGCCGTGCGCGCAGACCAGCCGATGAGCGTGGAACAGGCGATCGAGACGATCGCCGTCGCGGCGATGCCCAGGAGGAACACGCCGAGCGACACCGGACGCGCCAGCGCCGACGGTCGCGCCGAAGCCGCGCCTTCGCGCGGGACTCCCCGCGGCGGGTCGTCCGCGGCCGGTGCCGCGCTGCGCGGATCCAGGGCCAGGCGTCGGGTGACCCACTCCGCGTGGTCTGCCCCCAGCGCTTCGGTGAGCCGCCGCACGGTGTTCTCCGTCGGCAGTCGGCGCGCGGCGAAGGCATCGGAGAGGACGCTCTTGGAGACACCGGTGGTTCCCGCCAGGGTGTCGAGCGTCGGGCTTCCGGCGGAGCGCCGCAGCTCGGCGAGGTCGAGCGCGAACGCGGAGACGGAGTCGCCGCGGGAGGGCGCGTTCTCGGGCTGCGGAGGCGGCTTCTGCGTCATGCGATGTCTGACCTTCGGGTCAATGGTCCGGACTCGGTGCGAACCGGCTGCGGGACCCCACGCCCGCCGGTCGGCGTCGGGTCCATTATGCAAACACCGGGCCTGTCCTGCCGCATCGGCCCGGAGTCGGAATGGTCTCGTGACCTGGGGGTGTCCGGATATTCCTAGTCCGCGCACGGCCGGAGCGGAACATGCGCCGGCTCGACGGACCGGTGTGGGAATTCCGGATGTCGACCGAACGCTCGAGGCTCCGCCCGACCATCCGCTGTGATGTCCGTACGCGGGGGACGAGGTGTCCGCATCCCGGGGACGGCGCCGTGGATGTTGGGGGCGTCGTCGTCTCCGGGAAGGCACACCGGAGGCCGATGCGCCGGACCTGCCCGTGTCACTCGGCGGTCGCTGAAACCGCGAGACCAGTCCTGCGCGCCGAGACCGGCGAGAAAACCGCCGGTCTCGGCGCCGCGGACTGGTCTCGCGGTCAGGGACGGGGGGTCAGGCGCCGCGCAGGACGGCCTGCTTCACCTCGGCGATCGCCTTGGTGACCTGGATGCCGCGGGGGCACGCCTCGGTGCAGTTGAAGGTCGTGCGGCACCGCCACACGCCTTCCTTGTCGTTCAGGATGTCGAGCCGCACATCGCCCGCGTCGTCGCGCGAGTCGAAGATGAACCGGTGCGCGTTGACGATCGCGGCCGGGCCGAAGTACTGGCCGTCGGTCCAGAACACCGGGCACGACGACGTGCACGCCGCGCACAGGATGCACTTGGTCGTGTCGTCGAAGCGCTCACGGTCGGCGATCGACTGGATGCGCTCCTTGCCGGGCTCGGCGGCCGTCTTGGCGACGAGGAACGGCTGCACCTCGCGGTACGACGCGAAGAACGGCTCCATGTCGACGACGAGGTCCTTCTCGAGCGGCAGACCCTTGATCGCCTCGACGTAGATCGGCTTCGAGATGTCGAGGTCCTTGATCAGCGTCTTGCAGGCGAGCCGGTTGCGCCCGTTGATGCGCATCGCGTCCGAGCCGCAGATGCCGTGCGCGCACGAGCGACGGAACGTGAGCGAGCCGTCGACCTCCCACTTGATCTTGTGCAGTGCGTCGAGCACGCGGTCGGTGGGGTACATCTCGACGTCGTAGTCGACCCAGCGAGGCTCGGCATCCACCTCGGGGTCGAAGCGCCGGACGATGAAGGTCACCAGGTACGACTGGATCGGGGCCTCGCCTGCCGCTTCTGCGACGGTGTCCTGTTCGACGACAGCGGTCGACATCAGTACTTCCTCTCCATCGGCGGGTAGTTGAGCTCGCCCTTCTCGTTCTTGGTGAAGACCACGGGTTTCCAGTCGAGCCGGATGTGGTCCTCCGGGTCAGGGGAGTGCGGATCGCCCGTGAGGTAGGCCATCGTGTGCTGCATGTAGTTCACGTCGTCGCGGTCGGGGTAGTCCTCGCGCATGTGGCCGCCGCGGCTCTCCTTGCGGTTGCGGGCGGCGTAGGCGACGATCTCGGCGAGGTCCAGGAGGAACCCGAGCTCGACGGCCTCGAGCAGGTCGGTGTTGTAGCGGGTGCCCTTGTCGTCGACGTGCACGTTCTTGTAACGCTGGCGCAGGTCGTGGATCGTGCCCATCACGTTGGTGAGGGTCTCCTCGGTGCGGAAGACCTGGGCGTTGGCGTCCATCTCCTCCTGCAGCTTCTTGCGCAGCACCGCCACGCGCTCCGTTCCGGTGTTGGCGCGCAGGCCCTCGAGCATCTCGCGCACCTCCTGCGCCGGGTTCTCCGGCAGCGGCACGAATTCGGCCGTCTTCACGTACTCGACGGCGTTGCGGCCGCTGCGCTTGCCGAAGACGTTGATGTCCAGCAGCGAGTTCGTGCCGAGACGGTTCGAGCCGTGCACGGACACGCACGCGCACTCGCCCGCGGCGTACAGACCCGGCACGACCGTCGTGTTGTCGGCCAGCACCTCGCCGTTGTTGTTGGTCGGGATGCCGCCCATCGCGTAGTGCGCGGTCGGCATGACCGGGACCGGCTCGGTCACGGGGTCGACGCCGAGATAGGTGCGGGCGAACTCCGTGATGTCGGGGAGCTTGGTCTCCAGCACCTCCGCACCCAGGTGCGTGCAGTCCAGGTAGACGTAGTCCTTGTGGGGGCCGGCGCCGCGGCCCTCGAGCACCTCTTTGACCATGCAGCGCGCGACGATGTCGCGGGGGGCGAGGTCTTTGATCGTGGGGGCGTAGCGCTCCATGAACCGCTCGCCGGAGGCGTTACGGAGGATCGCGCCCTCGCCTCGGGCGCCCTCGGTCAGGAGGATGCCGAGGCCCGCGAGGCCGGTCGGGTGGAACTGGAAGAACTCGATGTCCTCCAGCGGCAGACCCTTGCGCCAGATGATGCCGACGCCGTCGCCCGTGAGGGTGTGGGCGTTGGAGGTGGTCTTGTAGATCTTGCCGAAGCCGCCGGTCGCGAAGATCACGGCCTTGGAGTGGAAGACGTGGAGGTCGCCGGTGGCGAGCTCGTACGCCACGACGCCCGCGATCTGCGTGTTGCCGTCCGCGTCCTTCACCGTGATGAGGTCGAGCGCGTAGAACTCGTTGAAGAAGTTGATGCCGAGCTTGACGCAGTTCTGGAAGAGCGTCTGCAGGATCATGTGGCCGGTGCGGTCGGCGGCGTAGCACGCGCGGCGCACGGGCGTCTTGCCGTGATCGGCGGTGTGGCCGCCGAACCGGCGCTGGTCGATCTTGCCCTCGGGGGTGCGGTTGAAGGGCAGGCCCATGTTCTCCAGGTCGATGACCGCGTCGATGGCCTCCTTCGCGAGGATCTCCGCCGCATCCTGGTCGACGAGGTAGTCGCCGCCCTTGACGGTGTCGAAGGTGTGCCACTCCCACGAGTCCTCTTCGACGTTGGCGAGCGCCGCAGCCATCCCGCCCTGCGCCGCGCCCGTGTGGGAGCGGGTGGGGTAGAGCTTGGTGATGACGGCCGTCCTGGCGCCGGGGCCCGCCTCGATCGCGGCGCGCATGCCGGCTCCGCCGGCACCGACGATCACGATGTCGAACTGGTGGTAGTAGACGCCGTCCTTGACGACGGTGTCCGCGCTGGAGTGGGTGCTCACGAATGCCTCTTGTCGTTGTGTCGTGCGGACGTGCTTACTTGCACAGCTCCCAGAGCGAGCTGTCGCTGGTCACGCCCAGGCACGGATCGAAGGTGAAGACCACGAGCGTGCCGAGCGCGATGAGGAACGCTGCGACGATCCAGATGGCCCACACGAGCACGCGGCGCGTGGCCGAGTGCGTGACGTAGTCGTTCACGATGGTGCGCATGCCGTTGCCGCCGTGGATGAGGGCGAGCCACAGCATGAGCACGTCCCACCACTGCCAGAACGGGCTGGCGAGCTTGCCGGCCACGAAGGCGAAGTCGATCTGGTGGATGCCTTCGCCCGTCATGAGGTTCACGAACAGGTGGCCGAAGATCAGCACCACGAGCAGCACGCCGGAGGCGCGCATGTACACCCAGCCCCACTTCTCGAGGTTGGGGCCGCGGCGGCGGGGGGCCGAGAAGGGCGAGCGCGGGTCGGCGATGGCCTGGGACATCAGTGACCGCCTCCCGTCGCGGCGAAGACGTTCATGAGGTGACGGGGCGCGAAGCCGAGCATCGTCACGACCCAGACGCCGAGGACGATCCACCACAGCTGACGCTGGTACTTCGCCCCCTTCGCCCAGAAGTCGACGAGGATGATGCGCAGTCCGTTGAAGGCGTGGTACGCGATCGCGGCGACCAGGAAGACCTCGCCGATGCCCATGACGGGGTTCTTGTAGGTGCCGATCACCGCGTCGTAGGCCTCGGGCGAGACCCGGATCAGGGCGGTGTCCAGGATGTGCACCAGCAGGAAGAAGAAGATGGCCACGCCCGTGATGCGGTGGAGCACCCATGACCACATGCCCTCGTTGCCGCGGTAGAGCGTGCCCCGTGGAACCTTCGAAGTGGTCTGGGCGAGCGTTGGCGTGACCCGTGCTGGTGCTGACACAGTCGTCCTCCCTGATCGAACACGTGCGGAGTTGACGACGCCTCCTCCGGGAGACGGACTCCTGCGTCACTCGGGCGCTGTGAGCCATCATATTCCCGGGCATTCCGCAGGCGCCGTTTAGGAGACCCTAAACATCTCGGTGTCGAGACATCCCGTCCGTCATTTCCCGGCAACCTGAGGCCGCTAGCGTGGGGGCATGGCGAACCCTATCGACGGCTTCTACGCCGTGATCCCCGCCGGCGGCGTCGGCAGCCGGCTCTGGCCGCTCTCCCGCGCCGAGGCGCCGAAATTCCTGCACGACCTGACCGGGTCCGGTCAGACGCTGCTGCGCGACACGTGGGATCGGCTCGAGCCGCTCGCCGGTCACGACCGGATCGCCGTCGTCACCGGGCGCGCGCACCGAGCCGCCGTGGAGCGGGAGCTGCCGGGCATCCCCGATGTCAACGTCTTCCTCGAGTCGGAGCCCCGCGACTCGACCGCCGCGATCGGGCTCGCCGCTGCCGTGCTCGTCCGTCGCGAGCCGGATGTCGTCATCGGCTCGTTCGCGGCGGACCACGTGATCCGTGGGCCGCGCGTGTTCGACTTCGCCGTGCGTCAGGCGGTGGCCGTCGCCCGCGCCGGATACATCTGCACGATCGGCATCCAGCCCGCAGAGGCCTCCACCGGCTTCGGCTACATCAAGCGGGCCGGCGAGCTCGAGGTCGAGGGGGCGCCCGAGGCGGCGCTCGTGGAGCGCTTCGTGGAGAAGCCGGATCTCGAGACGGCGCGCAGCTACTTCGCCGACCGCGCCTACTCCTGGAACGCGGGCATGTTCATCTCGCGCGCCGACGTGCTGCTGGCTGAGATCGAGGCCAACGAGCCGGAGCTGCACGCGGGGCTGATCGAGCTCGCCGAGGCCTGGGACGACCGCGAGCGCCGCGGGCCGGCGGTGGACCGCATCTGGCCGGAGCTGAAGAAGATCGCCATCGACTACACGGTCGCCGAGCCCGCCGCGGCCAAGGGTCGGCTGGCAGTCGTGCCGGGGCACTTCGAGTGGGACGACGTCGGCGACTTCGCCAGCCTCACCAAGCTCATGTCGAACGGGCGCAAGAACGATCTGGCGATCCTCGGCGAGAACGCCCGCATCCTCTCCGACGCCGCGAGCGGCATCGTGGTCTCGCAGACCAAGCGCGTCATCTCGCTCATCGGCGTGCAGGACATCGTCGTCGTCGACACCGACGACGCGCTGCTGGTCACGACGAGCGAGCACGCGCAGCGGGTCAAGCAGGTCGTCGATGCGCTCAAGGTGACCGGCCGCGGCGACGTGCTCTGAGCGCCTGGCTGATACCGGGTCGCGGACGCGGTGGCACCGGGTGCCGGAAAGTGCACGGGTTTGTAACCATTGGGTTGCGTCCTGTGCATAGACGTCTCCTCCCGTCGTCACACTGTGTAACGTGACGGAGTCCCTGCCCCGGAATCCCCCGGGGTGGCCACGTCTTTGCTTGGAGGACTCATGAAGAAGACGATGACCAAGGCGCTGATCTCCGGCCTCGCGATCGCGGGCACCGCCGCGATCCTCGCCGGCTGCGGCGCCGCTCCCACCACCACCGCGTCCAGCGGCGGCTCTGCGGATGTCGCGGCGGGCTTCAAGCCCTGCCTCATCTCGGACGACGGCGGCTGGAACGACAAGTCGTTCAACCAGTCGGCCAAGGCCGGCATGGACAAGGCCGCCGACGAGCTCGGCGTGAAGAGCCTCGAGCTCGAGTCGACGTCCGAGAACGACTACGCACCGAACATGCAGCAGGCCGTGTCCGAGGGCTGCAGCCTCATCATCTCCGTCGGCTACAAGCTGGCCGCGGCGACCGTCGAGGCCGCCACCGCGAACCCGACCCTCGAGTTCGCGATCATCGACGACTACGCCGATGTCGACCAGGACGGCAAGACCGACGCGCCCAACATCAAGCCGCTCGTGTTCGACACGGCGCAGGCGGCCTACCTCGGCGGCTACGCCGCGGCGGCGTGGTCCGCCAAGGACGGCGTCAACAAGGTCGGCACCTTCGGCGGCATCCAGATCCCCTCGGTCGCGGTCTTCATGGACGGCTTCCAGATGGGCGTCGAGAAGTACAACACCGACAAGGGCGCCAACGTCCAGGTCTTCGGATGGGACACCGCGACGCAGTCCGGCTCCTTCACCGGCGGCTTCGCCGCGAACGACACCGCCAAGCAGACCGCGCAGGGCGTGCTCGACCAGGGTGTCGACGTCATCCTGCCCGTCGGCGGTCCGATCTACCAGAGCGCCGCGGCGGCGATCGCCGACAGCGGCAAGAACACGGTCATGATCGGTGTCGACAGCGACCTCGCGGTCGCCGACTCGAGCGTCGCCGACATCACGCTGGTCTCGATCATGAAGGCGCTCGACGTCGCCGTGCACGACACCACGATGTCGGCCGCGAAGGGCCAGTTCGACGTCACGCCCTACGTCGGCACGCTGAAGAACGACGGCGTGAAGCTCTCGAGCTTCCACGACTTCGAGTCGAAGCTGCCGTCGGGCCTGACCGACGAGCTCTCGGCGCTGCAGGAGAAGATCGTGTCGGGCGAGATCACGGTGACCTCGCCGAACTCGCCGAAGGCGCAGTGATCTGATCGGATCTCGGGGCGGGCAGCGGAATCCGTTGCTCGCCCCGAGTCCGTTCCCCTGGCCGTGTACAGCCCCTCCGTCAGCGACGGGGCACTGGATAAGGTGCAACGTATGAAGCTCGAACTCCGAGGGATCACGAAGCGATTCGGGTCCCTCGTCGCCAACGATCACATCGATCTCACGGTCGAGCCCGGTGAGATCCACGCACTGCTCGGGGAGAACGGCGCGGGCAAGTCGACGTTGATGAACGTCCTCTACGGCCTGTACCAGGCCGACGAGGGAGAGATCCTCCTCGACGATCGCGCCCAGCGCTTCCGGGGCCCCGGTGACGCGATGGCCGCCGGCATCGGGATGGTGCACCAGCACTTCATGCTCGTCCCGGTCTTCACGGTCGCCGAGAACGTCATGCTCGGCCACGAGGAGACGAAGGGGCTCGGCCGGCTCGACCTGGCCAAGGCGCGGCGCCACGTGCGCGCGGTCGCCGATCGCTTCGGCTTCCACATCGACCCCGACGCCGTCGTGGGCGACCTGCCGGTCGGCGTGCAGCAGCGGGTCGAGATCATCAAGGCGCTCTCGCGCGACGCGCGCGTGCTCGTGTTCGACGAGCCGACCGCGGTCCTGACCCCGCAGGAGACCGACGAGCTCATGGCGATCATGCGCCGGCTGGCTGCCGAGGGCACCTCCATCGTCTTCATCACCCACAAGCTGCGCGAGGTCCGCGAGGTCGCCGACCGCATCACCGTCATCCGACTGGGTCGCGTCGTGGGGGAGGCCTCGCCGACCGCGAGCAACGCGGAGCTCGCCTCGATGATGGTCGGGCGCGCCGTCGAGCTCACCGTGCAGAAGGAGCCGCCGCGACTGGGGGAGGGCGGCCTCGAGGTCCGAGATCTGCGCGTCCTGACCACCGCGGGCGTCGTCGTGGTGGACGACGTCTCGTTCGACGTCCGCCCGGGCGAGGTGCTCGCCGTCGCCGGCGTCCAGGGCAACGGCCAGACCGAGCTGGTCGA
Organism: Microbacterium sp. SORGH_AS_0888; assembly: GCF_030818905.1. Taxonomy (NCBI): domain Bacteria; kingdom Bacillati; phylum Actinomycetota; class Actinomycetes; order Micrococcales; family Microbacteriaceae; genus Microbacterium; species Microbacterium sp. SORGH_AS_0888. Next base: position 3,596,282 of record NZ_JAUTAZ010000001.1, read on the forward strand.
CGCGATCGTCGGGCTCGCCGACCGCGTGGAGGGCTCGATCCGCCTCGGCGGCGCGGAGCTCGTCGGCAAGAGCGTGCACGCCATCCTCGGAGAAGGGGTGGGGTTCGTCCCCGAGGACAGACAGGAGGACGGTCTCGTCGGCGGATTCAGCGTCGCGGAGAACCTCGTGCTGGACCGTTCGGACGACGCTCGGTTCGTGCGCGCGGGGACCCTCCGCCGCGCCGAGCTGGAGCGCTTCGCGCGCGACCGCATCGCCGAGTACGACATCCGTGCCCAAGGGCCTCATACGGCGGCGGGCACTCTGTCCGGCGGCAACCAGCAGAAGGTCGTGATCGCGCGCGAGATGAGCCGCGAGCTCCGCCTGCTGGTCGCGGCGCAGCCGACCCGAGGCGTCGACGTCGGCTCGATCGAGTTCATCCACAAACGCATCATCGAGACGCGGGATGCCGGCATCCCGGTCGTCGTCGTCTCCACCGAGCTCGACGAGGTCACCGCCCTCGCCGACCGCATCGCGGTGATGTACCGCGGCGCCATCGTCGGCATCGTCCCCGGCGACACGTCCCGCGAGGCGCTCGGCCTCATGATGGCGGGTGCCGCCGAGCCGGAGGCCGCCGCATGAGCACCGACCAGACGCCGGGAACCGGCGACAGCAAGGGAGCGACGGAGGGACTGCCCCCCGTCTCGGGCCCGCTGACGGGGAAGGAGACGCCAGCGACGCCGGAGCCGCATCCCGCGCCGCGCTCGAGCATCTTCCTGCGCGAGCTGCTGCGCGGCAGCGCCGTGACCACGATCCTGGCGATCGTGCTCGCGATGGTCGCGGGCGGCGTCCTCATCGCCGTCACCAACGAGGACGTGCAGGCAGCGTCCGGCTACTTCTTCGCCCGCCCCGGCGACACGCTCGCCGCCATCTGGAGCGCGGTCTACAACGGCTACGAGGCGCTGTTCCGCGGGGCGGTGTTCAACTCGCGCGTTCCGGACTTCGCGGCGCAGATCCGACCGCTCACCAACTCGCTCGGCTTCGCCGCACCGCTCATCGCGGCAGGTCTCGGCGTCGCCCTCGCGTTCCGCGTGGGGCTGTTCAACATCGGCGCACGCGGCCAGATGCTGATCGGCGCGATGTTCGCCGGCCTCTTCGCGTTCAACCTGCAGCTGCCGATGTGGCTGCACCTGCCGCTCACGCTGATCGCGGGCATCGTCGGCGGTGCGCTGTGGGGCGGCATCGTCGGGCTGCTGAAGGCCCGCACCGGCGCGCACGAGGTCATCCTCACGATCATGCTCAACTACGTGGCGTTCTACCTGCTGCTGTGGATGATCCGTACCCCCGGTCTCCTGCAGAAGCCGGGCGGCAACCAGCCCATCACGCAGGCCACGCCCGCGACGGCCCAGTTCCCGGATCTGCTCGGTCCGCTCTTCCCGCAGCTGGACTGGGGCTTCGTCATCGTGATCGCCGCGACGGCGCTGGTGTGGTGGGTCATCGAGCGATCGAGCCTCGGCCTCCGGATGCGGGCGGTGGGCGAGAACCCGCACGCCGCACGGGGCCGCCGGGATCAGCGTGCAGCGCATCTACGTGTACGCGATGCTGTTCGCGGGCGGGCTGGCGGGACTCGCGGCCATGAACCAGATCCAGGGCAACGTCACGACCGGGTTCACGGCCAGCATCGATGCGGGCATCGGGTTCGACGCCATCACGGTGGCGCTGCTGGGCCGGAGTCGGGCGTGGGGAACTTTCGCCGCCGGCATCCTGTTCGGTGCGCTCAAGGCCGGCTCGTTCTCGATGCAGGCACAGGGCATCCCCGTCGACATCGTGCTGGTCGTGCAGTCGCTCATCGTGCTGTTCATCGCCGCCCCGCCGCTGCTGCGCGCCGTCTTCTTCCTCCCCAAGACGGATGCCGAGAAAGCCGCCAGGGCGAGAGCCAAGGCCGCGAAGAAGGCGGTGACGGCATGACGCTCACCCGCGCCGCTGACACCGCGGTCCCGCTCGCCGTCGTCACGCGCCGACGGTTCAAGGTGCCGATCACGCTCGCGATCGCCACGCTCCTGCTCGCGGCGCTGTTCCTCTTCTCGCCTCGCGACGGTGTGTCGACCTTCAAGCTGGGCGAGCCCGACGCCGCGCTCTCGCTCGCCGACATCGGGGTCCCGACGGCCGCCACGTGCTGGATCGTGCTGGCGGTGCTCGCGCTTCTCACCCTCTGGGCCTTCTGGGATGCGTGGTCCTTCCGGCCGGCGCGGCTCTGGCTGACGATCCCGTTCGCGGTCCTGGGCGTGTTCGCCTTCCTCGTGTGGGCGGGCGCGGGCGGACTCGTGCCCGTTCCGAGCCTGCTCGTGGGCGCGGTCTCGCTCTCCGTGCCGCTCGTGTTCGGCGCGCTCGGCGGTGTGATCGGCGAACGCGTCGGCGTCGTCAACGTCGCGATCGAGGGGCAGCTGCTGCTCGGCGCGTTCTCGGCGGCCGTCCTCTCGAGCCTGACGCAGAACCCCTTCGTGGGTCTCCTGGGCGCGATGGTCGGCGGCGTGCTGGTGTCGTTCGTGCTCGCCGCCTTCGCGATCAAGTACCTCGTCGACCAGGTGATCGTCGGCGTCGTGCTGAACGTGCTGGTGACGGGGCTGACGGGCTTCCTCTACGGCGCGCTCCTCGTGCCGAACGAGGCCACGCTCAACGATCCCGCTCGATTCGGCCGGGTGCCGATCCCGTTCCTCAGCGAGATCCCGGTCATCGGGCCGGTGCTGTTCGATCAGACCTTCATCGTCTACCTCATGTTCGTGACGGTCGTCATCGTGTCGTGGGCGCTCTACCGCACCAGGTGGGGTCTCCGGCTGCGCGCGGTGGGCGAGCACCCCCAGGCCGCCGACACGGTCGGCATCCGGGTCAACCCGACGAGGTTCTGGAACGTCTCGCTCGCCGGGGCGATCGCGGGCATCGGCGGCGCCTACTTCACCCTCGTGTCGGTGCCCCAGTTCGGCAAGGAGATGACGGCTGGTCTCGGGTTCATCGCGCTCGCGGCCGTGATCTTCGGCCGATGGGACCCGATCCGCGCGACCCTGGCGGCCCTGCTGTTCGGCTTCGCGACGAACCTGCAGAACCTGCTCACGGTTCTGAAGACGCCGATCCCGAGCGAGTTCATGCTCATGCTGCCGTACGTCGTCACGATCCTCGCGGTCGCCGGCTTCGCCGGTCAGATCCGGGGACCCGCCGCATCCGGCAAGCCGTACATCAAGGGATAGGAGCACCGTGACCGACATCGACTGGGCAGCACTGCGGGCGGCCGCCGTGGACGCGATGACCCACGCGTACGCGCCGTACTCGAACTACAGCGTCGGGGCGGCCGCGCTCACCGACGACGGCCGGATCGTGTCGGGCTGCAACGTCGAGAACGCCTCGTACGGCGTCGGCCTGTGCGCGGAGTGCGCGCTCGTCGGAGACCTGAGGATGTCGGGCGGCGGCCTCCTGGTCGCCTTCGTCTGCGTGAACGGCGCCGCCGAGACGATCATGCCGTGCGGACGCTGCCGTCAGGTGCTGTACGAGTTCTCCGCACCCGGCATGCTGCTGGAGACCGTGTCCGGCATCCGCACGATGGACGAGGTGCTGCCGGACGCGTTCGGTCCCCGCGATCTGGAGGAGTATCGCGCATGACCATGTCCCACTTCCGACCGGTGCGTGTCCCGCTTTGCGCCGTTCGCCGGCGCGACGAGCGGTCCGAACTGGGACATGCAGGGCGGAGGGATGCCGCATGAGCGCGGTGGAGCCGTTCGACGCGGTCGACGTCATCCGCGCCAAGCGCGACGGGGGAGAGGTTCCCGAGGACGCGCTGCGGTGGATGGTGGATGCGTACACCCGCGAATACGTCTCCGACGCCCAGATGGCGGCGTTCGCCATGGCGGTGCTGCTCAACGGCATGCAGCGCGAGGAGATCCGCGTCCTGACCGACGCCATGATCGCCTCCGGGGAGCGGATGAGCTTCGCGAGTCTCGGCAAGGCCACGGTCGACAAGCACTCCACCGGCGGCGTGGGCGACAAGATCACGCTGCCGCTCGCTCCTCTCGTGGCCTCGTTCGGGGTCGCGGTGCCGCAGCTGTCAGGCCGTGGGCTCGGCCACACCGGCGGCACGCTCGACAAGCTCGAGTCGATCCCGGGATGGCGCGCCTCGCTCTCCAACGACGAGATGCTCGCCCAGCTCGCGTCGGTCGGCGCCGTCGTCTGCGCGGCCGGCGCCGGGCTCGCGCCCGCCGACAAGCGCCTCTACGCGCTCCGTGACGTCACCGGGACCGTCGAGGCGATCCCGCTGATCGCCTCGAGCATCATGTCGAAGAAGATCGCCGAGGGCACCGCCGCGCTGGTCCTGGACGTGAAGTTCGGCTCGGGCGCGTTCATGCAGGACCTCGAGCGCGCCCGCGAGCTCGCGCGCACGATGGTCGCGCTCGGCACCGACTCCGGCGTCGCGACGACGGCCCTGCTCACCGACATGAACACGCCGCTCGGGCGGGCGATCGGCAACGCGAACGAGGTGCGGGAGTCGGTCGAGGTGCTCGCCGGCGGCGGGCCCGCCGATGTCGTCGAGCTCACCCTGGCCCTCGCGCGCGAGATGCTCGCGCTCGCGGGGCTCCCCGACGCCGACGTCGCCGAGGCGCTGCGCGACGGCCGGGCGATGGACACGTGGCGCGCCATGATCCGCGCCCAGGGCGGCGATCCGGATGCGGCGCTCCCGGTCGCGCGCGAGACGCACACCGTCACGGCGGGCCGATCGGGCGTCGTCTCCCGCATCGACGCGCTTCCCTTCGGCGTCGCCGCGTGGCGGCTCGGCGCGGGGCGCGCCCGTGCCAGCGACGCCGTGGTCCACGCCGCCGGCATCGACCTGCACGTCGGACTCGGGGAGCGCGTCGCACAAGGTCAGCCGTTGTTCACCCTCTCGGCGGATGATGGAGCCCGGTTCGAGCGGGCGCTGGCGGCGGTCGACGGTGCCTGGGAGATCTCGGACACCGAGCCGGCCGCATCCCCGCGCGTACTCGAACGTCTCACCGCCTGACCCGAACCGAGGAGAACCCCATGCCGATCGACCAGTACGGAGACGCCCGCCTCGACGGTGTGTCGATCCGGAGCCTTCCCAAGGTGTCGTTGCACGATCACCTGGACGGCGCCGTGCGCCCCGACACGATCGTGGAGCTCGCCGACGAGATGGGCGTGACCCTGCCGGTGGCGGACGCCGACGATCTGGGCGACTGGATCGGAGAGCAGGCCGACAGCGGCTCGCTCGTCGACTTCCTCAAGCCGTTCGAGGTCGTGACGCAGGTGATGCAGACCCGCGAGGGGCTGCGTCGCATCGCGCGCGAGTTCGTCGAGGATCTCGCGGCCGACGGCGTCATCTACGGCGAGACGCGCTGGGCGCCGGAGAACCACGTCGCGGGCGGGCTCAGCATGGCCGAGGCGGTGGAGGCCGTGCAGGAGGGCATCGAGGAGGGCGAGGACGCCGCCGCCGACGCGGGCCGCGACATCCGCGTCGGGCAGATCCTCGCGGCGATGCGGCAGAACGGTCGTTCCGCCGAGGTCGCGCGCCTGGCGATCGATCTGCGCGAACGCGGGGTCGTGGGCTTCGACCTGGCAGGCCCGGAGGAGGGCTTCCCCGTTTCGCAGCACCGTCCGGCCCTCACGATGCTGGCGGACGCGTTCTTCCCCGTGACCCTGCATGCCGGCGAGGCCGACGGACTCGCCTCGATCCGCTCGGCGCTCCTGGACGGCAGGGCGCTCCGGCTCGGCCACGGTGTGCGCATCGCGCAGGACATCGAGGTCGTCTCGCGCTCGGGTGAGACGGTCGAGGTCGTGCTCGGCGACCTCGCCCGCTGGATCCGCGACCGCGAGATACCGCTCGAGCTGTCGGTGACCTCGAATCTGCAGACCGGGGCGATCGCGGCCTGGGGCGAAGAGGTCGAGGACCACCCCTTCGACCTGCTGTATCAGCTGGGGTTCTCGGTGACGGTCAACGTCGACGACCGCACGATGTGCCGTACCTCCCTCACGCGCGAGCTCGCACTGCTGGCGGAGACGTTCGACTACGGTCTCGACGACCTGGAGCGGTTCCAGCTCAACGCCGCGGCCGGGGCGTTCCTGCCCGTGGAGGAGCGCGAGGAGCTCATCGACCTCATCTCCGACGGCTTCGCCTCCTAGCCCGTGTCCCCTCCGCGCGAGCGCGGAACACCCGCCGTCCGGCTGCGATCCCGCCGCCGGACGGCGGGGACACCCGCGGGCGGGGCTACAGGGCGGACTGGCGCGCGGAGACGGCCGCGGCGACGGGCGCGAACAGCGGATGCGCGGGGTCGAGGCCCGTCACCTGCTCGGTGAAGGATGCGGCGTCGCGCTCGCGCAGCAGCCGTTGCAGCTCGACCGCCTCCGGGTCCGCCGGAGCGGCGAACTCGAGCGCCGCGGCGATCGTCGCCACGAGCGCCGTGGTGGACAGGCCGCGCTCCGCGGCCTCCGCCGCCGGACCGATGAAGCGCTCGTGCCGTGAGAGCTTGCGCAGCGGCTGACGTCCCACTCGCCAGACCGTGTCCGGCAGCCGGGGGTTGCGGAAGCGGCCGATGATCGTCTCGCGGTAGCGCGCCAGCTCGTCCGGCGCGAACTCGTGCTTCGCGACGAGCGCGGCCGAGGTCTCGGCCAGAGTCGCAGAGACCGCCTCGGCGATCTCGGCGACCGCCAGGGCGTCGGAGATCCGCTCGATGCCGGCCCGCGCTCCGAAGTAGGCCGTGGCCGCGTGGCCCGTGTTGACCGTGAAGAGCTTGCGCTCGATGTAGGGGGTCAGCTCGTCGACGAAGTGCGCGCCCGGGATGCTCGGCAGCCGGTCGCCGAAGGGCGCGCGCTCGATCGCCCACTCGAAGTACGGCTCGACGACGACATCCACTCCGATGCCCTCCGGCTGGCCCGGGACGATGCGGTCGACCGCGGTGTTCGCGAACACGGCGCGGGTGGCCAGCTCGGGCCAGTCCGCGCCGGCCGACTCCGCTGCGAGCGCGCGCAGGGTGTCGGTCGCGCCGATCGCGTTCTCGCACGCCATGACCTGCAGCGGGGGGAGTGCGCTCGACCGGGCCCGCAGACCCGCAACGAGCGTGGGGGCCACGAAGCGCAGCACGTTCGGGCCGACCGCCGTGGTCAGGACGTCCGCCGTGGCGATCTCGTCGACGGCGGCCTGCGGATCGCGTCCGCTGTCGACCGCGCGGAAACCGGTCACCTCGACGTCGACGCCACCGTCGCCGATCTCGTGCACCGTGTAGGAGTCGACGGCGTTGATCGCATCGACCAGCGCGGTCGCGACGTCGGAGAACACGACCTCGTAGCCGCCCTCGTGCAGCAGCAGGCCCACGAAGCCGCGGCCGATGTTGCCGGCGCCGACCTGGACGGCCTTCATTCGTTCACCATGGACAGTTCCTGGAACAGCGCTTCGGGGGTCCGGGTCGCCTTCAGCCGCTCGACGTCGTCCTCGTCCGAGAACAGGATCGCGATCTGCGACAGGATCTCGAGGTGCTCGTCGCCGCGGCCCGCGATCCCGATGACGAACCGGACCGGGTTGCCGTCCCAGTCGACGCCGCCGTCGTAGCGGATCACCGCGAGGGCCGAGGAGAGGATCGCGTCCTTCGTCTCGTTCGTGCCGTGGGGGATCGCCAGCTCGTTGCCCATATAGGTCGAGACGGTCTCCTCCCGCTGCAGCATGGCGTCGAAGTACGCGGGCGTCACCGCGCCGGCGGCTTCGAGCATGTCGGCGGCCTCGCGGATCGCCTCGTCCCGGCTCGCCGAGCCCGGATGGATGCGTACCTGCCCGATGTTGAGAACCTCGCCCGCCATGATCCGTCCTTCCGTGTTTCTGTCTGCGCTGTGGGGGTTCCGGCCGGTCCGACCGGCCGTGTGGTCGAAGGGAGAAGGGGGAGCCGGATACCGCGGCTCCCCCTGGTCCTCACTCTGCCTTCTGCTGGGCCACCCTGTCCACGACCTCGTCATACCGCGGCGAGTTCATGAAGTTGTCGACCGAGACGTGGATGGCGTCGGGCGCCTGCTGGCGGGGCGCGATCGGTCAGCTGGTTCTGCGTGATGACCAGATCCGCGGAGTCGTCAAGGTTCGCGATCGCCTTGTTGGTGACCGTGACGCCCTCGACGCCCGCCTTCTTGATCTTGTTGCGGAGGACGCTCGCCCCCATGGCGGAGGAGCCCATGCCGGCATCGCAGGCGAACACGATGTTCGTGATCGGACGCTCGACCGTCGTGGCGGAGGCGGCACCGTCGTCCGCCTGGGTCGTCGCCCTACCACGAAGATTCTCCAGGTGGTCGCTGGACTTGCCCTTGGACGCCTCGGTCTGCGTGATCGCCGCGCCGAAGGCGTCGTCGGTGGCCGCGAGGGCGGCGAGGTCCCGCTTGCGGGAGGCTCGCAGGATAGCCGCCGCGATGAGGAACGTCACGGCGGCCGAAAGGACCACCGATAGGATGACCGCCGCATAGGCGCCGGGCGCGGTCTGCAGCAGCACCGCGAGGATGCTCCCTGGCGCCGCGGGTGCGCGCAAGGCGCCGCCGAGCAGCATGTTCGTCGTGACCCCGGTCATGCCACCGGCGATGAGGGCCACGATCAGCACGGGCTTCATCAGTGCGAACGGGAAGTACACCTCGTGGATGCCGCCGAGGAACTGGATGATCGCGGCGCCCGGCGCCGAGGCGCGCGCCGCGCCGATGCCGAAGAACGCGAACGCCAGCAGCAGGCCGAGACCAGGGCCGGGGTTCGCCTCCAAGAGGAACAAGATCGACTTGCCGGACTCCGACGCCTGCTGCGTGCCGAGCGGCGTCAGCACGCCGTGGTTGATCGCGTTGTTGAGGAAGAAGACCTTCGCGGGTTCGATGAGGATGCTCGTGAGGGGCAGGAGGTTGTTCTGAACGAGCCAGTTGACCGCCGTGCTGAGCGCCTCCATCAGGCCGTTCACGAGCCACGCGATGGGGTAGAAACCCGCGATCGCCATGATGAAGCCCCAGATGCCGGCCGAGAACATGTTCACGAGCATCTCGAACCCGGCGCGGATCCTGCCCTCCCACAGCCCGTCGAGGAGCTTCATCGTGTACGCCGACAACGGCCCCATGATCATCGCCCCGATGAACATGTGGATCTCGCCCAACTGGTTGTCGGCGGGCTGTGTGAGGTTGAACTGCGCGATCAGATAGTCGGAGCCCGCGATCGCGCCGAACGTCCCGATCGCGCCGACGACGCCGCCGCGGATGCCGTAGACCATGCTCCCGCCGGTGTAGGCGATGATGATCGGCAGCAGATAGTGGATGAAGGGGCCGACCAAGGTCGCGAGCGCCGGGTTGGGGGTCCACCCCACCTGGATGAAGAACGCCGTGAAGATGCCCCAGGCGATCAACGCCGGGATGTTCGGCATGATCATGCCGGACAGGAACGTGCCGAATCGCTGGATCCCGACGCGTGCGCGGTTGCCGCCACCCGTGGTGGCTGACGTCGTTGTCATATCCGTCTCTTTCTGTGTGGTGGTGCGTGTTACAAGGAGCTGGTGGCCGCCACCGCCCGTGCCGCCGCGCGCGCGGAGTCCGCATCCTCCGCCTCGAGAGCGGCCTGTGCGATGCGGCGCGCGTCGTCGAGACCGTGCTGCGCGAGGGAAGCGCGCACGTCCGCGAGCGCCGCGGGCGCCATGGAGAGGGAGGTCGCGCCCAAGCCGACGAGGACGACCGCGAGCAGCGGGTCGGCTGCGGCCTCGCCGCAGATGCCGACGGGCTTGCCGTGCGCCGCACCGGCCGTGCCGACCTCGCGGATCAGGCGCAGCACGGCGGGGTGCCACGGGTCCTGATAGCTCGCGACGGAGCCGAGCAGACGGTCGGCCGCCAGGGTGTACTGGGTCAGGTCGTTCGTTCCGATCGAGGCGAAGTCGGCCACGCGCATGACGTGGTCGGCCAGCAGCGCGGAGGAGGGGACCTCCACCATCACCCCGGCGGTGCGGATCCCGAACTCCCGCGCGAGCGTCGTGAAGTAGCGCGTCTCCTCCACGGTGGCCACCATGGGCGCCATGACCCACAGATCGGCGGCCTCACCCGTCGCGGCGACCGCGGCGTCCGCCTCGGCGAGCGCCGTCAGCTGCTCGCGGAGGATGTCCTCGCTCGCGCGGAGCGCGCGCAGCCCGCGCAGCCCCAGGGCCGGGTTCTCCTCGTGCGCGTCGTTGAGGAACGCGAGCGGCTTGTCCGCGCCCGCGTCGAGGGCACGGACCACGACCTTGCGGCCGCGGAAGGCCTCGAGGAGTCGCTGATACGCGTCGCGCTGCTCGGCGACCGTGGGGGCGTCGGCGGAGCTGAGGAACAGGAACTCCGTACGGAACAGGCCGACGCCCTCCGCGCCGAGCTCGATCGCCTCGGTGGCCCCTGCGGGGCTCCCCAGGTTGGCGAGCAGCGGCACAGCGGTGCCGTCCGCGAGCGCGCCGGGCGTGAGGGGAGCCGTCGCCGCGGCGGCGCGCTCCGCCGCACGTCGGTGCGCATCGGCGACCTCGGCGTCGGAGGGGTCCTGCACGACGGCGCCGGCGGCGGCATCCACCACGACCGTCTCGCCGTCGCGGAGGCCGGCCGCCTGGGCCGCGCCGACGACCGCGACGATGCCCTTCTCGCGGGCCAGGATCGCGGTGTGCGAGGTCGGGCCGCCGTCGCTCGTGACGAGTGCAAGCACCTGGTCGAGGTCGAGGAGAGCCGTGTCGGCGGGCGCCAGGTCGGTCGCGACGAGAACGAAGGGATGGCCGGGGTCGGGCACTCCCGGGGCGGGGACCCCGCGCAGTCGGGCGATCACGCGCTGCGCCACGTCGTCGAGGTCGGCGGCGCGCTCGCCGAGATAGCCGCCGACCGCGGTGAGCTGGTCGCGGAAGGTGGCGAAGGCGTCCGCGACGGCCCACTCCGCGGTCTTGCCCTGCTCCAGCCGCGTGGTGATCTCGGACTCGAGCGTCGGGTCCTCGGCCATCATGGCCTGCGCCTCGAGGACGTCCTGCGCGGCGCCGCCCGCCTGCGCTCCTCGTGCCTCCAGCTCACGGGCGACAGCGTGCACGGCCTCGCGGGCGCGGGCAGCCTCCGCCTCGGCACCGATCGTGCTCGGCTCGTCGGCGGGGGCGGGCAGGGGAGCGGCCATGCGGGCGACGGGGCCTGCGGCCACGCCCAGTCCGATTCCGACACCGTGGATCTGCGTCATGTTCTGGTGTTCCTTCGTCAGCGGAGGGTGGAGAGGAGTTCGAGAGTGCGGGAGCCGTCGCGGTCCGTGAAGACATCGGCGGGAAGGACGAGCGCGCGCACGCCCAGGCGCGCGGCAGCCGCCTCGACGTCGGCCGCATCCGGCAGATGCGGTCCGATCAGCACCGCATCTGCGCTCGTGAGCCGTGCATCGAGAGCCGTCCGCGACACCGCCGACGCATCGACGTCCATGCCCGCCGCGCTCGCCGCCGACCGCAGTCGTTGCGCGACGAAGGTGCTCGACGCCCCAGCGCCGCACACCACGAGGATCTGCACCGACCCGCCTCCTTCCTCTCCATCCTGGGAAACCGCCCACAAGGCTTCAACCAGATGTTCTTCCGCCCCCGAGGAAAGCGGGCTCCGGGGCGTGATGGAATGGGAGGGAAGCGGAGGAACCGGTGACGAGAGCGAGACAGGACCGCGTGCTGGCGCTGCTCGTCCGCGAGCACGACTGGATGACGGCGGCGGCCCTCGCGGACGCCCTGGGCGTGACACCCCGCAGCATCCGCAGCTACGTCACGGCCCTCAACGCACGCGCGGCGGGCGCGATCGAGTCGGGACCGCAGGGGTACCGGGCCGGAAGCGAGGCGCCGGCGGCGCTGCAGGAGACCTCGGATGCGGCGACCCCGCGCGACCGCCTCCACGCGATCGTCCGGGCGCTGCTGGACGTGCCCGAGGGCATCGACGTGTTCGAGACCGCGGACCGCCTCTTCGTGAGCTCCGCGACGATCGAGGCCGATCTCTCCCGGATCCGCGGTCTGCTCTCGGGCACCGAGCTGACGCTCGAGCGGTCCGCCTCGCGCGCCCGGCTCACCGGTGCCGAGATGGGCACGCGGCGACTGCTCTCCCGGCTCGTGCACGACGAGATGGATGCCGGATCCTTCGACCTCGTGGCGTTGCGGCGCACGCTCGGCGAGGGATCCGTCGCCCCCCGCGCGTTCGGCCCGTTCAAGACGGCGCTCGTGGCCGGGCTCACCGATCTCGGCTACTTCGTCAACGAGTACGGCATCGCGGACGTCATCACCCACATCGGCATCGCGGCCGACCGGGTCGCCGCCGGGCGACCCCTCGAGGAGGGCGTCGGCGTCGCCACGCCCGCCCAGCGGGCCGTCGCGCAGCTGCTGGAGCGGCTCATCGGGGAGCACATGGACGTCGTGCTCGGCGCCGGGGACCTCCTCCACCTGGCGACGCTCGTGCTCACCCGTGTCGTCGCGCCGGGCGCGGCCGCCGAGGCCCGGGCGCCCCTGGACCCCGAGGTCGAGCAGGTCGTGCGGGAGGTCGTGGCGGAGGCGGCCGCCGAGTTCCTCGTCGAGATCGCCGCCCCCGACTTCGTCCAGCGTCTGGGGCTGCACGTGCAGAACCTGCGTGCCCGGGCGCGCGAGCAGGCGTGGAGCCGCAACCCGCTGACGAAGTCGCTCAAGGCGACCTACCCGATGATCTTCGAGGTCGCCGTGTACATCGCGAGCCGATTGCACGAGCGCCTCGACATCCCGCTGCTGGATGACGAGATCGCCTACATCGCGATGCACGTCGGCGGACAGCTGGAGCGCAGCCGCCGCGCCGATCAGCTCCTGTCGGCGACGATCGTGTGCCCCGGCTACTACGAGCTGCACGAGCTCCTGCGCTCGAGCATCGACCGCTCGCTCGGCCAGGCGATCGAGGTCGTCGAGGTGACGACGCGCGTCGATCCGGACTGGGCCTCGATCGACACCGATCTCGTGCTCACCACGATCGATCCGCCCATCGCGGGGGACCGGTTCGTGCACATCCAGCCGTTCCTCACCCCCGCGGACGTCGAACGGGTGCAGGCCGTGGCGGGCCGCATCCGCCGCGGCAAGCGCCTCGCCCGGCTCCGCGCGGAGCTGGAGCGGTACTTCGATCCGGCGGCGTTCCTGCGCGGGCTGCCCGCCGACGGCGACGAGGAGAGCGTCATCCGCCGGCTGGGCGGGATGCTGGTCGCCCGCGGCGCGATCGACGAGGACTACCTCGACCGGGCGGTCGAGCGGGAGCGGCTCTCCTCGACCGCGTTCACCGACGCCCTGGCGGTCCCGCACGCGCTGGGGATGACGGCGTCCCGCACCGCGATCGCGATCGGGATCGCGGACCAGCCGCGGCCATGGGGGAGCGGACGGGTGCAGGTCGTGGCGTTCGCCGCGTTCTCGGAGGGCGATCGGGAGGCGTTCCAGACCGTCTTCGAGCAGTTCGTGGAGGTGTTCAGCGAGTGGGAGTCGGTGCAGCGGATCGTGCGTCGCGGCACCGACTTCTCCGCCTTCCTCGACGAGCTGGTCGCCGTCATCGACGGATGACGATCCCCGCTCCGCCCGCGAGGTGCGCTCAGGCCGCCGCGGGGCGGCGCTGCGTGACGCCCAGGAGCGTCTCGATGGCGTCGGCGGCCCGCACCGCCGCCCGGCCATCGCCGTAGAGCTCCACGGCGCGGGACATCGAGGCGTGCACGGCGTCGTCGTCGAGGACCGAGGCCAGTGCCGCCGAGACGTTCGCACGGTCGGTCCCCACGAGCCGCGCCGCACCGGCCGCAAGCCCTTCGCCGCGCTCGGTCCGGTCCCGGGCCACGAGCACGGGGACCCCGAGCGCCGGCGCCTCCTCCTGCACGCCGCCGGAGTCCGTCACCACGCAGTGCGCACGGGCGAGCAGCCGCCCGAACTGCGCGTAGGGGAGGGCGTCGCACAGGACGACGCGCGGAGCACCCGCCACGGCTGCGCCGACCTCGCCGCGCACGAGCGGGTTCGGATGCAGCGGGATCACGGCGACGGTGTCGGTGCGGGAGGCGATCGTGTCGGCGACGCCGCGGGTGACCTCGGCGAGCCCGCCGCCCCAGGACTCGCGCCGGTGCATCGTGACCAGGACGAGGCGCGGGTAGTGCTCGAGGGCGAGCTCGATCGCCGGGTCGTCGAACGGCTGCGGGTGCGCGCGCTGACGGTACAGGGCGTCGATCCCGGTGTTGCCGGTGACGACGACGTTCTCCGCCGGCACGCCTTCGGCCAACAGGTTGCCCGCCGCGAGATCCGTCGGGGCGAGGTGCAGCGAGGCGAGCGAGGTGATGAGCCGGCGGTTGCCCTCTTCCGGGAACGGCGAGAAGAGATCGCCCGATCGCAAGCCCGCCTCGAGGTGGATGACGAGCGCCTTGGCGTAGTGCGCCGCCACCGCGGCCAGCGCCGCGCTCGCCGTGTCGCCCTGGACGACGACGGCGTCCGGGGCGTCCCGGCTCCACCGCTCGGACAGCGCGGCGAAGATGCGCGGCGCCGTCTGGGCGAGGGTGCTGTCCGCACGGAACACGTCGAGGTCCGCGTCGGGACGGATGGCGAAGTAGTCGTTGACCTCATCCGTCATGGCCCTGTGCTGACCCGTCACCGTGACGATCGTGTCGACCCCCTCGCGCGCGATCAGCTCCGCGACCAGCGGCGCGCACTTCACGGCCTCCGGACGGGTGCCGTAGACGATCTCGATCCGTGGGCGTGTCACCGTCGGGGTCTCCTTCCCTTGTCGTGGTGTGCTCGGCGTCCCTCGCGAGCGTGCAGGTCTCGGCGCAGCGCTCCCGGGGCGAGCTGAGGCGCCGGCGCGTCCGTGGCGCGGCGCTGCGCGCGGCGCGAGCGCGGCTCGCGGAGCGAGACCCGCAGGAACAGCACGATCGCGGCGATGAAGCCCGCGATGACGAAGAGCGAGCCGATGTAGCGGTGGACCAGGTCGAATCCGTCCATCCCGAACGCGGCGTACGCCCAGGCGGCGCCGGCGAACCGGATCACGTTGCAGGTCACCGCGAGTGCCAGCGCTCCCGCGAGCCCGGCGATGATCCGCGGCTGCGCCGTCCGGGCGAGCCCGGCCACCACGGCCGCGATGAGCAGCAGCGGCAGGATGAGCACCGTGGTCGAGCACATCGTCGTGATCGACAGGCCCGTCACCTCGCCGGTCCCGATGCCGAAGTAGACGATGGGGCCGGCGGCGCTCGCGCGACCCGGGGTGATCAGCCCGATGAGCAGGCGGGCGAGCTGGGCCTCGCCGTCGCGGACGCGCTCCTGGGCGAGCGCGAGCAGTCCGGCCGTCGCGAGCAGGGACAGGGACAGGGGGAGCCGCGATACGCCGCCCACACGGGTGCGGCGTATCGGCGCACCCGCGAGGACCGTCATGTCTCCACCGCCAGCAGCCGGCCGCCCACCTCGCCGTTGCGGCGGGTCTTCGCCCAGCCCCGCCGGCCCGCCAGCATACGGGCGAACGCCCTGACCACGCAGACGTAGCTCTGGTACATGTACAGCCAGTACCCCATTCCCCACAGCGCCGCCCTGCCCAGCGAATGACGCTCCTCTCGCCGCGCGTAGACGATCGGCCAGAGCGCGAACGGCACGATCCCGGTGAGCAGCCAGAGAGGGATCACCCACGCGGACGTCTCCATCCAGGCCATCAGGCTCCCGGTGGCGATGATCCCGTTCGTCAGCACCGCGATGGCGACGGTCGGCCAGACGACGAGCCCGATCAGCTGGATGTAGGGGATCGCGAGGAAGTAGCAGGCCTCCAGCGCGCCCGCGTTGGTGAAGGTGCGGGATGTGAAGATCCGCGGCAGATAGCGCACGCACTGCAGGCCGCCCTGACACCACCTCGTGCGTTGCGTGAGCAGCCGTCGCGCCGACGGGAGCGCCTCCTGCGAGACGTGGGTGTCATGCGTGTAGACGGTGCGATACCCCGCGAGCATGATCCGCAGCCCCACCTCGTAGTCCTCGAGCAGGGCGTTCCCCCAGGGGGCGCTGCGCTCGGCGGAGGCGGCCTGCAGAGCGCTCAGCCGCGTGAACTGGCCGTTGCCGCCGAGCCCGACCGACACGGTCCGCATCCGCAGGCTCTGCATGGCCGCGATCGTGGTGCGGAACTCGATGTCCTGCATCCGCACGAGGTACCGCGCCCAGGCTCGGGCGACGCGACCGCGGCCCGGAAGGGGGTCCTCCGTGTTCGTCATCCGTACGGCGACCTGGACCGCGCCCACGTGCGGTGCGCCGAACGCCATCGGCCCGGCGGCCTGAGCCAGCGCGTTCGGCGCGAGGCTGCCGTCCGCGTCGAGGACGATCACGACCGTGCGATCGTCCTCGCGGCATGCCGTGCCCTTCTCGGCACGCCATCGCAGCAGTGCCGCGTATGCGGCGTTCAGTGCGGCGCCCTTTCCCTGCCGCGCCTCGGGCAGCCGCCGCAGGACCGCGTGGACGGAGGGATCCGCCGCGGCGATCTGCTCGACGATCCGTGCCGTGCCGTCCGTGCTGGCGTCGTCGATCACCCAGAGGTGCACACCGGGAAAGCGTGCCCGGGTGCGCGTCAGGGTGTCGTGCACGACGGCGGCCTCGTCGCGGCACGGAATGAAGGCGTGCCACTCGAAGGCGCTCGCGTCCCCTTCCTCCGCCGGACGTCGGCGGAGGAAGGGGACGACGATGAGCGTCGTGTAGCACAGGAAGAGCACGAGCAGCACGAAGGAGAAGGAGAACAGCGGGTCGAGCGCGCTCATCGCTCGACTCCTCCCGCCCCCGCGGGCTTCCGCGGCTCGACGCAGCGCCGGACGTGGAGGGAGCGCCATACCATGAGCGCCCCGACGAACGCGGCGGCGACGCCGACGGTCACGATGGTGCCCACCGGTTCCGCGATGCCCGTCACCGCCAGTCCGCCGGCGACGCCGATCGCTCCTCCCGTTCGGTACATGGAATCAGCCCCGTGCCGTGCCGACGGTCCGAGCGCGGCGCCCACGCGCGACGAGGGCGGCGAGCACGAGCCCTGCCAGGACGACGAACCCGCCGATGAGGACGGCGGACTCGGGGCCGGCGATCGGCACGGCCAGCTGTCCGGCGTTCGGTCCGACCGTCGCGCTGGCGAGGTTCACGGCGGCGAGCGAACCCGACGGGCCGAGACCCACACGGAGCGCCGTCTGCGTGAACGACCCGTCCGATCCGGTCGACTGCACGTTGACCTGCAGCTGGGCGAGCGTTGTCAGCGCGTTCCCGAGCGGCGTCACCACCGTGCTGGTCAGCCCGTTGAGCACCGGCACGATGGTCGCGTTCGCGGTGGCGACGGCAGTCTCGAGGGCGACACCGGCGGCGAGGGTCAGGACGTTCTGCTTGAGCTGCGTGGCAAAGGCGCTCGCGGCGTTCAGCACCTGCTGCACCTGCGCGGTGATCTTCTGCGCGATCGCGGTGGGCACGTAGGAGAGGAGGTCGGTTCCCGGTGGCAGGTCGTTGACGCTGGCGACGCCGGCCACGGCCGTGAGGTCATCGAGGGACAGCTCCACGGCTCCGCTGGCGAACGGGTTCGTCAGCCCGGCGCCGCTCGCGTTGGCGAGCGTGATCAGCGTGTTCAGCGCGGGGTTGATGACCCCGAGCGCGCCGGACACGATCGTCCCGTCGACGGTGAACCCGGCGTCGGAGAGCACGTACTGACCGGTCTGCGTGCCATCGGCGGCCTGCTGCGCCGATGCGGCGAGCACGCCCAGGTCCACCCGAAGACCCACGAGGTCGCTCGACGAGCCGAGTGCGAGGGAGGCGGTGTCTCCCGCGGTGGGCGATCCCACGGAGGAGCCGGTCACGCTCGTGCCCACTCCGAGCAGGCTCGGCGCCGCCGAGACCGCGCCCGAGAACGCGGAGGAGCTCCCGTCGTCGCGGGCCTGGGCGTACTGACCGACCGCGCCCAGGCGGATGATCCCGTTGTCGCCGAAGAGGGCGGTGGATCCCGCGCTCAGCCCGATGAGGCCGGCGATCGCGGAGGCGTCCAGGGGCTGATCGACCGTGACATCGCCGCTGGCGTCCGGGTTGACCGCGACGGCGCCGCGCAGCGCGACGAGCGTGTCGAGCACGTTGGAGCTGAGCAGCGACGTCTCCACGAGGCGGCCCGTGCCCTGGGACACCACGGTCGCGGCGGAGGCGGACGCCGCCGGCACGATGAGGGCGGCCACGATCGCGGTGGCCGCGGCCGTCGAGGCAAGAGGGTGAGAGCGAGGGCGACTGATCTGTTTGGGCACGGGAGCACCTGATTCCTGTCGGAGTGGATGCCCTGGCGTCGACCATGCGGCACCGGGGCGCGGGTTTGGGGGGAACCATAGGAGCGGCGACGCGAGCACGGCATCCGTACGCGTTACGGATGTTTCCCGCAAAGAGGGTTACGTAGCGGGTGAAGAACACTGATCTCTCTCCGTAATCGGGATCCACCCACCCGGACTGTGTTAGAGAAATGGATGCAGCTTGTTCGGAGCGACCACGATGCTTCACGGGCGAGGGGGGTTTGGGATGTTTGCTTCTCCGATAGTCGGGCGCGGAGAAGAGGTCTCTCGAGCGCGCGGCGCGCTTGCGCTCGGACGCGACGTGGTGGTGGTCAGCGCGCGCGGAATCGGGCGTTCGCGCCTTCTCGACGCCGTGTTCTCTTCGCTCGCCGACCCCGCGCTCCTGCTGCGGCCGGACATGCTCCGAGGGTTCTCCCTGAAGGGGAACGGCGCGTTCCCCGTAGGTCCCCTCGAAGCCACGGACCCCGTCGCCTCGATCATCCGCGACGACACGCGGGTGCGTGTCCTCGCCATCGACGACGCCGATGGCGTGCCGCCGTCGACGCTCCAGGAGTCGATCGAGGCCGCCCGTTACGCCGGCCTGACGGTCATCGCGACGGCGCCTTCTCCGCTGGTGCCGGAGTCGGTGTTCGGTCCGTGGCGATGCGTCCTTCCCTCAGTGCTCGACGGTGCGGCACCGACTCTGATCTCGCTGGAGCCCCTCGGGCTCGCCGCGACCACGGCGATGGCGGCGAGCGTGCGATCGAGGCAGAACGACGGCACGGGGCCGGGCGATGACGCATGGTCTCTCGCGCTGCACCGACTGAGCGGAGGAAGCCCCGCACTCATCCACGAGCTGGTCGGCATCGCCGAGCTCAACACCGACGTGGATGCACTGATGCCGCTCGATCTGCGCCTGGACGCCCTCTCGCCGCGGCTCATCGAGATCTCGCACGCCATGCTCGCGCCGCTGACGGCCGCGCAGCGCTGCGTCGTCGCGGTCCTCGGCGAGCTGGGGCCCGTGCCGGCGTCGTACCTGCACCAGCTGATCGGAGCCGAAGACGTGGCGCGGATCAAAGCGTGCGGGCTCCTCTCGCCCTCGACCGACCCCGGGGTGGTGCACACGAGCGAGGTCGTGGCCCACGTCGCCCGTGCCAACGCGGACGAGGAAGCGCTCGGTCTCACGCGGGCGATCGTCGCCGAACGCCTCATCGCCGTCCGTGCGCAGGGCGCGCGGCTCAGTCCGGTCCTGACGGCGTTCTGCGCGCGCCGCGCGCGCCGCCTGGACATCGAGTCCTTCCGCTCCGCGATCCCGGACGCCATGCTGACGCTGGCGCGGTCCTCACAGCCGGCCGAGGCGATCCGAGTCGCGCAGGCACTCACCACGGAGGAGCGGGACGTGCGGGCCGTCACCGCCCTGGTGATGGCTCACCACGCGATCGGCCGGCCCGAGAAGGCGGAGGAGGCCTTCCGCGACATGCCCTCGCCACGCGATCGGGCCGAGGCCGATCTCGTGATCGAGGCCTCGATGACGCACCTCCTCTCGTTGGAGTCCGGCGGGGATCGCGCACGTGCCCATCTGACGGAGATCTCCGAACGGTTCGCGGACGACGCATCGCTGCAGGAACGCATCGACGGGGGCTTCCGGGTCTTCTCACGGATCGGCGGCCAGCCCGGTGTGCTCTCGCCGCCGGAGCAGGACGGCGTGTCCGAGGAGACACGCGCGTTGCGCGACGCGGCGGATGCGCTCATCGCCGCGTTGAGCGGACAGGGGACGGCGGCTCTGCGCCTGCTCGAGCCGCGTGCGTCGACCCATGGCCTGGAGATCGAGCCGGAGACCGACATCTTCCTCCGCCACGCGTTCGTGCACGTGCTGCTGGGACACCAGACATCCCAGGTGCGCCGGGCGACCCGGCGCCGTCTGCTGGCGGCCAGGTGGGAGGACCGCCAGGACGTGCTGCGGGATCTCGCTCTGCTGTACGCGACCCTGCACGCCATGGACGGGTCGGGGCGGGGCGTCTTCGCTACCCTGGGCCTCCTGGACGTCGTGCCGCACGAGACCACGCGCATCTGGTTCGACGTGCTGCGTGCGGGCGCCTATGCGCAGACGGGCGATCTGCTGCACTGCTCCTCTCTCCTCTCGCAGCTCGACCGTGTCCCTGCGCCCTGGGCGCGCGGACTGTTCGGTGTCACGCGGGCGCTCGTGCGGGCTGTGTTCAACGAACGTGACGGCCGCCCGAAGGACGCGGTCGACGCCGTCACCTCGGTCCTCCCGGACGCGGAGTCGCACGCACCCTTCCTGCTTCCCACGCTCTTGCGCGTGGCGTGGCAGGCCGGCATGCCGACTCCGGAGGTGCTCGCCCGCGCCTCGGGCTACGAGTCGCGCCTGGACCTCACGAGTCTGACGAAGCTCATGGCCGATCTGCGCTCGGCCTTGGACGGGAAGGCCCCGCTGGCGCTCGCGAGCCTCACCCGGCGGGAGCGCGAGATCGTGTTGATGGTGATGTCGGGGATGTCGAACGCGGCGATCGCGGGGCGGCTGCATCTGTCGATCCGCACGGTCGAGTCCCACCTCCACCATGCAAGGACGCGCCTGGGCATGGAACGCAGCCAGCGCTTCTGAGCGCGTCAGCGGATGCGGAGCCGGTGCTCCAGCCCCGAACGCACGGCGGGCCACTCGCCCTCGATGACCGAGAACACGACCGTGTCTCGCAGCGTGCCGTCGGGCATCACCGTGTGGTTGCGCAGCACGCCGTCCTGCTTCGCGCCGAGACGTGCGATCGCCGCGCGCGACTGGTGGTTGTGCCAGTGCGTGCGGAACTCGACCGCCACGCACCCGAGCTCCTCGAACGCGCGCTCCAACAGCAGGAGCTTGGCGGCGGGGTTGATCCCGGTGCCCTGTGCGGACACTCCGAGCCAGGTCGAGCCGATCTCGAGCCGTCGGTTGTCGGGATCGAGGTTCATGTAGGTCGTCATGCCCACGGCTCGGCCCGAGCTCGGGTCGATCACGGCCCATGCCGCCATGCGCCCGGCGTCCTGCAGCGCTCGTCGCCGCTCGATCTCGGCAGGCATGCCGTCGGGAGAGGGGATGCGCGTGTACCACGTGCGCCACAGCTCGTGCTCGGCGACCGCTGTCGCAAGCTCCTCGGCGTGCTCGGGCGCCAGGGCGACGAGCCGTACCCGGTCGTTCGCGAGCACCGGGGTCGCGGCGTAGGGCGTGCTCATGCCAGACGCTCGAGCATGGCCTGCGCGCCCTCGTGCAGCACGGCGAGCCGGGATGCGGCATCCGCGGGGTCGTCACCGCGCACGTCGAGATACAGCTTGAGCTTCGGCTCGGTGCCGCTCGGGCGCACGATGACCCGTGAGCCGTCGGCCAGCCAGAGGCGCAGCACATCCCCGGGCGGCAGGTCTTCGAACCCGTTCAGGAGGTCGTCCACGCGCTGGACGGCGACCGTGCCGATCGTCTCGGGGTGCTGTGCCCGCAGTGCCCGCATGATCTGCGCGATCGTGCCGACGTCCTCGACGCGCACCGAGATCTGGTCGCTGGCGAACGAGCCGAAGGTGCGGTCGAACTCGTCGAGGAGGTCCTGCAGGCTCCTGCCCTCGCCGCGAGCCTCGGACACGAGACCGAGCATCGCGGCGGCGGCCGAGATGCCGTCCTTGTCGCGCACCGTCTCGGGGTTCACGAGGTAGCCGAGCGCCTCCTCGAACCCGTAGACGAGGCCGGGGGCGCGCGAGATCCACTTGAAGCCCGTCAGGGTCGCCGTGAAGCCGAGACCGTAGTGCTCTGCGATCGCGGCCAGCCCGGGGGAGGAGACGAGCGAGCAGGCGAGCGTCGCCGTGGCGCCGGCCCCGGATGCCGCCGCATGCCTTGCCGCGCGCCATCCGAGCAGCAGACCGATCTGGTTCCCCGTCAGGCGGCGCCAGCCGCCGGGGGCGTCGGCATCCGGAACCGCGACCGCGAGTCGGTCGGCGTCGGGGTCGTTCGCGAGCACGAGCTCGGCCCGCGCCTCCCGTGCGGTCTCGAACGCGAGGTCCATCGCCCCGGGCTCCTCGGGATTGGGGAAGGAGACCGTCGGGAAGGCCGCATCGGGGTGCAGCTGCGCGTCGACCGTGACCGGCGCGGGATACCCGGCCGCGGCCAGGATCCGGGAGAGCGTCTCCCACCCGACGCCGTGCATCGCGGTGTACACCCAGCGCAGCCCCGCCGCTCCGGCGGGGGCGGGCGCGACCGCGCTCGTCTGGGCGACATAGGCGGTCACGACCGACTCCGGGGCGATCTCATACCCGGTCACCCGGGGCAGATCACGGATGTCGCCCGCGGCCACCCGGTCGATGCAGGCCGCGATCCGGCCGTCCGCGGGGGAGACGATCTGCGATCCGCCGTCGGCGTCGCCCAGGTAGACCTTGTAGCCGTTGTCGTTCGGCGGGTTGTGGCTGGCCGTGACCATGACCCCTGCGGCCGCGTCGAGGTGCCGCACGGCGAAGGCGAGCACCGGGGTCGGCAGGGTGCGGGGCAGCAGGACGGCGCGCAGCCCCGCGCCGGCGAAGATCTCCGCCGAGTCGCGCGCGAACACCTCGGAGTTGCGGCGTCCGTCGTAGCCCACGACGACCGTGGGCGTCTCTCCGCCGGCCCGCTCGGCGAGGTACGCCGCCAGGCCCGCGGCGGCCTGCGTCACGAGCACGCGGTTCATGCGGTTCGGTCCGGCGCCCAGCTCGCCGCGCAGCCCCGCCGTGCCGAACGCCAGCCGCGCGGCGAACCGGTCCGCGAGCGGGGCGGGCTCGCCGGCCTCGGCCCGCGCGATGAGGGCGTCGAGCTCGGCGCGGGTCTCCGCATCCGGGTCCTGGTCGCGCCACGCCCGGGCGGCGTCGAGAAGCGTGGTCACAGCGCCTCGATCACGCGGGCCAGCAGCGCCGAGATCACCGGCTCCGCCTCGCGTCCCGCCTCGATGACCTCGGCATGGCTGAGCGGGGTTGGGGAGATCCCCGCCGCGAGGTTCGTGATGAGCGAGAAGCCCAGCACCTCCATGCCCGCCTGGCGGGCCGCGATCGCCTCGAGCGCGGTCGACATGCCGACGATGTGGCCGCCGATCGCCTTCGCCATCTGCACCTCGGCCGGCGTCTCGTACTGCGGGCCGCGGAACTGGCAGTAGACGCCCTCGTCCAGGGTCGGGTCGATCGTGCGGGCGATGTCGCGCAGCCGCCTCGCGTACAGGTCCGTGAGGTCGATGAAGGTGGCGCCCTCGAGCGGCGAGTCGCCCGTGAGGTTGATGTGGTCGCTGATGAGCACGGGCTGGCCGGGCTTCCACGTGGGCGTGATGCCGCCTGCGCCGTTGGTGAGCACCATGATGCGGGCGCCGGTCGCGGCGGCGGTGCGCACGCTGTGCACGACGCGCCGCGGTCCGTGACCCTCGTAGTAGTGCGTGCGCGCCCCGATCACGAGCACCCGGGTGCCGTTGGGGGCGAGGATGCTGCGGATCGTGCCCACGTGGCCCTCGAGGGCCGGCTTGCTGAACCCGGTTATCGCGGTGGCCGGGACCGTGGCCACGGTCTCGCCCACGAGCTCGGCGGCCTTGCCCCAGCCGCTGCCGAGCGTCAGGGCGATGTCGTGCCGGTCGACCCCGGTCTCCCGGGCGATGTCGTCGGCGGCGGCGCGCGCGATCTCGAAGGGGTCTGCCGTGGGGTCGTCGAGCGGGTTCGCGGTCATAGGCACCACTCTAAATCTCACCCCGCGCGTGCATCGTGCGCGTTTCACGCCCGGGTGTGGCGGCGTCCGGCCGGCCGGACGCGGCATCCGCACCTGCGGGGATCCTGCGGGGCGCGCCGTCGATCGCCCGCCGTGCGCGGCGTGTCGGACACGATCCCCGCACGTGCGGAGAGCCGCCACCGCCGCGCGGGCGGACCCCTGTGCGCGGGCACCCGGATCGCACGGAAGAATGGAGGCATGTCCCTGAGCTTCGAGCATGCGCAGAGCGTCGCCATCATCGGCGGCGGACCCGGTGGATACGAGGCGGCGCTGGCCGCCGCTCAGCTCGGGGCGGAGGTGACCCTCGTCGAGCGCGCGGGCGTCGGAGGCGCGGCCGTCATCACGGATGTCGTCCCCTCCAAGTCGCTCATCGCCACGGCGGATGCGGCGGTGGCCATCGCCGCGTCGGGCGACCTCGGCGTGCAGCTGTTCGCGCGCGGCGCCGACGGCAAGCCGCTGACGCCCGAGATCGCGATCAACCTCAGCGCGGTCAACAAGCGGCTGCTCTCCCTCGCTCGGCAGCAGTCCGACGACATGCGCTCCTCGCTCGTGGAGGCGGGCGTGCGCATCGTCTCCGGTCACGGACGTCTCGAGGGCCGTGACGCCGTCGTGGTCTCCACCGGTCCCGGCGGCACCGACTTCGACCGGATCGAGGCCGACACGCTCGTCGTCTCGGTGGGCGCCTCGCCGCGGGAGCTCCCGAGCGCGAAGCCCGACGGCGACCGCATCCTCACCTGGACCCAGCTCTACGACATGAAGAGCCTGCCCGAGCACCTCATCGTCGTGGGATCGGGTGTCACGGGCGCCGAGTTCGCCTCGGCCTACATGAACCTCGGCGCCAAGGTCACGCTCGTCTCCAGCCGCGACCAGGTGCTCCCGGGCGAGGACCCGGACGCGGCGGCCGTGCTCGAGAAGGTGTTCAAGCGCGGGGGGATGACGCTGCTCTCGAAGGCCCGCGCGGACAGCGTGGTGCGCACCGATGCGGGGGTTCTCGTGACCCTCGCCGACGGCCGCACGGTCGAGGGGAGCCACTGCCTGCTCGCGGTGGGATCGATCCCCAACACGCGCGGCATCGGTCTGGAGGAGGCGGGCGTCGAGCTCACCGACTCCGGGCACATCCGTGTGAACCGGGTCGCACGCACCTCGGTGCCCAACATCTACGCGGCCGGCGACTGCACGACCTTCGTGCCCCTGGCCTCGGTCGCCGCGATGCAGGGGCGCACGGCGATCTTCCACGCGCTGGGGGATGTCGTCATCCCGCTGGAGCAGCGCCGCATCACCGCGAACATCTTCACGGCGCCGGAGATCGCGACGGTCGGACTGCAGGAGAAGGACATCGCGGCGGGGGCGGTCAACGGCGTCGTGCACAAGCTGCCGCTGTCCGCGAACCCCCGGGCGAAGATGATCGGCATCAAGGACGGCTTCGTCAAGATCATCGCCCGTGCCGGCAGTGGAACGATCATCGGCGGCGTGATCGTCGGCCCGCGCGCCTCGGACATGATCTACCCGATCGCGATCGCCGTCGAGCGGCGCCTCACGGTCGACCAGCTCTCGCGCGTCTTCGCGGTGTACCCCTCCCTCTCGGGCAGCATCACCGACGCCGTCCGCGCCATGCACCTCGTCGAGCGCACGGAGGGCGAGGAGAACTGACGGCAGCCGGCCCGGCGCGTCCGAGGGGACGTGCGCCGGACCGGCGAGGGGATGTCGTGGGGGCAGCCGTCAGCTGATCGTGAGCAGCTGGTGTCCCGCGGAGACGGTCGAGCCCGGGCTCGCGTCGATCGCGCCGATGACGCCGTCCTTGTGCGCCTGGATGGGCTGTTCCATCTTCATCGCCTCGAGCACGACCACGAGGTCGCCCTTGAGCACCTGCTGGCCCTGCTCGACCGCCACCTTGACGACGGTCGCCTGCATCGGGGAGGTGACGGCGTCGCCCGACGCGCCGGCCATGCCGGTGCGCTGGTGCGAGCGGCGCGAGGGCGGCACGGCGGCGGGTCGTCCGGGCGCGATCGGAGAGGCGGCGATCCGGTCGGGCAGGCTGACCTCGAGGCGCTTGCCCCCGACCTCGACGACGACCGTGTGACGCGCCTCGGCGGGTGCCGGGTCGCCGAGCTCGCCGTCCCAGGCGGGGATGTCGTTGACGAACTCGGTCTCGATCCACCGCGTGTACACGCCGAAGTGGCCGTCCTCCGCCGTGAAGGCGGGGTCGCGCACGACCTTGCGGTGGAAGGGCAGCACGGTGGGCAGCCCGGCGACCTCGAACTCGTCGAGCGCGCGTCGGGCGCGCTCGAGGGCTTCCTCGCGGTCGCGGCCGGTGATGATGATCTTGGCGAGCAGCGAGTCGAAGGCGCCCGAGACGGTGTCGCCGGCGGTCACGCCGGAGTCGAGCCGGAGGCCGGGACCGCCGAACGTCTTGAAGACGTGGATGGGGCCGGGCTGCGGCAGGAACCCGCGGCCCGGGTCCTCGCCGTTGATGCGGAACTCGATCGAGTGCCCGATCGGCTCCGGATCGACGTCCTCGAGCGTGCCGCCCTCGGCGATGCGGAACTGCTCGCGCACGAGGTCGATCCCGGTGACCTCCTCCGAGACCGGGTGCTCGACCTGGAGTCGCGTGTTGACCTCGAGGAAGGAGATCGTGCCGTCGGCGCCGATCAGGAACTCGCACGTGCCGGCGCCCACGTAGCCGACCTCGCGGAGGATCGCCTTGGAGGCCTCGTACAGCGTGCGGTTCTGCGCGTCGCTGAGGAACGGCGCGGGAGCCTCCTCCACGAGCTTCTGGTGACGGCGCTGCAGCGAGCAGTCGCGGGTGGAGACGATGACGACCGTGCCCTCGGCATCCGCCAGGCACTGGGTCTCGACGTGACGCGGGCGGTCGAGGTACTTCTCGACGAAGCACTCGCCGCGGCCGAACGCCGTGACCGCCTCGCGGGTGGCGGACTCGAACAGCTCCTCGATCTCGTCGAGCTCACGGGCGACCTTGAGGCCGCGCCCGCCGCCGCCGTAGGCCGCCTTGATCGCGATCGGCAGTCCGACCTCGCGCGCGAACGCCGTGACCTCGGAGGCGTCGGCCACCGGTCCCGGTGTGCCGGGTGCGAGCGGGGCGCCGACCTTCTCCGCGACGCGGCGGGCGGTGACCTTGTCGCCCAGCGCCTCGATCGCCTCGGGCGGGGGGCCGATCCACACGAGACCGGCGGCGATCACGGCGCGGGCGAAGTCGGCGTTCTCGGCGAGGAAGCCGTAGCCGGGGTGCACGGCGTCCGCGCCCGATCGGCGGGCGACCGAGAGGATCTTCTCGATCGAGAGGTAGGTGTCGGCGCTCGTCGCGCCGTCGAGGGCGTAGGCCTCGTCGGCCAGTCGGACGTGCAGGGCGTCGCGGTCCTGATCGGCGTACACGGCGACGGCGGCGCGTCCGGAGTCGCGTGCGGCACGGATGATGCGGACGGCGATCTCGCCGCGGTTCGCGATGAGGACCTTGGCGATTTCTGGCATGACTGTCAGCCTACAGAGGCGATCCGCCCATATTTTGCAAGCACCCTACAAGGTCGCGGGTGGATCGTGTGGGGTTCTCTACGAACGGTTCCAGAGGTCGGGCCAGGACACTCCCAGCTCCGCGACGAGTCGGCGGAGCGTGGACAGCGACATCCCCACGACGGTCGAGGGGTCGCCCTCGACGCGCGTGATGAAGGCGCCGCCCAGGCTGTCCACCGTGAACGCCCCCGCCACCAGCAGCGGCTCGCCGGTCGCGACGTAGGCGTCGATCTCCGCGTCGGTGACGTCGTCCGCGAAGGTGACGGACGCGGCGGCCACGGCGTGCGCCTCGCCGGGCGCCGCCCCGGGACTCAGCCGCACGACGCAGTGGCCGGAGTGCAGGGTGCCCGTCCGCCCGCGCATGTCGTGCCACCGCGCCGTCGCCGCCTCGGGGGTGTAGGGCTTGCCGAGGATCTCGCCGCCGAGCTCGAACATCGAGTCGCCGCCGATCACGAGCCCCTCGAAGCCGGGGTCGAGGGTCGCCGCGACCGCGGCGGCCTTGCGGCGGGCGAGCAGCAGCACGTGCTCGTCGGGGGAGAGGGTGCGGGCCTCCGCATGCTCGACCGCCGCGATCACGGCCTCCTCGTCGACGTCCGGGGCCGCCGTCTCCGGCTCGATGCCCGCCTGCCGCAGGAGCATGAGCCGGGCGGGGGAGGTGGAGGCGAGCAGGACGCGCATGCGCCCACGCTACCGGCCGCGGACCGGCGCCCGTGATGTGTGCGAGGCTCGGAGGATGGATGCGGGTGAGCACATCGATCTCGAGATCACCGGGGTCGCGCACGGCGGCGTGTTCGTCGGCCGGCACGAGGGGCGCGTCGTGTTCGTGCCGGACACGCTCCCGGGCGAGCGGGTGCGGGTGCGTCTGACCGAGACGCGCAAGAAGAGCTTCTGGCGCGGCGAGGTGGCAGAGGTCCTCACGGCCTCGCCCGACCGCCGGCCGCACGTGTGGGCGCAGGCGGGGCTGGACCACCCCGCACCCGAGCGGCCGGGCGGAGCCGATTTCGGCCACATCGAGCTCGAACGGCAGCGTTCGCTCAAACGGGACGTCGTGCGCGACGCGCTCGCGCGGATCGGGCGACTCGACGTGCCGGTGGAGATCGAGGGCGCCCGGCCTCGGGTGGACGCGAACGGCGAGGTCACCGCGACCGAGAGCGCGGACGGGACCGGCTGGCGGACCCGTGTCAGCCTGCACGTCGACGAGGACGGTCGCGTCGGCCCCTACGCGGCGCGCAGTCACACCGTCGTGCCGGTGTCCGAGCTGCCGCTCGCGACTGCGGCCGTCGCACGCGCCGCCGCACGACTTCGGGGGACGAAGCCCGGTCGCATCGACCTGGTCCAGCCCGCCGACGGGCGCGTGCGCGTGCTGCCGCGGCCGGCCGGGGCGCCGGCCGACCCGCTCGTGCGCGAGACGGTCGTGGAGACGGCCGGCGATCGGGAGTTCCGCCTCGATGCGGGCGGCTTCTGGCAGGTGCACCGGCTGGCCGCATCCACCCTGCACGCCATGGTCACCGAGAGCCTGGCCGGACTGGGCGGGCTCGACGGGGACGCCCGGCACCTCGACCTCTACGGCGGCGTCGGCCTGTTCGCCGCGGCGATCGGGGCCCTCATCGGGCCCGGCGCGAAGGTCACGACCGTCGAGTCCGACGAGCGCGCCACGGAGCACGCGGGCGCCAACCTCGCCGACTGGGTCGGGGCGCGCGCCGAGACCGCCCGCGTCGAGCGCTGGCTCGCCCAGCTCCAGGCGACCGCGAGCCCCGCCGAGCGCGCCCGCATCTCGGACGGGGTCGTCGTTCTCGACCCGCCCCGCTCGGGGGCCGGGATCGAGGTGACCCGTGCGGTGGCCCGGCTGACGCCGCGCGCCGTCGTCTACGTCGCCTGCGATCCGGTGGCGCTCGCCCGAGACCTCGCGGTGTTCGCCGAGGCGGGGTATCGGGCGGACGAGGTCCGCGCCGTCGATCTGTTCCCGCACTCGCACCACATCGAGGCGGTCACGACGCTCATCCCCGTCGACCGGCGCGGCTAGCATGTGGCCATGACGCGCGTCGCCTTCATCGACGACCACGAGTCGGTGCGCCTCGGGGTCGAAGCCGCGTGCCTGCGCGCGGGCGGCACGGACATCGTGTTCTCGGGAGCGTCCGTCACCCACTACCTCGCCTGGCGGCATCGCGAGGGGGCACCGCCCGCCGACGTCGTCGTGCTCGATCTGACCCTCGGCGACGGCACGACCGTGACCGAGAACGTCACCCGCGTCACCGAGGACGGCTCGAGCGTCATCATCTACAGCGTCGCCGACCGCCCCGCCGCGGTGCGCGAGGCGCTGGCCGCGGGGGCGGTGGGCGTCGTGGGGAAGTCGTCGCCCATCGAGGACGTCGTGGCGGCGATCGCGGCCGTCGGGAGGGGAGACGTGCTCACGGGCGTCGAGTGGGCGAGCGCCGTCGACGGCGACCGCGAGTTCGCCGCAGCCCAGCTGTCGGCCCGGGAGCGCGAGGTCCTGCGTCTGTACGCGGCGGGGCTGCCGCTGAAGATCGTCGCCGACCGACTCGGGATCGCGTTCTCGACCGCCAAGGAGAACATCACCCGGATCCGGCTCAAGTACACGGATGTCGGTCGTCCGGCTCCCACGAAGGTCGACCTCCACCGGCGCGCCCTCGAGGACGGCATCCTCTCCGACGAGGTCGCCGGTCGTGCCCGCTAAGGCGCGCGAGGCCATGGCCGCGGCCGACGCCTCCGGGCTGATGCCCGCGGTCGAGGTCGCCTCGTTCACCCGTGCACGGGTCGAACGCGTCATGACCGTCTCGGTCGCGCTGGGATGCGCCGTGCTCGGCGGTCAGGCGCTCGTCGGCGCGATCGGCGACACCGCGGTCAGCGGACCCGCGAACCTCGCCCTCATGATCCTCTCCTTCGCGCCGCTCGCGGTGATGCTGGTGGCGTTCTTCGCCGGTCGCTTCGAGCGATCGGCCGCGTCGCTGTTCATCGGCGCCTACGTCCTCGTGCTCCTGCTCTGGCCGTTCGCACCCTCCGCCGCCTCGACGGATGTGAACGCCCAGCCGTGGGTGTACTTCCTCATCAACGTCGCCACGGTGCCCGCCGTGCTCGTGATGCCGATGGCGCTGCAGATCGCCGTCACCGTCGGGCTGCCGCTGCTCTACGGGATCGTGCGCCTGGTCGAGCTCTGCTTCGCCGCCACGGCATGGTGGCCTGTCCTCCTCGACGTCTCGTTCTCGCTCATCTTCGGCTCGGTGCTCCTCACCCTCGGCTGGACGTTCCGCGCCGCCGCGTCCGACGTCGACGAGCGGCGGCTCCACGCCGTCAGCTCCTACGCGCGCGCCGCCGCCGTGTCGGCGTCGGAACGCGAGCGGGTCGCCGTCGCCGCGCTCATGCACGACAGCGTCCTGGCCGCGCTCATCGCCGCCGAGCGCGCCGACAGTCCGCGAGAGCGCGACCTCGCCGTCTCGATGGCGCGCGAGGCGCTGACCCGACTGGCCAACACGGACCGCGACGTCGGGGAAGGCAGCGACGCGCCCGTGCCGCCCACGGCGGTCGTGGACGGCCTCGTCGACGCGCTCACCGGGACGGATGCGGACGTCTCGGTCGATCTCGCCCCCGGCACGCCCGAGGTCCCCGGACGCGTGGCTCGCGCGCTCGTGCTCGCGGCGACGCAGGCGATCTCCAACGCCGTGCAGCACGCCGACGGCCGGGATCTGGCCGTCTCGGTGATCGGCACCGTCGACCCGGCGGGCCTGATCGTGCGGGTCAGCGACGGCGGTCCGGGCTTCGACGTGGACGCGGTGCCCGCCGATCGACTGGGGATCCGTGCCTCGATCCTGGCGCGTGTCACGGCGTTCGGCGGTCGCGCGCACGTCGACTCCGGGGATCAGGGCACGGTCGTCACCCTCGTCTGGCGGAGGGCGGAGCAGTGATCAGCGTCCGCTTCGTGCTCACCGTGCTCGCCCTCGCCTTCACGGGGTACCTCGTGGGCCGGGGGCTGTTCTGGACGGCTCCGGTGCCGCATCCGGTCGTGTTCGTGCTCGCGATGGCGCTGTACCTGGCGGTCACGTGGCTGTGCGTGCTGTGGGGCTACCCGACCCGGCGGCCGGCGCCGGCGCAGGAGGGCACGGTCGGACGGGGCGGCGACCAGCTCCCGCTGTGGATCTGCGCGCTCGCGCTGGCGACCGCGCTCGTGCTCCCTCCCGCGATCGCCTACGGAGTCGGGCCGGATGCGGTCGACAAGCCCTACTCGGCGTGGTTCATCGGCGCGCTCGGGGCGCTCATGGTGGTGCTCGTCGTGCGACGGCGCCCCTGGCCCGCCTGGAGCGGGACCGCGGTCATGGCGGGGTGGGCCGCGGTCCTCCTCGGCCTGGTTCCGGCGCTCGGTCTCGGGCTCGTGGGATCGGTCATGTGGGTCACGGCCGCGCAGTTCTTCGTCTATGCGCTGGACCGCGCCGACCGCGACACGCAGCGGCTCGGGGAGATCCAGCGCAGCGCGTCGGCCGTGCACGCCGCGCAGGGCAGCCAGCAGCGCGAACGCCGCATCCAGGTGCAACGGGCGCTCGCGGTTGCGGGGCCCATCCTGGCGCGCACGATCGCGACCGGCGGCGATCTGGGTCCCGACGGACGGGTGGAGGCGCGGATCGCGGAGGGGCGGTTGCGCGATGAGCTGCGCGGGCCGCGCCTGCTGGACGAGGCCGTCCGCGAGGCGCTGGATGCGACGCGTCGCCGCGGCGCGATCGTCACCCTGCTCGACGAGGGCGGGCTCGAGGGCCTGGCGGACGAGCAGCTGCGCGACATCCGTGCCGAGCTCGCGGCGACGCTCCGCGACGCGCACTCCGACCGTCTGTTCGTGCGGACCTCGCCCGACGCCCGGGTGGCGGTGACGGTCGTCGGCCGGGCGTCGTCGACGCTCGGCCTCTCGGACGAGGACAGCGTCGACCTGTGGCGCGAGATCGAGCGACCCGCCGCATCCTCCGCCCGCTGAGCGAGCGGAGCGCGGATGAGAAAGGGCGAGGGGCGGAAGACTCCGCCCCTCGCCGGCAGACGATTACCCGAAAACCGTCTGCGGGGCCGAAACCCGGGGGAACCCTGGTAACCCTGGGTCGGCCGGACGCAAGAAGCGTCCTAGCGATATCAGTATCCGCCGGGGAGCCGGGCCCCGTCTGTAGGCATTTTGGGGGACACGGGCCGAGGCCCCGGGGCTCACCGTCCGGCGAAGCGTCCCCACGGGATGTCGCGTCGCAGCGGCTGCCGCAGCCCGCGTGCCGACACCTGCCAGGCATCGGGACGCCGCGCCTCGGCGGCCGTGGCGGCATCCGCCTCCTGCGCGTAGGCAGCTCCCACCACGGCGATGACCGCCGCGACCTCCTCGTCGGTCGGGTTGCCGCGACGGATGTCGACGCGCAGCGCGTCGTGGGGCTCGGCTGCCTCGCTCACAGCGGGATGTTCCCGTGCTTCTTCGGCGGCAGGCTCGCGCGCTTCCCGCGGAGCGAGCGCAGGGCCTTGGCGATCGAGACCCGCGTCTGCGCGGGCTCGATGATGCCGTCGAGCTCGCCGCGCTCGGCGGCGAGGAAGGGGGAGGTCACGTTGTACGTGTACTCGGTGGCCAGGCGTGTGCGCACCGCCGCGACATCCTCGCCGGCCTCCTCGGCGCGCTTGAGCTCGCCCCGGTAGAGGATGTTGACGGCGCCCTGCCCGCCCATGACGGCGATCTCCGCGGTCGGCCAGGCGAGGTTGATGTCGGCCCCCAGCTGCTTGGAGCCCATGACGATGTAGGCGCCGCCGTAGGCCTTGCGCAGGATGACGGTGACCAGCGGCACGGTCGCCTCGGCGTAGGCGTACAGCAGCTTCGCGCCGCGACGGATGACGCCGGTCCACTCCTGGTCCGTGCCCGGGAGATAGCCGGGGACGTCGACGAGCGTCACGATCGGGATCGAGAACGCGTCGCAGAAGCGCACGAACCGGGACGCCTTCTCGCCGGCGTCGATGTTGAGCGTGCCCGCCATCTGCGACGGCTGGTTCGCGATGATGCCGACCGAGCGCCCCTCCACGCGGCCGAAGCCGATGACGATGTTGGGCGCGAACAGCGGCTGGACCTCGAGGAAGTCTCCCGCGTCGACGACGTGCTCGATGACCTGGTGGATGTCGTACGGCTGGTTGGGCGAGTCGGGGATGACGGAGTTGAGGACACGGTCGGAGTCCGTGGTCTCGAACTCGAAGCTGCTCTCGTACGCCGGGATCTCGGCCATGTTGTTGTCGGGCAGGAAGCCCAGCAGCGTGCGGGCGTAGTCGATCGCGTCGTCCTCGTCCTCGGCGAGGTAGTGCGCGACGCCCGAACGCGTGTTGTGGGTGTGCGCTCCGCCGAGCTCCTCCATGCCGACGTCCTCGCCGGTGACGGTCTTGATGACGTCGGGGCCCGTGACGAACATCTGGCTCGTCTTGTCGACCATGATGACGAAGTCGGTGAGGGCCGGTCCGTAGACGGCGCCGCCCGCCGCCGGTCCCATGATGATCGAGATCTGCGGGATGACGCCCGAGGAGGCGGTGTTCAGGCGGAAGATCTCGCCGTACTTGCCGAGGGCGACGACGCCCTCCTGGATGCGGGCGCCGCCGGAGTCGAGGATGCCGATGATCGGCATGCCGCCACGGAGGGCGAACTCCATCATCTTGATGATCTTGTCGCCGGCGACCTCGCCGAGCGAGCCGCCGAAGGTGGAGAAGTCCTGCGAGTAGACGGCCACCGTGCGGCCGTGGATCGTGCCGACGCCGGTCACGACGGAATCGCCGTAGGGGCGGGACTTGTCCATCCCGAACGCGGTGGTGCGGTGGCGGACGTACTCGTCCATCTCGACGAAGGAGCCGTGGTCGACCAGCAGCTCGATGCGTTCGCGGGCGGTCAGCTTGCCCTTCGCGCTCTGCTTCGCGTGCGCCGTCTTCTCCGCATCGAGGACGGCCTCCTGATACCGGGCGCGCAGGTCGGCGATCTTGCCGGCGGTCGTGGAGAAATCGGGCTGATCGGTCACGCGTTCCACCCTATCGGCGTGTCTCGCGGCGGCGTTGGAGGATGTGCACAGCGCCGCGTCGCATCCGTTGTGCCGAGCGGCCGGGACACGGGGCTCCCTACCGAGATGTCGCCGGCTCCGCCAGCGGTTCCCTCCGCCGGACGCGCGAATTAGGGTGGGCGCCATGACGACGCCAGAATCCGGTTACCCCCGCGCCGCCGCGATCAGCCCCAGGGTGCAGATCGCCGAGACGACCGACTCCACCAACGCCGATGCGGTCGCGGCGGTCCAGGCGGAGCCGGAGGCGTGGCCGCACCTCGCGCTCGTGGTCACGACCGATCAGCGTCACGGACGTGGACGGCTCGACCGGACCTGGACGGCGCCGGCGGGAACGGCGGTCGCGGTCTCGGTCGTCGTGCGGGTGCCGGAGCTCCCCGTCGCGGCACGGGGCTGGATCCCGCTCATCGCGGGCTACGCCATGGCCGGCGCCGTGGGCGAGCAGCTCGGCGAGGGCGGGCACACCGTCGCGGTGAAGTGGCCGAACGACGTGCTCGTCGACGGCGGCAAGATCTGCGGCATCCTCGCCGAGGCGGTCCCGGGGCACGCGGATGCCGTCGTGATCGGGGCCGGGGTGAACACCCGCATGACGGCGGCCGATCTGCCCGTTCCGACCGCGACCTCGTTCGCAGCGCTCGGCCGGGAGGTCGACGAGGACCGGCTGCTGGCCGACTACCTGCGGGTGCTCGACGAGCAGCTCGCCGCGCTGGCCGCCGCGGGCGGCGATGCGGAGGCGTCGGGGCTGCGTCACCGCATCCAGGAGCGATGCGCGACCGTGGGCGCGCGGGTCATGGTGTCGATGCCCGACGGCTCGGTGCTCACGGGCAGGGCGGACCGGCTCGACCCCGAGGGGCGGCTCGTCGTGGCGGAGGGTGCGCTCGAGACCGCGGTCGGTGCCGGCGACGTCACGCACGTCCGTTAGGGACGACGCCGCGTGTGCCGGGCGGGCGTCGACCGCGAGCCCGGATCCGGGGGGCGAGGTCGCGGCGTTTGCGGAGTTGCGACCCGGCTTCTGCGCCTGGCTCCCGCACAATTGACCCATGACCTCGTCGACCTCCGTCGGACGGCCTCTGACGCCGGCCCCCGGCGTCCCCGACCCCGAGCGCCGCATCGTGCGGCTGCGCGGGCACGCGCGGCGGCTCTTCTGGTCGGCGATCCTGCTCATCGCCGTGGCGGGCGCGGTCGGCTACTTCACGGGAAATCTGCCCGCCCCGTTCCAGGACTGGATGCTGTGGTCCGCCGCCGGGCTCGTCGTCCTGCTGCTCGTGCTCCTGCCGTATCTGGTGTGGCTCTCGCACACGTACACGATCACGACCCGTCGGGTCATCGAGCGCAGCGGGCTGTTCGGCCGCACGCAGCGGGAGCTGTCGCACGTGCGCGGCTACGCGATCACGATGCGGCGCGGACCGCTGCAGCGGATGTGGCGCACGGGAACGCTGCGGCTCGAGGACGGCGTCGAGGGCAGGCTCGTGCTGCGCAACATCCCGCAGGTGCAGCTCGTGCACGAGACGCTCGTCGACCAGGTCGAGGTCAACCAGATCCTCGCCCACCGCGACGCGCAGTCGCAGCCGGTGCCGCCGCCGCTGCCCGGCGCCTGAACGACCCTCCGGAGGTCGAGCCCGGGGGAGGCGGCCGTCGCTCGTATCCGGAAGAATGGCCGTGGCGAAGGGAGCCGGAATGACGGTGCGCGTCGGAGTGGTCGGCGGAGGGCAGCTGGCACGGATGATGATCGCCCCGGCGGTCGAGCTCGGGCTCGACATCCGGGTGCTGGCCGAGGAGCCCGGGATGTCCGCGTCGCTCGCGGCGACGGCGACGGGGGACTACCGCGATCTCGAGACCGTGCGTGCCTTCGCGCGCGAGGTGGATGTCGTCACCTTCGACCACGAGCACGTTCCGCAGCCGGTCCTCCGGGCGCTCGTCGCCGACGGCGTCGCCGTGCACCCGGGTCCGGATGCGCTGCAGTTCGCGCAGGACAAGCTGCTCATGCGCGCCCGCCTCGCCGAGCTCGGACTGCCGCAGCCGGACTGGGCCGCCGTCCGCAACGCGGAGGAGCTACAGGCCTTCCTCGACGACCACGGCGGCCGCGCCGTCGTCAAGACGCCGCGCGGCGGCTACGACGGCAAGGGCGTGCGGGTCGTCTCCGCCGGCGTGGACGCCGCCGACTGGTTCGCGGCGCTCGCCGAGGACGCCCACGGCGGTGCCCTGCTCGCGGAGGAGCTCGTGGACTTCACCCGGGAGCTGGCGCAGCAGGTCGCGCGGAGGCCGGGCGGCGAGCTCGCCGTCTACCCCGTCGTCGAGACCGTGCAGCGTGAGGGCGTGTGCGCCGAGGTGGTGGCGCCGGCGCCGCGCTCGAGCGGACGGGTCGCCGCGGAGGCGGGCCGCATCGGCGTCGAGGTCGCGGAGGGGCTCGGGGTGACGGGGATGCTCGCGGTCGAGCTGTTCGAGACGAGCGACGAGCGGGTGCTCGTGAACGAGCTGGCGATGCGCCCCCACAACAGCGGCCACTGGACGCAGGACGGTGCCGTGACGAGTCAGTTCGAGCAGCACCTGAGGGCGGTCGCCGATCTGCCGCTGGGGTCGACCGAGCCGCTCCAGCCCTGGTCGGTCATGATCAACATCCTCGGCGGTCCGGCGCACGCGGCCATGAGCGACCGGTTCGAGCCTGCGCTCGCCGAGCACCCGCGGGCCCGGCTGCACACCTACGGCAAGGCGCCGCGTCCGGGGCGCAAGGTCGGCCACGTGACGGTGACCGGCGCCGACCTCGAGGACGTCGCGTACGAGGCGCGGGCCGCCGCATCCGCCTTCGACTGACGCACGTCCCCCTTTCGACCGGGCGATGTGATCATGTCCCCCTTTCGACCCGGTGGCGTGATGATGTCCCACTTCCGACCGGGTGATGTCCCACTTCCGACCGCCTGAGGCTGCGCCCAGCGGTCAAAAGCGGGACATGGTGGGGGGAGAAGCGGGGCGGATGCGGGCGCGTGCCGTTGCGGCGGTTCTCCAGCCGCACGACGTAGCCTGTCGGGGTGACACGGCCGCTGCATTCTTCCGAGGCGCCGTCGGTCGGCGTCGTCATGGGCTCCGACTCCGACTGGCGGGTGATGGCTGCGGCATCGCAGACGCTCACCGACTTCGGCGTGCCCCACGAGGTCGAGGTGGTGTCCGCGCACCGCACACCCGACAAGCTCGTCCGCTACGGCCGTGAGGCCCGCGCCCGTGGCCTGAAGGTCGTCATCGCCGGCGCCGGGGGAGCGGCGCACCTCCCGGGCATGCTGGCCTCCGTGACGGCACTGCCCGTGATCGGCGTGCCGGTGCCGCTGGCGACCCTCGACGGCATGGACTCGCTGCTGAGCATCGTGCAGATGCCCACGGGCATCCCGGTCGCGACCGTGTCGATCGGCGGGGCCGCGAACGCGGGGCTGCTCGCGGTCCGCATCCTCGGGGCGTCGGATGCCGACCTCGGCGACCGCGTCGAGGCCTATGCGCGCGACCTCGAGGCCGCGGTGGAGGAGAAGAACCGTCGACTGAAGGACTCGCTGTGACGACGGCCGCGCCGGCGAGGCCGCGCGGCGGACGTGCGGAGCCGGTCGTCAACCCGTATCCGTTGCGCTACCCCGAGGCATCGTCGCCCACGGTGATGGGTCGCCGTGCGTGGTGGCTCGTGGTCCTGAACTTCCTCATCCCGGGCTCGGCGCAGGTGCTGGCGGGCAATCGCCGGCTCGGACGGATCGGGCTCGGCGCGACTCTGTTCATGTGGCTCGTGCTGGTGCTCGTCGTGCTGTCCGCGCTGCTGTGGCGCTCGGCGCTCGTGTCGGTCGGCACGAACTGGTTCGCGCTGCTCGTCGCTCAGATCCTCCTGTACGCCTACGCCGCGCTCTGGGTCCTGCTCACGATCGACACGGTGCGACTCGCGCGACTCGTCCGGGTCGCGCCGCTGGCGCGCATCGGCGTCCTGCTGCTCGCGGTCGTGCTCGCGTTCTTCTCGGGCAGCAGCGCGGTGGCCGCCGCCAACATCGCCGGGAGCACCCGCAGCGCGATCACGACGATCTTCGGCGCCTCCGCGGCTCTCGTGCCGCCATCGGACGGGTACTACAACATCCTGCTGCTGGGCGCTGACTCCGGTGACGGCCGCGACTCGATGCGCTTCGACAGCATCTCGGTCGTCTCGGTCAACGCCGACAGCGGCGCCGTGACGATCTTCGGCCTGCCGCGCGACATGCCCCACGCGCCGTTCCCCGCCGACAGTCCGATGCACGAGCGGTATCCGGACGGTTTCGAGGGACACGAGTCCGACACCTGCGGCTGGGGATCGGGACTGAACCAGCTCACGAACGCGGTCGAGCAGTGCTCGGACGACAAGGGCGTCAGCCTGTATCCGGATGCCGCCGCCAAGGGCTCGCGCCCGTCGATCGAGGCGACGAAGGATGCGGCCGAGGGGATTCTCGGCATCTCCATCCCGTACTACGCGTTCGCCGACATGAACGGCTTCGCCGACCTCATCGACGCGCTCGGCGGGATCGACATCAACGTGACCGAGCGGCTGCCGAAGGGCTACGGCCCGCTGGGCGACGAGCCCGCAGAGGTGTGGGCCAAGGGCTGGATCGAACCGGGCCAGCAGCACATGGACGGCGACACCGCGCAGTGGTACGCACGCTCCCGGTACACGACGAGCGACTGGGATCGCATGCAGCGTCAGCGGCAGCTGCAGGAGGCGATCCTCGCTCAGTTCTCGCCGACGAACGTGCTGACGCACTTCCAGCAGGTCGCCGCGGCCAGCTCGGACCTGGTGACGACCGACATCCCGCAGCAGCTTCTCCCGACGCTCGTGGATCTCGCGGTGAAGGCGAAGGGACAGCCGGTGACGACGCTGGATCTGACGCCGGCGAACGGGGTCGACGACCAGAACCCGGACTTCGCGGAGATCCCGCCGATGGTGCAGCAGATGCTGCATCCGCCGTCTCCGTCGCCGGCAGGGTGACGCCGGGGGGTCGGCTCCGGGGTTCACACAGACGTCCCTTACTAGTCTCAATGCATGGCTGTTTCGCTTCGCATCGTTCTGGACCAGTTGACCGAGGTGGTCGACGCGGATCTCGCCGAGGCCGAGCGGGAGATCGCGCGTGCGCTCGTGGACTCGGCGCCGAAGGGGTGCGACGTGACGGCGATCGTGCCGGCGGGGGATGAGGATGAGGCCGCCGCCGTGCCGGGCCTCGCGGGATCGACGCGCGCCCCGCTCGGCCGCGCCCGGCTGCTCGCGTCGTGGCAGATGGGGATCGCCCCAGGCATCGGAGGCGGACTCATCCACGCGCCGTCGCTGGTCGCGCCGCTCGTGCGTCACGACCGGGTGAACGAGAACGATCAGACCGTCGTCTCGTTGTGGGATCTGTGTGCGTGGGAGAAGCCCGACGGGATGTCGCGCCTCGCGGTCGCGGGTCAGCGGGCTCTCCTCAAGCGCGCCGAGAAGCACGCCGATGCCGTCGTCGTGCCCTCGCACGCCATGGCGGACCGGCTGGGGGAGACGACCCGTCTGGGCGGCCGGCTGCGTGTGATCCCGGGCGCTGCGCCGACCGGGTTCGCGGCTCCGACGGATGCCGTGGGCCGCCGTCGAGCGCTGGGCGTGCCGGAGGGCGTGGTGGCCCTCGCCGGCGCCTTCTGCGACGACGACGCGCTCGCCGCGGGGCTGTCGGCGGTCGCCTCGCTCGCGGACGCACCCGAGGTCGTGGTGCTCGACATCTCCGACGCGCGTGCCCCGCGCGTGCGCGAGCTGGCGACGGCGGCGGGGATCGCGGACTCCGCGCTGCACGTGCAGGGGCACGTCGAGGCGCCGGATCGGGCCGCGGTGTTGGCCGGCGCGGTCGTGCTCCTCGCACCGTCGACGCTCAGCGCGTTCCCGTGGCGCGTGGTCGAGGCGCTGGCGCTCGGACTCCCGGTCGTGGCCTCGGCGTCCGACGTGCACCGCGAGGTGCTGGTCGACGGCGGCCTGTTCGTGCCGTCCGGCGAGCTCGGCGACGCGCTTCGGCTGGTCGCCGAGTCGGAGGACGCGCGGAAGCGTTTCGCTGTCCGCGCGCTCGACCGCGGCAAGGCGTTCTCGTGGCGCGACCACGCGGAGCGCGTGTGGGCGCTGCACGCCGAGCTGTGACGTGTTGCGGCGTTGCGCTGCCGCGGACCTACCGGCCGTCAACCTAAGCGGCGCTCTGCTTCGCATGACATGGCAGGTGCGTGGCGTTCGGCTACGCGAAGGAGAGTCGTCGCCTACGCGCGGAGCGTGCCCACCGCCTCTGCACTCGGGCCGTCGAAGACCATGCGGCCTTCCCTGAGGACGATCCCTCGTTGGCACAGGGCTGCGACCATGTCGAGGTCGTGAGAGACCACGACCAGCGTCTTTCCCTCGGTGTGAAGCTCGCGGATACGCGCGAGGCACTTCTTCTGGAACGGTTCGTCGCCCACCGACAGAATCTCGTCGATGAGAAGGACGTCGACCTCCGTGTGGATGGCCACGGAGAACGCTAGTCGGAGGAACATCCCGGAGGAGTAGTGCTTCACCTCTGTGTCGATGAAGCGCTCGATCTCGCTGAAAGCGACGATGTCGTCGAAACGTGACTCCGTCTCTCGGCGCGACATCCCGAGGATCGCCGCGTTCAAGAAGATGTTCTCCCGGCCCGACAGGTCCGGATGGAAGCCCGCGCCGACCTCGATCAGTCCGGCGACGCGACCTCGGGTGAGGACGTGACCCGAGTCGGGCCGTAGGACGCCAGAGATCATCTTCAGCGTCGTGGACTTTCCCGAGCCGTTGTAACCGAGCAGCGCAACGGCTTCGCCTTGCTCGATGTCGAAGCTTACTCCGTCAAGGGCATGGAAGTCCGTCGTGAGCTGCTTCCGGCGCAGTGCAGCGACGGCGGTCTCTTTGATCGAATGAGTGTGACGAAGACGGAATCGCTTGCTTACCGCATCCACGCGGACGGCGACGTTGTCAGAGGTCTTGGGCAAAGCGCCCCTCCAGACGGCGGAAAACGGTCTGCCCGAGCAACAACACGAGCAGCGAGACGATGACGGCTATCCCTGCGAACGTCCAGAGATCGGGTATCGGTTCCATACGATCGGAGGTCAGCGGCTCCCACGCTCCGCGATGGAAGAGTTCAACGGCGACGGTGAGAGGATTCAGGCGATATACAACGAACGCCCACGACGGGAGTGAAGAAGCGACCGCCTGCCACTGATACATCACAGGCGAGGCCCAGATCGCGCACATGACGATGATCTCTACGAAGCTTTGCGCATCGCGGAACGTCACGTTGATCGATCCGAAGAGCAGCCCCAGGCCGGTGGCGAGCAAAGCGACGATCACAAGGGCGAGCAAGAGCGCGCCGATGCCCGCGACGCTCGGTGTCCAGCCGAGTGCGATCGCGATCACCAGGA